>BMAG01000052.1 GCA_014132595.1 Gammaproteobacteria bacterium | reverse complement strand
CAATGACGGCGGGGACGCAATGACGGCGGGGACGCAATGACGGCGGGGGCGCAATGACGGTGGTCGCTCGCAACAGCGTTTGACGTTCCAATGACGGCGCAATCACGGCGATGATCTTTCGAAACACTGGACTATATTATTATCTTCCTATTATTTTCTTTACAAACTCAATCAACTTACCCGGCATCCGTTTTAATTCATTAGACCCCCGCGTAATTTTCGCAATACTCACATGCAAATCCTTAGCAATATCCCGCTGTGTTTTTTCCTGTTTAAGCAACTCAGCCACAATCAAACACCGCATAGCAATACTTTCTTTTTCTTCCGGTGTTAATAACAAATCCAGCAAAGACGACAACATTTTTTCATCTTTAGCCGCTAAGCATAATTGAGTAAACACGCGCCAGCCTGTTTGATGCATATCAAGTATCCTTTTAAAAAATCGTTTGCGATGTATAGATCAAATACAACGTCAATATCACACCAAAGACTGCCGTCATCGTACCTAAAAAAAGTGCGATCCCACTGGCAGGTCTAAATTGTTCAGATTCTATTTGACGCATCGTCATTTGATATCGAATCAAAGACAGCGGTGCAAGTAGAATACCCATCACCATAAACCCTACCCCCACACTCACTGAAGATCCGCCTCCATTGATTAGATGATTTTGGAAGAAAAAAAACTCACGAATGGTGATTCCAAATTTTGCAACAACAAACCCAAAAACAATGATGCTAATGCTGGTACGTATCCAAGCTAAAAAAGTTCGTTCATTGGCGAGATGATCTCTGATTTTATCAGCCCTTGATAGTAATGCCATACCATATATCCTTTTCATTGAAGATGATTTAAAACAACAGGGTTAATCCAAATGTCACCGTATTCTGCACACCGGCAGAACCTTCCAGACTCTGAAACTTTCTGAATGCACCATAATCTTGCTCATGTTCATACTCCGCATACATATTCAATCCCGGCATAAGCCGATAATAAGGTCTTAGTATATAACGCATTTGATTCATACCACTTCCAATCTCAGCCTGCGCCACAGATTTTGTTGCAAGAATACTACGAATACCCAGCCTTACAAAAAAGTTATTGGTTATCTGACTATCTCGTGATAACTCAACATCTAATTTCGCACTTCCACTATGATAATAACCTCTCACATCCGTATCTATAAAATACGGCATCAATCCTTCGATACCCATTCCCGGTTGCCAATAGGGAATATTCGCAGGACGATAAGTATAATTTACTCCCCCTTTGATTGCCCAAAATTGACTGATGAGATGCCAGTAAAAAATATCCATGTCTGCATTTTCAGCGGTTCCTTTAGACATTTCCGCATCTTCAGTCAATAACTCCAATTTATGATAATCCGATCCATATAAACCTTTAAATGTCAGTCTTTGCACATCATGAAAAGGATCAAATCCTGCATCTAAAAAAGTCGAGAACCACCATCCGGTGTGATGCGCCATGGGATGCATCACCATCATAGGATCAATCGGCCTCACTTCATCGACTCTCACAATAGGACGGTTCTGATAGGACGTATTCCTCACCACATCTTCTGGCTTTCTTTCGCCTTTCATCACTTCCATTAATGTTGAATATTGAAAGACGCGCGACATGCCCGACATCATATGATAAAGAAGATGACAATGGAAAAGCCATTGACCGCTGGCATCGGTATCCACATCGGCAGTCATGGTCGCCCCTGGGGGTATATCAATGGTATGCAACAAAGGATCATACGCACCCTTTCCTTCACGCAAAACAAACCAATGGCCATGCATATGCATCGGATGATGCATCATAGAAGTATTTGTAAAAATCAAACGATATCGTTTGTTAGGTTCTAAAATAATCGGTTTTGCTTGATGCTCTGGAATACCATTGATAAACCAAATGTAGTGATCCATGTAACCAAACAATTCCATGTGAATCGTTTTAAAAACGGGGGTATGAGGATCATTTGTTTTCACAGCACCTTTGATGCTTTGGTATTTAGTATCTAACGAAGTTTCATAAGAAGAAGGCGGCAGCATTTTATCACCGACCAGAGTCGATTCTGTCGGCATCATCATCGACATATCACTCATATCATGTTGACTCATCTCCATTTTCATCGGGTGTGGCTCTACTTGATCGCCCATCATCATCGACATCATCTCGCGAGTCACAGGCAGCGGCTCAGGGAACGGTGTCACGCTATTATAATTAGCCATTTGATGAAGATTAGTCACGAGCGCACCGCGAGCAGCTCCAACCGTATCCATCGATTCTGCATAAATAATATAAGGCGAATTCTTCGTAATTTTCAACAGCACATCATACGTTTCACCCGGCGAGACTTTAAAATCTTTTACCGCATAAGGCACCACATCATTGCCTTCCACATGCACCATCTGCATGGAAGCATTTGGAATTTTAACGTGGAAAATAGAACTGCCGCCCGCACCAATAAATCGCAGACGTACGACATCACCCACTTTTACCGGGGCAATCCATGGCGATGAGGCTGGCTTGCCGTTTAATAAAAAAGCATCGTAGGCTACATCGCTGATATCATAAATACTCATCCGCATTTGCTGCATCATTTTATAATCATCGACAAGCGCATTCCGCTCACTGGAAGAGGCTTTTTGATAATCATGCATAAATTTTAGAAGCGATGGCTGCAACGGAAAATTGGGCGAATAAAAATCCCCTTCTTTTTTCAAATTAGCAAGCACCTGATCTGGATGCGTGTTAATCCAATCCGATAAAACAATCACATAATCTTTTGTATATCGATAAGCCGGTTTTTTTAAAGGATCAATAATGAATGCCCCATAAAGTCCCTGCTGCTCTTGCAAATCGGAGTGCGCATGATACCAATAAGTACCTGACTGATGCAGTTTAAATTGATATTGAAAAAACCGCCCCGATTGAATTCCATGCTGCGTCACACCCAAAACACCATCCATTTGCCACGGCACAATCATCCCATGCCAATGAATCGCAGTTTCATGATCCAGGTGATTGTAGACATTGATTGTCACCCGATCTCCTTCTTTAAAATGCAAAGTAGGCCCTGGAATTTGATCATTCACTGCAATGGCCTTAACAGTTTTCCCCGCAAATAGAACGGTTTTATAACCGACCACTAAATTCACAATTCTGTGAGCTCCAAAAGCCTGCGATACCGACATCACAGAGATCAAAACAAATAAAAAAAATCTTGTCACCTTTCATGCTCCTCTTGTGTGGATCTGTTTTAATCAGCTAATCGACTTTTGCACTAAAGATAATCTCATCATGCAACTTAGAAAATACAATGCTATACTTATTGCGATTTCATGTCATTACAGGGAGTATCGCTATGTTAGTATTTCACATTACATTTTTTCTGGGATTAATATCTTTAGCCGCAGGTACCGCATTATTAGGTTTTTCAAAGCACGCCAATTCTGCCACCCATCGATTTGTTAAAGCAATCAGCCTCATTATTATTGTCTTATCGATCCTTTCAACGTTATGCACAATGTATTATGGCTTCAAAAGCTGGCAATCGGGGTCGGGGTTTCAGTGTCCGATGGCAATGCATGGAATGATGAATGATCAAGGAATGCCTGGCTGCGGCATGATGCAAAATTGCATGGAACATTGCAAAAATATGATGAACCATCCTGCCAGGTAATCCCATCGTAAACGCGCGCGTGTCGCTTAGCACATCCTCTCTCCCGCACTCTAGAATATTTTTTAAATCAACTCTGATGGGCGAGAAAGGGGACGTGCTAAGCAAAATTTCTGTCTATTCAAAACTCCTTCAGGTTGATAATATCCTTTCTTGTTAATTAAACTGATAAATACGCCCCACCGCCGATGGCACAACTCGATCACCCAACTTATTTCCTAACGCATTAATCGCTCTCCACCCCGTGCAATGCGCAGGAATAACCATCTCCAAATTAAATTGCGCCAAATCATTCACTGTCTCTGGAATAATTTTTTCAACAGTCTGTCCAGACAAATGAAATCCCCCCATCACAGCATGAATGGGTATACCCGGAAATAGTACCTGTGTCTGTTTTAACACATTAATAATCCCCGCATGGGAACAAGCTGAAAAAACAATTAAACCTTGATTTTGAACATTTACAACTAAAAATCTTTCATCTTGAATCCACGGATCCTCTTGCCATTCTCCATTAGGTAACTGACGCACATGTCCTGGAAAACCTTTTTCATAAGAAGTCACTCGAAGAATTTCACCGCTCAAATAAAAGAAATCATCCAAAAGCAATCGCTCTTCATCAGCACAAATCACTGTTGCACCCTTCTGCTCCAGTTCATCGATGCTGGGGATTCTTTTAAAAGGAGATACGTGCCCATGATGCATAACGGCACGTTGATAAAACATCCCCTGATTTAGATGAAATACCACCTCTTTCTCATCCTGATTATTTTTAATTAAATCAACAGCCGTTAAAAACCCACCCGCATGATCCCAATGTCCATGAGATAAAACCACCGCCTCAGCGTCTTCGATGCGCGCATTGAGTTTCCTCACATTTCTTTTAAAAACTTCTCCTTCAGGGCCTGCATCAAATAAAATCGTATGCCGCTTATCCCCCTTAAAGGTCGTAATCAATAACGAAAGACCGTGCGCACCACAACAAAGACATTCCCCCGACAGCTCTTTCATACCCTGATTTTCAAGATAGTCCATTTCATGAATAACATTCTCAGGCACCGTAGAAAGACTGTCCGTGACATTATCAACCAAGACCTGGATAATCACTTTATCGACTGGCTCTAACTTATGCATACGAACTCCGAAAAAATTTAATCGATTATCTACTACTTCATTGAATTATGAAAATAAAGCGTGGATATAGATAATACTCATTTTAATGTTTTTAGTGCAATATATGTCCGTCCAAATCCTTCATGAGTCTTAATCTATGCCGTTAGAATCAGAAAATGCAGAAGTCTTTTATACCAATTTACGAATACAAAAAGATGGTGACAATTGCGGTACTTTTGCACTGGACTTGGCTATGGGCTTAAGAAAAATCCCTGCTCTTTACACATTACTTGACTCCCTGTATGCACCTATTGCACAAAAACTTCAAACGCTTACAACCGCCGTCAGTTATGGACAATCCTTAGTAAATGACATTCATCATGACAAGCTGGAAGATTATGCTGAGGTTAATTATTTTTATGAGGTGCTAAACCCTAAAGAAATTGAAATCGTAGAGTTCGCTTTATTAAAATTAAAACATATTCCACGAGAGACGTTATTGGAACAACCCCAATTAGGTTCACTTTTTAAAAATAACCAAGATAGAGTTCTTTACACAATGGGTGCCACTTGTCGTAACAAAAAACCATTAAGCGATTTTCTAGAAGAAAATAAAGGTGAATATGTTAAGTATGGAAAAACCAAGTTTGGGTATACAGCCATTTTTAAAAAAGCGAAAAAAATAAATGAACGATGTGAATCCTACCTCAGATCCAACCAAGAACATTGCCGTACTTTGCTTGCCAACAGACAAAATCTTTTTAATCCCTTCAAGACTAAAAGCGTACCTGATACTCAAGAGCGAATGGATAATAGAAAAAAACAAAAGAGAGTCTCATGAATAGTTTTTTGTGTTATAATTTCAAAATTAGAATTAGGAGTTTCTTAAAATGAATAAGCCAAAACGTATTTTTGTCATCGGACATATGGGTGCAGGTAAGTTTATTTTTACCGATGCGTTAGCTAAAAAGTTAGGATGGCAAATCATAGATGCAAACCCCAGTCTTGAGCGTTATATTGGCAGACATACGCGAGATATTTTAGGCGAGCAAGGAGAGAAAGCCTTTAATCGGATTCAAGCAGAGATCATTCATCATAGTCTTAAAAAAGAAAACGTTGTCGTTTTATTAGAAGAATGCGCGGTAACCAGCGAGCAATGCCGTCAATTATTATCCTCTGAGTTTGTCGTTTATTTAAAAGTCTCAATACCCACTCAACTCGGCCGCATGAAAAACGGACGAGTTCCCTCCCTCCCCGTGGAGATGAAAAGTTTTTTAGAAAAACAACATCATGATCGAGATGCTTTTTATGAAGAAATCGCAACCGTGACTGTTGAATCAGAAGGTTTTTCAGATCAAGATTCTGAAATAAATGATACGATTGATAAAGACGTAACCCAGGTGATGAAGGTAATTGGACAATAAAAAGTCCTTATTTCAACAGTCATGTCATTCTGCAAGAATCGAATGTGTAAAGCAGACATCATTCGTTGATACGCAAGCATGGCTATTACGGATCACTTCTCCCCTGCAGAGTAAGGGACCCGTAATAGCTGTGCTTGCATCTCAATGAATGATACAACTTTTACATCTTACTCCTAGGCAAAGAATTTCCATTCTGAGCCCCTGCATGCAACACAGCCTGTTTTTCTAATGAATTAACTAATCTCAGCAATGCATTCACATTATAAAATCTATTTTTGACGTGAAGAATATCGACATCAGGATAACGTTTAGCAGCAATCATCCAGCTGGCATATCCAACAGCACCATAGACACCCGCTCCCATACTTCCTAACTCAATCAAGCCTTGCATTAACATACTTTTAGAGACGAGCATTCCAATGCTAGACCCCATTAGCCACCCCCCTGTGATGCCTGCAATTGAAGTTTTCAAAAATGAATCTCTCATGTAATTTAAAACTTTCTTTTGCGGAGAAGTCAATCCCGTCTCAAAAAGATCAAGAAGCTGCATGACTGCATTTTTTTTCTCTTCACTCGATAATTTTAAATAATTTTCTTTTATTCTTTGTAATAACGCACTCTTGCTCTTTGCACTAAAAAAATCCTCGGATACAGATCGGAAATTAAGAAATGTTTCCATTTCTTTAACAATGACACTTCTACTATTGGACATTTTTCGCCCCTCACTTTATACACGCTTAAAAAGGGAGTATATTAGCGATCCATTTTTATTCGGCAAGCGATATTTTAATGGCATCTATTAAAAAGGAGAACAGACATGTTGGAAAGAAAACTGAGTTTAGACGATGCGAATAACAGCCCTATACCTAATAATACCGCTGTAGCTGAAACAAAAAACGATCGGCCCATACCTTCTTTATTACAAACGATATGGGACGATTCAGACCAAGAAGAAAATCCTGAAAAATTTCAAGATGCCTGGGATAAAGAAATATCCAGCGACTCACCCTCAGAGAACGGATATGCATTTCAATTCGATAGACCTTCCACAAGACAGGCCGCTCCTATTCCTCATGAAAAAAAACACAACGTCGTCGTCAGATACTACCAGGAAGACGAACCCGCAGAAGAAAAATTAACAACTGAAGAGCAAGCAACTCGCGATTCATTTGCCTGCCTTGTCAAGACTATCTTCAACCTCGATTGTCCAAATTATCTGGATCTTTTAGAAGATCCGCTCTATAAGCCACACAAGCTTGTAATTTATCAAGGATTACAAAAAATACATTTTGAATCAGAAGAACACCCCGTTAAAATTGCCGCGATCTTTTTTGCCCGCGAAAATGCGCTGCATATCGCGAATGCCATGCAAGTTTTTAGATATAAAAACCCTAACTTTCCTCTTGATTTTTCTTTTGCATCAAACACGATGCAGAAAATCTATTTAGATATGATTGCTCTCGGACAAGACGCTGAAATAGCCGCAAAATCTATCCTACAAAACTTAAATCGATTAGACGGAAATATTCAGGAATATGCTTATGGATATCTTCAAGTTCTATTGAAATTAAAACAAGAAGGGGTTCAGCTCACTAGCAGAGCTTGCTTGGCAATTATCATGGCTTTTAAAATAAGTGATCTCCCCGGTATACAAGCCTTACTGAATTTACATATCAAAGATCTGCTGACAGATCATTTTTATACGTATCTTGCTTTTTATGATAATTTTCAATATTTGAAAGATATATCCGTTTTATTAATACACTTGAATTCAACAATTTCTCTCTCTGAAGAAATGATCGAGAATATAATAAGGCAAGGAGCGTTTGCTAAAGAGTTCTTTGATAAAATTAAAAAAATAAAGCAACCTTCCTTGACAGATATTAATGCGATTCTGGAACAAGAACATGAATCTAAAAATGATTCTTCTCATGAAGAAACATTTAATAACATTCACTCTCCGCGATTGAATAAAAATAACATCTTATTAACCCGCCCGCTTGCGATGCTCATTTCCACAGCAGAATCACAGGAAGATGTGGAAATCATTGTAGATCACATTATCGATTTGAAAAACAATGAGTTATTGACTGATTATCTTTTATCAATGTTTGTATTGTATGATGGTTATTTCGATCAAGAAAAAATTGAGTTCGTCATCACCCTTTTAATCATGCTTAAAAAAGACCTTAATCTTCCCATCCCCGATACATTAATCAACCTGATATTTGAAGAAAATAATAAACTTCGAACGCTCACAGAAACCACAGAACATTTAATTGTTAAAAATATACGGATAAGTATTCATGATCTCATGATACTTTTTCAGTGTGAATATAAACTAACAGATCATGTCATAGAAACTTATTCACAATATCCTTTTTTATCAACCACAGCCTCTTTCAATGAATCTGAAATGAATGGCCATACTCTTCCCGTAACAATTATTAAAAACATTTTAAAATATCGAAACGCTCCCGATATTTGTAAGTTACTTTCGCAATACCCAAATAAAGTGCTGCTATTAAATGAATCCCTATTTGTTTGCACGCTGACCAGAAGCATCAAGGAAATTCCGGCCTTGCTTGAATTGTTCTTATCTTCAAAGTTTCCATTATCACTTGATAAAGACACCCTTGATAATATCGCGATTGCTATACTCTGCGGTGATGGCCCTGAACGTATTCAAGAATTACTGACACAAAAAGCGGCTTGTGAACTGCTCGGCAATAAAGAAATATTACCTTTACCTAAAGTTCTTTCGCAATGCGTTTTATCCTACTTTTACACACCGCCTACAATTAGAAAACACATTAGAATAGAAGAGCTTGAGAATAAAGTAGTGAATTGCGATGCTTCAGAACAAAAATTTGCTAGCAATTGTCCCTAAATTGCACTTTTAAGATCAAATTTTGGTTTTCATAAATAAAACTAAGGGCTGTGAAATTTTATTTTCAAGCTTTTTTTCGGCCTAATTTACCAAAATAACTCTGAAGAGCTTGTTTTTTTTGCTTAATAGCCTTTAGAGAAAACAATGATTGTGTACTTTTCTTTTTATCTTTTTTGGTTCCTTCAACAGGGAAGGCAACAGGGAAGGCAACAGGGATAGAGTCTGAGATATGCGGCGCTAGCTTTTTGTTTTTTAGAATTTCTTTTGCAACTTTTAAAAATGCATTATTTTCGTTAATGTTTAAATGTTCCTCTTTGAGAGCCTTGATTAATTTTGGCTTACAAACAAGAGCCACATCATTTAAAAAAGCTTCCTGAAGCTTATCTAAAAATTCATTTATTTTATCGGTATCATTTAAATCATGTATTTTCTTTACAATTTCATTTTTTGCAACTAAATAAGCCGCATGAGTTGTTGCAAATGAAAATGCGGGATCAGGCGTCATGTTAAATGTACTATTTTTAATTCGAGCAATAAGATGACTTATTTTATCATAAGTTTCTAATAATTGCTCATCATAGTCATTACGTGTCAATCTACTTTTTGCCATACCCACAATATCTTGCTCTTCTATTTCCAAGATTGGATAAAGAGATACTTGCGGTTTATTACTTTGTGGCGTTGCTGCTTTTAAATTTTTATTTTGCACTAAATTATTTAACAATGTACTAGCCTGACTCCGAAGTGTGTCTAATTGAGTAATCCGATTATTCATTTTATGGCTATGATAGGCAAATAAACCAATGGGCTCACCCGCAGATGCTGTAAAAATTGCAATGCCGATCGCCATCAATGCAATAGAACCACCCATGCTAGGCCCCGCTAAAAGCGCACCTAAAAACGCGAGCCCCATACCAATAAACATACCTACATAAGTCCGCATATAATTATGTTCATCTATCTTTTTTTGAGGCAGCTTCTTAAATATTTTTTCTAGCTCTTCTGCATTAATTAAAAGCGTTGATAAATTCTCATGATCCGAAGGATCTTTAATGAATTTTTGCATCGCATCGACCATACTGCGGCAAATATTAAAATCTTCCGTTCTATCTTCCTTTGAATTCAATCGAGAGCAGAAAAATTTTTCGATTTGTTCATGAGATTTTTTTGCAGTAGGTATAAATTGTTTCATTGCTTTTTGTAGTTCTCTCTTTTTTTCTTGATCAAGATATGTCATACCAGCGATCAAGCTCTTATTTTTTTCAGGATTATTCTCTGGGTTTTCGATGGCTTCTTTAAGCTCCTTCAAGGCTCTTGAAAATTCCGTAATAGATTTTATTTCTTCTTTGCTCAATATCCCTTGGACGGATAAGTTCATCAGATGTTTTTGTTCTCGTTTTTTTAATGGAATATTCTCTAAAACAGCTTTAAATTCTTGTTGTTCCTTGGTGAGAACAGATTTTTGTTCTAACGCCAATTTTTTACATTCTTTATCAATTCTTTTAAATGCAGCAAGACTTTCTCCTATAAAGCGAAAAGGAGCTCCAGGGGCTGACTTAGAAAGAGCCTGAAAAAGTTTATTACTTATTTTTACCGCCACGGGATTAGGGGGAGTTTTATATTTTTCTGACAACAAGTCTCTCAAAAAGCTGTCACGCTCTGAATCCTGTAAGTATCCTCCTAAAGCTGACCAGTCATCAAGAGCAAGATCGAGTCTCGGATCCATTGCAATAACAGGACCTATGATTTCATTCATACTCAGGCGTAACAAATTGAAAATACCGTTTTGGCGAACTTCAAAAGCATACGGATGTATCGATATTGTTTGTTTAGTCTCTTTTGAAAATGCAATCTCTTTCTCTAATTCCTTTACTGCGAGTGCAAAATTGAGTTCTACCTTCCCATAAGAAACAGTCTCATCGCTAAAACTAGCCAGACTAAATAATATATCACTATACGCCCTATCCGATTGCGCTTTCCCTGCTCCACTTCTACTACTAGCGCTCATGATTTTTCTCCTCACTTTATTCAAGAAAATTATGATTATTTTAAGTATAGTACAAATAAAAACTGGCGAATTCCAATTTTTAAAGTGCGGCAATTTTTAGAAATGCTGTATATTCATGCGGTTGCAAGAGCATAACTGCTCAGCGCCTAAACGTCGCTTAGCAGGTAAATTTTCTTATAAGTGAATTTAGTAAGTGAATTTAGCGGGATTCGTTCTAATCCATAAAAATGGCACAAACCCAAGTACCGATTGGAATATGGGCGAGTTTTTTTATCGTTGCCTCATAGAAAGTGGCGTGAAGTCTTGAAATGGTACTATTTTATGGTACTATGCTATAATGAATAAAAAGCACAAAAAAACATTACAACATATACTCCAGAACCCTGTGCAGGCAGGGATTGTTTGGAAGCATATTGAGGCAATGCTCGTTGCGCTAGGTGCTGAGATATCTGAAGGGAGTGGTTCACGAGTTAGGATTGCATTAAACGATGTGCGTGCTGTTTTTCATCGTCCTCACCCACAAAAAGAAACAGATAAGGGTGCGGTTGTATCAATGAGACGATTTTTAAAAGAGGCAGGTGTCAAATGTTAATGTATAAAGGCTATATCGGGCATGTTGAGTTTGATGATGAGGCGGACATTTTTCACGGTGAGGTAATTAATACCCGTGATGTGATTACGTTTCAGGGAGGGACGGTTAAAGAGCTTAAAAAGGCTTTTCATGATTCGATCAATGATTATCTCGACTTTTGCAAAGAGCGGAACGAAGAACCGGAAAAACCTTTCTCCGGCAAATTCAATCTTCGTATCGATCCTGAATTACATAGACAGGTTTATATTACAGCTAGGCAAAATAAAGTGAGTCTAAATCAGTGGATAGCGGAAGCGATTAGGCATCATATTCAGAAGTAGTAAAAGCGTATTATTTTTCGAGAGATTAAAATTTTCTTTTTATTGGACTGCAAGCTCCTTTAATTAAATAATCTGGAATCAAATTAAAACGGGGTCAGACTTGCGTTGTTGCATTACTTTTTTAAAATTAGGCAATAACGCAAGCCTGACCCTATTTCTGGGTTGCGTATCAACAATAAATTTGAATGATTCTTTTTGTTAATAAGGAAGGAAATGGGGAATAAACTGCTTGATGCGGCCAATAATCTTCAAGCTCATTATGGTGTACAGTGGATTAATGATTCTACCTTGATTAATGGAAGTGATAATGCAAAGCTATCTAAAAAGGAGTTAGAAGAAGTCGCTAATCGATTACAAAAAATATATAGCTGTTATAAAATGCTTACCCGTACGCAAAATATAAAAACTGCGAAAAATTTATATGATGAGCTAGATAATTTAACAAAGCTAATGAAACCTATTAACTGGCATCAGCCTTTTACTACCAAAAGAAGTGGCATTGGGAAGTGTAAAGCTGAGATTGATGTTCTCATGAAGCAAATATATGCAAAAATACCAGAATCACAGAAAAGCCATAGCAAAATGGCTCTGCCCAAACTAAAGTGGTACCGAAAATAGATGATCTTGCCCGCATTACCGAATGAAACGATCTGATTTTTCTACAGAATCAATAAAAAGTAAATGTTTATGCGTTTTTTTATGATGGCAGGCCCAGGCGCCGGCATAGACAAATCCAACTAAAAAAGGAGCTGTTGCAATACAGACTAGCAGGTTTTTTATGAATGAAATAGCCTTTTTTCTTTTAAGATTATTACCCATCATTTTTAATAATTGATTTGTATTATCTAGACACGTCCGTTGGAGAGGTTCGAATTTTTCTTGAAGCTCCTGCTGAGTTTTGCTTCGAGAACATACCGATAATATCATTAATCTTGACCAAAGAATCAAGCCGAAATTAGCCCGCCTATAGGACATTGCACTACTGGTACTATGTGCTATAATTAATAAAAGGAACATACCGTGGTAGAGGTCAAAGCAACACCTAAATTTATGCGTCTAGCCAAAAAAGCTATGACGCCAGAAGCACTACAAGAGTTAATCGATACCTTAGCTTTACATCCCGAACAAGGAGCGATTATTAGAGATACCGGCGGCATTAGAAAAATTCGCTGGATAACAGGCAAAGGTGGCGGCAAACGCGGTGGCTTAAAGGTACTCTACTACTTTGATGACGAATATCTTATTTTATTGGTGACACTATTTAAAAAATCAGAGCAAGATAATTTCGACGCCAGTGAAAAAGCAGAAATGCGTAAATTAATTGATGAAATATTGGAAGACTAATATGAGCAAATTAGGTAAAAACATAATCAGCGGACTAAAAGAAGCAAAAAAGAAAGGCTTAGTAACGCTGCAAACATCACCGGATGTGGGCAAGCTGCGCAAAAAATTAAAGCTATCGCAACGCGAATTTTCCACTGTTTACCATATTAATATCGAGACATTACGCAAATGGGAACAACACCAGCGCGACCCAGACACTATTAGTCGAGCATATTTAAAATGCATTCAAAATGATCCTGTATTGATACGAGAATTAGTTAACAAATAAACTGGAGAAAACATGTAATGGCAAATAGGATTTTGCTAACAGGCGCAGGCTTTACCCATAATTTTGGCGCACCGCTCTCAAAAGATATGTCAGATTTAATTTTTAATAACCTATCAAAAATGTCTATAAAATTGTAGATGATCGCATTCTCCATAGCTGCAATCAATTAACTCAAACATATGGGTCGCTAACTACGTCTGAATTTTTGTTTGTTTATCAATAAGATGGGCCGTGAAGGGATCGAACCTTCGACCTATTGATTAAGAGTCAACTGCTCTACCAACTGAGCTAACGGCCCTAAGCGGGGTGAATGACGGGGATCGAACCCGCGACAACCGGAATCACAATCCGGGGCTCTACCAGCTGAGCTACATCCACCATTAACACGTTATCGCTCACCTTGCTAAGCGGCAAACTTCATTTTTCCGCAAGTCATACGTGAACGACTTAACACATCATCGTTTAGGTTTTAAACGATGGTACAAACTGCGCGCCTGACAGGATTCGAACCTGTTACCCTCAGCTTAGAAGGCTGATGCTCTATCCAAATGAGCTACAGGCGCATTCATAAATTTTAAAAACCTTTGAACTGGTCGGGGTAGAGGGATTCGAACCCCCGACATCCTGCTCCCAAAGCAGGCGCGCTACCAGACTGCGCTATACCCCGATTTTTTTATCCCGTCTTACACTGTAGTACCTAACGGCTTGGCATCATACAAAACGAGGAGACTGGCGTCAATTTCTTTAATAATCATTCAGATCTTAAAAGAAATTTAAACTGGATTAGGTCATTATATATACATTTTTTTTAATTGAAAAAAGTTTCGACTTCAACGTAAGATGGGCAATCAAAATGACATCTCGACGTTAGGGATAAATAATTGGAATAGAAGTAATGAGCGCAAGACTGATTGACGGCAAGGCTGTTGCAAAAAAAATTCTAGGTGAAATACGCGAGAGTATTTTTGCTCGTTCACAACAAGGTTTGCGTCCGCCCGCTCTTGCGGTCATTTTAGTAGGAGACGATCCTGCCTCCCATATTTATGTGCGCAATAAACGTCAGGCTTGTGAAGAAACAGGGATTCAATCTATTTACCATCCGCTATCCCAAAATACAACAGAAGAAGAACTCATTGCACTGATTCAAAAACTCAATGCATCACCCGATATCGATGGCATTCTTTTACAGCTTCCGCTGCCCGCGCATATTGATAGCAATAAGTTATTAGAGCTCATCGATCCTGCGAAAGACGTGGATGGCTTTCATCCCTATAATTTAGGCAGACTCGCTCAACGCCATCCTTTATTGCGTCCCTGCACCCCCTTTGGTGTTATTACCTTACTCAATAGCATTCAGGAAACTTACAAAAATCGTCATGCGGTTATCATTGGGGCATCCAATATTGTCGGTAGACCCATGCTGCTTGAGCTGCTTTTAGCAGGCAGTACCGTGACACTGTGCCATCGTTTTACGAAAGATCTCAGTCAGTATGTCTCGCAAGCCGATATCGTTGTATCGGCGGTAGGACAGCCTGGCATTATCAAAGGAGCCTGGATTAAACCAGGGGCTACCGTGATTGATGTAGGGATTAGCCGACTACCGGATGACTCGATCAAAGGCGATGTTGAATTCGAAAGTGCTTTTGAAAAAGCGGCCTGGATTACACCTGTTCCGGGTGGAGTGGGGCCGATGACTACTGCGATTTTAATGAAAAATACTTTAATTGCAGCATCCCATTTTTCTCTGCATTATTCGGATGATAATAAAACTTCTCCTTACTAAGGGGAAAACGCCATACACATCTATCGCTAACCCTTATTGCTCCCAGGCGTTCACATCAGTATACTCTCCTACTCAACCCCATTTCTCAGGAACGAGAATTGGCCGCATTGATAAGGAGATCGCTGTGGAAACCAACGCAAAAGTCATTGCAAACAAAGTCAATAAAAGCCTGGATAATTTAGGCGTGCCTGTGAATACACGAGAAAGAGCGAATATTCTCAGTAAAATGTTATGCATCACGAAGCCACAAGCTTGGGGTTTGCTTGAAGGGCTTGCTTTTCCGGATGTGATGGTTTTAAAGAAATTGGCGAGTGAGCTTGAGATTAAGGTTTAAGCTACTTTATTGTCATTGTGGTAATCGTTACATTATTCGTTGATACGCAAGCGCCGCTACGAAGAGTTCCTGCCCCCGCAGGGGAAAGGAAGTCTTCGTAGCGGCGCTTTGCATATCAACGAATGATTTAAAGACAGCAATGATAACGATAAGTGTCGTTTTCCGATTTAGGTATCACCGGCCTTCACTCGTATAACGATTATAGTAATCCTGCGACTGCTGTCTTGCTGCATTAATCTCGCCTTCACTCATACCTTTAGCAAGCCCATCGCGTAACTTTAATGCAGCATCACGGACTTCTGCATTACTGGACGTTGAGGCGAGATTGAGCCAGACATACGCTAATTTAAAATCTTTAGGTATGCCTTCTCCCTGAGTATACATGACACCTAATAACAACTGCGCATTATCCATCCCTTGTTCTGCCGCTTTAGTATACCAATACGCTGCAAGCTGATTATTACTGGGAGTACCCATACCTTTTTGATAAAACAGCCCCACCATATATTGTGCATTCGCAAGACCTTCTTTTGCAGCGGTGTAATACCATTTAAAAGCCTGACTATCGTCTTTAGGAACACCTATACCATTTTGAAAAACAAAACCCACTGCAAATTGCGCTTCAGAAAAACTTTGCTCTGCCGCCTTCATATACCATTCCAGTGCTTTTTGCGGATTTTTCGCAACACCGATGCCATTTGAAGTCAGATAACCCATAAAATATTGCGCTCTGGGTAATCCTTGATTTGCCGCCTCCATCAAAGGAATGATAGCTAATGCTAAATTAGCCTTCGTGCCTTGACCATTATAATAGGCAATACCTAAATTATATTGCGCATAAGATAATTTTTGATCGGCCGCCTGTTTATACCAGTTAAAAGCAGCCGTTTTATCAAGACCTACGCCCTGCCCCAAGCTATACATCAATCCCAGCATATATTTTGATTTTGCAGAACCGCGTTGAGAGGCAAGATTAAACCAGTTAAACGCTTTGCCATATTCTCTATTGCCCACTTGACCCAAATAATACATCAAACCTAAGTTATATTGCGCTTGCGGCACACCTTGAGTCGCGGCTTTAGTATACCAATTCATCGCAGTCGTGAGATTCTGAATGACGCCAAATCCATGCGCATAAAGATAACCCAGCATATACTCTGCAAGCGGATTATTTTTTGCGGCAGCCTGCGTAAATAAAGTAACAGCCGCCGTTAAATCTTGCGAAACACCGATGCCGTAATAACGCATCATACCTAATGCAAATTGTGCAGCCGGAAGACCCGCATCACTTGCCTTGGTATACCAGGCTGCAGCCAAGTCGTTCTCCTTGGGTGTTCCAAAACCATTTTGATAAAGATACGCTAACATATATTGGGAAACGGGTACGCCTCCCTCTGCATAACGTTTATAAATTTCAAAAGCCTTATCGTATTCCTTGTTTTGCACGGCCATATACGCTTCAGGTAATTTCTGCGCGGCGGCTTTTGCTTGAAAGTAATTGAGCGGATTATCATCCGAAAAAGAAAGTACGGGTAAGGAAAGAGTTAATCCTAAGGTTGTTATAACTCCGACACACTTCATCCATTTTTTCATCTCGATTTCCTTAAGTTGTTTTTATTTCTTCATAGGCTTGCGTTAAAACCCGATTAAGTGCTTTAAGAACAAAGTCGATTTGCTCCTTATTAATTAACAAGGGTGGTGCAAAACGAACAACAGTACTATGTGTTTCTTTACTCAACACACCTTCTTTCATCAAACGTAAACAAATATCTCTTGCCGAATAATAGCGCGGATTGATGCTTAACCCAATCAGCAAGCCTTTACCGCGTACTTCCTCAATGAGCGGTGATTTTATTTTTTTTAATTCCGTGAGCATATAATCACCCATTTTTTCAGCATGCGCGATCATATTTTCTTCGACTAATACTTTAAGAGCCGCAAGCCCCACGGTGGCCGCTAGAGGATTGCCGCCAAAAGTGCTGCCATGATCACCCGGCGTAAAAACATTCATCACCTCTTTACATGTTAAAAATACGGAAACAGGCAGCAAACCGCCGCCCAGCGCTTTTCCTAATACAACACCATCGGGTTTGACGCCGTCATGTTCACAGGCGAGCAGACGCCCTGTTCTGCCAATGCCGGTTTGAATTTCATCGCAAATCAACAACACATTATGTTTGCGGCAAAGATCGGCGCATTGTTTGAGATAGCCTTTTGGAGGAACGATAATGCCGGCTTCTCCTTGAATAGGTTCCACTAAAAAAGCGGCTGTATTGGGTGTAATCGCTTTTTCAAGCGCATCGACATCGCCATAAGGAATTTGTTTAAATCCGGGCGTGAGCGGTTCAAAGCCTGCTCGATATTGCGGTTCTGCAGACATGCTTACAATCGTAATCGTACGACCGTGAAAATTACCATCACACACAATAATTTCCGCAGCGTCTTTCGGAACTTTCTTAACCGTATAAGCCCATTTGCGCGCAGCTTTTAAAGCAGTCTCAACAGCTTCTGCACCGGTATTCATGGGTAATGCTTTATCCTGTCCGGTGAGTTCACAGATTTTTTTTAAAAATAGACCTAATTTATCCGTATAAAAGGCACGTGAGACCATGGCTAATGTTTGGGCCTGATCCGTTAATGCGCCTACCAACTCTGGGTGACAATGGCCATGACTCACCGCAGAATAAGCGCTCATCATATCGATATATTGCTTACCGCTGTCATCCCATACGTAAACACCCTTCCCACGCGTTAATACAACGGGCAAAGGTTCATAATTATGCGCGCCATAAGCACGTTCTTGTTCAATTAGAGAATGCATAAGAGAATTCCAAAATGTGATGATGTGTATACGGTAGTCTATAAAGTGAGAAGAGAGCAAGAGAAATAAAAAAAGGGTATTTTTTGTAGAGTGTCACTAGGAAACCCTCTTTTATAATACCTCGGAGACCTCTGTTACGCTTTAGGCTTTCCTTTCATGAAGGACCTGCTCACCACGTCCCAAGTTAGCCTCCCTTTAAATATCAGTGCGCGGTTCCGGACAATCTCTATTCAAAATACCCAATTTCATTATAGGAGGAATTGTGCAAAATGCAATCGTTTTGCGCATGATTTAAGCGATTATCTTGATTGCATTGAGAATATATATCCCTTGAAAACGTTATCGAGTTTGAGCCGGTTTGCGTCTTTCTATGGCAAGGAAAAAACTTGGAAAAGACGCAAGCGGCCTCGGGCTTGTTTACGTTTACAAAAAAGAAGTTAGGTCTCCTTTACCGGCTCTGATGATCTTTGGTATCTCTTCTACCAAGTCTACGATAGTTGTACCTTCTGCACCGCAAACCCCCCCGTCGATCACTAAATCAACCTGATTTCCCAGCATCGTTTGGATATCTTGCGCATCCACCAAAGGGTACTTTTGATCTGGCAGCGCTAAAGTCACGCTCATTAAAGGTTCATTCAGTTCCATTAACAGGGCTTGTACAATTTTATTGTCGGGGATGCGCAATCCTATCGTATTACGCTTAGGCTGCAATAATCGCTTTGGCACTTCTTTTGTGGCTTTTAAAATAAATGTATAAGGGCCTGGAGTATGTGCTTTTAATAATCGAAAAGAGGGATTGTTCACATAGGCATACGTTGCAATTTCGGATAAATCACGACAAATCAGCGTAAAATGATGTCCGCTTTCTAAGTGACGTATTTGACGTATTCGATCCAGCGCACTTTTATTTTCTAACTGACAACCGATGGCATAGGCAGAATCCGTCGGATAAATGATAATCCCGCCATCCTGAACGATTTTAACGGTTTGTTTGACCAACCGGGATTGAGGATTATCCGGATGAATCACAAAAAATTGGCCCATAAAATACCATCCTTGGTTGTTGCGCATGCTATTCATTGATAACATAGCACACCTTTTTGCAAGTTAATAAGTCTAAACATTATGAAACGTAAAGCTCGAAAACCGTTACCCGAACTCGATTTGACTATACACACCTTAAGTCATGATGGACGCGGTATTGCCGCAATCGATGGTAAAACAACCTTTGTTCATGGCGCACTGCCTCACGAAACAGTGACTTGTAAAGTGACAAGATCTCATCGCCGTTATAATGAAGGCATTGCAACCGAAATCAAAATCGCAGCACCGGAACGTGTTAAGGCCGAATGTCCTCATTTTGGTGTCTGCGGCGGTTGTAGCATGCAGCATATGAACATCAACGAACAAATCCGCTTTAAACAACAAACCTTGCTGGAACAATTACAGCACTTTGGAAAAGTAGTGCCTAAAAGCTTACTTTCTCCGATTTCAGGTGCTGCATGGGGATATCGCCGCAAAGCAAGATTAGGTGTGCGTTATGTCATTAAGAAAAATAAACTGCTGGTTGGCTTTAGAGAAAAATTCAGTAATTATCTGACCGATATTCAATCGTGCGGGGTGCTGCATCCCAGCGTAGGCACACGTATTAGTGCACTTTGTGAATTAATCGCAAGCTTAAATCAATATGAACATATTGCACAAATTGAAGTGGCGGTGGGTGATGAGGTGACTGCACTTGTTTTTCGTCATCTGACGCCTTTACCCGAAGAAGATCTTCTCAAACTTTCTGAATTTGGAAAATCGACAGGGATACATATTTATTTACAGCCGAATGCACCTTTGCAAATTCATCTACTTTGGCCCGAAACAAAGACAGATCTTCTGTCATACCGCATCCCAGATCACGATCTGACGATGCATTTTCATCCATTAGACTTCACGCAAGTGAATGCGGAAGTGAATTTATTGATGATTAAAAAAGCATTGGAATTACTCGCTCCCGAATCTCATGAACGTGTTCTTGATTTATTTTGCGGGTTAGGTAATTTCACATTACCCTTAGCACGCTTTGCAAAACAGGTCACAGGGATTGAAGGCAGTGAAGCGATGGTTAAACGTGCGAGTGAAAATGCGCGTTTGAATCACATCAGCAATACAGAATTTTACGCAGCCAATTTAATGGAACCACCAACCGATGCTCCGTGGATACAACAACAATACGATAAAATTTTACTCGACCCGCCAAGATCGGGAGCGAAAGAAATCATTGAGCATATAGGGTCATTCGCTGCTAAAAAAATTCTCTATATTTCATGCAATCCTGCCACATTGGCACGCGATGCAGGAGAATTAGTCTATACTCATGGCTATCAGTTGACACAAGCGGGCGTTATTAATATGTTTGCACATACAAGCCATATTGAGGCCATTGCGCTTTTTGAGAAATAAGAAAGATCGGGCGCACAACTTTACAACGAATGATTTGACCTTGACAGCATACAAAAATGAGAAAGGGGTAGATTCATGGTTGCAGTAAAAGAGAAATTTTCACACTTGACAGACGGCAGCGTCGATATTGATGCCTGGCTCAAGCATATTACGGAAAAACATTCTTTAAGCAACCTTGAACATATCAAAAAAGCGGCGCTCTTGGCAAAAAAAGTCAGCCAGGGATTAACAACGTTTTATGGACAGCCTTGTCTTGAACAAGGGCTTGAAATGGCTGAAATTCTACTGGACTTAAAGATGGACCAGGACGCCGTTGCTGCAAGTATTCTTTGCAGCTCGATCAATGTGCATTTAACCGTCGAGATGATTAAAGAAGAATTTAGTGAATCCATTGCTAAACTCATTCAAGGGGTTAAACAGTCAAACATCATCAATACACTGCATAGCCATACTTACAAAACACGCAACGCGACTCAAATCGATCGTTTACGTAAAACATTTCTGGCGATGGTATCTGATATTCGCGTTGTGCTGATTAAACTTGCAGAACGCATTTGTATTATGCGCGGCATTAAAAATATTAATTTTGATGAACGTAAAAGACTCGCACAGGAAACTCTCGATATTTATGCACCGCTTGCAAATCGGCTGGGTATTGGACAAATTAAATGGGAGTTGGAGGATATTTCTTTTCATTATACCGATCCTGAAACCTATAAAAAAATCGCCTCATTTTTAGCAGAGCGCCGCATTGATCGCGAAAAACGGATTCATGATGTCATTGAACTTCTGAAAGATGCCTTAGCCAAAGCAAAAATTAAAGTCTCCATTTCAGGCCGCGCCAAACATATTTACAGCATTTATTTAAAGACTCAAAAAAAGCAGCTGGATTATCAGTCTATTTTTGATTATAGCGCCGTCCGCATCTTAGTACCGACTCTTGATGACTGCTATGCAGCATTAAGCATTATTAATGGACTCTGGGAACAGATTCCCGAAGAGTTTGATGATTACATTGCAAAACCCAAACCCAATGGATATCGTTCTATCCATACCGCGATTATTGACGATCAAGGTAAACATCTTGAAATTCAAATTCGCACCCATGATATGCATGAAGAAGCAGAACATGGCGTATCCGCACACTGGATATACAAAGAAGATAAAGCAACACACGGTGGTTATGAATCAAAAATCGCGTTTTTAAGGCAATTGCTAAGCTGGCATAGAGAACTTGCAAAGCATGACACAAAACCGGATAAAACCTTTCAGGAAGTCTTCGAAGATCGCCTTTATGTTTTCACACCGGAAAACGATATTATCGATTTACCGGTCGGTGCGACACCGATTGATTTTGCTTATCATATTCACAGCGGGCTGGGACACCGTTGTCGTGGAGCAAAAATAAATGGCCATATTGTGCCGTTGACTTATATGCTGCGGACGGGGGATCGTGTTGAAATTATTGCAACGCAAAAGGGCGCACCCAGTCGAGATTGGTTAAATAAAAATGCGGGTTATATTAAAACCCCACGTGCGCGCGCCAAAATTGCGCACTATTTTAAAGAACAAGACATCGGTCAATATAGTGAAACAGGAAAGCAAATCCTGGAACGAGAATTATCGCGCGCCGGCATACAACAGATCGATTTTCAAAAAATCGCGGCGCAATTTAATTTTAAAAATGCAGAGGGTCTGTTGACATCAATTGGACATGGCACCTTTAAAACTTCACAAATTATTAATTTCTTACAACGTGAATCACAGGCTAGCACAGAAACCGAACCTGACATTGAAACTTATACAAAAACAGTAGCTCCTACTGCACAAAATTATTTTCAAATCAGTGGGATTGATGATTTACTCACACGCATTGCAAAATGCTGCAAGCCTATTCCGGGTGATGCTGTTGTGGGTTACATCACACAAGGACGCGGTGTATCCATTCATCGCAAGGATTGTTCCAACATTTCGCACCTTCCCGAGGAACACAGTCGTTTGATTCATGTCAGTTGGGATGAAAAGCAGACGGGTCATTACTTTGTTGATTTGCAGATTCGCGCACATCAGCGTGAAGGTCTTTTAAGAGAGTTAACAGCGTTGCTTGCAAATGCCAGAGTAGATTTGATTGCGATCAATTCAACCATCAATAAAAAAAATCATCTGCTTTTTATTGTAATGACGGTGCAAATACAAGATATGAAGGAATTAAAAAATCTCGTTAATCAAATCAACCAAGTTGAAATGGTTTATGATGTTAAAAGAATTATTGCTTGATCGAATTAGCTTTAATGATTTTTAGATATTTACTTTATTTTTTAATTATTGAAATATTTCAAAGAATTACCAAGTCGCATACTGTCGCACTTCTATTTAGAATTCGCCACTGAAAACATTTATACCTTAAGTGCTATACTTAATTAAATAGGCATTATCCTATTTAGAAGGGGAAATCTATGCCAACGTTAAACGATGCCGACCAACAAGCGCTTCAGAAAAAACTGGATATGCTTTTTAGGATCACTCAAAAAGAAAACCCCGCATTCAACGATATGCCAATGGTTTCTTCGCTACTAAAAAAAATCTGCTCTTTAAAAAATCCATTATCCGTACTCAAAGCTTTTGATGAATTATCAAACACGTCCTCGCCAGAACTAAGTATGCTTATCTTTAAAACTTTCGTTAATAATGAAATAAATGACGATTCCTACACAACAATGGGGATAGAAGAAAAAGAAAAATTAAAATCAGAGCTTTTTGAATTTGGAAATTTATGGGCAAATCCCCAAAATTCCTTTCTCAAAAAAATCCTCGATGATACCAGAAATTACATTTATCAATTCATTCCTTATGAAAAATCTATTATTAAAGATTTAAACTTTAGCACTGATAAAGATCTGTATCTGTATCTTCAGGTTAGACTTTTCAAAGCAGTGCATGAATCGAATTATGAAGAATTTGATGCCATTTTAAAAGACTATGCGGATATTAATCTAGATTTTCAAAATGACCAGTCGAATACACTCTTTTCTATTGCGTATTTACAAAGAGAACATGTCATCATGGATATAGTGGATACTGCGATAGAAGAAAAGGATCGAGAAAGAAAAGATATTCTTGCCTTTAAAGAAGAAGCAGAACATAAAAAACAAATGAATGAAAAGATTTTATTAAGACTCAATTCAAAAGTGACGATGAAGACTAAGGTATTTCAAGATAAATCAATGTTACATCTTGCGCTTCATGAAGATATACCATCTTCTGATATTCTTTTCTTTTTGTTAAGAGGCGCAGACCCTGATGCCAAAGATAAGCCAACAATAAAAGGAAAAAAAATAGAGGGCAAAAAACCCATTGATTATTTAGTCAATGCAAACAATACGCTCATTAATGAAAACATGCGTCTTCACTATGAAGTTTTAAAAATCGGCATACCAGCCATCTTCAATCCTGAACATCACGCCTTATTAGAAAAGGTGATGAAAGACAGAAAAGGTCAAACATCCCTTTTGTTTGATCAATTAGATACAAATTCTTTAATGACTTATTCAAAATCACTTTCCGAATTTCAGCGAGGACAATTTTTATATCATCTGTTCAATATTCCGCGTTATGCTGAAGAAATGAAAAAAACCTTAAGCGAAAAGCAACTCACGGAAGAAATGGCTGTCTGTATTAATAAATTTGGCAATGAAATTTATAAAAGCGACAAGGAAAAAGCTTTAAAATACTATACACTAGGTGCCGAGCTTGGAAACCCCAGCGGCATTCGGCTTCAGGCATTTTATCACACACAAACAAAACCGCCCGACTTTCTCAAAGCCGCACAGCTATTAGAACAATGCGCACCGATATGGCAAAACAAGCCAGGCGGTGCCGGCCACAAAGAGACAGTGATTGAGCAATTAAAACAAATCGCTCAACAAGACTCAGATAAAGAGGCAAAAAAATACGCCCTTAATGCATTGCTCCATATTTATGACTCTGCTTTTAAGAGTATGCAATTTTATCCGATCATTTTAAGTGAAATAGCATTATTGAAAACCATTGAAAAATCAGGCGACGAATACCCGCATGAAATCAAAGAAAAACTCTACGATTATATCACTAAATCCTGGCCAAAAGCACTCCAGCTTTGTAAATCAGAGCAACAAAAAGCAGAGTTACTTTATAAGTTACTCACTCCCCCAGAAAGCGCCTTAGCTAATGAAATAAAAAAACAAATCGAAGAGGCGCAGTTAGGCGTTACAGTTTCTGCGTGCCTAGTGACGCAAGCAGCGAAAGAGAATGATAGCGTTTATGCTGAATATGTAAAATTAGCATCCTGTTTTAATCTGGATGCAGCAAAATGGAATTATGCGGTGCTTCTTCTTCGTCATAAACCGCCTAAATACTCTGAAGCTGTTCCATTACTTGCACAATCTTATCTGTTATATACGACGCACAAGGATCGTCTGGATGTGATTAACAAGCTAAAATTGATTAACAAAAATGGAACTGTTGATGCAAAAAAATTAGCATCGATAGAACTATTTAAAATTTTCAGCACTCAATACCAAACAGCACAAACAGAAGCAAATCTTTTTGATCAGATCGAGCTTTTCTCTTCGATGGAATCTCTATCATCAGATAGTGAAATTAATGAGGTGAAAAAATTATTGCAAGAACAAATTTTATCCTCTGTGGAAATAATTTATAATCAATGTAAAACTATTGATAAAAAGAGTAGCTTTGTTTTTCAATTAGAGACTCAATCAAATTTTGAATTATATTCAAAAATAAAGGAAAAACTTGCCATTTTTTATAACGACCCTTGGACGGTATGGGATCTTGGATGGAGATTTGCAAAAGAGAAAAAACAATATGATAAAGCTTCTGAATCATTCGTACATGCTTATTTACTCTTCACTGATGAAGATGACAGAGCGCAATCAATCGGTCGATTAATGTCAGTGCCTTCATTAAGGAATCCTTTAAAAAAAGCGAAAGATCATATCATTAATGAAAATCAGCGATTTTGTAAAGCAGTTATTATGGCAATTTCTGCATTGCCTCCATCTCAAGGCAACTCTACCATGAAAACAATCAAGTTAGAGGATGGCACTCAAAAAAGAGTACCTCCTGAAATTGCATCACAATGGCACAAGGCGCATCAATTTTTAAAGAATACCCCAGATAGCATTGAGAGTCTTATCCATTGCATCACACAGAGAAAATCTTCAGACGCTGCTTACAATGACTATTATGCCATATTTAATGAAAAGACCCTAAACGGCCTTATCAAAAAATGTCATGAAATGCATTCCAATGCCAGTCATTATGAAAATCAATCGGATGGGATTTTAAAAATATTAGAACAATCGATGGCTGGAAATAATCCAGCGCTCAAAACACGCATGCAAACGTGGTTAACACACTTTGGCAATGCCGAGACATTTTTAAAATTAGACAGTTCTCGCCATCAGCAATTAAGTCATCGAATTTTAGAATATAGTACACTGGATCATTGTCCGCTTGCCAATGAGTTAGAAAATAAATTAATAGAACGATGGTCTGCGGACCGCAGCCGCTCCTCCAAGCAACTATTATTAAATTTCTATGCAAAGAAATTAGAGTTTGCAAAGGCCACTGACAATAGAGAAGCAATAGAAAGAATCACGCCCAAGATAGCCTCACTAAGCAAGGCACTACAAAAAAAATCTTTATATCAGCAATTTTTTCATAAAGATTCAAAGAAAACAGCCATTCCTGAAGCCAATTCACAAACAAGCGGTTTAGAAAAGAAAAAATAATCCGTGAGCGTTCACTTAACGGTGCCAGTTTGTCATCCTGAGCAAAGGGATGACAAACAATACGACACCTATTGATTAATCGGCGGCACTTGTTCCGCAGTAAGCGGGCCATCCTCTGGTGGCGGTGAGGTTTCTTCTTTGGCAGCTTTATCTGCACAAAATGCATTAAAACTGAAAAGACAAATGAACAATACAACAGAATATTTTATCAATTTTTTGCAGGTCATCATGCATCAAACTCCTAGGGTCTTTCGAATCCATATAATATATCTGCACCGTTTTCTATAGTACTCGTTTCAGATTGAATTGCCCAGTTTTTATTAATCTGATATCGAACATTAAAAACAGAAACAGGATTAAAAATACCAACACTATAATGCAAAGACAATTTTTTTGAAATTCGTTTGCCTATCACAAAAGAAGGCGTTGACTGTACTTGATTAGTCACCTTATCAAACGTTTGAACGGATGTAATATTGACTTCTGTTAACCCCAGCATTTTTGTCAGCTTATCGGTCATTCCGCTCACTTTTGAAACACCCGGATTAAGTGCCGAGATCGCACCCATTAACGCCGCCCCTTCTCCGCCTAATGAAGACAAAATTTGTTCTTGCGAAAGACCCGCGGGAATTGAAAACAAAGTCACATGCGGATTTTCAGCGGTTCCAATAATACGTACACCCACAATCGTATCGGTTCCTACATAACTTTCAAGCGACGGCATGAGCACATTGCTGCTTGCATTCACGCTTTTGACTCGACGTATAGCCTCGATATTGAGTCCTGGATTCGTCAGTAAGTTCCCTGCAAAAATAAGGCGGCCCGTTTTAATCTTTAAACTTTGTCCATACATTGTATAACTGCCCTTGATCGCATGAATTTCACCAATGGCAGTCGCAGGACGGTTTGGTGCTTGATCGATGACTAGTTGCCCGCCCAAATTAGTTTCAAAATCTTTATAACTAAAGTAAACATCATCCCCTAAATCTAGCGCGATATGGAGTTTAATGGCTGCAAGAATAGATGGCGTTTGTGCTTTAGTTTCTCCCACGTAAACCGTTTCATCTGGCAGTGCCACTGTATTGATATAATTTTTCAATTTAATAGTCGCTTTTGTAACCTTGACCTTTCCTTGTAATTCCAGATTCGGATAAATAAAATTGATTTTCACATCCGGTGATACTGCAATTTTATACTTTGGCAAATGTAGGAGATTTAAATGACTACCTTGCACAGATAAAGCTAAAGGAAATTGAGATGAATTTAAATCGACATCACCCTGCACTTGTCCATGACCTGCTGCAGAACGAAAACTGCCAGATAATACCATTTTATTGGTTTTATCTAGAGTTCCAGTCAGCAAAATATCATTCAGATGAATTCCTAAATCATGAATAGCCACATGACCTTGTTTCAAATTCAGTACGCCCGTCCACTTTGGCTTTGATACAGTTCCGGTGATATTCAATGTTCCTTGTAATACACCGCGCGGATGTTGTATCACAGGAAGCAAATACGTTAAGGGTTCCAAATTTGTGAAATTTAATTGAATCGCAGCTAAGACCGCCTGTTTAGGATGAGTTAACCCTGAAAACTCTGGCAAGGACGCTGCCATGTCAATTGTTCCGTTTTGCGCAATGTTCATTTTTGCCTGCGCCACCAGCGTATTTTTTACATAATCCATATTGCCTGTTAAAGTAATCGCTATTTTTTTAATGAGGTTATCATTGATTTTTAATTGCGTAGCCACTAAATGAATAGTCGAATTCTGTTTGGGTTGTAATACAATATGGGCATCGCCCATGAGCTTTCCAATTCTTTGTTGCGCGGTCACGATCTGACTGCCTTCTATCATCGCATTGATCGTGGGAACGAATCGTTTCCCTGCAATGTTTCCTTCACCTTGAAATGAACCCAAACAGTCTTTGCAAACTGTTTTAAGTGTAGGAATGAGCAATTTCCAATGAAAATTCCACTGATCATTGAGCTCTCCCGTTAAATCGAGCCGCAAATCTGCTTTTTGAAGCTTCAGCTGATGAACAATCAATTGATGAATATTGATGCGATGCCATTTTTTAAAATCATCAAGGCTCACTGTCGATGATGCAGCATCGGTCGATAACAGAATAATATTCGGCTGTTCTAAAATTAACGATCCAATGCTTAATTTTCCTTGCAATAACTGTTCAGGGTGCCAACTTAGCATGAGGGATTTTACGGTAATATCTTCTTCTTTCGTTTGATAATGAATCGCTTCTAGCGAAAATCCTTTAAAAAGTGTTCCTCGAATTTTATCTACCTGAAAAGTGCCCGGGAGAAAAGAAGTCAGATATCGTAACTCAAAAACAAGTCCTGGCGTCGTGCAGCATAATAAATAAATCGCCGTTGCAATACTGATGAATAAGGTAATGAATGAATATTTAATTAGAAAACGCATTAAAAATCGGCTCCTATATTAAATATAATGCTTTTAGGCTTCCAGGCTTTTGACTCTGCTCGCGCCAAATAAACTTGCACAGGCCCAATCGGTGAGATATACACAAAACCAAAACCATCACCGCGCATAATACCCTGATTAAATTTGTTGGTGGCAGTTCCTGCATCATAAAACACAGCACCATAAAGATTATCAATAATGCGATGTTGATATTCACCACTCGCAATTTCCAGATAACGTCCAGGACCAATGCTGCCATAATTATAACCGCGTATGCTGCCAGGACCGCCTGCCAAATATTGAAGTGTTAATGGCAGCTGATTTAAATCATTCACGACCGTATATCCTAAATCACCTCGTAAAATAATGCGGCTTTGTGAGGTTGGACTAAAAATATATTTTGCCTTGACTTCACTTTGTATAAAACTGGTCGTTGAAAAAATGTTTTCACTGGCGCCTTGCACGGTGAAATTAATCATTTTACCGGAATGCGGATCAACCATGTTGTCTGTTTCAATATGAGAGATTGAATAGGCAGGATATAATTCGTGACTGTTTCTACGGGGTTGATTATTGAAAGTGTAACGTTCATTCAATAAATTCAATGAGAGCGTATGCTGCCAGTCGTAAAGCATTTTGACATAAGCACCGCTAATTGATTCTGAAAAGCTATTTCCATTTTGTGGTCTGAATTCTTGAATATTAGCCCCCAGCGTATATTGATCGGTTAAAGGCTTTGAGCCAGGAATAAAATATTTAACAGCAAGCCCTCGCAAAACAGAAGAATATTTGGCAAGTGCCGTAAAATGCTGTCCTGAATCGCCTAAATGCCGCCAATCTACACCTGCTAAAGCGCGAGGCCCTGTAAAAGTACCGTAACCCAGCCCGAATTTATATTGTTTTGCTTTATAAGGTGTTAACTTGACTTGAGTCGGCACTCTAAAATCTTCGGCCCCTTCAAAATCCGGGGTAACTTGAGCTTCTCGGAAATACCGACTGTTTGCTAAATCTTGCTGGAACTTTAACACTTTCTGAGGCGAGTAAGGATCTCCAGGACGAAACTCTGCAAAGCGGCGTAAAAAACCAGGTGCAAATGGACTGGGGCTAAACTCCATCGAACCAAAATAATATCGCAGACCCGTATCCATATGCAAAATGATAACGGCTGTGTTTTTTGCTAAATCAATACGTAATTCTTTTTTGATGAGCTCTGCTTTAATATAGCCTTGATCATTCACGACTTGGAAAAACGCACTCTTCGCATCTTCATAAGGTTTTGTGAGTAAGACATCCCCGACCTGCAGTGGAAAGTGATGCAAAAATTCTTGAATGGCTGCATTGTCTTTGCCTGCACCGATGACTTGGATATCTAACCCTGTAATATACAAAAACGGTCCCGGATTAATTTGAAACTGTGCTACCCAGGTGGTTTTATCACGATAAAGTGCAGAATGAATATCTGCTCTAAAATAGCCGTAAGGTTTTAAAGCACTTCGAATATTGTCCTTGGCATGATTGTAAAAATTTCGAACATCGTCTGAAGTTAAATGCTTTCCATACAATTTTTGCTCAACAGCAAGCCGATCTTGTACATTTTTTAAAGCATCCCCTGAAACACCTGAAACCACCACGCGGATAGATTCTTCCGCAAAAGAAGGCTGGCTAAAAAACAAGCAAAAAGAAATTATTAACGCAACACGAATCAAAAATTGCATTGCCCTTCCCCGCTGAAGAAAATTTAACCAAAACTGCGTTGTTTATGAGCATCTGTTGGTCAATTTCCGTTATAAAAAATAATACTAATAGCATATACAAGTAAATAAATAGATCAAGATCAACTTTTCTGGGATTTATCGTAAACGGCCACGTTAACGAACTTGTTCTCGTTCTTTTTTCCTATCTCAATGACTGAATTGTTACTCTTTGAGGAAGTTTTGCGGTAGAATAGCCCACTATTTTTTAGGCTATAGGTCACAAGGCAATGGATATCTCATTAAATTCCAAAGGTAAAACATTAAGCGTTTTTACACTCATCATGATGAATGTGATCGCCATTGACAATCTGCGCAGTTTAACGGCAGGTGCCGTTTATGGTTTTTCCCTGGTTTTTTTCTATTTATTAGCCGCCTTGTTATTTTTTATTCCCACGATTCTTGTCACTGCGGAACTTGCAACCGGCTGGCCTAATACCGGCGGCGTCTATATTTGGGTACGTGAAGCTTTTGGACCACGCTTAGGATTTATTACGATCTGGCTGCAATGGATCTATAACGTCGTTTGGTATCCGACTATTTTTGCATTTATCGCAGGTATTCTTGCTTACTTAATTTATCCGCCTTTAGTCAATAATAAATATTTTATGCTCGGTGTCATCTTATGTGCTTTCTGGAGCACAACATGGATTAATTGTCTGGGTTTAAAAGTTTCAAGCTGGGTCAGTGTGATTGGCGCAATTATCGGTACCATTATTCCGATGGTTTTTATTTCCGTTCTCAGTTTTATCTGGCTTTATAAAGGTAATCCAAGCGAAATTCATTTCACCATCAAAAACTTTTTCCCTAACATGAATAACCTTGAGAACATCGCCTTTTTAACGAATATCTTATTCGGCTTGATGGGCATGGAAATGTCAGCAGTGCATGCCGGTGATGTGCGCAATCCACAGCGTGATTATCCCCGCGCCTTGTTTGTCTCTGCTATTATTATTTTATCAACGCTGATTTTCTCCTGTCTTGCGATTACGATCGTCGTTCCTATTCAAAAACTGAATTTAGTATCTGGCTTAATTGATGCCTTTGATATTTTCTTTAAAGCCTATCATATAGCCTGGTTTTTACCTGTCATGGCAGTCTTAATTATCGTAGGCAGTTTAAGCGGTGCCACTGCATGGTTATTAGGTCCTGCACGCGGTTTACTTATTGCCACTAAAGACAGCAATCTTCCACGATTTTTGTCCCGTCAAAATAAACAAGCCATGCCCATTGGGATTTTATTGACTCAAGGCATCATCGTGACTTTTATTTGTATCGTCTTTTTGATTATGCCGACAGTCAATAGTTCCTATTGGGTACTTTCCAATTTAACCGCTCAATTAGCTTTGTTATTTTATGTGTTACTTTTCGCATCAGCCATTAGGCTGCATTATAAACATGCGCAAGTGGAACGCGCTTTTAAAATTCCTGGAGGGTCTTTTGGAATATGGCTTGTTTGCGGGGCCGGTATTGTCACCTGCGTGGGTGCCATTATTTTAGGTTTCTTGCCGCCTGCACACATTACGATGGACGGCGGTATTGTTCGATATGAATCGATATTAATTTTTGGCGTACTCAGTTGCTGTTTATTACCTGTTCTTTTTTATCGGCCGCAAAAGGTAAAGCGTCATGTTAAATGAAAAAAAAGTTTCCCGATTATCCACGATTGAGCTTTTCAAAGAATCGCTCAAGTTTTCTGCCGGACACTTTACGGTCTTTTCCAGCACCGATCGTGAAAATATTCATGGACATGATTATAGAGTCCATGCAGCAGTGACTACTCTCATCGAAGATGAAGGGTTGTCTTTTGATTATCGATTTTATGAAAAAAAAATATATCCGCTATGCAATATGCTTGATAAAGCCATATTGATTGCCGGATCCTGCAAATATCTCACTGTCAGTGAAGAAGGTGATTATTGCTGCATCCAATTTAATGATGAAAAAATCATGCTGCTTAAAAGGGATGCGAAAGTGTTACCGATTTCGAATGTGACGGTAGAAGAACTGTCAAATTGGTTTTTGAAACATTTGATTGAAGATAAAGAGCAATTAATCAAACATCGTGTTCAAAAAATTGAAGTGA
>BMAG01000051.1 GCA_014132595.1 Gammaproteobacteria bacterium | reverse complement strand
GACGGGCACGGGCACGCACACGGGCGCGGGCACGTAAAATCAGTGAATTACGCAATAACGTCAGGTTTTCTTTATAACATATTGAAATATATCTTAATATTCTCACAACTGCTGAGAATGTCCTCTGTGTATTGATTGCATTAGACAGCCAGAATATGTACAATTATGGCTTTTTTGATGCAGAGGTAGCAGCTATGTTTGCGCGGCAGTATGAATTGTTATCGGATCCCTACAAAACAATATTAGAGTATGTTGAAAAAATTCGTACAGGAGAGTCTACCTTATCACATGCAATTGCAAGGATTACTCAGCTTCAAAATTCACAGCAGGATCAAAAGTGGTCGCCTCAACAATCACAACAGAGAGCAGACGCGGAGAAGGCAGCAGCCGAGGAGCGTTTATTTTTGGTGAGTCTGATGAATCCTCCTATCGAGGAAATATATAGAAAAAAAATATATCAAGCACTTCTCTTATTAGCGCGATTTTTTCCGTCTAATAAGGTGGCACATACTCTTTCTGATCCTTCAAGAAGTTATTTGTCTTGTCCTCTCACACAAGGGTTCATAGACATACATTCCCCTTTCGTATTTGTTGCAGCCGATGGTACCTGGTTTTCATTACCGACTTTGTTTGAACATTTAAAGAGTAATATGACGAATCCGAATACGAATCAATTTTTTTTCCATGAAGATTGGCAGCGAGTTCAGCTTTTACAACAAGAACAATATAATATTTATTTCCATTCTTTTTTTAAGGCGGGAGTTTCTTCGGCGTTTTGTCTATTACTTTTATTAATGAATTCGGGTGTTTCAGTTTTGAGTTTAGCTCTCCTCTCACAGTGTGGGGTACCTTTTTTTGTGGGGATGGTTTTTGTACTTGGAATATCTGCTTTCTTCGGTGATGAGTTAAGCAATAATAACACACCTTATGTTTCTTTTTTTCATCCGTTTTTCTTAGATATTATAAACACGCTTATGGGAGCTTTGACAATTTTTTCTCTCGTTTGTCTTTCCAGTTTGCCACTAAGCCAGATCATACTCTTAACGTCAATAACGGGAATGATAGGAGGAGCGGCCGGTCTTGTGTTGGGAACATTATTTTTGAGACCGTTATTAAATTATTTAACTTATCCTAAAGATCCCGTTATCAGCAAAAAAGATGAGTTAGCATTAAGTGCATTAAAGCCCGTGACTGTTGATCCACCTTCTTGTGCTGGTTCATTAGGATCGAAAGTATTGGAAGGATTTAAACGATTAAATTTATTTGCGTCTTGCACTCCTCATCCTATTAAGTATGCTCCTATGTTAGCAGGTCCTCCGCTGGTGCCTCCTTCAAGATAAAATGACGAATTAAACGGCTGGTATTGTAGAGGCAGTATCGACTTGTTTTTTCGTAAGCATTTTTTTCTGCAAACGTTCCATGCGGCGTGTTCGATCTTGGACTTGACCTACGAGTTGACCGCAGGCGGCATCGATTTCTTGTCCGCGTGTTTTACGAGTAATGCAATTGATATTTGCATCCATCAGAGTTTTTTGGAAGCGGTCGATGGCAGCTTGATCTGAACGTTTGTAAATGGAGTTAGGGAATGGGTTGAAGGGGATAAGATTCACTTTAGAAGGTATGCCTTTTAACAGTGCAATTAACTGCTTGGCATGTTCTGGCTGGTCATTGACGCCGGCTAACATGACGTATTCCATGGTGACATAACGTCGTGGTTGATCTTTGAAATAATCTTTGCAGACACGCATAAGTTCTTTCAAAGGATACTTTTTATTAACAGGAACGAGTACATTACGTAATTCATCATTGGGTGCATGCAGAGAGACCGCTAATGCAACGTCGCTGACTTCACGGAGTTGTTTCATGGCAGGAACGAGTCCCGCGGTGCTTAATGTGACGCGGCGTTTGGATAAGCCATAACAAAAATCATCAAGCATAATATTCATCGATGTCACGACATTATCAAAGTTAAGTAAAGGTTCACCCATACCCATCATGACGATATTCGTGACTGCATGATCATGCAATCCTGCACTTTCAGATAAACTGCGTGCAGCAATCCAGACTTGGCCAATGATTTCAGCGCTTTCAAGATTACGGCTAAAACCTTGTTTGCCGGTCGAGCAAAAATCACAATTTAAAATACAACCTACTTGGGATGAGACGCACAGTGTGCCGCGTGTTTTTTCTGGAATAAAAACGGTTTCTATGCAATTGCCATCATTAAGTTTGATAATCCATTTATGTGTCCCATCGGGTGCAGTGCTTTCGTAGGCGATTTCAGGCGGGCGGATTTCTGCGATTTCGATGATTTTTTCGCGCAGTGCCTTGCTGAAATTGGTCATGGCGTGAATGTCTTTGATGCCATGAAAATGAATCCATTTGAGCGCTTGTTCGGCACGATAAGACTTCTCACCCAGAGTAGAGAAGAATGCTTGCATTGCCTTTCGGTCTAATCCAAGTAAATTGATTTTGCTGCTCTGGGCGGTTGTCATCGTTATGCTAACTCAGCTGCTTTTACGTAAGTTACGATTTCTTCGGGTTTGAAGAAAAAACTGATTTCCTGCTTTGCATTATCTTGGCTGTCTGAACCGTGAACGGCATTGTGATCAATGGATTCTGCAAAATCAGCGCGGATGGTGCCGATGGCTGCTTCTTTAGGGTTCGTTGCGCCCATGATTTGGCGGTTTAGGGCAACGGCGTTAGGGCCTTCTAATACCTGGATCATGACAGGGCCTGAGCTCATGAAACTAACGAGTCCATTAAAGAAAGGGCGGTCTTTGTGGATTGCATAGAAGTCTTCAGCTTGTTTTTTGGTGAGTTGAGTCATTTTGGCAGCGACGATACGTAAGCCTTCACGTTCGAAACGGCTGTTAATTTGACCAATCACGCATTTAGAGACTGCATCAGGCTTGATGATGGATAAGGTTCTTTCTTGTTGCATAAGAGATTCCTGTTTATTTAGTGATGTTTTAGGGAGGCGTATTATAGCGGATTGTGTTGAAAATGCACTTACTTTTCAAGGATTGCTTAGAGTGCTTGGCCTTTTGTTGACTGGGGTCTAGCTTAGAAATTCCTCTCCCGCACTCAAGAGAGGTGTTCTTGCATCATTTCGTGGGCGGGAGAGGGGAGTTACTAAGCTATTTTATTTTTTCACCCCAATGTTTTGCTTTGGCTATCAATTCTTGTTCATCTAAGGTTAGGAGTTCACGATTCTTAAGCAATTGCTTACCGCAAACCCATACATCCGTCACTTGGCTGCGTGCTGCAGAATAAACGATTTGTGAGATCGGATGATAAACGGGTAATGTTTCAATAGCATCTAAGTTGATCGCGACAAAATCAGCGGACTTTCCGATCGTTAATGAACCGGTAACCCCATCGATGCCTAATGCCTTAGCGCCATGCAAGGTTGCTTTCGTTAAAATATCCGGTGCTGAAACACTCTCGGGATTCAAGGTCAGATATTTTGAAAGAAAAGCCGCTGAACGCATTTCTTCTAACATGTTAAGATCATTATTGCTGGCTGCGCCATCCGTACCCAGAGCCACATTGACACCGAGCGCATCTAATTTTGCGACAGGGCATGCACCGCTCGCTAACTTCATATTGGATTGCGGGCAATGAACAATATTAGGTTTGTCTGCATGCACGATTTCCAAATCTTCATCATCCATTTGTGTCATATGCACAGCAATCAATCGAGGTGAAATTAATCCGAGTTTTTGTAAACGTTTTAAGGGCCGCTCTTGGGTTTGACTTAAAGATTGGTTCACTTCATCAGCGGTTTCATGGATATGCATATTGATTTGAAGATCATATTTTTCTGCGAAGTCTTTTACTCTTAATAAATTCTTATCGGCCACCGTGTAAATAGCATGCGGTGCAACGGTTGCTTTTATCCGATCATGATTTTTATACGCTTCATAAAAAGCAAAACCTTTTGCAAAGTATTCATCGGTTGTTTTTGCCCATGTGGTGGGGAAGTCGATGACAGTAATACCGATGGATCCACGAATGCCTGCAATATCTGCGGCTTCTGCTGTTGCTTGTAAAAAGAAATACATATCGTTAAAGCAAGTGGTACCGCCGCGGATCATTTCTGCCATTGCAAAAAGAGAAGCATCGCGTACGAATTCGTGACTTACCCATTTTTTTTCAGCGGGCCAAATGTGGTTGTTTAACCAGTTCATTAAAGCGAGATCATCCGCAAGACCGCGAAACATATTCATCGCAAGATGGGTATGTGCATTGACGAATCCTGGGATGATAGCATGTGAGGAATAGTTTTCGTGTGTTCGTGCAGTATAGCGTTCTTTAGCAGTTTTGATGGGTAAAATATCTTTAATTTTACCCTGATGAATAACGAGCGCATGGTCATTTAATACAGTATTTTTTCCTTCGCAAGGAATAAGCCATTTAGCTTGGATAATTTGATCAACGGATTCCATGGGTATTTTCTCTTTTTTAGTGAATCTTTAAATTTTCGAGCGATCATTCTAATCTTTTTTAAATTTTTTAAAAGGATAAAAGTAAGCGGTCTAAAGCATTTGCAAAATTTTGTATTTCTTTTTTGCTGATTTTGGGAGGGCCGCCGGTATTGATGCCGCTATTTCTGAGTTCTTGGCTAAAATTTCGGATAGAAAGGCGTTGTTTGATATTGCTTTCAGAGTAGAGTTCGCCTCGTGGGTTGAGTGCCTTTCCTCCTTTGTGAATGACGGCATCTGCAAGAGGAATATCGGCTGTAATCACTAAATCACCCGCTTCTAGTTTTTCTACGATTTGATTGTCAGCCACATCAAAGCCGGACTTGACGATTTGTTTAGTAATGAAGGGAGACGTGGGTGATTGGAGCGGCTGATTGGACACTAAAACAAGCATTGTCTGAGTTCGAATCGCTGCACGAAATAAAATTTCTTTGATGACTTTTGGGCAAGCGTCTGCATCGACCCAAATCTGCATGGTTTGTATCCTTATATCATTGCGGAAGAGCTGCGTTATTTTTGTGAACTCGCTTAGTCATTCCCCTCTCCCGCACTCAAAATAAATGTTCTTGTATTTTTTCGTGGGCGGGAGAGGGAAATTGTTAAGCGAAGTTCATGAAGATATTTAGCTTCATAAAGAGTTATTCATTTCCCATCGGCGGCATCATGCCGGGTGGTAGCTTTCCTTGTAGCCCGCGCATCATTTTTAATAACCCACCTTTGTTAGTGAGTTTCTTCATCATTTTTTGCATTTGCGTGAACTGTTTTAATAATCGATTGATCGCTTGAATATCAGTACCTGATCCTAACGCAATACGACGTTTACGTGATCCATTAATGATCACAGGCATACGTCTTTCTTTCGGTGTCATGGAATTAATAATGGCTTCAATTTCAGAAAGTGATTTGTCATTAATTTTATCGGTGGCGGCTTTCGGAAGATTACTTACGCCCGGCAATTTTTTCATGATACCCATGATGCCGCCCATATTAGAAATCTGGCGTAATTGATCTCTGAAATCTTCCAGATCAAACAATTTGCCCTTTTTGATTTTCTTCGCAAATTTTTCAGCTTTTGCGCGATCGAGATTACGTTCTGCATCTTCAACCAGTGAGAGGATATCGCCCATTCCTAAAATACGGGAAGCAACACGATCAGGATGGAAAGGTTCCAGCGCATCGATTTTTTCACCGATACCCATAAATTTAATAGGCTTACCCGTGATATGACGAATGGAAAGCGCAGCCCCGCCGCGTGCATCGCCATCCGTTTTTGTGAGAATCACACCGGTTAAAGGTAATGCGGCATTAAAGGCGCGTGCTGTATTTGCCGCATCTTGCCCTGTCATGCTATCTACAACAAATAAAGTTTCAATGGGTTGAACGGCATGATGAAGTCGAGTGATTTCTGCCATCATTTCATCATCAATATGTAAACGTCCAGCAGTATCAATAATGACAACGTCAATCAATTTCGATTTTGCAGCCGTCATGGCAGCCGTTGCAATTGCCACAGGATCTTGGGTGCTTTGACTTGGGTAAAACTCAACGTTAATATTTTTAGCCAGTGTTTCTAACTGTTGAATAGCCGCGGGTCTATAAATATCGGTACTGACGACTAAAACAGATTTCTTTTGATTTTCTTTAAGCCAGCGTGCGAGTTTAGCAACGGTGGTTGTTTTGCCTGAGCCTTGTAAGCCGGCCATCAAAATAATGGCAGGTGGTTGAGTGGATAAATTTAATGAATCGCAGCTTTCGCCCATCATGACGACAAGTTCATCGCGCACTAATTTAATCAGCGCTTGCCCTGGGCTTAAGCTTTCCATCACTTTAACGCCGATGGCTTTTTCTTGAATTTGTTCAAGACATTGTTTGACCACGGGCAATGCGACATCGGCTTCTAGCAACGCCATGCGAATATCACGCATCGTGTCTTTAATATTTTCTTCGGTCAGACGTCCTCTGCCGCTTAAGTTCTTTAAAACCTGGGTCAATCGTTCTGAAAGATTAGCAAACATACAATACCTTATAAAATGAGGTGAGGGTCCAGATTGGCTGGGGATTATACATTATTTTTTATTGATCAAAAAGCGCAATCCGTCACCTTGGCACCTGTGTGTGTATAACTGCCGCAATGAAGTGTCGGATGGCTATTGGTCTGTGGTGAGCTATTGGGCGGAATATACCATTTTTCTAAACTTCCGTAAGGAGAAGGAATAATCAAGGAGGTATCGACATTGTTTTTTATAAAGACAATCATCGCTGTGGCTCCCTGATAACTTTGAGCATTGCCGATATGAGCATACATACAAGTCAATTCCTGAGTGAAGGGATTGGCAGTTGCAAGCTCAAAAGTATAGGTTTCAACGGGAATGCCACCGGCGAGTGTGTAGGGCGTATCATGACGAGGCAAAATAGAAGACAACGGTCCTAAACTCCAGCCCGATGGGATTGTTCCATTCCAATCATAGGAAGAAGGATCATCCTTGTTACTGGGACAATAATTAGTTTCTGCAATGACGGATTTAGTGCAGAGAGTAAACGATAACAGCATAACAATAGAAGCGGCGAGTTGTTTTTTTAATTGAAGCATAGATTGTTCCTTTTGAAGTAGGACCTAATTATAGGCTTACTGAAAAAAAATACTATGCGCACGTTGCGTGAGTCGCTTGATTGGATATGGTAATTTTGAAGCATTGTATGATGATAGTGTGCGATATCGGGGTGACATGATTCGAACATGCGGCCCCTGCTTCCCGAAAGCAGTGCTCTACCAGGCTGAGCTACACCCCGTGTGTGTTAATAACGTCGTTCTACTACAAATCCAGCGAGTCTATGCAATGCGTCGCGGTAAGGCGATTCGGGAATGAGTGTGAGTGCGTCACACGCTTGTTTTGCATGATGTTTTGCAGCGTTGGCAGTGTACTCGATGGCGCCGGTTGATTCAATCACTTTGACGATGGAAGTGAGTTCATGGGTAGAGCCGGTTTGGATGGCGCTTCGAAGCAGGCTCACTTCAGTCGATGTGCCTTTTGTAAGAGCGTAGATGAGGGGAAGAGTGGGTTTTCCTTCGGTTAAATCGTTGCCCATGTTTTTGCCGGTTTGTTCTGCGGATTCACTGTAATCAAGAACGTCGTCGATTAATTGATAGGCGATACCAAGATTTAAGCCGTATTGCTGCATGGCGTTGATATAGTCTGGGTTGTCTGTGTAGAGAGCGGCGCCCGTTTGAGTGGCTACCTCGAATAATTTGGCGGTCTTACGTGTGATGACATCAAAGTAGGAAGCTTCTGTGGTATCGGGATTGTGGCAATTTATGAGTTGCAAGACTTCGCCTTCTGCAATGAGATTTGTGGCATTGGAGAAGATGCTTAATATGGGGAAATGCTGTAATTTCACGATCAGCTGAAAAGCGCGGGAATATAAAAAATCACCCACAAGGACGCTGGCTTCATTGCCCCAGATGGAATTGGCAGTCTCAAGGCCTCGGCGCAGGCTGGAGCTGTCGACGACATCGTCATGTAAGAGGGTTGCGGTGTGGATGAGCTCGATTGCGGAGGCCAGTTCAATGTGGTGCTGCTTTTGATTTTGAAAGGCGCGGGCGGCGAGTAATACTAGAAGAGGGCGGATTCGCTTGCCGCCGGCGGTCAAAATATACGCAACTAGCTCGTTAATAAAAGGGATGTCGGACTGTAATTCTTGAGAGATAAATCGGTCTGTTTCAGCTAAATCAGTTCGCACGAGGGAACGTATGGATTCCAAGGGCATGAGGGTCGGTTCTCGTTAATGGAATTAAGTGCTTGAATCGTAGTGGGGAGTCGGGCGCGCTGTCAAGGTTTAACGAAAAAGAGATAATGTGAAATGCTCCTTGCGTATCGCCCAAGGAATATCTATAATTCATCCCCTTTCAGGTCTGATTTAAAATAAAGCAGGGTTTGGAGTATAAAAACATGCATGCAGTGATTCTGAGCGGTGCCAGACAATACCGCGTAGCGGAAGGACAAACACTTAAAGTAGAGCTATTAGAAGCTGAAGTGGGTTCTACCGTTGATTTTAAAATTTTAATGGTGACGAATGGGGATACCATTCAGATTGGTAAACCTTTTGTCGATGGCGGCAAGGTGGTCGCTTCTGTGATTGGCCAAGGCCGTCATAAGAAGGTCCATATTATGAAGTTTAGACGTCGTAAACATCACCAAAAGCAAATGGGTCATAGACAATACTTCACCGAAGTGAAGATTGAGAAGATTGTAGCAGCTTAAGAGGATTTGCAATGGCACATAAGAAAGCGGGTGGTAGTACACGCAATGGTCGTGACTCAAACCCGAAATATTTAGGTATCAAGCGTTATGGTGGTCAAGTGGTTAATGCGGGCGAAATTATTGTTCGTCAGCGCGGCACCAAATTTCATCCTGGACGTCATGTAGGGATTGGCCGTGATCATACTTTGTATGCGTTAGTGGCAGGCAAGGTAGTTTTTGGCAAGAAGGGTTCGTTGCACAAGCGTTGTGTGAACATTGAGCCTGTTGCGGTGGAAGAAACTGCAGCGTAGGTTTGAAACAACATGTGAATGTAAAAGCCCCGTCAAAACGGGGCTTTTTTTTGGAGCATTGAATCTGGTACCAAGGATCAATGCAATTTTGCTTAGGATTTCCCTCTCTCGCCCATGGGTGGTGAGTAGAACATGGGGTTTAGAGTGCGGGAGAGGGGTTCTTAAGCAGAAGTTTTTTAACAAATGGTTATATCAATGAAATTTATAGACGAAGCAAGAGTTCGCATAGAGGCCGGGGATGGTGGGAATGGCTGTTGTAGTTTTTTGCGTCTTAAATTTATGCCGCATGGCGGGCCTGATGGCGGTGATGGCGGGGATGGCGGTAGTGTATTTGTCGTTGCGGATACAGGGATTAATACGTTAATTGATTATCGTTATGCGCGATTGCATAAGGCGCAAAATGGTCAAAAAGGCGGCGGCCGCAATTGTTCAGGAAAGGCGGGGGATGATATTACCTTGCGCGTGCCGGTGGGCACGATGGTTTATGACGAAGATACGGATGAATTGATTGCGGATTTGACAGAACATGGACAAAAGGTTTGTGTTGGAAAAGGTGGGGCGCATGGGATTGGTAATACGCGTTTTAAAAGCAGCGTTAATCGATCGCCAACACGGACAATCCCCGGATCGCCGGGTGAAAAACGTAATCTCCGGCTAGAGTTGAAAGTATTGGCGGATGTAGGTTTGCTTGGGATGCCTAATGCGGGTAAATCGACGTTAATTCATGCGGTTTCGGCAGCGCGTCCTAAAGTGGCGGATTATCCTTTTACAACGCTATACCCTAATTTGGGGATGGTGCGTGTGTCGCCTGAGCGTAGTTTTGTGATGGCGGATATTCCCGGTTTAATTGAAGGCGCTGCGGAAGGCGCGGGGTTGGGGGTGCGTTTTTTAAAGCATGTCTCACGCACTTTGTTATTGCTGCATGTCGTGGATATTCTGCCGGCAGATGGAAGTGATCCAGTTGAGAATATTAAGGCCATAATCAATGAGTTGGGGAAATTTAGTCCAGATTTGCTTGCGAAAGAGCGATGGTTGGTGTTAAATAAAACAGATTTATTGATGCCGGAGGAAGCAGAAGAGCGGTGTCAGGATATTATTGAGCGTTTGGGATGGCGTGGGAGAGTGTTTAAGATTTCAGGATTGAGCCGGAATGGGACGGATGTGTTGGCGCAGGAGGCGATGAAGTATTTAGAGACCAACCAGGCGAGTACGGATTGATCAGTTGTTTCATTACGCTGCTATCGTGAATCCCTGCCCCCCCTTCTTTTTAACGGAATCGCGAGAAAAGAAAATGGTATTACACTTCCCACTTTCCTAACCTTCCCCCTGCGAGGACAGGGACCCACGGTAGCAGCAGCACGGATTATGTGACACTGACAGCAATGACGGCGACAAGGATCTGGGCGGGAAAGGGAAATTCTAAGTGGTAGTGATTTAATACTAAAGGCCATATGAATATAACATTAGCTTCTTGGGTTTTGAACGTAGTCGATTTGCAATTAATCGATTTGGCATTTATTGAAGATTTGAGTCTGCCGTATTGCGATCAAACGACAGCGTTGTTATTTCCTACTGCTGAAAAAAAAGCGCGTGCTGTTATTATTTCAAAACAATCGCAGCCGATTGTGCTTTGCGGGCTTCCTGTTATCGATGCCATTTTAAAAAAAATGGGTCATTGCAGTTTGCATACAGATTATCAGGATGGGCAGATCATACCACCCGGCGGCACCTTACTAACCTTAACAGGTCCTGCGCAAAACCTTTTGATGGTAGAGCGCATCATGCTGAATTTTTTGCAGCGGCTATGTGCGATTGCCACCATGACCGCTCAGTATGTTGAAAAAATCAAACATACCTCCACTCAAATTTTAGATACCCGAAAAACAACACCTGGATTTCGTCATTTGGAAAAATATGCGGTGCAATGCGGGGGTGGTGTTAATCATCGTATGGGTTTGTATGATGCGATCATGATTAAAGATACTCATGTGGATGTCTTAGGCGGGATGTCGATGGCGCTTTCCAAATTGCCAGAGACGATTCTTCAGAAATGCCCCGTGATTGTTGAAGTACGGACATTAGATGAATTGATGATCGTGTTAGAGCAAGGATTGCATAAAGTCTCTCGTGTCTTGCTCGATAATATGTCACCTCTGCTGATGTCTCAGTGTGTCGAGCAATGTCTAGGACGAATGCCAACGGAGGCCTCCGGTAATATGAATCTTGAAACGATTACGAGGGCCGCAGAGTGCGGTGTTGATTTTATTTCGGTAGGCAAATTAACACACTCTGCAGCGAGTGTGGATTTATCGATGAAATGTGAGTTTTAATATGCAAAAAATGATTTCTCAACAAGGTCAACGTTATCAATTTGATGTTCTCGTCATTGGGAGCGGAATTGCCGGCTTATCGTATATTTTAGAATTAGTAAAACTGCATCCCGAAGTTCGCATCGCACTTTTATCAAAGGGTCCGTTAAATCAATCGAATAGTTATTATGCGCAAGGCGGTATTGCAGCCGCGATGCCTGATGATGTGTCGCAGCATATTTCAGATACGATGGCTGCAGGTGATGGGTTATGTAATCTGCAGGCAGTGACTGCCATTTTAGAACAAGGTTCTGCAAGTATTGATTATCTCAGTGAGCAAGGTGTTTTCTTTGATCGTGATGAAAATAATACTTTATTACGCGGGATTGAAGCAGGACATGCGATCAGACGTATTTATCGTGTGGGTGATCAGACGGGTGCGGCCATCATTAATGCGTTGCTTTTGCAAGTGAAACAGTTGCCTCAAGTGACTTTATTTGAATGTCATTCAGCCATTAATTTAATAACCCAGATTGAATCTCACCAACCGGCTCAATTTCCAGAAGTCATCGGCGCTTATGTTCTCGGTGAACAGCTAGGATTGATTCATACTTTTCTGGCCAATGCGGTCATATTGGCAACGGGAGGTGCGGGCAAAGTCTATCGTTATACATCAAACCCCAATGTAGCAACCGGTGATGGTGTGGCAATGGCTTATCGTGCGGGAGCACGTGTCGGCGGTTTGGAGTTTTATCAATTTCATCCTACGTTGTTTTATCATCCTAAAATTAATAATTTTCTGATTTCAGAAGCGTTGCGAGGTGAAGGGGCGTATCTACGTTCTCCAGAAACAGGCGAGCGCTTTATGAAAAAATATGCGCCTCAAAAAATGGAACTAGCAACGCGTGATGTGGTGGCGCGGGCTATTTTTACAGAGATTGAACAGAGTCACTACGATTATGTTTACCTGGATATTCGCCATTTAGATAAAACATTTTTACAAAATCGCTTTCCCATGATTTACCGCACTTTATTAGAAGTGGGATTAGATATCAGCTGCGACATGATTCCTGTCGTTCCTGCGGCGCATTATATGGGCGGAGGTGTTTTGACGGATGTGTCGGGTAAAACCGATTTAACGCGATTATTTGTCATTGGGGAAACAGCCTTCACTGGATTTCATGGCGCCAATCGTCTGGCGAGTAATTCTTTGTTAGAAGGTACTGTGATGGGACGTCGTGCAGCTGAAAGCAGTCTTGCGATAATAAAAGCACCGTTGACATTACAGCGTTCAATTAGTGATTGGGATTCAACGAGTGTTGTCGATTTACGACGGGCAAGTCAGTTGAGTGTGCATTGGCGAGGATTGCGTGGTGAGATGAGTTCGTATGCAGGGATTGTGCGTACAGAGGCGGGCTTGCGTGATCAATTAAAATTGGTCCTTACCCGTCGAGACATGATTGAAGAATATTATTGGAAGTATGTGGTGACACGTGACCTGATTGAATTAAGAAATATTATTTTGATCGCAGAATTAATTGTGCGTTCTGCCTTGAATCGTTGCGAAAGTCGAGGCGGACATTATCGGGAAGATTTTAAGAATAAATTAACTCATGCACAAGAATCGATAGTGCGAGCAAATGAATTTAGCAGAATGGGGATGCCATGAGTACTGATACACAATTTACGCCAAAAGCGACTTCTTTGTTATATAAACCGGATATGCAAGTCTGTCAGGATGATTATCCTCTGGATTGGTATCAACAAGAATTTGTGCCGTATGCTGAAGAATATCAGGCTTTGCCAGATCGCGACATGATGACCACCTTATTATGGATGGAGCCTTATATGAAGGCGGCAGCGGATCATTTTGGAGATTCGCTCTTATTGCTCGCGCATTATTATATGGGTGGTGAAATTGTTAAAATTATTAATTATTTTGGCGGCACAATTGGGGATTCTTATCAATTGGCATTAATGGCGGTTGAACATCCTGAAAAGAAAGTGATTGTCGAATCTGCGGTGCATTTTATGGCAGAGTCCATTTCGATTTTGGCGCATGAGGATCAATCGGTTTATATTACGAATCCGAAATCGGGATGTACAATGGAAATGTTGGCTAAGGATTTTATGGTGCAGCCTGCGTTTGATCAATTGAATGCACGCTATGACTTTAACCATATTATGCCGATTTGTTATATGAATACATCGGGTCGTATTAAGGCGATGACAGGTGCGCAGGGCGGTGCTGTATGTACCAGCTCGAATGTAAAAAAAATAATGGAATGGGCATTAAAGCAAAATAAGAAAATTTTATTTATTCCAGATCGTCACATGGGTGAAAATGTGGCGGCGTGGTTGGGTATTCCTCCCGAGAAAATTGCCTACTGGCCGGCAGGTCCTCAAGCAGTGAATTTTAAATTGGCGGAACAGCCGCTTGATGTGCTGACACGTTTTGATAAAGCGCAATTGATTTTATTTGCAAGTGAGTGCGGGGTCCATAGTTATTATCAGCCTGAAATGGTGGCTTATTGGAAACAACAAGGTTATCACGTGCTTGTGCATCCAGAATGTCGCAGAGAGGTAGTTGCTGCTGCTGATGGTTATGGTTCGACGGCTTATTTATGGGATCAAGTATTCCATGATCGTGCGGGTGTGGGTAAGTATGCAATCGGCACAGAAAATCATATGGTGAAAAATTTAAAAGAGGCTTGTCAGAAGAAGAATATTCAAGTAATTAATTTGAGTGAAATACCGGATAATGCCTTTAAAAAAAGAGGATGTGGTTGTGCGACGATGTCGCGTAATGATCCTCCGCACTTAGTGGCGGTGTTGGATTTATTGAGACAGGGAAAAGTGCCTGAGTTTAATAAAGTGAAGCCGGGAGATGTGGTGGATGAGTTTGCGGGGTCACGAACACGGTTTGATTTGAGTGGGCAGCAATGGGTGGTGACGAATGCAAGGAAGGCGTTGGAGAAGATGATTAGTATTACCCAAAGTTAGGATCTCCCGATCACACAACACTGAATTAATCAATAAAATCAATCTCCTGCATCTATTGATATAATATCTGCTATACTTAAATTCATCACTGTGGAGGAGGCTCGGTTATGAATCAAAGACCTGCACCTAAGGTGGAAGAGATCAGTGATTCAATGACTCTGACGGATTTAGAAGAGCAACTGAAATTACGTCTGGCGATGAAAAAACAACTCGAAATTGAATTACCTCAACATCATAAGCAGATAGCAAGTGTCATGAAAGACCTTTCTCTTTATAACGAAAATAATCCTGGAAGTGAACAATTTGACCCAGAAAAATTTAAAAATGAAAAAGGGGAAATTGACCCTTCTAAAAATTATTTTGTGCGAATGGCCTTTGGGTCAGATCTAAAAAATAGCGATTCATACTTCGAAGAAACCCCCGAAGCCCAGCAATTTTGGGATAAAGAATATAAAGCATGGTTGATTAATCATTTAAGACAATTTGATGCTCGTGTCGAAAAATGGAAAGCGCCCGAGAGTCATAAATTGCAAAAAGGTGAATTAGATCCAGCTGATTTAGACAAAGTAGTAGAGACACTGAATGCAGAAAAATCACAATTACTCAAGAAATACAAAGACAAGATCGTTGAATCACCCACGGGAGAAATAAAGATTGCGCAAGGTGTTAAACAGTCGCCCGCTCTTGAGAGCGTCATGTCCCGCCTGGAGGCTTTAAATAATTTTGTTGAAAAAGTAAAAAATGATAGGCAAGGTGAATGTCCTCTTCTGGGTACCTACAGAGCTAATAAATCCCTGCGATATGCGCGTAATATGCATGATCAATTAGAGATATTAAAAACAAAATTACAACCCGTAGGTCGTCAACCGTTATTTACCACAGGCAGAAATGGAATCAATAAAATGATTAATCTCGTCGATAAAAAAATTCCAGATTCTCAACGAAAACCAGGTGAGAAAAAAGCGGCCCCGACTCTCATGGAGCGATTAAGATTGGCGAGATAATGAATGCGATCGCAGCTTACTCATCCCATCCCGTATATTCCAAAATTTCTCTGATTTTTATTTTAATTTGATGCGGCAAATCGTTATGAGGATGTTTGTAAACAGACTTTAAATGTTCTTCTTTTCTTGAGTGGAAGTTGGTGCTTAATAAAGTAATGTTTTCCGTTGCGTTGGGTTCGTTTTTATCTTTATCCAATGTCTTTTCTACAATCATTTTATTCATGCGCGCCATCTCCTTTGATTTGTTTTTAATTATCAATGTAAGAGGAATCAGGACTCAACGATTTTGCGAGGATATAAAATTTTTTATAAAAATGAGTAATCACATCCTACCATAAGAAGGATGTGATTTATTGATATAGATCAATTTAAAAAGAATTCTGTCTATGATTCTGCTGCGGTGGAGTTTTTTTAGGAAGTAATGTTGAAACGTTGAGTTTAGGCTGAGAATCATGGAATAATGAGCTTGGACATGAGGCGACAGGTGAAGCAGTATCCTGAGTGGGATGACTTTTAGCCGGTTTGTTTTTTTCTGACTGTTTGCATAGTGTTATAAAATTTTCTTTTCCTATTTCAATATCTAAAATGAGTTCTTCGATGCTATGATAACCATCGAATACAGCAGGGTCCTCAAGAATCACCGGTGAAAAACCATTTTCTATAAGCAGTTTATTTAACATTACGAAAACAATCGTTCTTTGATTGCCATCTGGAAAGTAGTGACCAATTTCAAGTGCTTCAGATAATGATACGATGGCGGCTAATTTTTCTTTATCTTTTTTTGCTTCTGCAATATTGGAATAATAGGTCGTAAAATGAGCGTTGACTTTTTTTGTGATTTTCTCGAGTGAGGGATTGTCAGACATGAAAAGTGGAACGATAGTGTTATTCATCAAATAGGCAAGATAGCCTTGGTCTGTTTCGGGTGGAGATTTCATGCATTCGGGCATTTCTGCAAGTGTTGCGATTAATCGGCGGCTTTTCCATTCAGCTTTGGCAGCGGGAGATATTTTGTCGAGTTTCAATTTATACATGCCAGGACGAAATTCTCTTTCATTGGAGTTCACATTCTTGACGGTTTTAACGCATAAATGATAAATATTTTTAAATTCTTCGGCGTCTAATTTTTTATTGAGTGTGGTGAGCATATAGTCAAAGGCTTGATGCATAGCTGCATTGTAGCCTGGCTCCGGCTTTCCTTGGCCGTCTTTGGTTGCGGTATCAAAAAACATTTCGCCTTTGGAGTGACATTCTTTATCGATAAATAGCTTCCATAAGGGAACGCCATAGAGAGTTTTGGTTTCTTTGTCATAAGCGGGATGGCTCATGAGTTGGGTTTCATTTTTTTGTTCTTCAGCAGCTGGGTTATGCTTTGGGGGAAGGGATGTTGATAACATAAAATCTCTCAAAAAAATAATAGGTAGGCCATGGACGGACAAAATAATAACATATTTGCGCAAAATTGCAATAAAGGTCAAATTTTGTTCTAAATAGACATAAAGTTTTGCTTAGGAATTCCCCTCTCCTGTGCCATCTGCTTCTTGATTTAATTCATCATTCTGCTTTGCAATTTCTTGCCATAGTATCATTCCAATGGCTAATGGCCGACATGTTATCGAAAAATAGTCGTCGATTAATCCTATCCATTGTTCTGCTACCACGTTATGACATCGTTAAGTGTGATTTAATCCAGCCTTTTTGAGCGTGATGTGTAAATTGATAACGTATACTTTCTGGATAATTATCATTAACGAATAGATATTCCCAATAGTGTGGCGAAGCCATAATAATGCCACCAGAATCAGGAATACTTGAAGGAATCTCGGTTTCCTTTCTTTGCTGATAATCTAAATTAGGCACATAATCATCGTGATATATTTTTTTGACATCGTCTCTTATCATAGACCAATATTTTTTGAACAATACTGGGTTGTCATTGACCCCAATTAACTTAGCTGTGCACTCAGCTTGTAGCTGTATTCGGTATTCAGGATGCAATAAGCAAATTGCAAGACGTGAGTTATGAGATAAATCTTGCCATTTTTTAGAAGTTTTACGTGTGAAAAAAATCAATCCTAATTGATCTTCTATTCCATATAATCGAACAGTACGGATATGCGGCGTATCATTTCTGACAGTGCTCATTTGACAAAATATCAAATTATTTTGAAATTTAAAATCATTTTCTAGTACAGAAATTATTTCAGAAGGTGCGATGCTTGAGATAGTCATTATATTGCCTTGTTTAATTATTTTTTTGTATAGTTTCGCATACGAAATTGGCGGCGTTTAAACCTGTATTTGCCGCGCTGTCAGTCCAAGGAAAACCAAGATAGTCACCTGCTAACCATATACGATTATTTTGATTTCTTGTATCATAATATTCCTTTACTAATTTTGCACGTCCTATGGATGTATATGGCATGGCAAATTCCCAACGAAATATTTTTTTACTTTGAATATGTAAATAAATGGAAGGGAATTGTTTTTCAATGTGTGTTTTTATTTTTTGATATATTTCTTCATCTGATAAATGCAAAATTTCTTTTGCATAGATATCGGTAAGCATGACATTAACAAGAAATCCTTTAGTTTTTCGTGCAGAATGTTTATTGTTCTCAATTGAAACTGCAGCGATTTTGCAATCTAATGAGGACTTATATAATAGGCCATAGGCTTTTTGTATATTGGATGGCGGTGACCAATTCGAGCTTATTAATAGGGAAATAAGTATAGTAGAACTATAGGATGTTTGAAGTAGTTTCTGTGTTTGTATATCAGGATTTTGAATTAAATCCTTTGCTACTGGGGCAGGGGTTGTAACAATGACATGTTCTGCACTAAACGCTCCTGAATTAGAAGTAATTTTTACGCCATCAGATATTTCTACTATATTGGATACTGAAACATTTGTTTGGATATTTAGTTCATTGGCAAGTTTTCTAGGAAGACTTCCCATGCCAGATGACAATGTCATTGTTTTAGGATTGTAGACAGAAAATGCCAATAAAGCAGCTGCAAGAGCTGCTGAAGATTGATTGATGGATTGAAAGTAAAATCCGTTAAAAATGGGTGAGACTAATTGATCCGCTATTTCTTTTCCGTATTTTTCAGTCACCCAATCGCTTGCGCTGATGCAGTCATATTTCGTCCAATGGATAATGTCATTTAAGGATTTTTTATTCAAATTTAAAAATTTCAATCGATTGAAGCCTAAACGTAATAAACTCCATAACGAAAGTACATGATGAGTGAATAATTGCCATGGATGTTGAGGTTGAAATACTGAAGCACCATTCTCTCTGACTATTGCTACCCAATCACTTGTTTCAACCCATTCATAATCTAATTCTGTCTCTTTAATTAAATCAGGAATAATAGAATAGGCACTGGAGAGGAATTGTGCACCAGTATCGATTAAAGCATCCTCCGCTTGAATGCTTTGCATTCTCCCGCCTACTGTTTCATTGGCTTCTAATACAAGCGATTCAATGCCTTTTTTTTTCAAATGCCATGCGGCAGTCAGGCCAGCTATGCCTGCACCAATAATAATGACTTTTGTCTGTGATTCATTCATGGAACTTACTATAATGTAAACTCATCACGCCGAACAGTATTTAATCAAATTATTATTTACCATATCTAAGGTATTCGACTAAGATGGATTAAAAAGAGACCATATGATTTCAAATAAACAAAGTTTACTTCCATTGCTTGATGAAGCTCGTCTGTCGTATAAGCTATATGAGCATCCAGCGGTATTTACTGCGGAGGACGGAGAGCGGCACTGCGCGCATATACCAGGTATACATGTAAAAAATTTATTCTTACGCAATGAAAAGAGGACAGCGTATTGGCTGGTTACCATTCAATATCATAAGCGTGTGGATTTATCTCAATTGGCAAAAATATTCAATGGTGGACGATTAAGTTTTGCAAATCATGACGATCTGATAAAAATGTTGGGTGTTATGCCAGGTTCAGTGACACCTATTGCTATTATTAATGATTGTGCACGACGGGTAAAATTGGTTTTTGATCGGGATTTGCTAAAAGAAGATTATATTAATATCCATCCTATGGAGAATACAGCTACGATTACAGTGAGATGTGAGGATTTAAAAAATTTCATTGAAAAACAGAATCAAATCAAAATTGATTTTACAATGATTCCTGAGAAATCACTATAAAAAATAAATGAGTGAAGTAGTTATGTGCATTCATGGGCGAATCTTGTTGGTATTCTGTGATCCTTGTAATGATTCAACAAATTTTCTCCCTTTTGATTTTGTGAATCCAAAAGCATTTAAAATACAGGGTATCACAGTCAAACGCTTAAACAACCATACCCCCCATCCATCTTCTTGTAATATTTTACTGAAGTCATTTGTGAGGGTGTTTCGCATAGCAAGGATACGAGTGGCACATTGATCTGGGTTATTCTCATGCTCTTTATCTACCCTTAACACAGAAGTCAATGTATCTGCTCTAGCTATTTTTGCCCAAACGTAGCTAAATTTGATAATCAAATTTTCCATATGGTTACTATATATGTTCAAATCTTGTAAATGCTTTTTATGCATGACACAAACCGATTGACGCATTTCATAATAGCGACTCGCTGTTATCACTTCCTTCTGGCCTTCCTCAAATACGAGCGTTAATGTTCCTGAAGAATTCATACTGCCTGTTGACGGGATTTTTCCATACATGACTTGCAATATATTGATTTGCTCTGCTGTGAGTTCCTGTTCTGCTTCATTAGCACAAGGAACAGACGGAGATTTTTGTTCAACAACTACGTTTAATTTTTTAGATATGTGACAGTAATTTTTGTGCATTTTTTCTATATTTATTAAGCGATCCCTATAATCAGCTTGTTCTTGTTGAAATTTTTTAAGTAACTCCTCATGACTAAGGTTTTGATATTTCTCTTTAGTAAATTGTGTATGCATATTACCAGTCGTATCTGTCTGTAGTGCCTTAATACGGTTGTCTAATTTCTCAATATGTACTTGGATCTCTGCATTATACTGTTTTGCTTCTGATTGGATTTCAATCCAGTAACTAGCATGATGCATTGTGAAATAGGTGTTAAACTCAGGATGACCAAGAAGATAATTTTTTAATTCTGTACAACGTGAAAAAACGTCCTTGAGTAGACTATCATCAACGCCTGATGCTAAATAATCTTTAGCCATAGATTCAAAAACAGACGGATCAAACAAAAGAATTTTTAAACAGCTTTTGTATTTGTCTTTTATGAAACATTCATTGGTACGTAAATTATTTAAACAACCATCCCAGCCTACCCAAGATTTGATTGGGTCCATCCCCGCGGCGAAAACAGGCAAATTTACAATACCTTCTATTGGAAAAATGACAGGGTGATGTCCTCCTGTATACATACTAAATTCAAAATCAATTCGCACAATTGCATTATTTTCATTGATACCAATGTTGTAATAATTCAAATCCATTTCACTGAAAAAAAAAGATGTAACCAATGCAGCTGCCATACCATTTTTGATTGCTTCGTGAGGTGTCATGACCTTGCAATCCTTTAATGGTTTGAAACCGTTTACTTCCTTTGATATAACATGTGTATCATTCAGTTCTCTTATTTTGGGTTGACGGACACCGATGCATACTCGATACGCACCTGCTAGAAAAGCTTCTTTTTGTATTCCATGTGATCCCTCTTCATTTTTATACTTCAGAAGACAAAACCATGGATTGCTTTTCCCTTTTTTTGTAAGAGTAGGAATTACTCTACTCATGGTGGTTTTAACATCTTTAGAAGTTTCAGTAAAATTTGTATTTTGCTTTCTTTTTCTTGGCATGCTCACGTGAACTTCCTCCTGATAAATTGATTATACTTATTGATAGTGTTGATTTTATTTAAATCCATGTTTATGCATTCCACTCTAAAACACTTTCTCTCTAGCTGATTTGTTAACAGATGCTGCCAACTGATCTAAAATAAAAAATAATTTTTCATTTATTTTTGTCATATCAAATGCCAACATTTTTTCAACATTTTGAATATATTTTCCAGGACTGAGATCACCAGAGCAATGTTCTGTCATACCTTTAATCAGCTCCGTTGTCATTTCCATATGACATTGCAAGCCATAAACACGTTCGTTATATCGAATAATTTGGCGTGGACAACCTTCACTATACGCTAATATAACAGCACTTGGGGGAACGCCAGGCATATCATTATGCCAATGCATGACATCAAATGTTGTTGATAACCGGCTAAAAATAGGATCTGATCTGCCTTCATCCGTTAATTGAATCGGAAATACTCCAATTTCTTTATGAGGACTACGTTCTGTTTTCGATCCTAAGCTTTCAGCAATAATTTGTGCGCCCAGGCAAATGCCAAGTACCGCTTTTTTCTGATCAATAACTTGTTTTGTAAAAGCAATTTCATCCCGCAGATAGGGATATTTATCTAACTGAAGAGGACTTTGTGGTCCACCCATCATGATGAGAAAATCAATTTCAGTAATCGCGGGCAGCTTATCTTCGCGATAGGTATGAGTTGATGATAAAGTATAGCCGTGTTTCATGGCCCATGTTTCAATCGCCCCAGGCAATTCAAAAGGAGCATGTATAATAGTATGAATTCGCATAACTAATCCTTATTAATGAAGAGATGTTTTTAATGCGACAAAGATTATATATCTGGCGGCTGGTCGAAGCTAGCTTCACAATGGCCTATGTGATTAAAACATCTCTCTTTCAATAAAGCAGCGATTGATTGAAAATCAACTTTAAATACCTGCTGGCCATTAAATATGTTTCAAAGAGAGATTACAAAATCTTTGCGACAGCTTGTTCCCAATTTTGATTAAAAGCAATATATTCGGCTCTTTTACCGCTTTGGTTCAGAAACTCTTCAAAGGCCTTAAATTCATCTTTTTCATGCCCTTCATAATTATAAAATTCATCAAATACAAGAATGCTTCCAGAGACTATGTTATCGCCTAAAAAATCGAAGACATCTTTTGCTGACTCATAAAGATCGCAATCTACATGAATGAAAGAAATGGGACAGTTTTTCAAAGTCAGTTTTTTGAAAACAGGTAATGTGTTACAAAATAATCCTTTCATGAGACAAACATTATTTACAATGGGAGGATATGCCAATTCTTTATTGAGTTTAAAAGAGCCCTTTGGAATATGAAAATCTTTTCGAGTATTCCAATCGCTGGGAAGCCCTTCAAATGAGTCAAAGCCATAAATTGTATTTCTTGGATTTAAGCTAGCAATAAAATTGATAGACTTTCCGCTGCCAACCCCCATTTCGATGTACATTCCATTTTTCAAATCGATTTTATTTGCAGTATCTGATGCAAAACGTAAAACTTCTGCATCAATATCCAGCGGTTTGGCTTTTTTAAAATATTTTTCGACAAATTTCACTGAATCAGGATTATTTTTATAGCATTTATCCAAAGGAATAAAATTTAAAACTTGGTTTCCCTTCCAACATTCTTCTGGAGCTGAAAAACCTTCAACAACTTGGCTCCATGCTTGACCTGATCGTTTATTTGATAAGTATAGATCCTTTTCTTCTAAATTTGCATGCATAGGTTCGTTCATTTTTAATTTCCTTAAATTATAAAATAATATAACAATTGCTTCTGCAGCAACCCAAGCCATAAATCCAGGAGGATATTGATGTTGGATTTATTCTTTCATGACTTATTTTCGTTATTAAACTGAAGAACAATTCTTTCATTTGATTTAGGGTTTTGAAAAATCTTTTTAGTTTCAGTAAAGTGACTATTTGAATATTCTTCAACAACTTTTTTCCAGAAATTAATAGCAGGTATATTGGGAGGCATTTGAGCTATTTCCCATTTACCAGGAAATAAATTAAATAAATCTATAGCAACTTGCTTTCCTACTCCTTTTCCTTGAAATTTTCCAACTATATAAAACTCTCCCATATTCCAATCAATGTCAGGATCACTACCTATTTTATTTATCAGTGCAAATCCTGCAAGCTCATCATCTACACGAATAAGAAAAGGATAATAATTTGGCTGCCAATATTTGCTAACATCAAGTCCTTCATAAAGCCCATTTTCAGGAAAAGACCAATCATAGAGCTGATAAAAACCACAGGATTTTGATAAATCATAAGCATAGAATCTAGCCATATTTTGTATTACAGGCATTTGATTTTTTGTAGCAGGTGCGATATTTATCTTCATTGGTATTTCTCAATATTTTCTTTATTTATTTTTCACAGCAGCAACTTGACAACTTCCATAAAATGCAATCACTTGATTTTCATCATTAACAATGCGTTCAGTTTCATTATATTTTCTTTGCCATTCTTCTTCCGTAGTTCCATGCGAAAGATCTGTTTTCTTATAGGATTTTAATCCATCTAATAGGCCAATTTTTTGTTCTTTTTTCCAGAAGATAGGTTGAACCAAGCTCGAATCTATAATATCAAACCCTGTTTTTTGTGATAAAAATAGCAATTTCATTCCAATATCACTATCTCTTGCAATGCCGTCTTTTTCTTCTTCATGCGATTTCAACTCAGGCATATATCCTTGCCATGCAAACGAAGGAGGGTATGCAAATGCTGCACTAATAATACCTTCTTCACCAATATATATTCCTTGCCTATTTAGATTTTCGAAAAATAATTTAAGGGTCTTGCGTGGACTGTGTAAATGGTGCAGAACAAATCGGCAATAGATAAGGTCGAATTTCTCATTTAATTGTTCAATATCGTATGCTGACAGTACCTTTGTCTTAACATTTGAAATATTGTCTTTCTTTAATCTACGAACCGTAAGGTTTAATTGTTCTTCGCTATTATCAATCGCTGTTACTGTACCTTGAGGTCCCACTTGCTTTGCAAGCCAAGTAGTCATGACACCAGAGCCGCAACCTACATCTAATACATTCATGCCAGACTTAATACCAGATTTTAGAATAAAAGCTTGAGTAGTGGGATTAAATGACCTATCAAGAAGATCATAATCTAAACCTTCTTCACCTATCTCTAAATCATATTTTTCATTATTGCTCATATTAAGTTTTTTCTCATTAAGCGTTGTATTATTCTTTTGAATTACGCGGATCATGTGCTGCATTTAAATATTTTAACTCTATAGGGCCTAAGCCATGAAATTGAAGAATTGCCTGCTTTTCACTCAAAAAATAAATGGGATGCTTGCTAGGAATATGACAGAAGCTTCCAGCAGGTAGATCCTTCATCGAACTTTTATCAAATTTATTACCTTCACCTATAAAAATTTCTCCCTCTATCACTGTTAAAAAAGAAGGTGAGGTTAAAATAAATGGTTCAATTTTATAACTTTCAGGAAGTTTGAACCTAAAGGTATAATTTCCAGTTTTACCAGGATTGCCATACAGAAGAATATCTTTTGCGCCCTTAGTTAAAACTAATGGGTTCCCCCACTGAACCATATCATTAGGGGCTTGTAATAATATTTGTTCCATATTTTATACCTTACTGTTATTACCATAAAATTTATGTATAAGGCTGAAAGGATTCGCTCTGTGGTGTGCTCACTTTACATGTCAATGTCTTATCATTACAAATCACAGGCCCTATACAACGATTACCCGTCCCAAGCGTATTCGGATCAATTAAATCATACCGATAATTAAAAGGCGTAGAATTGCCAGCACTTGAATAAGCTGGCGCATTAGCAGGCGGATGAGAGCCATTCGTATAAGTGGAATAAGTATAATCAGAATTTAGTGAAATCACATTCATCGTAATACACCAACCCTGTACGTTCGGATCATCGCCCGGCCAAGAACAACCTGGCAAAGAACAAGGCGAACTTCCTACCGTATTCTTAATATAATAAATACCATTATAAAGCATGTTATAAAGATAATTTTGTCCGATCGGCAAAGATTGGTCTTTCTGAAACGTGACTGGTGAGATAAATGCACCACCTGCATTATCACCTGATACAACACTACCAAAACAAGAAGAACAATCATTAACGTCAAAGCTTGCAATAAATAATCCTGAGACTGTAATAGGATTACCCGTTTTATTTGTTATACTCACATTCGAAGGTGCATTCGTTCCAATGTCACGAACAGTCAATAATAAAGAAGTTTCTAGTGATTTGTTTTGACCATAAGCGCATGGAATAAAAAGCAATCCACAGAAATATAATAAAAGATTTTTTATTTTAATCATGCTATATCCTTATTAAAATGATTGTGTTTGTTGATTTGCAGTTGAGCAAGTTAATGTTTTGTCATTACAGCTAATTGGACCTAAATAAACAGGGCTATTGATAAGATTATAATTATAAACACCTGCACTGGATGCAGGAGAAGTAGCAGGCGGCACATTCGCCGTATAACCTGTTGTACTCGAAACAGGCGCTAAAGCGCCTAAATAAATACACCAATTATATTGCGTGGTATCACTTCCCCAGGTACACCCTGGAAGCGCGCAACCCGGTGGTGATGAAGGAATAATGATATTAACGTAATAAAATGCACTATAAAGCATGTTATATAAATAATTACTGCCAACAGCAGAACTTTGATTGGCAATAATCGTTGTAGGCATCACAAATGCACCTGCGGTAGTATCATTTGTAGCAGGGTAAATAACGGTGGCATTATTACAAGATTGCCCTGGTGTAACATATGAAAGTTGGCTTATATAGAGACCATAGACCGTCATATCAGTATTTCGAGTGTTATGTAAGCTAATATTTGAAGTTGCATTACTATTAAGTACATCCCGAGTTGACATAAAATTAAACAAATTTAATTGGGCGAAACAGGAACCCATCAGGCAGTGAGAAAATAATATAAATAAAAAATAACGAAATCGATCCATGATAATGTCCTCACTTTGAGATTGATCAATCTTTCAGGTATCATACAGGACGGTAAAAAATAAAAAAAGGACTCGGACCATGTCAATTAGGATGATGATCAGGCATCAAAAACAACTATCTTATTTCATTTCTTTTATACTATTTTTATTGCCTGCGTCTCCCGTGTTTGCAACGACATGGCAAGGCCCTTATCTCGGCGCTTATGTAGGCAGTGGTTTTGGTACCCAACATCTTTCCACAAGTACAGGCACTGTGACCGATACTTCTTATTTTGCAGCCACTACAGATATTAACGCAGTCAATAGCAGCGGCTCATCCACACAAAATCCAAGTTCAGCGATAGTAGGTTTTCAAGCAGGTCAAGATTGGGCTGTTAAAAAATCGATATTAGGTATTGTGCTTGATTATGTTGTTGCTCCAATTAATTCATCACATACGATGAATAACGTGACTTATCCTGATGGTTCCAATGCTTATTCAGTATATACTTCTATGACTATGAAATGGTTGTCTACACTGCGTGGAAGATTAGGCTATCAAACAACATTGCATTATCCTGCACTTTTATATCTGACTGGCGGTCTGGCTCTCGCTCAATTAAAAGTAAACACTAGTTTTAGTGATAATACCTCTTATGCCGGCATGGGCGGCAACAGCACATCTCAAAATCAAATCGGTTGGACATTGGGTGCAGGAATTGAATTGGCTTCATTGCACCATTTTTCTGTGATGTTACAATATTTATATGTCAGTCTTCCTTCGATGACAACCACAAGTTCTCTCAGTAATACAGCCGGCGGCTTTGGTATTCCCCCGCAATCATTGACATCACCTTTTGTTACTAAAGGACAGACTTATACTAATTTGGTAACCATTGGATTGAATTATCGGTTTGATGAGTAAACACATTCGCGGGCATCGGTCCCATAGGATTCAAAAAGTTGAGATTTGCTGGAATAAAGAAGAATCCTTCTTTCAACGCATATTTGTATAGTTAATAACCAATTGATTAGCAAAAAACCCAAAAGTTATTACTATTGGGGCGGATAAGAAAATAGCCAGCCAGACTTTTGGGGATTTTCGCGCTGGAGTTCTATTTAAATGGATTGCACGGGTTTAATAAAAGTATTTTTTCAAAAATTCCAAGGCGACAATTGTAAAACTGCCGAGCTGTGCTTGGATTGTTTGGGTAAATAAAGCCCCACGGGGTGAGATGAGGGGCTTGTAAGTTATTGCTTATTCAGCAGTTTTAGCTTTGGTTTTGCGAGCAGTGGTTTTGGTTGTAGCAGCTGCAGCACCTTCGGTAATCTTTTTAATTTGTGATGTTAAACGACTTTTTTGACGAGCAGCTTTATTTTTATGAATGATGCCCTTATTAGCCATGCGATCAATAATAGGCTGAGCTTTAGCAAATAGCTCTTCGGCAGCTGTTTTGTTGCTTGTTTCAATGGCTGCGTAGACTTTTTTGATATAGGTACGGACCATGGAACGTAAGCTTGCGTTATGTTGTCTGTGTTTTTCTGCTTGACGTGCGCGCTTTTTAGCAGATGCGATATTAGCCAAGGTATTCCTCCAGCAATTCTAAGTTAAAATGAAAGGGTGCTAATATGCCTGTAGATAGGGTAAATGTCAATTTTAGTTGGCATCCTACCTTTTCTCCCAAGATCCCCTGGGGGATTCAGGGGCTGCTGGCTATTCCATTGACACTTTCTTGTAAGTTCTATAGGATTCGATACGCAAAAAAAAATGACATTTAATAAAAAAAATGCATCGAGAGAGTTGTTATCACCCGCATTTTTATTACAAGATAAATGAGGGGAAAATAAAATTTATGCTGTCATCAACATCAGAATCCACACTATCCGCTGAATCCGTAGAAGAGAAGAAAAGTGAGACCATAGAACATCCCACCCAGGTAACTTCTGACGGTACTTTTGTGTATGTGAATGGAGAAGTTGCAGTCCATGCTGAACTTTATAAAAAAGGTATTATTTACCTGAATAAACCCACGGATTCGATGGAGCGTGCGGCCGCCAAGGTCACGCCCCATTCTTTTCATATTGGGAATGAAGTTTTTCTGATTAACACCCGACAAGAACTTGAAGCTAAACTCCAGGGCAGCGATCAAGAGCTGCTGTCATCATCAGATGAACTATTTGAGAAGATACAATCGGTAGCCCTTGTGCAGGAATCCCATTGGAGTCAGTTAATAGAAGATCTAACAACGACCTATCTTGTGATAGAAAAAAATTGCGCCGCGTACTATAACAGTATGATGGGGGATGATGATTCTGGTTCGGAGGATGATGGGTTTTATCAAAGAGACAGTTCTTATCAAACAGTAAGATCTATTTTAAAAATTATTAATGATTTTGTGGGTTATCTCGAAAATCTTCACTTTGTTTATAGAATGCCGAGATCTTATCAGAATTTTACAACGGCTTCATCTTTGGCTAAAGCTTTTCCCAAAGCTGTTCTTTCACCTCTATCGCCTTATATTCCCAGTTATAAAAAAACCAGAGCGCTTGTCTTTAGACCATTAATAATGGTCGATGATACTTCTGAAAATATCGCCTTGCGCGTGTTTCCTTCCATTTTTAAAAAGAACGATGAAAGAATGGAATATTCAACTATGCCGTTCGATAAATTTTTTTTTACGGCGGGAATGTTTGGTGCTGGTTTAATTGGTATTACGACAAAGGGCACTCGGTTGCCAGTGTTGAATTTAAATCTCACCTTGCCTTTTGGTGAAGAAATCGTAGATATAGAATGTGTTGAACCGAATTTTTTTGAAGAGTTTCAACGACAAACACTTAAAAAATTCGGCTTAATGATGAAGAAAATAGGTAGTCAAACTGCGACAGCGATCTGTCATTTGCATTCTACTGAATATGCTATCCATGGGTTTAATTTATATTTTTCAAAAAAAATGTCATTAAATGCTTTAGAAAAATTAGTCGAACAAGTAGAGAGGCGGCAGTATGTTATCGTAGAGCAGCTGACCTCTCTTTTTGAAACATTAGGAATTGAACTTTCGATATTTTCGTCGCTTGAGAATTTAATAACTAAGGTTCATAAAGATGCGCCTGGCGGCAAGATAATGACCATTTTGCGTAAGTTAAAACTAGACGCTTTGGTACCTCATCCTTCTAATATTAACCAAGTAAAAATTATTCAACATTGTTTAAATGCACTTTTAAGAAACGTGATCGCCATTGATCATGCGAAAATATGGAATGACTTTCAGGATACGATGCAAGGCCATCTGAAAAATATCCTTTTGTTAGAGCAATTTTTACAAATAGCGAAAGTGGTTGCATTTGCGATTGCCGCAGTGGGAATGCACTCTTATGGTTTGTGCTACATCCAACTTTGCTCAGAGACAGGCATTCAAGAAATCGCAGATTTTTATTTTAAACATACTTTATTGGTTTATCGTCCGAGTGTTCTTTTGAATGTGCTTGATCTTTCAATTCTTCGTGAAACCGATCAGCCTGTTGAAAAAAACGAGGATGGGACAGCGTTTCACTTTCAGGATTCGAGGGATAAAAAGAGTGCGTATATGCTTATAACAGACCGGGCCTTTTTTCAGGGGAGTTTAAAAAATGCGGCGAGTCAGGTTGCAGTGAGTGTAGAGGATGTCTTGCAGGTTAGGCCTGGATAGGCAGATGAGGAGAGGATCTACATCACACTAGAAGAAAACACGCTTGTCATCCCTGAGCGCAGAGCACTGCTGTCTGGTAAGTCGGTCTATTTGTTAATTGAAGCCGTATTGCTGCAAGGGTTCCGAAGCTGCTTCAATGCTGTCTTCCCGCAAAATTTCCATTCACAGTATTTGACAAAAAACTGGATTACCATGGAAATTTGTGCGGAGGTGACAGTGGTGATGCGGTTTTGCAGACTTCGATGTAAGTGGAGCGAAGCGAAGGATCGGCTAAACTCGAATGATCCTTCGCTTCGCTCAATATGACAACTGCAGATTGTGGCCTTAAACCATAGCGTTTAAGAGTCTTATTTTTTCGCATTCAGTATCTTTTGGTGAAGCGAGTTCCTTATGATTAGCTCTAGACTGAATGTTTATAAAATAATTGTCAATGATTCCACTTCGAGTCCGCGTTGTTTCTGATTTTTTCTCCATAGAAGCGTTCGCAGGAATCACAGAGGCATGAGCAGGACTTCGTGTTTCAGCAAGCGTTTTAATGATATTGTCTGAAAGCGCAATGCCATCATTTTTTAACGACCACAAAGTCTTTGCGAATTGAATAGGATCTGTGACTTGCACGACTGCTTGGATGGTTTGTTTTGTGAGAGGGATGTTCGCACAATCGAGCAAAGTCAGTGCCAGGATGGCATCATCCACTTGATCGGTGGATGCGAGTGCATCCAGTATTTCACTGATCAAATCGGGCTTAGAGCTTACATAAAAACTAAACCAAACCATGTCGGTGGCAATCTTCGGCGCTAATGCTTCAGCATTTGCAAGAGCAGCTATATTTCTTTGTGAGAGGAAAAGATCGTTTTCAGAGGCATACACCATTGCCATTGCGACTTCGACTGCATATTTTCCATGGCTTGTTAGCACTTGGATTATTTCCGGCGACAGATAGAGTCCTTTTTTATAAAAGTAGATAAGCGCGCAGGTGATCTCATTGGCATAAGGCATATTTTTTCTGATTTCTTTGAGAATATCTGTAGTGGATGGGCGTCCGGTTGCGCTCATTGCGTCGAATATAGAAGTAATTTCCTGGAGGTCAATTTGAGTGTTCGGCAGAGTTGCAGTATCTTTTTTGGGTTTTCTGCAGAACAATCTTGCACAGATAGAGCGAGTGTTGTTTTGAGAGTTGTTTTGATTAGTTGAGCTTTTCATAGTAATTTCCTTAATGATTGATGAACAAAGGTCATGTAATGCAATCGGAAACTTTATTACTGTATGTTTGATGCCGGGTGGTTTTCCTCCATTTGAAAGGTGAATGCGAGTTATCTTATAACAAGTTAAGCTTTTTCTGAAGAGTGGTCAGTCTGATGTCTTCGTGGTAACATATCCTTCTTTTGAGTCTGATCTAAAAATGAGCAAAAACCTATTTAAGTCAACATCTGTTGTCGCGAGCATGACCCTGATTTCACGAATTTTTGGATTTATTCGTGATATGGTAACCGCTCAGCTTTTTGGAGCAGCCGGTGCCTTTGATGCTTTTTCGGTTGCCTTTAGAATTCCTAATTTTATGCGCAGGCTTTTTGCGGAAGGTTCTTTTTCACAGGCTTTTGTTCCTGTTCTTTCGGATTATCAAAAAAATAAATCGACTGAAGAAGTGCATGGGTTTATCAATGCCATTGCGGGAACCTTAGGTTTTGTCCTTTTGTGTGTAACGATTGCGGGTGAAGTTTTTACGCCGTTGATTGTGCATTTATTCGCGCCAGGGTTTGTATCGAGCGGGCCGCGTTATGATTTGGCGGTTACGATGTTACGAATTACTTTCCCGTATCTCATGCTGATTTCATTAACGGCTTTTTCAGGGGCGATCTTAAATACCTATAGCCGTTTTTGGGTGGCGGCTTTTACACCGGTATTTTTGAATCTCTCCATGATTGGTGCCGCTATTTGGTTGGCGCCGGGGCTTTCTGTGCCGATTATTGGGTTGGCATGGGGAGTTTTTATTGCGGGTGTTGTTCAGTTACTTTTTCAATGGCCGTTTTTAAAAAGGATGCGATTGCTGCCTAAACCTAAAGTCAATTTTCGTGATCCCGGAGTGCGTAAAGTATTAAAACAAATGGTGCCGGCTTTATTTGGAGTATCTGTTTCCCAGCTGAATTTATTGCTGGATACTTTATTTGCCTCGTTTCTGATCGTGGGTAGTGTGTCTTGGCTTTATTATTCAGATCGTTTGATGGAATTTCCTTTAGGGATTTTTGGGGTCGCAATTTCTACGGTGATTTTGCCGCATTTGTCACGTCATCATGCCAGCAAATCGGATGAAGATTTTTCGATGACACTGGATTGGGCTTTACGTTGTGTTTTGTTAGTGGGCGTGCCTGCGGGGGTTGTGTTTGCGTTAGCTTCAGGTCCTTTACTCAGTACGTTATTTCAGCATGGTGCGTTTGATGCGCGAGCAGTCATGATGGCGAGTAAAAGTTTGAGTATGTTTGCAATTGGTATTGCACCTTTTATGCTTATTAAGATTTTAGCATCGGGATTTTATGCTAAACAGGATATGCGTACACCGGTGCGCATCGGTATTTTGGCCATGATCTCTAATATGGTATTGAATGTGATACTCATTTGGCCTCTCGCTCATGCGGGTATTGCCTTAGCGACATCGCTTGCCTCCATTATCAATGCGGGATTCTTATATTATTTTTTACGGAAAAAAACGCATTACAAACCACGTGCAGGTTGGCAAACTTTTATGATTCGACTGGCCATTACAAATAGTGTGCTTGCAGTTTGGTTATGGTTTCAAGCGGGTGATATTGAAATGTGGGTGAGTGCGAATAACGGGTTTCGCTGCACGCATTTATTCTTTTTACTGATCTCATCAGTAGCCGTCTATTTTGCGGGATTGTGGTTGACAGGCGTGCGTCCGCGGGATTTGCTCATCCCACATAAAGTAGAAAGTTTGATTTTAAATTAACGGATTTTATTTGAGTTTGGGTGTTGATGGAGTTTCGGTTACTTCCGTCTTCGGCGCGGTTAATGAGGTAAAAGGTTTTAAATTGAGAGGGCCTGTGCCGGGTAGAGCATCTCGTGTTTCGGTGTAGGTTCTTTCGATCTGTTGATGTAACGACATAAAACTTCGGCTCAGTCTGTCTGCTTCCTGCGCACGTTCTTTAATGGATTGAGTGATGACTTTGCTGTCGATGGGCGGTGTTTCTGATGGTTTTTTACTGACCCTAAAGAAAGCCTTCAAGGATTGTGTCAACTGATCTTTTAATTCAACAGCTTTGGCTTCGAGCATGGTGAAATTCGAATCCATATTGAGACCTTGATTAACTAGATCGGATAGATTGTTGATTCGAACTTTAAGCTGACTTTTGGTTTCGGGCTTGATGAGGGTATTGGAATCAAGATTGGGTGCAAGGGAGGCGACTTGAGACTGGACCCGATAGATGCTGTCTCGTTCATCTTGAAGGTCTGAAATTTCTTTTACCATGGTTGTGATTTCAGCATTGGTGAGAAGACCTTGTACAAGAGTAGGGTCTTTTAAGGGTGTGGTCTTTGGTACTTCGTAGTAAGCTCGTCCCATTGATTCAAGCATATATCCTGTGTCTCTCCCTACTATAGGTTTGCTGCTCTCAGAAGTGGGAGCTGTCGTAGGAACGTTTTTGGGTTGTTGTGGTGCCATGAGCGCTTATCTCTTAAATGATATGGTAATTATAGCACATTTAATGAGACCCTAAGCAACCTTCGACCCGCTCATAAACACGTTCGAACCTGTCTTTGCTTCGCTTCTTATAAAAAGCAATGAAAAGAAGGGCACATAGATAGTATAATCAATCGCTTTTTAATACAGGCTAAGATTTGTTTACTTTATGTCTATTCACATTATTCGCAACAGAAATAGTGCATTAAAACCTGATGTTTCCGGGTGTGTTGCAACTATTGGTAATTTTGATGGTGTTCATCGCGGGCATCAGGCTTTATTGCAGTTGCTCAAGGACCGCTCTTGCGCATTGCAGTTACCTTCCGTTGTGTTGACATTTGAGCCGCAACCGGCTGAGTTTTTTGCAAAAGGGGTACCTGTTCCCCGGTTAACACGCTTTCGGGAAAAAGTTTATCATTTATCGAAGATGGGTGTGGATAAGGTTTGGGTGTTACGTTTTGATGCAGCATTAGCTGCATTGACGGCGGAATCTTTTATCAAAGACATATTATGTAAACGGCTTAAGATTAAACATTTAATTATCGGAGATGATTTTCGATTTGGATATAAACGGCAAGGGGATGTTGCTTTATTAAAAGAGGCGGGGGAGAGACTCGGTTTTACGGTTGAAGTCATGCCGAGTGTTCAGATAGAAGGGCAGCGTGTGAGCAGTACTCGTATTCGTCAAGCTTTGGCAGTGGCAGATCATGCCTTGGCGAAACATTTGTTGGGACGTCCTTATAGCATGTTGGGGCGAGTGGTATATGGCGATCAGTTGGGACGTCAGTTAGGATTTCCGACGGCTAATATTTATTTACATCGTAAAGAGACCGCTGTAAAAGGTATTTATGTGGTGCGATTGCATGGAATAGCAGAAACGGGATTGCCTGGCGTTGCCAATGTGGGTACCCGTCCTACCGTAGGTGGAACTCGGACGTTACTCGAAGTGCATGTTTTTGATTTTGCAAAGACTCTGTATGGTCGTCAGGTCGAGGTGGAGTTTTGTAAAAAACTGCGGGATGAAGTGCGGTTTGATTCGTTGGACTTGCTGAAAGCGCAAATGGTGATTGATGCAAATGAGGCGCGGGATTATTTTAACCTATAAAGAAGAACATTTATGACAGACTACAAAAATACTTTAAATTTACCTAAAACAGATTTTCCGATGAAAGCGAATCTGACACAGCGTGAGCCTGATCTGTTAAAGAAATGGGAAAGTCTGGATCTTTATCAGAAATTACGTGAGATGGGTCAATCACGTCCGCGGTTTATTATGCATGATGGTCCTCCGTATGCGAACGCGCATATTCATATGGGTACTGCCGTTAATAAAATTTTAAAAGATATCGTGGTGAAATCAAAAACGATCAGCGGGTTTGATGCGCCGTATGTGCCAGGTTGGGATTGTCATGGATTGCCCATTGAATTGAATGTTGAAAAAAAGGTAGGAAAACCTGGACAAAAAATCAGTGTGAATGAATTTCGAAAAGCTTGTCGAGATTATGCGCTTAGTCAAGTGGACATTCAGCGTAGTGAATTTAAACGATTAGGTGTGTTGGGTGATTGGGAAAATCCTTATTTGACGATGGATTTTTCTTACGAAGCAAATGTAGTGCGCTCTCTTGCGAAAATGATTCAAAATGGTCATGTCGAGAAAGGTGCGAAGCCGGTTCATTGGTGTTTAGATTGTGCGTCTGCCTTAGCAGAAGCGGAAGTGGAATATATTGATAAAACATCGCCTGCAATTGATGTGCGTTTTCGGGTCGTGGATGAAGTTGGTTTTTTGGTACGTTTGAATGAGGAAGTTGATTCAAAGGGTCCTATATCTATTCCTATCTGGACTACAACTCCCTGGACATTGCCTGCGAATCAGGCCGTAGCTTTAAATCCAGAGCACGATTATGTCTTAGTGGATTGTGATGACAAGGAACGATTATTAATTGCGGAAGCGTTGGTCTCATCGGTGATGGAACGTTATGGGATCAAAAAATATCGAGTGATTGCTAAAGCGAAGGGTCAAGCATTTGATCGCGTTGTTTTGCAACATCCTTTTTATGATCGTCAAGTGCCGGTGGTTTTAGGCGAGCATGTGACTTTTGATGCAGGGACAGGTGCGGTTCATACGGCGCCTGCGCATGGTGTGGATGATTATCTCATTGGTAAACAGCAAAATTTGAATGTCGATAATCCAGTCGGGGATGATGGTTGTTTTATAACGGACACACCTTTGTTTGCAGGAATGCATGTAACGAAAGTGAATGAGCTCATTATTGAAACATTAAAAGCACAAAACGCATTAGTGCATTTAGCAAAAGTCACGCATAGTTATCCGCATTGCTGGCGTCATAAAACAGCGCTGATTTTTCGTGCGACACCTCAGTGGTTTGTGAGTCTGGATGGTAATTATTTAAGAGCGAAATCGTTGGAAGCGATCACGCAAGTGAAATGGATTCCAACTTGGGGTGAAAATCGAATTGCAGCCATGATTGCAAATCGCCCGGATTGGTGTATTTCACGTCAGCGTACGTGGGGTGTGCCCATTACGCTTTTCATACATAAAGAAACCGGTGATATGCATCCAGATACGGTGGCATTGATGCTTGATGTTGCTGATCGGATTGAAAAAGGAGGTGTGGAAGCGTGGTTTAATCTGGATATAAATGAATTGCTAGGTATTGATGCGGATGAGTATCGCAAATGCCATGATATTCTGGATGTCTGGTTTGAATCGGGTGTGTCGCATGAGTGTGTTTTGCAAACGCGTGCTGAATTACGTTTTCCTGCGGATTTATATCTGGAAGGATCAGATCAGCATCGCGGGTGGTTTCATTCTGCGCTGCTCACATCGGTTGCGATGAATGAATGTGCGCCTTATAAAGCCGTGTTGACGCACGGTTATGTGATTGATGTGGAAGGACGGAAGATGTCCAAATCTTTGGGCAATGTGATTGCGCCGGATACGATCATTAAATCATTTGGCGCAGATGTCATGCGATTATGGGTTTCATCGATTGATTACACGGGTGATATTTTTGTGTCCGATGAAACATTAACGCGTGCCTCAGAAACTTATCGACGTTTGCGTAATACTTCACGATTTTTACTTGCAAATTTAGCAGGTTTTGATCCTGAAAAAGATTTAGTGCCTTTTGAAAATATGCTGGCGCTGGATCGTTGGGCGGTGAATAAAGCGCGTCTTGTGCAACAGGAAATTATTCAAGCTTACGATAATTATCAATTTCATTTGATCTATCAAAAAATCCATCAGTTCTGTTCGGGTGATTTGGGTAGTTTTTATCTGGATATTATTAAAGATCGTCAATATACCACGCAAGAAAATAGCTTGGCACGACGTTCCACACAAAGTGCGTTGTTTCACATTATTGAAGCGTTAGTACGCTGGCTTGCGCCCATTTTGAGTTTTACGGCAGAAGAGATTTGGCAGCATATTCCTGGCAAGCGTAATGAATCTGTCTTTTTAAATACATGGTATCTGTCACTTGCAGAGCTTAAGGAAAATGCGGAAATGAATCCGGAGTATTGGGAAAAAATACGATTGGTGCGTGATGCGGTCAATAAAGAGCTAGAAAATCAGCGTGCAGCAGGGAAGATTGGTGCTCCGTTAGAAGGATCTGCGTATTTATATTGTGATGCAGCGCTTAAAGCACAATTAGATAAGTTGGGAGATGAATTACGTTTTGTATTAATTACCTCGAGTGTCGAAGTGCATTTGGCGAACTCACAATTACACGGTGCTGCTGCGACAGAAGTGCCCGGATTGTGGGTGAAAGTGGAACCTGTCAATGCGGCGAAGTGTGAACGCTGCTGGCATCGCAGTCCTGATATTGGGGAAGATCCTTCACATCCGACCCTTTGTTTACGATGTGTGGAAAATGTGGATGGAAAAGGTGAAGAGAGACTTTATGCCTAACAATAAAAAAGTAGCACTCACTTCTAGTGGACTATGCTGGTTATGGGTAGCGGTGATTATACTTGTTCTGGATTACACCACTAAATATGCAGCAAAAAAATATTTAATGGTGTATTCGCCTCTTGCGGTGATGCCGGGATTTAATTTGTCGCTTTCATTTAACCGCGGTGCTGCTTTTAGCTTTTTAACGAATCAGGCGGGGTGGCAAGTCTGGTTTTTAGGGATTGTATCGAGTGTGGTGAGTGTCGGTATTTTAGTGTGGTTAAGCCGCGTGTCTCGCCGTGAAGCATGGACTTCTATTGCGCTTTGTTTGGTAATTGGAGGTGCGTTGGGAAATTTGCTTGATCGAGTTCTGCAAGGAAAGGTCACTGATTTTATTCAGCTGTATGTTTCTCATTTTTATTGGCCATCATTTAATGTGGCAGATAGTGCGATCTGTATAGGCGCTGTAATGTTGTTTTGGAAGACGGCGTTTAAGAAATTATAGAATTTTATTAAAGTAATCAATACCCGCGACGCTGTAGTCATTGACATTACCTCGTTGACCATTACTCTCGTCATTGACCCTTGCTCCCGTCATTGACCCTTACTCCCGTCATTGACCATTGCCTCCGTCATTGCGAGCGAAGCGAAGCAATCCATCT
>BMAG01000050.1 GCA_014132595.1 Gammaproteobacteria bacterium | reverse complement strand
CATTTTTAAGACCAATGTAATAAAGAAGTGAATTATTTATATTGTCCATTGGATCGTTTTCAGCTTGAATGATAAATGTGGATGGTGTTTCTTTAGTAAAATTTATATCTGGATTTAATACAAATTGTCCCTCTTTCTTTTCCATATGACCAGGATAAAGAGCAATTGCAAAATCAGGACGACAACTTTCTTTATCAGCTGCATCGATTGGAAAATAAGCCCGCTGTTTAAAATGCGTGCTGAGATGAGGAACCATATATCCACCCGCAGAAAATCCAAGTACGCCAATTTTATTGGGATTAATATTCCAATTTGAAGCGTTTAATCGAAGAATACCTATTGTTCTTTGGGCATCCTGCAATGCGGTAGGTGCTTTAGGATGAATGTTACAATGACAATCATTATGCCATGCAGGACCTGAATCTGGAACGCGATATTTCAGAAGTACACATGTTATTCCTCTCATGACTAACCAATTACATATTTCTGTTCCCTCGAAATCAATCGCTAATCCATTAAAGCCACCGCCTGGAAATACAACAATAGTCACACCCGTATTTTTTGTTTTGGGCGAATAAATTGTTATTGTTGGTTTTGAAACATTGAATATCGTACCTTTTACAAATGACTCTGGTTTAGTATCATGGAGAACATCCGGCATTTTTCCAACTGGCCATATTGGTATTTGAGTATGGCCTTGTAATGGTTGCCAGGTTTCTGCTTGTATGCTTCCACTATCAAGTGCGAGCAACACCGAAAAAATAAATATCCAAAATTTCATCATAAAAAAGTACCATATTATTCAATTTATATGAGATAAGCCCGTCGGATTTTACCGGTTCGATAGATAATATACTATGGGGAAAATTCCTTTAGCTTTTAAAAACCTCGTTTGGTGTTTTCGTTGAGGCCACGTTCCCATGAAGAATAAGGATGCGCAAAAAAGAAATCTGCATTAAGCATTACGCTTACTTCTTCATGCTTTGCAAATTCACATCCATTGTCCGAAGTGATAGTATGAACATGATTTTATGTTCGGTTAATGCATCTGTAAGCGCTTCTTTTGTTGCCTCACTGGTTTTTTGTTTAAGCTTTTTAAGTATCGTAAATTTTGATACTCTTTCTACTATGGAAAGAATGGCTTGTTTTTGATTTTTTCCGATAATCGTATCGATTTCCCAGTCACCTCTTCTACTTTTCTCATCTACAATTTTAGGACGATCATCAATCATTTTTCGATTTTTTATTGCGCCATGTCGAGCCATACTTCCATAAAGTTGAGATGTATCCAATTAGAATCAGCTTGCATGCTTTGCATATGGTTTTTTTGACTTAGGCCAAGCATAGGCTAAAAAATCGGTAATATCACTTTCCATTTTTTCATAGACACGAAATCCTGCTCGTTCCATCATATCGAGTAACATCTCGGCGCTAAAGAGGTCAATTCGATGATTCATCAAATTACTCATGCGAGATTGAGTAACGCCTAATCGTTTAGCCGCTTCAACTTGAGTAAGGCCAGACCCTTTAATATATTTCATTAAAGAGACCATTAAATAGGATTTAAATTGAAGTTTTTTAGCTTCGTGATTTTTAAAACCTACGTCTTCAAATAAGTTTCCTGAGCTTTCAATAAACTCAATCTTTTTTGTCATATTTTTTCTCCCGACGATGCGTCAATAAAGCCCTTGTAACGATCAGATCCCAAGGTAAGATCCACTTTTGATGTTTGCTGAGTCTTTTTGACAAAAGCATGCAATACATAAATAGCTTCATGAAATTTAGCCACATAAAAAACCCGATATTGTCGATCAATCTTTAATCGCAACTCATAACAACCTGTACCAACGGTCGGCATATATTTAAATTCTTTTGAGCTGAGACTCAGTTCAGCACTAATTAATAATAATTGTCAATACTTGTATATTCTTTATTAACCATATAGTTGAATGTACAGCGTTTCTCAATTGGATTACGCCACAGATTTCACGTCAAACGGTTCCGTGGCTATTTTTGCTGATGATCTACATAATCGCATGGGTTCATTCCCATCATGTCATTTATTTCATGAAAAATCCTCGCCCCACAGGATTATCATTATGATGCGAATATTCTGTTTCAATTTGAGGTGCGAGTAATGGCTGCACTGCTAGAGGATGCTGTAATGCAGGTTGCATTTGAAATAAATTAAATGGTGTTTGCGTTGACATTATCAATTCTGAAAACTTGTTTTTATTTAAGGTATACAAGCGTGTTCTTATCGCATCATCATTGGCCAGCATTGCAAGTTTCTTACAGGAAAATATGGTGAACAAAAGAGATTTAAAATCAAGAAAATAAAAAATACTTATCCAGAAATCATCGAGAATTTGGCCGACGATACCTTGAGTTTCATTTTTTTCTTCAGGATTTTCATAAGCTCTTTTGGGGGTTCTTTTTTGTTCTTCATTTGAGAATATATTCAATGGTGAAATTCTAGAATCTAATTGTATTTCAGGAATAGTAAAGGTAAAGGGTATCGGTGGAAGAGAAAAATGAATTCGAGGCTCGAGTTGGAATTCTTTCATCTCAATGGCTTCTTTTTCGGTATTTGTAGATTTTTTCTTTCTAAACATGGAGTCCCCTCTGTATGATATAAGTTATCGGCTTATAAGAAGTACTGATGCGCTTATTAGTAGGAACCGAGGCTGGTTCCGATCGGATGTTTTATTCAAATTGGCGCTTTTCTTGCATATATAATGGCCTTTTTATTGAAAGTTGGCTAATAATAATGTAACCAATAAAAAATTTCAATATTTTTGTACAGGCTTATTCTTCCACTTGAATAAATGAAATAATGTAGGCCTAAAATAAAAAACCATTCTCGCCCAAATAATGCTATTGGCTAAGGCATTAGATCAAAGCTAAGAAAAGCCGCACGCGGGCGCGGGCACGGGCACGCAACAATCAGTGAATTACGCGACAACGCTCAGAATGACTTATAATACATTGAATTTAAATTATTTTATATAAAGAATAATTACCTGCTATACTTAACTTACCTCTAACATAAGGTGAAATAGGTAGAAGTATGATGAATAAAACCATAAGGTGAAATAGGTAGAAGTATGATGAATAAAACGTGGATTACTCAAATGGTTGGTTGCCTGTTGCTTGTTTTTACGGTGACAACTTTCGCAGAAAATTGGCAATACTCGATTATTGTAGATGCAGGCAGTACCAATTCACGGTTACATTTATTTCGCTATCAGATTAATACAAGCTCACCTAATAATAATTTACCGATCATAGAAGATATTTCAATAGCACCGTATAAAAATAATATCGCCCTCGCCTCCTTTAATCAGAATCCGCAAACGGCCGAATCTTCATTGGATGCGTTATTTAATGCTGCAATAACAACGCTTCAAACACAAGCCGTGGATCCAAAAACAGTATCTGTTCGTATTTATGGTACGGCTGGAATGAGATTAATAGGGCTCAATGAACAAAACAATATTTACAGTACGCTTGTGGAACATCTAAAACATCAATATGGATTTATATCTATTACAGCAAGAACTATTTCTGGAAAAGAAGAAGGGATTTATGATTGGCTAGCGGTGAATTATCTTGCTAACAATTTTTCGGATACAAATGCCACTGTTGGGATCATAGACGTGGGTGGAGCTTCGATGGAAATAGCTTTTGCAACAAAAGAAGCAACAGAGAATCAAGATACGGTGCTACGGATTAATGGACAAAATTATACGTTATACAGTAATAGTATATTGGGGTTAGGACAAGATGAAGCACGAAATTTTATCAATAAAGATTTGACTTCGGGATCATGTTATCCTTCGGGTTACTCCTCTTCGACTGGAAGTCAATACTCTTTTGATTTTAGGACCTGTGATAATCTTTATTCAAAAATATTGAACAATAAATTACAACTTAACGATAAGCCTTTGATTGCTTCGCAACAAAAATTTATTGCCTTTGGTAGTGTTTATTATGTTTATAAATTTTTTTCCCCGATACCGAATAGAAATACACTAGAAAATAATATTTATTCTATTTGTGCAACTTCATGGCAAACACTAAAAACACAATATCCGGCAGATGCCTATCTTGCTAATGAATGTGCGAACGGTGTTTATATCGATGAATTGCTCTTTGGAAAGAACGGGTATTTATTACAAGATTCGCAAATTCAAGTTTCAAATGTGATTAATCAAAAACCTATTGATTGGCCTATCGGTGCTTTGTTATATGAGAATAGCATTAATCTTAAATTATATTAATTTTACTCCCATTTTTTGGGCTGCTTTTTGTAATTGAATATCCTTTGTTGCCAGTGGTAAACCTAAGCGTAGTGCTAATTCAAGATAAGCTGCATCATAAGTTGTAAGTTGAGTAGAATAGGCTAACGTTAAAATTTTATTAAATCCATTTTGCGTTGTACTTTCATCTACATGGATATTTAAGTTTTCAAGTAATGTTAAAAATTTTGTAATACCTGCATATGAAATTCGTTGCCGGCGCTCTGCTCCTATCAGAATATTTCCTACTTCAAGAGGCCAGAGTTGTGGAACATAGGCAATGCTTGTTTCTAAGGAATCCAATAAAGAAGTTGTTTCAGATGTTGCTTCGTCAGAAAAACACCATGAAAGCGCAATGGAAGCATCTAAGACAAAATTCATCACCGTCGTCCCTCATCGCGTAGGTCTTTCCAGTTGAGTTTACCTAGTGTATGTGTTTGGCTGAATTTTTTAATTTTTTGAATAACTGATTTTATATTAATCTTTTGAGCAGCGGTAATAGGAACCAGTCTTGCAACAGGATGTCCGTGTTTGGTAATAATAATTTGTTCGCCATTTTCAACTTGTAAAAGTAAAGCTGAAAAATGGGTTTTAGCCTGAAATGCGCCAATAGTTTGCATATTACCTACCTGTGATTTAATTAAACTAGTTTTATACTAGTCTAATTTGGACTAAAACGCAACCGATGCTTTAAAAATTGTAACTAATTTATAAATAACATATCATTACGGCCATTTTTTAAGTGAAGAAAGGTTATTATGCTCTCAAGCTCGCCCGAAATTGGATTAAAATCACTCCTACCCCTCGTCACCGAAGTATCGGAAGAAAAATCACCCCTTGCGATGAATGAAGCCATTCATTCTTTAACGCTTACGCTTTCTCACGAAAATGCTTTCTTTTATAAAGATAAAAAAGTGGCTCAGATATATATGGTTGGCAATCTTAGAAAATACGATAGAGGCCATGCATCTGAATATTTTAAAGAGAATACGGTACGCCTTATTTTTCAATTGGATAATCAGGAAACTGTTCTTTTATGTATTAAAAAATTAGATCATGATGAAATATCAAGTGTACCCACCGTTTATAAAATTTTACGTTCATTAGGCGGTATTCCTGAAGATACATTTTCATCCTACGGTCAACCTGCACTACCTAAAAATGGGTGGCTGGTTCCTCATGAATTTAGGTATAAGGAAAATGAACGCGATTTTTATAAAAAAGCACATCAAAAATGCGCGGAACTTTTAGTTTCGGAAATTAAAAAAAATCCGTCCTATCTCGAACAAGCAACAAGGAGAGGCGTTTGTGTCTTAAGTTTAGGCTGCGGCGATGGAAAAGAAATGGAAGTGTGTGAAAAAGTCCTCTCTGAAGCTGGATTCAAGTGTCGTTTCGTTGGTGTTGATTTTAATTTAATGTGTCTCGAGGAAAGTCAAATTGAATATCCCGACTATCAATTTCTTCCTCTTGATTTAGAAAATATGCATGAAGAATTTCCTCGTATTATCCATGCAGCAGCATTAAATCAAAGAGATGAATTTATAGCGGTGATGTCATTAGGTTCAACTAACCGAAATGTTCTTGATGGCAGTGCATCAGTTTTACCTATCATGCATGAGCTCTCTGCACACCATATTGGAAAACTATTTATTCAAACAGGGTGGACACAGCCCTTAACTTGTCGGCGAAGTGCAATGGCCGCGGGATGGGATTCTACCGTTATTAACCATTGTTTTGGGATGAATCCGTTTCTTTTTTCTCAATATAAATTAATTTATCTATCGCATAGATTAACGAAAGAAAAGGAATTTGAACTCACTTTGGCAAGAAGCACTGACCGTATTCGAGACAAAGGCTTCACTACGCTTGATCTATCAGAAACTTATAATCCGGCAGAACAATGCCAAACCTTCACTGAAAAAAAAGGGGAGGATATATCACGCATTACTCAAATTGATATTAGCTGGAGCCGTATTAAAAAATCAGATGCAGCTAAGCTCGTAAAATTACTTAAAAAATTTCCGTCATTAAAATTCGTGCTCATTGAAAATCACAAAACATGGGCTACAACATTTATTCAAGAATTAAAAAAACATTCTTTTGAAACTTCATTTCAAGTCATCAAACGTATGGATAGTGTTCTTCCCTTTGAGTTACCTACCCTATCCGTTAAAATCAGTAGACAACTTAAAATATACGATGTAATCCCCTATCAATGTGTCATGAAAATTTCGCCTAAAGGCATTGTAGAAGTAGAAGAAAAAGTCGCTCAAACGCCCACAAAAAAACTCATGCGCGTGAACCCGTATGAAGGCTTTGTCTGTAAACGTGATGGTAATCATGCGGGTGTTGTTATGCCTAATTTCAATACTTGTTATGCAATTATCATTCTTACAAAAACTTCTTTGTTTGCGCTGCATTATCCGAGTCGCACTTTCAGTAAACAGTTTCAGCAGCATTTTAAAAAATGGAGCTCGCTTGCTAAGGAGGATTTAGAGCACGCATGGATTGTGACAAATAAAGCCTATAGAGCTTTCGGTTCAACGTCTGCACCGATTGAAGATTTTCAAGCTCAACTGAATAAAAAAACAGGGTTGATATTTACGATTCGCGAGGAAGCATCTGCATCAGGCCAGGATTTTTTAATTGTAAAAACAGATGGCACCATTCAGTTCTCTCAAAATGATTTAGAAACTCATAAAGACAATTACGAAAATCACCCTCCCTGCCCCTCTTCAAGACTGCGTTATTATACTTGCAGGGCTCAATTCTTCAGTCAAAATGATAATTTTCCTTTGATGATCGTCGGCAGTAAAAATTTTCTTTCTGTACCAGATGAGAAAGAGTGGCCTCTACCTATTAAAAATCATATCGCACTCATCCGGCAGAAAAAAACGGGATCTATTCTTGAAATTCGCCATGATCTCATTGAAGGAAGCCAGGATCAAAGAAGCGGGCTCTATTTCTGGGCAAAAGCAATCGGAGTAAACGAGACTGATTTTTCGGGGAACCTGAAACATTATCTTTATTTATTGTTGGGGATTCTTTATGCTCAACTTTGGCCAATTATGCTGCCCACGCGAGCTGATTTAACAAGTCTTCCCATGTTTCCGGCTTGATTTTAATATACTCATCCTCAATCCTTGACTCATTAAAATTCCTAGATGCCCAAATATCACGTCTAACGAATGCTAAAATATCAATAAAAGTAGCTTCGCTTTTTTTGTGATACCAAGCCGAAGATAAAATTGGTAATGATTGTTTTTTTAACATCTCGACTGCGAATAAGCAAATGAATGAGAATAAAGCCATGAGCACTGGCGTCGTTCTTGCAATAGATTTGTCTGCCCACTGACGTTGCGTTTCTATACCTAAATGTGCTCGGGTTTCAAAGAATGTTACTTCTATGTTCCAGCGTAGAACAAAGTAGTTTACGATCTGTTCTGGTTCAAGGTTGATATGGGTACTAAAAAATGCTTCAGCCTGATTTTTCTCAACATCAAACACAAGTACCCAGCGAATGAGTAAAGGTTTTTCGCCTGCAGAATACCAGAGATTAATACCGCTTAGCATGCGCACTTGTTTTATTTCTCCACCATACCAAGAGACAGTAGTATCACGCCAAGGCTGTGTAAGGTCTGCGGCTATTTGTTTTAATGAGGTAAATCGTTTTCCTTTTTCCCTGCGACGCCCCGCTTTTTGCTTCACTGGATTCGGCACAAGTTCATATAATGCGGCGTCTAATCGTAATCTGGAAACTAAAGTAATATTATGCTTGATACAAGTATGGCCGAGCCGAATACAAGCAAAGCCTCCATCACCAATCAGGATAAATGTGCGCTTAAGCCAGCGTGCAATGATACGTATTGCAAGAATAGTCCAATCAATGCTGGTTTTATGCGGTCGATTTACTGATTTGTTCGCCTTTTTAGAGGGTGCAAGAATAGTCATAAAAGGCAAAGCCCAAGGTCGCTTACACCAAGGCAACGGAACAATCAACATCAAACAAACCCATTTCAACCCGAAGCATTTGACAACCCATTTTTTTGTTGAGCGACAAGCATCGCGATAACAACCCTTTGCTTTAATATTTTTCCCTCTGCGCCGTTCTATCGTATCATCAACGACTATTAAAATGGGAAACGATGCTGGTAGCAGATGGATCAACAATCCAAATAAAATTTTTCCACCAGACATGCTGTTCCATTTTGCTCGATTAAGAACACGATGATATTTTTCAAAACGTTTTTCTTGTGATAAGCCCATGACACGTAAAATGGAGCTGACACGTCGTGCGCCTTGACATAAAATAGCGCCTATTAACAATATTTGGACATGCGCCCAGGTTGGCAAAGTAAAGAGATGGCTAAATGAATTTAAAACCGTTGCCATTCCACGAGGCAATGATTGCATAAAAATCCTTTATTATGGATAAAAAATGAAAACAATAATGGCCATGGAGTGTTTAGTAAAGGTATTTTAAAAGAAACTCCAATTTCCCTTTTATGATCGAGGATCAGATGCAAATGATACTGAATAAATGGGCAGCCAAAGACTTTATCGATTTGATGTACGGTGATGCAACTAAATGAAACGTTGGAATGCAATTGATATGTTAGACATAGGCCAAAAGCTTTTTGCAAAGATATACAAAAAGCGACGGAGTGCACGGCATAATCACGATATTCATATCTTGGCACGCGAACTCGATCACTGGCTTCCAAGTGGTATAAAGTCGATGATCAATGGTACTTACACGCCGCACTATCTCAAGCGTCGTTATTTTCAGGATGGAGTCGTTGATCAGCTGCATTTATCAGATCGTATTTTGCAGCATATTTTACTGAAGCAATTAAAACCAACAATTCAATATGTCACCCATCCCAATTGTGTACACGTGCACGGTCCAACAGGAGTTAAAATTGCAACGCAACGAATTCGGGAAGCACTCAAAACACAGCAATACCATCACATTATCCGTGCAGACATTAAATCATTTTATAAATCTATACCGCATCATAAGCTAATGGATGATCTACGCAACCTATATGATGATCCTAAATTGATCTCTATGTTTGAGCAAATCATCCGGAACTCCATTGAAACACCGCGTGGGTATAAAAATGCAGATACCGGTATTGCATTACGAGGGCCTTTATCTCAGTTTTTCAGTGCCATTTATTTAAAGCCACTCGATGATGCATTTAATGCGATGGATATCATCTACATTCGCTATCAAGATGATATTATTTTGCTATGCAAAACCAGGAGACAATTAAATCGTTGTCGTCGTCGGTTGATGAAAGTATTAGAAGAAAGGAAACTGGAATTATCACGTAAAAAATCACGTATGGGTGATATTTCAAAATCATTTCATTTTTTAGGAATAGACTATCCAGGGACGCAAACTCTGGATGACACCAAAGCCGAAGACAGTCAAAACGCTGATTATGTTTCGTTCATAAATGGGGGGGGGGGAGAAGCTTTCTGGACAGCGCAATCACGAATCGGTTCGCATTATGCCGCACGCGCGGACACTGCGAAATGCCCGCGAACAAGTCAAAATAATGGTCGCTACTGGGTTTTCTGCCAAACAGATCAAAAAATACTTGAAGCACTGGGCGCTATGGTGGGTCAAAACAGCAGAAACCTGGGACATCGAAGCATTATTGTCCTGGTTTATTGAAACATGTTGGCAGCCACCGATAGCTACAATTGCTGAAGGGTTACGTCAACATAACAGAACTACATTACCGAGCAAAACGATCTTGGGGCTTTATGTTCTTGATGGTCGTGGTGCTGAGTAAGTTTCTGTAAGCCTGCTTTTTTTGATTGACATAAGCTTCGGAAAAACCGCGACGATCCCTGCCCGGCCCCAAGCGCGGCCGGCCCCACGCCCCCACCGGCCCAGCAAGGCAAATTTAAAACCAAGATCAGAGTCCACCCGGCCCCGCGGGTAAAGATCAGCCCCTGCCCAGCCACCAGCCGCCCCGCCAGAATCATATTTTTCGAATTTCAATGAACGGCCCTGTGGTTTCCCCTCCTGAAGTTTTTGAGCGGTATTGAAAAGTCCATCACAATAGGCTTGTGCCATGTTCGCTGTCATACCTGTCTGCTCACCACCTATACCTTGCCGCCAAAATAGCATGGCTCGCGGATCATCCCAATGACCGCCAAAATAATCTACATAGTGATCATCATATATTTGATGCAACTCTTGAGGCAGATTTAGATTATAGTGTCTTCCAGTCGTCACTACTTCATTCCGCCTATCATTCAAGGATTTTCTATAGGCAGCAAGTTCGCTAGCAACCGATTGAGTGTGGCCTGTGTTTAATGTTTCAAAGATATCTAAATCAGCAGAAATAGTAACTGTTTTCTGGTTATTCCATGCGGGTGGCAAAGTGAAATTATCCAACAGGGTCAACTCCCATTGTTTGCTTTCTTTTTTATAGCCCCAAAGCTTATATTTACCCTCTGGAGTCATGATCAGCGTTGGCCGTATTACCCCATCTTGCCGAAACTCTTTTTCAGACATTACAGTAAGGTTATAGCCAGTCGTTGATTTCTCTTCTACTGTTACTATATAGTCAGGGGCACCAGAGGATGTAATGTCAGCTGCGCCATCGCGAATAGCTTCGGCCAGTCTATGGGCCTGAGCAACAGTCGGGGCATATCTTTTTGTTTCCTCTTCTTCCCAACCTAGTGGACGTTGCTTATAAAATAACTCGTTTGCTTTTTCTTGACCTTCTACTTCGCCTTTTACTTTGATAATAGCCGCTTTAAGCAGGGCTGCTATTTCCGTATCTTCTTCACCTATCGCATATTCATAAGCCGTTTTTCCTTGAACGTAAATGCGCTGACCCCCTTTATTTTGAATAATTGTTGTTTTTGAATTCCATGGTAATAATGCTAATTCAGGATTAGCCTTAAGCATTTTTTCTACTTGAGATATTTCACCTTCACTAATATGCATAAACAATGTTTCTACGGCTCTTTGATTGACTTGGTCTCGCGTTAATTGATGAGCTAGAAACGAACTCCTTGCATAAGAAACTAATGACTGGGTATCCATTGATGGTGGCAATACTTCTTTTGGTGCCGTTAAAATAGGTGCTATCACTATACCTGCTCTCGCCAGTGCAGCTTTTATTAAATTATCTGCATTGGGATGGGGGATTTCAGATGTTGATATTATTCGTTTACCTATGGAAATTTCTCGTAGCTGTCGTGACTCAGTACCAGGAGAAGGTAAGTATTGCACTTTGCCATTTTGAATAAAACAGGCTTTATATTCTTCGCGTGACCCTGAGCTACTGCTACTTGTATTTATCGAGCCAGGATACAATAAAACGGCATTGCCGTCGAGCTGCTTTACTTCTTCTGAGAAGATAGAATTCTTGTTGTCCAACAAATAGAGAGCATAAGCGCCTTTACTTTCTGTTTTTGCTTCTGCAGATAGACGTACTATTGCCTTATGATGAGTTATTGCTGATGTTATATCAGAATTAGCATCCGTTGATAATAAGTGAGAGCTTCTGTGAGAAGCATTGGAGAGGGACAGTGTCTTTACAGGCACCGGGCTGGAACGCATTGATTCAGGGTTCTCTTTTTTTTCAGGAGCCAATGGTTGTGTTTTTTGACTTGATGAGCTAGAGAATGGACTTGATACTACAGACCAAAGCTTCTGAAGTGGTCGAAATAGCCATGTAAATCCTCGTGTTATAACGTTTAATGCTGCTCTCCAGCCCCAGTTACTTTTTGACTGGTCTTCACTATTGCTTGGGCTATGTGATCTAGGACTCATATGGTTACTATTTAGCCTTTAATTGATTACGCGTTAAAATAAATAGGATAAAAGGTTTTTTGCGCGCTTATTTGTTTAATTTGATCATAATTATATCAAATTAGATCGAAGAATCAAGCGCAGTAAGAGGTTTTACGAGAATATTGGATTATGTATGACAAGGACAACTTAATGAATAAAATGGCCAAAGTCCAGTTATGAGCGTGGTGAAATTAACGAAACTAATCTATTGATGCCGTTAAAAGATCAGGTTGAAAGCGCGGCTAAAATGTCATTTAGAAGATAAATAATTCTTGGGGTCATGCCATACAAGATGTTATTATAGCCTAATCTTTAGATAATAATCATTTATTAAACAACAGAGATTTAAAACATGCAAAATGAACATAAAAACAACACCGCAAGTCAATATAATTACAACAGAACTCCTGCTACTTCAACTTGTCAGATGTTAATGGGTCTTTACAATAATAGTGCGGCTCTCATTACGAATGCGGTCACTGTGGCAAGTGATGCTTATACTTCATTTGCAAACTCTCGTTTTGCAACCGAACCCGTTAGAAGATTGACTCAGAGTGCATATGATCCAATTGCAGAGGGATCCGCAAACGCAGCAAGCAGTCACTCTCATGATGGATCACAAGCAGGTTATCAGGGTTCAAGCTTTAGGAAGTCCTGACATACATTCTGTCTGCAGAAAAAATATTTTTACCTCCCCTTCCTGACCTTCCCCCTGAGAAGGAAGGAACTCATCGTAGCGGTCTATCGACGTGAGGGAGATGGGGCGTGCGGTTTTAATTCAGGGGGATTATCTAGCACTGTAAATCCTTTATCTCGGAAAGCTTTTTTCAATGCTGCCGATAGTTTTTGATTTTCAGGAGAAGCAGGCTCAATGCTAAGATAAACTTGAACTTGCGGACTCGGTTTTATTCCAGCAGCTTTACAATGTGCAGTGGTTAAACGAATAGCTAGGTCAGCAAGTTTCTTAGAATCAATCGCCTTGTTTAATTTGATTGTGGCCTTAAGATGAAGACCTTTTGACGTCTCCTCTTGCTGGCAATGAATCTTCGTGCCATTTTTTAATTCTAATTCATACGATGTCTTTGACTTCACTTCTGCATTTAAAATTTTAAACTCATCGTCATTTTTGAATTCGTTTTTTACATCTTGAATAACATCATTAAAATCAAGCAAAGAGGATTGATCAGAAAGAACATTATCCATCTGAGCGGTTCTATCGGATGATTGTTTTGTTTCTCGAGGGTTTTGCATAAAATGCTCCTTAGCTAATGAGTCTATTTTAACATAATGGAGCGTTTGGTAAAAACGTACCTTTAAAATCAATCTATACAATGAGTTAACTGACGATATGAGGTTTTTTTCATTTTTGATATTTTACAAAAGTACCCTCTTTATACTCTTGAAAAGCTTTTCGTAATTCTTCCTTTGTATTCATCACAATAGGGCCATACCAGGCAATGGGTTCGTTAAGGGGTTTGCCCGAAATTAATAGGAAACGTACGGAGTGTTTATCGGTTGTGACGGTGATATGGGTGCCTTTTCGTTGATACAAAACAAAGGTGCCGTCACGGCAAGGACAAAGGGATTTCATATCAAAATAATTATCACCGATGGCATCATGGGAAAATGGGGATCGTAGATGATCGAAATAAGCTTCGCCATCTATTACGTATGCAAATACATTATGATTTTCTTTGACGGTATGGGTAAAAGATTTTCCGGCGGGAAGCTCCACATCCATATACTCAGGTTCCGCAACGACATCTTGAACGGGGCCTTTTATACCGTTAACTTCTCCGCAAATAATACGTATCATTGCCCCATCTTTTGTGGTTACAACAGGAATTTCTTTTTTCTTAATACCGCGATATCGAGGATCCATCATTTTTGAATGGCTGGGAAGATTCGCCCATAATTGAAATCCTAGCATTTGTCCTTTGCTATTTCCTTTTGGCATTTCCTGATGAATGATGCCGCTACCCGCTGTCATCCATTGCACATCACCGCTTGAGATATCACCTTGATGTCCGAGGCTATCGCCGTGCTCGACATCACCGTCTAGAATATAAGTAATGGTTTCAATGCCGCGATGGGGATGCCAAGGAAAGCCTGCTTTATAATCTGCGGGATTTTCAGATCTAAAATCATCGAGTAATAAAAAGGGATCAAGCATGGGCACTTCATGAAAACCAAAAACACGCTTTAAATGAACGCCTGCCCCTTCAATGGTGGGTTCGCTTCTCCAGACTTTTTCGATGATGCGTTCCATGGATTAGTCTCCTTGTCATTTTCATTTATTATACATTATCCTTCGTCGTCATTGCGAGCGATAGCTGCGCAATCCATCTCGAAAGCTAAGCTTCAAAAAGCAATTCTAGCGTTCTAAACGTTGTTGCAAAGATGGATTGCGCAGCTATCGCTCGCAATGACGGCTGCGAAGTGTTATTTAATTTCATGGAGTCCTTGTGATAGAGATGTTTGGCAAAGTCCCACGGGGAGGTTGAGATATTCCCAGTTGTTTTCTGTTGTGACAGGTTTTGTTATTTGGGTTAGCTCGGCGATGGTTTTATTTTGACAGAAGGGTAAAACGGTTTTAATGTTTTTAGTATTGTAGAGAATTTTTCTGACGGAATGTTGGGATTGATTGACATGGAAATAAATAACATCTGTTTCGGGTACAGGTTTGTGCTCTACGAAAATATCTTTTTGTAACCCGCGGGCGACAAAGATGACGGGGACAGGATTGTACCAGTCAGGTTTATTATTCATGACATAAATCGCGATTTTCTTATGGCTTAAATAAGCATCATCACCCGTGATTGAAAAAGAGAATAAAATAGGAATTTGAATCGCAAGAATAAAGGCAAATAGAATATAAAAAATACGCTTTGAAAATGTATTGAGTATAACCATCATTGCCACCCCAATTGGCATAGCAGTCCAACAAGCGTAACGAAGAAAAACTGACATGCCGCAATTCCAGTTTGGTGCGCTTAATGAGGGAATGGCAAGCATCAATGTCATCATTAACATCAAAAGAACCGTGAATATCGTTTTTTTAGTTGCATCGGATAATTTGTGTTGATAAATCACCTTGCTGATGATGAAAACAAAACTGAGTGCAAAAACCAACAAAACGGATGGGATCGCGACGATCATTCCTTGGTTAATATCAAAAAATAATGAAAATAAACGATACTGAGTGATGAGATGTGTTTTTGAGTAGCCATCTGCAATAATTAAGCTAGGCGTTCCGTAATGTATAAGATAAAAAAGTGGGGACGCACTCAGAATAAATGTGACGCCTGCAATCAGTAAAAATTGTCGTATCGTATTTTTTAATGATCTTTTTGCATGAATTATCTTTAGCGATTGATAAATCAGTATACCAAACGCAATCAAACCAATAGGCGGGTTTTGTTGCGCAGCAAGCGCAAGCAGAAAAGCAGATGCAATAGGTTTCTTTTGAAGAAGCAGCAATAATCCACACAATAATAATGAAGCTGTCAATAATTCTGGGCTATACCAATTAAAATAATAGGTCACACCCGAAAACAGATAAAATGCAAAAATAAAAGCACGCTGCCGAATGGTAAATCCAGTTGCAGTTAGTAAAAAAAGTGATGCAAGAAAAAATATTATGGAATGGGTGATTAAAAAACAATACACAGGCGATAGATTAAATACTTTTGTTAAATACAATGCAGGAACATTTAAAAGCGGATAAAACCAAAAATGATAAGAATAATATTGGTGATCAGCTGTCTTGAAAAAACCCACATAGTTAGTGCCCTTTTTTAACATATCCGCGTAAGCGAAAAACCGATAATTATCAGGACTCGTATGAGTCAATGCATTAATTCTTGAATAGAGAGAAGTGACGTCATTGAGACGCAAATCGGGCGTCAGATGATTAGCGAGTGATTCTGTCATAAGAATATACTCATAACCATCGCCCTTCAAATATTTAGCGTTATTTCCCGCAATGCTTTGAAAAGAAAGATAGGCAAGAAACAAAGTTAAGAGACATAAGCCGATAGAGATAAAGACTAGATTTTTACGAATAGTCATAGCCTGTCCTTTAGATGATAAATAAAACAGTCCCGCATAAAATACCGAGGATCATACCTGCGAGCACTTCGAGTGGACTATGTCCTATTTTCTGACGAATTTTTATTTTGTCATCGGCATGAGATAGCTTCCGATGTAATAGCATGGCATGCGATTCAATATGCTTTCTTAATCCCATTGAATCAATCGCAACGATCAAAACTAGCCCGAAAACGACCGCAATCACCGGTGAATCAAGGCCCATTTTTAAAGTGACCAAGGTAGCTATTGTCATCGTGACTGTATTATGAGTACTGGGCATACCGCCCAAACCCATCGATTTAAAAGCCCACTGACGTTGCTTGATTGAGTTAATTAAAAATTTCAGGCTTCCTGCTGCAAGATATCCCACGAAGGGCGCTATTAAATAAATGATTGTCATCGCTTCCTACTTTCATAAATAAATAAGACAAAGAACTGATATAATCCAAAATAAAACAGCTAAACTAATACCAATGTCTGAGGTGATAAGATCAGTCGGCGATTCAGCGCCTTGATGAACTTTGACGAGCAAGACATAACGGGTAATGCCAAATATAACAAAAATAGAAGTATAAATAAAATTCTGAGTATGATGCCGCTGTATTGTTTCTGCAGAGATAGTAAATAGCATATAGGAGACAATCGTTGCTGTGCTAAAAATGGCAATCATGGAATCAAGAAAAGCAATGTTATAGTTTTTTATAGATTTTCTCACTTCGTTACTTTTAACCATGATAAGCTCTGCTCTTCGCTTACCGGTAATAATCAATAAGGATGCAAGTGCCGTGACAATAATAATCCACGGAGACGGTGTAACATTGATTGCGATGCAGCCTGCCAAAACTCTTAAAACATAGCTTGAGCTCACAAGGAACATTTCGACTAGTGAAATATTTTTTAGCCCAAATGAATAACTAATATTAATGGCATAATAAATTAAAATGACCGTATAAAATTTTAAGGGTAAAAAATGATTCATTATACTAAAAAAAGCGACGATGAATTCAATGATCAAAAGTACAAAAAGAAATAATAAAGCTTGTTTTTGAGTCACTGCGCCTGATGGCAAAGGCCGGTAACGATTTTTGGGATGACGAGAATCTGCTTCAATATCACGTAAATCGTTCAGAATATAAATGCTGCTTGCCGTTAAACAAAAGATAACGAAAGCAAAACAAGAATTAATCAGCGAATGACACTCGAGTAATTTTGAACTTAGAATAAGAGGCGCCATCACAAACAAATTCTTGATCCATTGTCGGGGTCTAATAAGATTTAATAAAGGATGCATTTTACTCTCGTTTATCTTCATGGATTATTATTTTTTCAAATATTGCTGATCTTATGGAAAAGCTCGAAATTATACTATTTCTGACTAGGCAAATCACGTAAGATTTTAAGGAAATGTGAATTTTTTTTGCTCCCGAAATTGATTATTTCGGGACATAATTCTATTTTAATTAAACTATTGAATAAAAGATGCGCGATGGGCGAATGATTTAACAAAATTTTTAACTTCTTTTTTTAGAAGGGGAATCAGGAAAAATTTCATCCACCAATGGTCGGTGTGCTCCAATTGCAATTCAAAACTGAATTGGGTTTCTGTCGAAGAACCTTGGAAACGCCATAATCCAGATACTTTTGAAAACGGCCCTCCAGAAGGGAGGGTAACTTTGATTTCATTTTTTGACACGAGTGTGTATGAAAATGGGCAATAAAATTGAAATCCATATTTGTGCACATAAACGGTCGCTTGAATAGCATTTTGTGTTCTTTCATTGACTTTGGATTCTTTGCACCAGGATAAAAAATTTGAATATTGTTCCACTGAATTAATTAAACGAAAGAGTTTAATGGGTGGGCAAGAGGCTTTAGTTTCATATTTTACGAGAGTCATCATATTTTAATTTCCTGATTTGTTATTCATATAGACTTTTCTTTTATTTAATCTGTAGATATTCTTATTATGATCTTCGAGTGAATGATATGCTCGTTGATCTATCCCTCTTTTCTTTTTGCAGAGGTTTTTTGTGTTCTGAGGGTGAAAGTGAAAAATTGGATGCAAATCTCTCTTTCCATTTTTGAGTACGCGATCGTGGATTCATTGCTTCTTGACGCGTCTTTTCCTGCTTAGCGATCTTTTTGTCAATTTTCTTTACTTCTGCTAGTACGTGCTTTGCTAATTGCTTTTCAGTTTTCATGCTACCTTCTTTTGCCATTGTCGATAATCTTACTTGCATATCCGAAAGATATGTCCGAGCTAAATCAGGAGGAAGGTTTTCGATAGCCTTCTCTAGTTTCGACAGGTGCTTATCTTTGCCGGTTTCATAAGTTGCCATCAAAGACAAATGGGCATCCCCTGATGAAAACCATTCTTTTATTGCAGGCAGCGTACGCATATCCTTCTGTAATAAAAGTCCAAATTCACCATTATTCAGTGAGTTTAACAAATTCAACCCACTCTCTCCTCTCACCTCAAAAAACTCTGGGGGTAAAGTTATTATCTCTGAAGGATGCGGGCCATCTTTATTTTGTAAAATTAATCTTGCCATTTCATTAACCGCCGAAGCCGCCTCAGTGAAAAAGACATTAGCCTGTTTATTTCTTGCTTCTAGGTGTAAATTCCAACCTTTTTCGAGATTTTCCAAGGGATATGATGCTAATTGTGCATAGCTGTTAAAATATTCATTGGCTTTGTAAATCGCTTGTGAAAGCTCCTCATTACGAGCAAGATCATCCTTGGACATTTTGATATAGAGCATCTTATTAACTTTATCAATTTGATTAAGTAGATTAGCCATTGTTTTTAATTCATGTGCTTGTTGGGTTGTCCTTATCTCCCCCACCTCTATTTCATATTCATAACCCGTTCTTTTATCATTTAGCTTTTGTTGCAAGTTCGCGCATACTATTTCTGCAATCTGACTCCCAGGAAATCTTTCACTGGCTGCATTCAAGCCTATTTTTAGTTTCGTAACAAATTCATCCACTTCAGCAGCGCTGCATCTTGCTAAGAAATCTATTGTATTATCTGAGACACACCAATCCATAATTGCGGGAAATGTTTTTGGATCACGAGCAAGTAAGGGTCCTAGATCTTCATCTTGTAGCAATTCTAAAAGATTTACGCCGCTTTCGGGTGTGACTGAAAATAATTCAGCAGGCAACTGAATAACAATATAAGGATTTGTTACGTGCGCTTCCTTTAACAATTTAATAACACTTTTAATATCTTCAAATGCAGCTTTAAATTTTGTTTTTTCTAACGCATTCCTTTCTACTTCTTCATGATGCTTATTTTTGACTGCCGCTACTCTTGTAGTGGCGAGGCGTTGTTCATGAGTTTCACAATAGGATAAAATCGCCGCATTAGCTTTGGCAAGCGGTTCTTCAAATTGGCCAATCAGGAGTAAGTCTTTAGCTAAGTGTTGCTCACTTACAAGAATCTGTCTGGAAACCTCTCGCTTTAATTTTTCAACTTGAAGTATAAGAACAGCTGCCAGATTGTTTTCATTGTTTTTTGCTGCTATATTAAAAATTACCTCATTCAAAAATTGATTCGAAAATTCAGTATTCTGGTTTTTTTGATTTATGGCGGTTAAAACTTTTTTTAACTTATTAAGAACGATATCTGGGTCCCCTTCTGAAAGTAATTTCGTTGCAACCGTGCTAGCAGGAACCCATGGATTTTGTATCCATTGAGCGTTTTGTTCAATCCTTTGTTGAACTCTATAAGCTAGATCAATCTCATTTGCAGCAATCCATTTTAATAAATACTCTTCCCTGTCACTTTGCGTCTCTGACAGTAATTTCTGCTTCATCAACGCTAAAGCTTTTTTTGAAAAATCAAAGTCATAATCATCCAATTTAAATAATCGTATTCTTATCTGTTCTAATTCCTCTGTGAGCTTCTCTGTTTCTAGTTGGCTAAAATAATCTGCTGCACTGTCCGTAAACCATTGCAATAACTCATCTGCGTCATTTTTTATATCCGCTACTTCTTCAGCTGTCAAAGGTCTATACATCATCATAAGCTTCTCCTAAGCCACGACTATCACTCATAAAGTATAGCGCAAAAATATATCAATACTTGAGCTGAAGATTCTCTAATAAAACAAGTAGATAGATAAAAAATATTTTGCAAAAATATCAATTATTAGGCTATGATGACTCCATCCTCTTTGTCTATCTTCAGAAGGAAATATACAAGTGAAAGGATCAACCCATACTATCCAGCGAAAAATGTCTTTAAAATCTAAAACAGAAGAAGATAATGGATTCGTTTTTATAGAAGGAGAAGAGGTTGATAAGGAATATGAGGAGGTCAATCCTGATATTCAGTTTAAAACAAAACCTTGCACTACATCAGAATTTAACGGTGTTATCAAAAAACTCATTACAAAAGAAAAATATGTTTTTCAGGGGAAAAAGAGTGACCCCGCGAATAGGAAAATCTGTTATTCGATTTTTCAAAATCAAGAGATGTCTCGCAGAGTATTATTATTTGACGTTGTGACAGACAGATCCCATATAGATTTAGCTTGTCTGGATGAAGCTTTTGGATTTTACAAAGTTCACACATCCCAAATTAAATCAAAGGAAGATGTATTGATAATTCCAGTCTTTGATGTCGCAAAACGCCAATTTAAATTGCTTGTTATTGATAATCAAAAGATTAATTATTATGATTCAATAGATTATTTGACTTCTCAGCAAACCCATCTCACATCTGCGCTCTTATATTCGTTTATGGAAGCAAGCAAGGAAGTCATAATTGATCGTGCAGAGGAAGAGATTCCCTCCAGTTATTTTCAACGAGCATTGTTGATTGGGCAAATTCTGGGTGAGGTTGCGGGTAAGACGCTTTTTTATTATCCGGAGCATTATCGGCCGGTGCAGCAAATCTGTCATGAATATTTCCCTAACATGGAGTTTATTGAACATGCGTTAGGTCATCAAAGTAATCAAGGTGATTCTGATGCTTATACGGCGAGTTATTTACAAGCGTGTTTGCAAGGCAAAACACCGGATAAGAAAGAAGATGCTCTTGAAATACGTGCGCGTCTTGCGGGAGTTCCGGATAGGCATGAGTCAGTGACTACAACTGTGAATACTGAGGATAATACAGAAACTTCGGGTGCATCCTTACAATCGGAATTTTCGTTAAGTAGATAATTAACTTAAGAGTCGACACG
>BMAG01000049.1 GCA_014132595.1 Gammaproteobacteria bacterium | reverse complement strand
CCTGGACGTGATGAAACCGCTAATATGCGTTTAGCCATTGTTGCCTCCTGTTTAGGTGATGATGGTTAGCACTGGCCTAGTGTTCGAGCACTTGGCTAGTGCGCCTTTCAAACCAAATGAACAGTGCCGAATAATCAAGCGTATGTTCTTCTGGTTTTTCTTTTTGAAAACGAATCAAATAGTTTACAAAAAGTTTGTCTATAATCTGCTGTGTTTGAATGAATGTCAAGATGTGAAAGTGATTTTATTTTTTTTAATACAGCGCGGTGAATGCTAAAATTGTATGGCATCTAAACATTAAAAGTGATGGAATTGGATTTTTTTATATGAACTTAACGGACATAAAAATTAAGCGCTAGCATTTATGAAAAAAATTAATTCTATTATATTAATACTCCCGATATTTTTGACATTATTAGCTGCCTTGATGTATGCAAGCGGTCTTAATTATTATTATGGTTATTTACGTGCGTTTGGCATTCCTTACGGCATTTTTAATATTGGTATAAATGACATTTTATTTTTTGGCGGGGAGACGCTTGCCACTTATTCATATCTAAAAATCGAATTTCTTACAGCTGCGTCTCTTGGTGTTTTATTTTTTTTAGTATTTTTAGAGTATTTTATAGATAAGCTAAAAATTTCTCATTATTTTAAAATTAATTCTAAGAAGAAAACTGCTCTTTCGGATGTTGTCTGTTTATTTTGTTTTAGTATGATTTTTATTATGGGATTTATGTTCGTATTTGGAAAAGTTATACAGCTTTCTTCGGACTATGGAGAAAAAATGGGAAGGAAGCATAAAACGGATTTTCATAAAAATTTGTTACTGATGAAAAATAATAATAAAGTTAGAGATGCGGATGTTTTTGTATTTAAAATGAACGATCATGGACCGGATAAGGTTGGTTATATTATTGCAAGTAAGGAAGATATATTTGCTGTGTATACTATTGAGGGGCTTGTTTTTGAAAGGTTGTCTGACGCGGGCGGCTATCATGTTGGTTAAGTGATTGATTTATAATAAATAATTAAGTGAATGTGGTCTTTCACGCAGGCTCCATATTGACGGTAGAACCTGAACCGGAGTACCTCGTTTTTACCATTCACTGTTCGCGAATTGCGAACGAAATTTACCAGTATATTGATTGGTCATCAGCTCGTTCCCTGTTCGCGAACAGCGAACACTTGTGTTATACTCAGTCTATACAACATAGGGATACTGAAGATGCTAAAGCCGCAAGATTGTATCATTTTGATAAAGCTATTGGCTAATCCTGGGATGGATTGGTCGCAGCGCCAATTAGCCAAAACGTTATGTATTAGTTTGGCTGAAATTAATGCTGGCATAAAACGCTTAGGCGATGCTGGATTATTGAGAAAAGATAAAGATGACAAACTTTTTCCTAATATTAATGCTGCAGAAGAATTTCTAGTAAGTGGAGTTAAATTTTTCTTCCCAGTAAAGCTAGGCGAATATACTCGTGGTATGCCAACTGCAATTGCAGCCCCTATATTTCATGATAAGATTCCTCTTGGTAACGACCCTATGCCTGTGTGGCCAGATGCCATAGGGGAGAAAAGAGGGGTTGCTTTAACGCCTATTCACCCGTCAATTCCTAAAGCGTTACGCGAAAACCCAGATGAATCTTTCTACGAGCTATTAGTAATCATTGATGCAATAAGATCGGGACGTCCACGCGAACGTAATTTGGCTGCATCTCTTTTGAAGGAAAAATTAAAACATGCAAAGTAATAATAAATCAGTAATGTTGGCCAATTTAAGAATGTTGGAATTTGTGGCAGCGAAATTAGGAGAAATTCGCGATGATGTTGTATTTTTAGGAGGCTGTACTACGGGTCTTTTTATAACTGATTCTGATTTTCCAGATGTTCGATATACGGTGGACGTAGACTGCATAGTCGATGTTATTTCGTTGAATCAATATTATCAATTAGAAAAGAAGCTAACTAAACAGGGATTTAAAAAATCGTTATCTGAAGAAGTCATTTGTCGTTGGTTTTATGATGATGTGACTTTAGATGTCATGCCTACTGATGAAAATATTTTAGGATTTGGAAATCGCTGGTATAAAAGAGCTATTGCTGCAGCAATACTCCATCGTTTAACAGATAAGATAGATATAAAAATAGTGACTGCTCCATATTTTCTTGCAACGAAATTAGAAGCTTTCAAGACTCGTGGTAAGTCGGATTATTATGCCAGCCATGATTTTGAAGATGTCATGTCAATTTTAGATGGTAGAGTTGAGATAGTTGAAGAAATTCATAAAGCAGATAACGACTTACGAGATCATTTAATTAATTCATTTACGGAAATTAATAATAGCTCAGCTTTTAATGGTGCTATTTCTGGGCATTTTGTTCAGTATGGTAGTTATGCTGATGGGCGTATCAACATAGTAGAACAAAAGATTAAAGATATAATAAGCAGGTAGTTTATGCAGTATGCTTGGCTAACAGACATACATCTTAACTTTATTGATGGTGTTGCTCGTCAAAAATTTTATCGAGAAATTGTTAATACAAAATGTGATGGTGTATTAATTAGTGGTGATATTGCAGAAGCACCAAGTGTGGTAGATATATTAAATGAAATGGCAGGATGCATCGATAAACCAATCTACTTTGTATTAGGTAACCATGACTATTACAGAGGTCAAATTCAAGAAGTACATGATGCAATGACAGAATTAACTAAAAACAACGATAAATTATTTTGGTTGCCAGCATCAGGTATGCAAAAATTAGATAGCAATACATTTTTAATTGGCCAAGGTGGGTGGGCTGACGGTCGTTTGGGTGATTATCGAAATAGTCGAGTTGTGCTCAATGACAGCAGAATGATTGCTGATTTATTCCAAGAGAAAATTTTAGGTAAATATCAATTGCTGGAGAAAATGCAGCAATTAGCTGATGCAGATGCTGTGAAGTTACAAAATGATTTAAAGGAGGCGGTTAGCCAAAATCCTAATAAAATAATTATACTGACACATGTTCCACCTTTTAGAGAAGCTTGTTTGCATGAGGGCGCAATAAGTGGGGATGATTGGTTGCCATTTTTTAGCTCAAAAGTCATTGGGGATATTTTAACTACTGTTACTCAACAAAATCCAAAAATTGAATTTTTAGTGTTATGTGGCCATACGCATAGTGCAGCAAATATTTGCTATGGTAATTTAGCTATTGAAGTAGGTAAGGCTGAATATTGTCGACCAGAGATTCAAAAAAAAATAGTTATTTAAAATGCAAAGATTATTTATGAAGAGGAGTTTATGCCAGAAATAGCAGATCCAATGATTGCACTCCGTAATGCCCAAGATAACTTGAATAATGGTTGATCAGTTGATCCACGAGAACTGTATGATGAGGCAAATAGTGGTAAAAAATATATTTATCTCAAGATTGTTGACGTAGTAGCTCAGGCGCTAGCCATATTTGGACTTGAGAGCCCAATTCATGGTATTGAGTGCTACAACGTAGGATATGCCATGAATGAAAACTATCGAAGGCGAGGCCTGGCTATTGAAGCTATTAAGAAAGGTATCGAGGATTTAAAAAAGGAATTCAGTACAACTAAAATGAAGAATTTTCTAGAGACATATTCAAAAAAACTATCGCTGCACTTTACGAAACTAATTCTTATTTAATTCAATAAGTGATACTGGGCTATCGTGGCTAAAAACCTGCTGAATCATATGTGTGGATTCAAGGTTTAATTTAAATCATTTTGTCGTTGGCTATCATATTGGCTAACTAACTAATTGTATTAGCTAAACATATCAAATGTGGTTTTCTAGAATGGTCCATTAATACCCCTGTGAATTGCGTGCCGGCCAAATACTAGCCAAAAATAAGTGTTATAATGGAACAATGGTGATGAAGTCAGTAAGAAGAAGGAAATAATAATGATTAAAAAGATTAAAAATTTTATTTCTTCATTTGGGAAATGGTTGAAAATAATCGGTATACCATTTGTGATTATCCTGCTTGTATTGTGTTTGGTTACATATCTAGCTGATCACTATTATAATTATATAAACTTCGCTGTTAGATTTATTCATTCCGATACTTCTATACAAGATAATATTGTTGCATTTCATGCAATAGGGATCATAGCTCTTACGTTCATTCTTGTGATGATTGCATGGATTCAGTTAGATGGAATAAAAAAAACCGCACATGGCGATTTTTTGTTACGACTTGATGAAAGTTTTAGGGAGGGCGTAGTTCTGAGTGCAATTAAAATAATATATTTGCTCGATAGAGAATCTAAGGCCTCGTGCGATGTTCACGAAATTCGCAATCTTCGTTGTGGTAATTGTGAAAATGTGGTTACTGAGGAGATGAAGACAAATCTAATGCGCATATATGAATCCACTAATCCAGAGGATATTCATAGGAGATTAAAGCTCTCACTGTATTTGGATCATTTAGAAACGATGGCATATTTCGTAAATAATGAATTTTTGACAATCGAAGACATTGATGGGATTCATGGCGATGTTATCAAATATCACTGTCAATTGTTTGATGGCTGGATAAGTACTATAAGAATACATGCTCCAGATTCATATATAGAGCTATCAGCGTTATGTAAAAAATTAATCTGATTTATTAAATACTTGCAAAACTTTTCTATAAACAACAGTCATCACGTATAAATTGTCGAAAAGCAAGAGATAGTACGAAACGGTGTCCATATATGTGTTTATCTCGGCCCTTTAAGGCTTCGAACTTTTGTATCGGTTAATGACATATTGTTAATCGTCTTTTTAAGTCTTCTTAGGTTTCGCTTTCTTTTTTAGTTCTGAAAGTTTTTCTCGACGTTTTTTTGTTTCATCAGGAATAACATATATTTCAAGCAGTATTTCACGTGTCACTTCCAGTAAGTGTTTTAGTGTGTGGCTGTCGAAGTCTTTCCAATCATTTTCATGGAGTTCTTGACTAGTTAGGGTATGGACAGCTTTTAATTCATCGAGTAGCTCAGGTTCTAATTTAGGGTATTTTTCTTTTAAAAGGTCAATTCTGTCATCATGGTTTCTTTCTGGAATATCTTCATGTTTTAATAACTTATAAATCGCTTTTCGAAGACCTGCTGATGCCCCTGTAAGAAAATTATTTTTTAGGCTGCCATCACATTCGTTTAGTGGTTTTCTTATCGATGCAGGTATTCGTTCATCAATCGTGAAATATGCGGTTGGTTGGCTATGATAAAATGCATCATCAAGCTCTTGTACATGGTTACCATCCCTGTCAAAAATATCTTTAATAGTCGAGGAAGGCCTTTCTGATAATAAATTCACTTTGACTTGCTTTGGTGGAAAGGTAAATTTTTTCGCTGTGTGGCCGTAGCTGCGTGTATCAAGCTTATATTCACTTAGATGAAATGATTCTTTTCCGCAATCTGTGCATTGAATTATATAAAAATGGGCAGTTTTAGTGTTTGAGTTATCAAATGAGCCTTGATCGATAATGATATAACTTACATTTCCTCTTTTGCAAAAGGGGCAATTATAGATTGAGCCATCAATAAAATATTTTTTATCTTTGTGAGAAACGGGGTCAGGCTTGTACAATTGCACATTGATGATTGATAAGTAGTTATGAGAGTGCAATTGTGCAAGCCTGACCCCGTTTCTGGCATCATTCAAGAGGTCTTTTTAAATTGATAGTATAGGCTATGATGTTTCCATATCGATTTTCCTCTTGAAAACCCAGTTTATTAGCAAGAGACAATACCATTTTTATCCTTTGATAATGAGGATCAAACAGCGTTTCAGTGATAGAAAGCATACCGCCTGGTTTAAGAGAAAAAAATAATTCTTTTAAGGCAAGCTCCCGATTGGGAATTTCACCTAATACGGCTACTAAAAGTATGCGATCAAATTTATTTTTTTCTAATTTATTTTCACCAAGGCAGGCATGAAGAAATTTTATATTTGTTAATTTTTCTAGGATTGCTTTTTTTTCAATACGTTCAAGCATCGTCATTTGGGTGTCCATCGCTACAATTTCACCGTTATTCCGCATGGCTTTTGCCAATGGAATTGTGACTCTGCCCGGGCCGCAACCCATATCTAGGATAGTCATATTGGGTTTAATTTGTAGATGTTCAATAATACGGGAAGCTTTGTGCGTTTTAGCAAAAGGATTGTCCATTTCAACCATCCAAGATAACCAACTTGGGCAAGGTAAAGAATAATAGTTTGATAAAAATCGCCAAGTGAATAATGTAATCAAAATCAAAGAAAACAATGTGATTAAAAAAAATGTCATAGTAAAGTGATCCTTTATGCAATTAAATATAAATAATCTAATTCATTTTCTGCTCTTTTCGTGCGGTATAGTTAAATATTAATAACTGCCAAGCTAATAAGATAATGAGTATGCTAGAGCTTGAAGGCATAATATTTTTTGTGGAAAACAAAACTTCACCTTGTGGGATAATTTCAGGGTTAGTTTTTTCTAAAAGATTTATTCCTACATGAATAGCGACAGTAATGCGTTTTTTATGCAGTTGGTCTTTTGGCATAAAAAAGATACTCAATGAAAATACAGAAAAAAACAAAAAGAAAATAACAAGACTTAAAGTAGAAATATAAGCAGCGCTAGCCGCTTTTCCTGTAATGTATTCTTCTCGTTCATCTCGTTCTTTTAAGTTGGCCAAATGTCTTAATGTGTTGTCTCTCACGCTCGGAATTGCAACCAACATCACAAGGAAAATAATTAATAATGCAAACCAAAGCATTAAGTTCCAAGATAATATTTCCCAGGAGGCTTTGGCAAAAAAGCCCGCATTCTGTAAAACTTCACTTTCACTCCGTGCATTACTCCAAACCATGCAAGCAATCACAAACGGCAGCCCAATTAATAAATAGAATTGTATATAACGTATTAATTTATTCACGACTTGCTCCTTTTTCATAAAATATTTTCTCAATATCAGTTTTAAAAAATTTAGCGATTCTAAATACCAGTTCCAAGGATGGGTTATAATTTCCTTTTTCAAGTGCAACAATCGTCGCGCGAGTGACTCCTACTGCATCTGCTAAATCTTGTTGTGTAATGGATTTAGCATGCCGCATCTCCTGGATTGAGTTATAAATAGTCAGCTTGCTTATTATCCTAGGCATTCGTTCATTCTCCTGCAGATGTATAATAGACTTTACATATAAATTTGTAAAGTTTATTATACATATCGTCGATGATAAAACAATTGATAATTTATTAACAACCTATGAGGAATGAACCATGAAATTCAAAAGATTAGCAGTCAGTTTTTTAATGTTAAGCACGATGACCATTGAAGCGGTCCATGCTAATGAAGTAAAACTTACTGTAAATAAGCCAATGCAAATTGTTTATCAACTCGCTTATCAGGACAAAGGAAGCCATGCTTTATTAGAAGAGATGAAGACGATTCAAGTTGATGATAGCTATATAATACCAATCAATCTGAATCAACATATGGCTGCAGGCGTGGTCATTGACTCTGTAGATGGGCATGTTTTACCTGCTACGGCGAACCAATTTAACCAACATCATCAATGCTCCATAGCAACAAATCTTGCCAATACAAAAGGTGAATTAAAATTATCAGGATATAAGAAAAAAATTGAATGTACAATAGAAGGGGAAATGCAGGATAGTATGGTCGGTTAACATCTTGACATCCTCATTTTCCCTTGGAAAGTGAGGATGTCAAATCCATTTTAAATTTCCTTATAAGGTCTGGAACTGGAAACAGTAGCCATTATGCCTGTTAAATGCATCACATGGACACGGTATGGCACCTACGATATTTTAATGCCAGGGGTTTGCCGTAATGCTTAGGCTAAGCAGCATATCTTGATTCTGATGGGTGACTGTTGCAACTCAGTAGAGTTGACAACTTAAGACGAAAATTTGGGTGTATGTCATTTACAGCAATATGAATTTTTAAAAATATCTTCAATAATTAATACGAAAAATGAAAATATTCGTAGAGAGGTGTTTTTTTATTGACGGAGGTTGGCTAATGGGTGACTCTGTTTTTATAGGCGGCGGGAATGGAGTTAAGTTTCTATAATATTGATTAAATTAAGATTTAATCATGTGAATTTTGTAACATACCCCAAATAATACCCCTGAAAAAACCGTCCTGAAAAATCAATTGAACCCGCGTCCCATAGTGTTCGCTGTTCGCGAACAATGAACATTTTACATTCGTGATTCGCGAATTGCGAATGGTTATTAACGCCAAATATGGACAATTTAACCATTCCTGATTCTAGAATATGGAATGGTTTTAATATTGGTGAGGTTTCGAATTTTTTACACGAAAAAACCTATTAACCACATCCAAAATTTCTTCAGGCCATTTGCTATGATTTTTGCTAGCCAATCTACACTGTCATTGCCCGATTTGGATAAATTATTAATACCAATGTTATTCTGAGTCAGAGTTTTTCCTGCTTGCAGGAGGCCGCTATTATTGCCTTGTACTGTTATGTTGTAGTTATTCACCTCTGCATTTCTTTCATTTTTTATTCGATTCTCAGACCGCTGGGCGGCAGCCCTTAAAAACATGCTATGTGCAACGTCTGATCCTCGCTGCGCTTGATATGCGCTACTAATTTGGTTATTAGAGGTGTTTTGGAAGTCTGTGTGACAACTTAAACATAATGCTGCTCCATTGATGGTGGTAAAGGCATTACGGGAACAATGACAGCAATTCATAATGGATAATCCGCGATGGTTGGTTGTATGATTTTTATACTTTCATTATTGTTAGGAAGCTACAGTTAATGAGTCAATCTTCCTCTTAAGTTCATTCCACAATTCATTATCTGCTTGCTCATTTAGAACTCTAACTTGCAGACCATCACGTACATACAGTGCGAGATGTTGTGCTTCTGAGAATAAGGTAATTGCTTCGTCAATTTGACCAGACTCAATTTTTTGGTTGGCAAGGTCAATGATGCTACATAATTTGCGTTGTCTAATTTCAATTTCTTCAGCTATTTCGTAATCAGTGGGGTTGAATGGTTTCATGCTTAAATTTCCCTTTTAAAGTGTTAATTAAAATATGGTGGCTGATATTAAAAATTCAAGTTAGCGGTGATATTTTAATTACACAAAGAAAGTAGTTTATTGTAAATTTTTACCATAGCAAAGGTATCTTGCTTACAATAAGCAAGTAATTGATTTCGAATATTACAGGCTTCTTGTGAGGTGTACTTCCCTCGCGCTAATTCAGCAAAAGCTACCGTCGCACTTTGTCCGTCACCTATCGCTAAATGTTCATAGCTCATGTCAGGAACAAGTGTTGGCAACACTACTTTTATGGAGTAGCTGCCGTGAAAGTTGGGGTCATAGTAGGATGCCTTAATAATATCTTCTAAATCAATAATGCGGTTTATTATTGCGCTTAATTCATTGCTGTACTCTGGCAATGCTTTTATTAGGTTATTAATAAATCGCTTTTCTGCAGCAGCATGAAAGACTATAACGCTTCCCTCAGTTCCTATATCTTTCAATAATTTCTCAGATAAAAATTTTCTGTCATCTTTTGTATAATCCGCTAGAAACTCAAAGTGTTCTTCGTTGCTATTTAGCATTTCGAATTTATGTATTGAGTACTGCGTTACAATTTCTTCGTATGGTCCAATATTTTCATAAAGTGGGAGAGCAGTGCTGACTGATTCAAAATCCAAATAATAAGTGGGGAACTTAATTTTATCTAATAAAGATTTTAATTGTACCTTATCAAGAAATGATTTTTTATTGATGACAGCATCCCATACCATTCTTTGTGTAGCAGAAAGATCATCGTTGTTTGTTATTTGGCTAATAAGAGAAATATTTGATTCGGTGTAGAGCTTAAATTTCTTTTCGCCCAAACGCGGCAAGTCGAAAATTGAATCATCAATGTTTTTTCCTAAACAATAATCTTTATAGTAATCACAATCTTTGCATTCATAAATAAACTTAGGTTCAGGTTTTTTTGGTAAACCAGTAGCGGTTGCTATTTCATCAACTTTCGCAAGAAAATCACCCTTTCTTTCATTTACTTTTGTAGTGCAGTCTATCTCTACAAAAAAATCTCTATTATCCATCCCTAAGCGATAATTTTTTGATACCAATAGTAAACTCATTTTCGTTGGTTCAATACCGCATAACTTGAGAATTACAGTTGTATAAGTGAGATCATCAATTAATTCATCTTTTATTTTATCAGCAACAACACTGGATTTTACTTCTATTAAATGCCATTCACCATTTTTGCGCTCAAGGATGTCTGCTCTGGCAATGTTGTCATTATGAATGAAAGCGGCTTCAAAAATGACTTGAATGTGATTATTACCAATTAACTCCTTGGTTTTTTCATAATTAAGGATATTGGTGCACTCGCTTACTAGCGTCCCTTGCGGATAAAGTGAACGTGCTATTTTACCTATTTCAATCCCCTCATTTATGCGAAATTGATCGGCTTTAGTGAGCGGGATCTGAATACCACTAGAACGAAGATACCAACCTCTAGTTAGGCACGTTTTTCCTCCAAGAAAAATCCTTTTATTTACCATGTGTTGCATTTTTTTGACCTATTTATTCATCTTCTTCAAATTCCGCATTTTTAAAGTGTAATACATTGCAATTTTCTTTTACCGATCGCTGTAGTGCTTCGTCAAAACCTGAACCTGATTCAGCTTCAACTTCAACAGAAATTTTAACTTTTACATCAAGGCGAGAGGTGAATTGTAGAATAACTTCATCGACAATGTCGGCAAACTGTTTCTTTGATTGAAATGGGTCGAGTTCGATGTTGGCATAAAATTGCCGTTTATTTTTTTGTGTTAAGGTGGCTTCTCTGGATGTTGGTTTTTCTGTGTTTTCATTCACTGAAGAGTTATTGTAATTAATATTGGGGGTCGTCCCAGTTATAGTTGTCGCCTGAGATGCATCAAAAGCAGTCTTTTGAGCTTCCATATATGTTAACGCTGTTGTTGGATCGATTATGAGTAAAGTAGAATCCATAAATAATGATGTAGGTTTGCCAAAAGTGAACCCAATATATTTATTATCTTCTTTGCCTTGAGCTAAACCAAAAAAATCCAAGCTTTCTGCGCCAACGTTTAAGGTTAACTTAAAAACGTTTTCATCTTTTAATCGAGGGAGGTACAGGTAACTACAGCTTTTCTGCCATACATTGAGAGCATTTATTTCTTTAACATCATCTTTCCAAAACCATGTTTTAAGTACATTCGATAAATGTATGGGAGCCCATTCAGTTATTAAAATTTCATTTTCTTTAAGTATATGCTCAATTTCTTGCGTAAAGTTTGCTGCACCAGCATTAATTTGGAAATGTTCCCATTTGATATCTGAAATGCCTTTACCTGAATGAGCTTCTTGCGTCGGTGCTAGTAACCATTTGTATGTTTCTCTAATCATTCGTCCTAACGCATCATTGGCATCTTCAAGGCTTTTAGCTGCCTGTCGGGATTGAAATTGATCGAGGTTGAGTCTCATTTCCTTAATATCATTAACTATTGATTGCCAGGAGAGCATGGAGCGAACCTGTTCTGTTAGACGACTAACGCTGTCGTAATCAGCGGCAAGAAAAATTAAACGATTTTGTTTTTGCCGAGGTTGATCGCCTCGATGTTTCAAAATATTTTCCGCGGGTTCTATTGCACTGTTATGCCCATTTCGACTAAATGCTGCATTTGGTGGAAGAACTACAAGACGTAATTGCCAGTCATCTGGTACGTCTCCGCTTGGAGAGAAAACATGGATGCCGTTAAATATGCTGGAAGCAAAGCTTCGTTGTATGCGATCACGTATTATAGGATAAATGTCTTCTTTATCTTGAAAGCGTCGTTTACGTTCATCCATTTCCCGTCGAAGATTAGGGCGAGTGTCAAACCAGAAACGATTATTACTGCTATATAAGTAATGTAAACGGTCTTCAGTTAATCTACGCAATGCATCTTTAAAAATCCCAACTTGTTGGTTGGGCTGCACTACGCCTAGTAACACGCGTTCCAGCTCAAGGCCGCGCACTAATTGATTTGCTGTAGTAGGTGCGCTGCCCAGAAATATTGCTCTGCAAGTACGGCGGCACGCTTGGACGCTGCCGAGACGAGTATCGCGATTTTCAATATCTGTCGACTCTGCGCGTTCACCATCTACTTCACCTTCAAGTACGGGATCCCAACCTTGTGGCAGGTAATAGATCGCCTCATTTCTTGTGTCGGCGTCATATAACGGTATATTGCCAGGCATAATTAAAAGGTCGTTATTGCCATCTTTCCATAATCGATGAATTACTTTAGCCATTAATTTTAAAACGCCACGCGTGCGCTGAAAATTATCTAGTGATGACCAGTCCTCGTATAAACGATCAAATACTTCGGGATGAATTGGGTATCCTTGTTTTAAGCGTTCAGCGTAACGACCCTCTTGTGTTTCACTCGGGAAGTCAGTTTTATTTGTGACATATAAATCTGCAAAAGCACGAGATACTTTTTCGGCTGCTGATGTATCATTTATAGTAGTGAATAATCTACGCCGCACAATTTCAAAACCCTCTTCGGAAGAAACAGGCTTCCATAGAGCATGAATTCGAGCAAAATAATGTGAGAGTGCATTTAATGTTTTTGCACCACGCTGACCGCCAGCCTCTTTATCCGACTCAGGAAGAGATGCCAATAAAATTGCTGTTGGCACTGCTTTTAATGCTTCTGTTAATGCTTGTATAAATGATAAATTGGAGTCGAAAGTGCCGCCAGAAAGAGTTTTACCTTCTTCAAATTGGCGTATATAAGATACAAGCTCATCAATCAGAATCACACATGGGGCATATCGAGATAAAAGAGATTCAATTATTGCTTTACCAGGTGAAGTGCCGGATATATCTGCCTCTCGAACTAACTGATATCCTTCTTCTCCGCCAAGTTGCGCTGCTAATTCTCCCCACAATGTATTAACAACAATATTTTGTCGTTGCATTTTTTGATTAGGTGATAGCCGTATTCCGTCCAGAACTGCAATCCGAGCTTTGGGTAATGTTGATACGCCAGCTGCGCTCAAAATTGGGGAAATACCTTCAAGTTTTTCAGCGGTTACTTCACCATTAGCGAGGTGATAAACTGCTAACATGGTGTGAGTTTTTCCACCACCAAATGCAGTTTGTAATTGAATGACTGGATCCCCACCTAGACCTGATAATCGTTTGATCACGGAATCTAGCAGCAGGCGCATGCCTTCTGTTATAAAGGTACGCTGAAAAAATAATACCGGATTTTGATACTCTGATGTCGCTGTTCCCTCATGGACACGAGATAGGTCAGCAGCAAATTCTGCTTGCTGAAATGTCCCTTTTAGAACGTCTTCATGAGGAACTGCTATTTCACGCCACGGTTTTAAACTCATTTTCTATACCTCAAAATCCAATATCTAGTTTCGTTTGGGAACCTGAGTGACCTACCTCATGAGAGGCTTTTTCAATTCCAGCCCAAGCGTCAATTATTTCATTATAGGCACGAGCATCCTCTGCCCATCTTTTGCGTTCGCAAAGAGTATAAAGGCGATAAGCTAATGCCCGAATAGGTTCAGCGCGAGTAGGCATTTTTGCTAAAAGCGCCCCCGCTGCAAATTCACCGTTTTGATTTAGAGCGCGAATAAGTTGGTGAAGTGCTTCCCAAATAGGCGTGCGCTTGTCTGTTTCAGGCGACCAATCGGGAGAGTATTCATGCCATCTCAGTAGGCATAAATCTCCTCCAGCGCTCTTAACTACGCCTGCATTTTGTAGGCCGTTAACACTAGTTCCCTTGGCGCGTGCTAATACATCCGCCTCGCCAAATTTTCCTTCAATCCAGCCGTGTGTTTCAAACCAGTGAAGACAGAATTGCGTATCATGATCGAAATCATCTTCTGCTAAGAAGCGATTAATAAGTTGAAGAGCGGTTCGAACAGACATAGTTTTCCCATCTGCTTCTAACACGGCTGTATATTGACTAAATATTGCCATTCCAGGCCCAATAATAGCTTGGGAAAGATCAACAGGGGTGACAGGTGAATTAATATTTCCGCGTGTCATTTCATCTAGTGCTATTGGGAGAGACGCATTTAATTCTCGTAAAAATTCGCGTCGAGAAATTGTATCTGCATCTAAAGCTCGTTTGCGACAAACAAGAATTATACTAGAAGCAAGAGCATTTGTTCCTAAACCTACGGAACGATTAGCTCTTTCGGTTCGCATTGGCCATGTACCAGTTAATGCAAAACCTGCTTTTAATACAGCTTCAAGAAATGTTACCCATCCAGTACTTGAGGTTCCTTCTTCATTCTTTGTTTCTGATTGTTTAAATGCATAATAAATTGTCACTGGAAAAGCTGGATGCGCTTGTGAAGCTAAACTTTCCATGGCTTGCGTCATACCTTCAAGAAAAAAGTTTTCAGCTTTTTCTTTATTGCCATGTCTGTAGGGTGTTGCCACTAATTCTTCTGCTTTTGGTACGGCTAGTGTGGCATACAAATTTTGATATATGGGTTTTAATGAGCGTCTTAGCCAAACGTAGAAAAAATCTGATAAGTCAGCATATCCAATGTTGTCATAATATGGTGGATCAGTAGAAATTACTTTATTTTTTCCAAGCTGTTGTTCGCCTGCTCCAATTTGATGGCTATAGCCATGGCCTTTACCTGGCAACATTTCTATTGCTTTAGCCACCCAACCAACAGCTTCATACCATGCACAGTGAAATGCAGCGAATGGATTTGCTTCGGGATAATCCCAGGAAATTGGTATTGCGTGCTTTGAAAAAAGATGGCCAATTGTACCTCTGGGCATCCACGTTGTACTCGTATTCCAATAATCTGTGCATTTACTAATTGCGAATGATAAATAGACTCCTATAGCTTCTGCATAGGCAAATGCTCCTATTCCGCCGGCGTCGAGACCAAGATCATCATCGCTCATGCCTGCATGAATTGCATCAGTACGAGCCAATGAAATAACTTTTCCAATTAAATCTGAAAAAGTGTTTAATGCCACCAATTGACGTGGCGTAAAGAGGTCACCATATTTATATATTCCGTATAATTGGGTACGAATATCTCTAGGATTGTGATTGATATCCAGATCTGGTTTCCAAGCAGGAATTGCTTTGTTAGCAATTTCAGTTTGCTCATTTGTTGGGGATAAATAAACACGTCCCATAGAGCCCACTGCTACAATTGCCATTAGACGACGGCCTAAGCGACCAGCTTTTCCTTCACTTCGAATATATTGCACAGAGATAGGTGAGGAGCTTAATAAGCATTGGAAATGGCCTCCTCGCCCAATTTTTGTACCTGTTTTAGTTTTACTTGGAGGCGTACCCATTTTAACAATAAAGCTATATGTGTCGCTTTCGATAAGTGGCTCAATGTATGCCTTAGTTTTTGTTGTTTCAGATAAAATAAAAGTAGAAGCTAAAGGAACATCCACATGTGAATAAGCTGGGCTTGGACTTTTTACTGTGTGTGCCCAAAGCCATGCCAAAACTGTCAGTTTTTCACCTATAAATGAACTTAGATGCGGCTGCTCCTCTACTAATTCTTTAGTGATTTTAATTGTAGGGTATAAATTACCAATAAGTTTTTCTGCTTCGTTATGCATCCATAACCCATAACGGCGTACATCTTCAGCTAATCCTTTTGCTCCTGACCACGGATCAAAAAAATTAGTTTGTTTTTTTTCTGAGTTAAATGGCCCTATAGGTTTACGATTAGAAAATTTAGGTGGAATCTCAATCATTGCTTTATTTATGGTTACAGCTACAGGATTTAAATCAGAGGCATAACTTTCAAGTCCTAATCGTTGTGCTTCGAGAGGTAAGGTGCCACCTCCTGCAAATGGATCATAAAAAGATGGAAGCTTTTCTGGATTAAAAAGTTCTGATGCTCGCGGATGATTTTTATTAAGCGCACAAGTCTCTTGCCATGAATTCCAAATTTCCTTTTGAGCTTCTCGCCACACTTCTTCATTATTCGTATTATCCCATTGTACTAGCTTTTCTATTATTTTAAATAATCGTTCTCGCTCAATTGCGGCTTTTTCTTTATTTATGCCGCGACCAAGGTGGCGCTCATATCCTGGATCGTTAACCATTTGAGCAAAAATTACTGCGCGTGCAGCAGCAGATGGGCGGCGTGCCCACCAAAGATGTAATGTGCTTGGGTGGCCATGACGAATTGACTTTTCACGTGCCGCTGCTGTATTGATTGCATCAAGTGGCAGAGCGACCTCGATAAGTTTTTTTGGAATTTTAATGATTGTCATTAGATTTATTCCTTTGAGCAGGTGGTTCAGCGCGAGCAAGCAGCTGATTAAGATCGAGATTTATACTGGTTACTGCCCAATCTGGTTCTTGATTAAATGGATTCTTGACATAGAATGGCCCGTCAAAATTGTTACCATCCACTAAAACAATTGCCAGCATGAATTTATCTGATTGATTTAATCCATAAAGAATTTCATTACGTGTAACCGTGATGGTGCTTTGACCTTTAGCCCGACCTTTAACTTCAATGTGGCGTGCTGAGGGAATCCTGCCATCGGTAAGTGGTGGTATGCTGGTCACATCCCAGCCGCATTTTTCTGCTGAAACATCAGTTACTTGATGACCAAGCGCGCGTTCGGAATTGATTACTGCATTCATTGCGATTGACTCAATTTGAGATCGAGCG
>BMAG01000048.1 GCA_014132595.1 Gammaproteobacteria bacterium | reverse complement strand
CACCGTACGATCATACGCTTCATTAATTTTTTGAATCGGAATCAACTCAATATCCGCCGCAACCTGATGCTCCGCACAGAAATCCAGCATCTCTTGCGTTTCCTTAATCCCGCCAATCAAAGACCCCGCAATATGACGACGATTCCCAATCAGTGAAAACGCATCCATTTTATAAGGAATCTCAGGCACTCCCAATAACACCATCGTGCAATCATATTTTAAAAGCTGAACATACTCATCAATATGAATATCACCTGATGCCGTATTAATCATAAAATCAAAATGACTTTTATATTTTTCAAAAACACCCGGCTCTTTCGTATTCACAAAATGCGTAGCCCCCAAACGCATCGCATCTGCTTTTTTACGATCCGACGTACTTAATACAGTGACCTCCGCTCCCATCGCAGCCGCAAGCTTAACCGCCATATGTCCAAGGCCCCCTAAACCCACCACTGCCACCTTATCCCCTTTTTTAATTTTCCAATGACGCAAAGGCGAATACGTCGTAATCCCTGCACATAAAAGCGGTGCTGCCTTATCCAAAGGAATCGATGCAGGAATTTTTAAAACATAATTCTCATCCACCACAATTTTTGTAGAATAACCACCAAACGTCGGCGTTTTACCGTCTTTTTCAGTGCCATTGTACGTAAAGCAAATTTGATGCGGACAATATTGCTGAAGACTCTGTTTGCACATATCACACGTACGACAAGAGTCGACAAAACAACCCACGCCCACCGTATCACCGACTTTAAATTTTTTAACATCCTTCCCAACACGAATTACCTTCCCCGCAATTTCATGCCCCGGCACCATCGGATAAACCGCCCCGTCCCATTCATTCCGTGCCTGATGAATATCCGAATGACAAACCCCACAAAAATGAATATCAATTTCCACATCGAAAGGCCCCGCTTCCCGACGTTCAATTTGAAAAGGTTGCAGAGGTTCTTTTTCTTTCAGTACTGCATAAGCTTTTGTAGTTTGCATATTTTTTCCTTCGCGATATAAAAAAAAGCGAGAATCTTTAAAAGATCCTCGCTCACTTTAGAACATATGACTGCGGATAAAAATTAATTAATACCCGTTGCCGAGAAAGTAGCCGTTGATCCTGACGGGCCAGTCACAGTACAGACCCCAGTCGTGCCCACAGTTACCGCAAGTGAGGTAATCGTATAACCCGTTGGCAATGTTGCATTCACCAATGCGCTCGCCACATTCGTACAATTGGAAACAGCCACACCATTTGAAGAATTTTCTTTACGAGCGGCATAGTTCACGGCATTGGCAGAAGATAGTGCACCTGCTACACCTTGCACTGCAGCACGATTTGCATCCCCTGACAAATCAATAAACTGCGGAATGGCAACAACTGCTAAAATCCCAAGGATCACAATAACAATCACTAACTCAATCAGTGTAAAACCACGCTGTTTCAATGCCATAAAGCCTCCATTCCTTTCCATCCCAACGTTTATTGATGCGCAAGCTTGACCATATTCCAAATCGGTAAATAAACTGCGAGTGCCATTAATAATACCATGATAGATATCGCAATTAATAGTATGGGCTCAATTAAATCAGTTAATCTCTTTAAATCAAAATCCACTTCGCGCTGATAGTAATAAGCAATTTCATTGAGCATGGCACCTAATTCACCGGTTTCTTCCGCAACTCCCAGCATCTGTAATTCGATAGGTGTAAAAAGCTTACACTGATACGCAGCTTGCAGAATGCTATTCCCATGCTGAATTGCCTCTTGCATGTTCATTATTTCCTGCCTTGCATAAAGATTATTAACAGACTGCGCCACCAATGTGAGACCTTGCACAATGGGAATACCTGAATTCGCTACAATTGCAAATGTTTGTGCAAATCTAAGTAAAGTGATTCTTTTTAATAAAACACCGATGACAGGCAGCTTCAATTGATTTTTATGCCAGGCCAACTGTCCTTCCGGTGTATTTAAATAATATCGCAATCCCCAAAACCCAAGGAAAAGTGCAATCACAATCACGGGCCAATACGTGGTCACAAACGTGGAAAAAGCAATCAACAATACCGTCATTTTAGGCAAGGGAATATGTGCCCGCATATACACTTTGGCAAAAACAGGAATCACAAAAATATTAATCACGATCATACCGATAAAAATCGCTGCAATCACAAAAACAGGATAACGAATCGCTGATCTTGCTCTTTTCAGTGTAGTATCTTCTAACTCAAGGTATCCCGTCAAATTCAAAAAAACATCGTTCAATCGACCTGTATTTTCACCGACACGCACCATACCCACAATCAACTGACCAAAAACATTAGGATATTGCTGCATCGCAATCCCTAAGCTTTTTCCTGCCTGCAAATCCTCCGCAACATTTCTCAAGACTTCCGCAAATCGCAGATTGCGTGCATTCTCAGACAAGTGATTGACTGCACTCATGATCGGAACGCCTGATTTTAATAAGGTATACATCTGCCGCGTGAATAAACTCAAATCGGAATTACTCACTTCTTTTCTTCGAATAATCGAAGACCACTGTGAGAAAAAAGATTTTTTATCTTGTTTCAGAACGATACGAATTGGAATAATATTATCTTTGATTAAGGTTGCACTCAAATTAGCTTCCGAGGTCGCAGTATGCTCGCCTTTCACCAATTTACCGGTTGAATCGCGGCCTTCATATTCAAAAATAGGCATATCGCTTTATCCAATCAATTACACTATTTTTTCTAAATCATCCGTTTGAACATCGCCATAAATTCGCATCACTTCACTTAACGTCGTAATACCATTTTTTGCTAATTCCAAACCGCCAAAAACGAGCGATTTAAATTGCATTTCTTCTTTGACAATACGCACAAACTCAAGCGTATTATTCACTCTTAAAGCATTTGCAAGCGGGGTTGTAATTTCTAGCAATTCAAACAGTGCAATTTGTCCTTTAAATCCTGTTTGATGGCAATACGCGCATCCTGTACCTTGTTTATATTTGATAGTTGGATCTACTTTACCGGCAACCGTGATCAGCCATGTTTCTTCCTGTGGCGTTAATTTCGTATCCATACTGCAATTGGTACAAATTCGTCGAACTAAGCGTTGCGAGATAACGCCGCGTAATACACTTGCAATCAGATAACCTTCGATGCCCATATCAAGTAGTCGCACTGTACTTGTGATAGCATCATTCGTATGTAACGTTGACAATACAAAATGACCCGTCATTGCAGCACGTATTGCAATCTCTGCCGTTTCGTGATCCCGCAATTCACCCACCATGATAATATCAGGATCTTGCCGCAGAGAAGCACGTAAAACTCGGGCAAAGGTCAAATTAATTTTGGGTTCGACCTGTACTTGCGTAATACGCGGCAACCGATACTCAATAGGATCTTCCACCGTAATGATTTTGGTATCTTCAAGATTCAATTCATTTAAAATGCCATACAAAGTTGTGGTCTTCCCGCTGCCTGTTACACCCGTAATTAATAACAATCCATTAGGCAATGTCATAATACGATGTAATATTTGCAGCATATCGGCAGGCATACCCAATTTATCCAGCACTAATAATTCCGCCGATTGATTTAAAAGACGCATCACAACGGACTCACCATACATGGTAGGCATCGTTGACAAACGCACATCAAAATTTTTATTTCTGATTTTGATGCTGAAACGTCCATCCTGAGGTATACGTTTTTCTGCAATATTTAAATGGGCCATTAATTTTAAACGTAATGCTAAAGGATCTGACACATTTCCTTCTTTTAAAATTTGCTCATGTAAAACCCCATCGACACGATGTCTGATACGCAATAATCGCTCACCGGGTTCAATATGAATATCCGATGCGTTTACCTGGACTGCATCTTCAAAAATCGTTTGTAATAATTTTGCAACCGGCGTATCTGCTGTCGAAAGACCTGCTGTCAATTGTGAACTGTCATACTCGCTTTCTTTCATTTGTGAAGATAATTTTTCGGCGAGATGCGAAATTTCAGCAGAATGCCTGTAAGCCACGTCTAAAATCCTCTGCAAATCGGACTCACGCACTAACGCAATTTGTATGGGTTGTTTAACCTGCGACATAATTTCATCATACGCCAATATATCTTGCGGATCTGACATGCCTACAAGCAGACCTTGTTCTTGACGTTGTAAAACAATACAGTGAAATCGACGAGCAGAAGATTCAGGAATCAAACGCACTAATTCAGGGTTAAAATTAAAAGCGCGTAAATCGATGTACGGAATATTCAATTGATCAGAAAGCAATTTCAATAAATCATCTTCTGTAATAAATTGCATATCAACAAGGACTGTTCCCAACTTTTTACCACTGGCCATCTGCTCAATCATGGCAGCATCAAATTGCTGCTGAGTAATCAGATTCTTATCCAGCAGGATTTGTCCTAACTTAATTTTTCTGATTTGCATCACATTGTTCCTTGATTAAAATCTACCTTCGTCATTGCTGCAAATGATTCACTCGCGACTGTGCAAATACCTTCAACTCAGGATTAATATGATCACTATCCCGTGCTCTCACATACGCTTCCCTCGCCAACGTCGATTTACCTAAACTTTCCAAAGCAATCCCTAATCCCATCCACCAGGTCGCATTATTCGGTTGCACTGCCAACAACTGCTCATACAATTTTTCCGCTAACGCCGCCTGTCCTTGTCGTTGATAAAGCGCCGCAATAAACGCATGATAGCCTGGATCTACTGTGATCGTCGGAGGCGCTTTTTGCAATAAATTCATCGCCTCCTTTATTTTCCCCTGACTCACCAACATTTTCGCTTTCAGCTGCACATAAGCGGGATAAAAAGGTCTTTGCTCCAAGCCCGATTGCAAAAGTTGACCTGCACGAGCCAGATTTCCTTGCGCAATCAGTAACGATGCCAATGATTCTCTCACATCGGCATAATCTGGATCTTTCTCTAATAAAAATGTCAGCATTTTAATTGCATCATGACTATGCCCTTCCGTCGATAATTTCAGAGCCTCTTGATATTGATCACTCATTGAAATATCGGTTCTTACTTTAATAATCGAATCCACCGGCTGAGGGGACGGAGGGACATGAGGTGCTGCATTAGAGGATGTCGCATCAGGCAGCCCTGTCGATAACAAATCTAATTGTAATTCTGGCAATTTCTGAGATTCATTCAATTCCAGCCGAGATAAATCTACGCCATCATTCAACGTTAGATTCATTTCCAGATTCCCATCACGCCGATTTACCATCGTGATGTCTTTAACAGCACTATTTAACATATTGAGCGGCGGGACACTACCGACCAATCGTGCATTCTCAAGTATAAGAACAAGATGATTCCCATGCGTCGCCACTCGATATAGCGCATCCTGACTCAATAGAAAACGCAATAAAGTGGTATCTTTATCTACTTGCAAGGTGATCGTCGTAAGAATGGCAGGCGTCAAATGAAGCGGCGTTAAAACAACCGGATGATTTGTATCTTCTGATAAAGGAGATTTTACCGAAGTTTGGATCATTGTATTCGTTTGTGCGGCATAAGCTACAGGTTGCGGTGGATATTGAGTTGATTCCGATTCAAAAAATTAATGAAGCGTATGATCGTACGGTG
>BMAG01000047.1 GCA_014132595.1 Gammaproteobacteria bacterium | reverse complement strand
GGCAATGACGGCAATGACGGCAATGACGGCAATGACGGCAATGACGGCAATGACGACAATGACGGCAATGACGACAATGACGGCAGTGATGATAATAACGGCGGCGATGCTAACGACGGCGGCTATAAATTAGTAATAGGGGAAACAGAATGTATTTAGAATACTTTAAGTTTAACGAACTACCCTTTGGATTGACGCCGAATGTCGGTTTTTTCTGTCAGTTAAAGGGGCATCAGGAAGCGTTAAATGTATTATTATTCAGTCTGAAAAACGGCGAAGGTTTTATTAAAATTATTGGAGAAGTGGGCTTAGGGAAAACTTTACTGTGCCGAAAATTATTAAATAGTTTAGGGGAGGGATATGTCACTGCCTATATTCCTAATCCAGATTTAAATCCGCTGGAATTGCGTAAAGCCATCGCACGTGAGCTCGGCGTTGAATTGAATTCGATGCAAGATCAGCATGAATTGCTGGGATTGTTAAATGCAAAGCTTCTTGAATTGAATCATGCAGGCAAACGCATTGTGCTTGTGATTGATGAAGCACAGGCGCTTCCTATTGAAAGTTTGGAAGCGGTGCGGCTTTTAACCAATCTTGAAACTGAAAAAGCAAAATTACTACAAGTTGTTTTATTTGGTCAGCCTGAACTGGATCGCCATTTAAATAATCCTCTTCTTCGACAATTAAAACAGCGTATTACTTTTTCTTATTATCTTCCCTTGTTAAGCCCCGAAGATATGGATACATATATATTTCATCGTCTAGCTATCGCAGGGTATTCCTCAGGCTCGCTGTTTTCAAAAAAAGCGAGGAAAAGATTATATAAAGCAAGCAAAGGGGTGCCGCGTATTATTAATATTTTATCGCATAAAGCGCTTCTTTTGGCCTATGGGGCGGGTGAGAAGATCGTATCTCCTAAAATGATGAAATTAGCCATTCGCGATACCCATGTCGATGTGTTTTCAGATAAAAAATATAAATTATCTCTCTGGATCATCGGCACTTTAATGGCCGGTGTTTTATTCCTTTATTGGTATAAGGGAATTATTTAATGAGCATCATCAATCAAATGTTAAACGATTTGGAAAAACGTAAACATCTAACCGTAAAATCGGATCCTGATTATAATCATATTCAGCCAACGATTTTTGCACCCGTCAAACTAC
>BMAG01000046.1 GCA_014132595.1 Gammaproteobacteria bacterium | reverse complement strand
GTCCGAGTAAATACTTTGAAAAGTTATTTTTACCCGTTAATAAATTTAGCATTTTTGTTTTTAGATAAAGTTGACGCTGCAAGTCTTCATTTGCTTTTTTTAAAGAGAGCGCATCTTTTAGAGGATATTGTTTTAAAAGATTCGCGTACTCACTCTGTACCGCTGTGACCTTTTGATTCAATTGCGTATATTCGATCATCATGTGCCTTTTATTCATATAGGCTTTGATCGACAAAAGCATCAAGAACAATAAAAAAATACCATAAATTGAAAAAACCTTCGCTCGAGAGAGCTCATATCGGGATTTTTTAGGTAATAAATTATAAAGGTTTATTTGTTGAAGCATAACGTTCGCACTCTTTACGGAACAATTCACCAATAATTGGTAAATATTTACCTTGTTGCTCCACATTCATTTCTTGTTTTGTTTCAAATCGCTCCCCTAGATTCAACCATTGAACGGGCAAACTTAAAAATTGCGATAATTGTTTGATCGCATCTTCAGAAATCTGTTTAGTCGCTGCAAAAGTGACATGCGTAGGCGGCACTCGCCGCCACTGACTGGCATAGTAATTAAAAGAACGGGTTATTTCACTGGCTACTTCTTCAATATAAGCGGGAAGCTCTTCAGGTTTTTTTTGAATTAAACCAGCCCAACCAAAATCGATGTTGCGCGAAAAATATAATTGTTGATCGCAGGTGATAATAATTTGAATCACCGAACTTTGGACATACACCAAGGCCTGAGCCGTACCATTTTGCTCTAATAAAACCATCATATTTCGAAGTGTGAGCTCAGTAATATCAATATGAGATAAGTTTAAACCTGAAGCATTAATCTCATCACTCATCTTCTGCAGATAACTCTTTTGAGCAGCTACGACCATTATTTTGTCCGATAGGCTGGTGCTACTTTTAGGGATTTCAAATTTATCGATCACGACATCATCGATGGGATAACGTAATAAATCTTTTAACTTCCAACGGATTGCCGCCTGAAATTCATTCTCGGTGACAGGTAAGGCATCCGTTTGCAGCAATTGATAATCTTGCGGTGCCAAGACCCATGCACAAGAGACGTTTTTAAGCTGATATTGCTTAACGATCTCAGAAAGTCGATTCTTCAATCCTTCCTGACTGCTATAAGGATAAGAGCCATAAAATTCAATTACCAATTTATCCAGGGTGTTACGTGCATAGGCTAAAGAGAATTCTGTAGGAGAAATACTAAGACAACAACAACCGCGTGAAGTTTGCAACAGATGCGTTTGTGCCATTAGCATCTGGAGCTGTTGCTTTCTTTTTTGATATTCACTCATCATCCTATCGAGCACAAGATATCTTCCCTGTGTCACCTATCTTAAGAACTGTATTTTCTATCAAAATGAATCATTTTGCTATAGATTTTAAGGTGATTTTGTCATCGCTGCTTTTCGTGTCTGCGTCCATTTTTTCTTCGCTTCTCAACCCCAGATGACACTCATCAAGCAATTTGTCATAATTAACCTGCGTTCGCGAGGGATCAAAGCTAAGGACATCCATTTGAAAAACATACAAGGTTTCACGCTGATTGAAGTGATCATGGTCATTGTCATTCTTGGTATTTTAGCTGTCATGCCATTGATCAATATGCCCAGCGGAAGTCTTACTGCCGATGGTCAAGCGCAACAGCTAGCCAGTGACCTTCGTTACACGCAATCACTCGCGATGACAAAAGCGCAACGTTACCGTCTAGTCATCACCTCAGGCACTCGCAGTTATCAAATTTTAAATACTGCAGGCACCGCAGTCCGATTTGCCTCAGGGAATACGACAGTGACTTTAAGTTCTGGAATTTCATTTGGCACATTAACAAATCTACCTAACAATTTGATTGCATTTGATGGTGAAGGCGTTCCCTACTCCACAACCGGCTCCCCCGGCACCCCTCTTTCCGCCAATGCAGCCATTCCCTTACAATCCAGTGGAAGCACCAAAACAGTCATTGTTGTTCCTTTAACAGGTCAGGTCGACGTCCAATGAAAAAGCAATCCGGTTTTACATTAATTGAACTTGTGATCTTCATAGTCATCACAAGCATATTAGCGAGCGCCATACTATTGTCGTTTGTCACCGCGATGAATAAAGCACCTGCACTCTTGCAAAACATGATCGCAAGTCAAACGGCACAACAATGTGCAGAGTGGTTTATCGGTCAACGGCGCGTCAATGGTTATGCCAGCATCAGCTGTAATTCATCAGTACCCGCCTACTGTAGCAGTCCTGCCGGTTTCACAATTACCTCAAGCTGCACACCGACGACGATCAATAGTGACAGCAATTATGAGACAATTACCATCACAGTCAGCGGGGCTGGAAATGCATCTGTCGACCTTTTACTTGCGAAGTATTAATAACCTATGAAAAAACAAAATGGATTTTCACTCATTGAACTCATTACTGTCATTGTTATACTTGGCGTTATTGTAGCAATGTCTTCTCTTTTGTTATCTCAAGGGTTTAACGCTTTTTTTAATACCGCCAATATTGCTGATGCCAACTCACAAGGACAACTTGCACTCGAGCGCATGAGCCGTGACATTCGGCAGATCCGCTCACCATCCGATATCACGACAGCCACCTCAACACAACTTTCATTTAACGATATTAATAACGATGCTATTTCGTATACCTTAAGCGGATCTAATTTAACACTCACCCAAAATTCAACAACACAAATCTTAGCCGTGGGTATTAATAGTTTAACCTTCACGTATTATGATCAAAACGGAGCAACACCGCCTGCAAGCACGGCTGCAACACGCTTTATTAAAGTGACTTTAACCGTGACACAAAATAATGCGAATTTTACGGTTTCGACCTCTATCTATCCGAGGAATTTAACATGATCTCACTTAACAAGCAGCGAGGATTTCTCACGATCGTCACCGTAACCCTCATTGTGGTCATGGGTATGCTCGCCGTTGCCATGGCGTATGTTTTTTCAAACAGCGCATTCACGACGACGAATTTTCAGGCCGCCAGTGAAGCTTTATATCTTGCAGATTCTGGACTAGAACAAGAAATACGAGCCTTATTGCTGCCCACCGTTGCCTCTCGTGATGCTTGTGGAGGGGCATCACTCACCAATAGCATCGGTAACGGAACTTTCACAGTCACCGCCGCCGGACCTTTTGCAGCGCCTTCACCCTCGGCAACTTTAACCAGCGCTATCACAAATTCTGTGACAACGATTCCCGTTTCAAGCACCACCGGTTATCAATCGGCAGGCCGGATCATGATCGATAATGAATTGATTAATTACACCGCTGTTAATTCCACCAATTTTTTAAATGCAACACGCGGTGTGGATAGCAGCACAGCAGCAGCCCATGCCTCAGGCACGCCGATTGGACAGTATCAATGTAATTTATCTTCCTCAGGTGGTTCACCTACTTTATCACCGGCAAATCCGGGTGATCCTGGCGGTATCAGAAGGGTGAATGAATCCATTCAATTGCAAGAAGCCTGGGCTGTGGGTAATAAACCATCGACCAGTAACTTCAATTACGTTCACTGGAATAATCCTACGGAAGTCGCATGGACAAATGCATCGGTCGCATCGGCAAGCGCAGTCAATCTCAATGGAATCTCGATGCTTTCTTATGAGGATGGATGGGCAGTAGGCGCCAATCGCACCTTTTCACACTGGAACGGCAGTACCTGGACATCACAATTACCCGCTGCCATTCCGAATGTGACAATGAATAGTGTTTTTTGTAATGCCTCAAACGATTGTCATGCCGTTGGAATACGTTCAGGAAATGCACCTGTCTTTGCTCGCTGGAATGGAGCTAGCTGGTCTCTACTCACACCCTCGAATCCTCAAAAAAATGATATGAATAGCATCCATTGTGATGCAAGCAATGATTGCTGGGCGGTGGGCACCAATCAGGGAAATACTTTTTACAACTGGAATGGTGCAAGCTGGGTAGGTGTTGTCGTTGGTTCTCTCACGGGTTTCACATTCAATGATGTTTTTTGTAACACAAGTACAGATTGCTGGGCCGTCGGTGCCAATAATACTTTTGCCCGAAAAAACGGAGCCACTTGGACGAATGCAAATGCAACAGAAAAAGGAACTATTCCTTCCGCACGATATAACGGGATTTATTGTGTTTCACCTTCGGATTGCTGGGCAGTGGGAAACAGCAATAGCGGAGCTGATTTATTTGTCCATTGGAATGGCACTTCCTGGTCACGCGACGACTCTACTCCCACACCGGTTGTCAATTTACAAGCAGTAGCCTGCGCTAACACAAATGATTGCTGGGCAGTGGGCGCAGCCTCTAGCAGCAAGGGTACTTTTTTTCATTGGGATGGGACAAGCTGGACTAATTTTGCAGTGAGCGGCATCTTAAACGCTCAACTCAATCACCTTTCCGTGATAAGTCCCGGGAGCAAACCCTGGAGTGTCTGGTCTGAGAATTTTTCGTAAGGATGCAAGCTGTTTTTAGCTGAATCACAAGAAAACGAAAATGATATTAAACATCCCCCCTTCCTAACTCCCGTGGGGGAAGGGATCCGAAGAAGCAATGACGCAGTATTAATCGGAGTATACTTCTTCGTGTCAACGCACGCGAAATAGGGCATACAAAAGGGAATGTGTCGTTATTGACTACGATGACATCTTGGCCTAAGGTAATCATTCTGAAAAACAAGGACAAAAAATCATGGAAGCTTTTTTCAGCAAATTAAAACCGTCTTTATTCTTGTTCCTATTTTACGCCGTCCTTGCAACCGCTTTTCTCTCACCCCTTTCAACACAACATGCTATGCCTGCCATTGTTGATTACAGCAACCACATCGCCTCCATCATCGAAGCTAAAAAAGCATTCGCAGAAGGACAGTTTCCACTACGAATTGCACCCACGCTGCTCTCCGGTTGGAGGTATCCGAGTTTCCAATTTTATTCCCCCACGACTTACACACTAGCAGGACTCATTTATCAATGGTTTTCTCCAAAAAACCCGATCATCGCAGTCAATCTCACTTTATGGTTAGGACTTGTTCTGGGCGGATTTTTTATGCAGCGGCTCGCATTTTGGTTCGTTAAATCACGTACCGCAGCACTTCTTGCAGGTGTCGTCTATCTCACTGCACCTTATTATCTCATCGTTATTAATGGCCTAGGTAATTTATGTGAGACTCTTGCATTAGGTATCGTTCCAGCGGTGCTTTATTATTCGCTCAAACGATTTTTATATCCTCGTCAAAATAAAACATTATTGCAAACTTCTCTTGCCTGGTATCTGTTAGTGACTATACACATGATTACTTTTGTGTATACCGCCATTTTTACATTTTTTTTATTTTTTTTAATTAGCTGCAAAAACAAACATCATTGGAAAAATTTTATAGAATTAGGGATTGGCATGGTATTTGCCTGCCTGCTTGCCATGTGGTATTTAGCACCAATTGCTTTATTACAAAAATATTTAATCATTCATCAAACATTTGTCAATCCTTACCAATTTCAATCTTTTGCACCCTCTCTTTCCAATTTATTATTCCCTAGTCATTTATCCTTTCAAGGTACTCTGGGGAGCAATCACGTCGCCATTGGTTTACCCATCGTCATGGCCGCAGGGATCTGTATCTATGCCTTATTTAGTCAAGCTCGCATCTCCAGTCTGCGCGCCAATTACTGGCTTCCTTATTTACTCCTTTTGTTTTTTTTAATATTTATGGTGATATGGTCTCCCTTTTCATTTTTAGGTTGGATACCTCATCTTTTTCTGATCGGTCAATATTGCTGGCGATTGCTAGGACAACTTCTGTGGGTCGGTGCAATCCTGTTTGCATGGGCTGTTTGCTGGTTATTTAAAAATAAATTAGATTTCAAACAAACCGTCATCGGAGTTTTGCTTCTCATCCTCACTGCAAGCGTTACTTTTCCTAAATTGTATGATGGATTTTTTACAATGAATCTGGATGATTTCGTCAAACAGCCCTATTTTATTTTTAATCCAGACGCATACACGATCGAATTTAATAAACAAACAGGATTCATTGATCATATTGATACTTTGCAGCTTTCGTCATTGATGATAAACAACACATTACAACTCAATACGATATATGTGCTAACACCCTCACTCATGCATTATGCAAAATCTCCTCGGTTGCTCATGGAAGGCACTGTACCTGCCTCCCTGAAAGCACCTGTTCAACTCAACATGATTGTGAATGATGTCACTTTTGCAACCTACAAATTGAGGCCTGGAAAATTTCAGTGGGAGATCCCTCTCAATACTGCCTTGCATTCCACCTTCAAAGATTCTACTGTGTTAAAGCTTCAATTTAAAACCAATCCCTCAAAATCCGCTGCAATCACAATCAATGATTTATCGCTCGCCGGATTTTTAACGGAACCTGACACATTCAATGTAAAAAAAGTGCAGCCTTTTTGTCATCAAGATAAAATAACCACACAATGTAAACTGGATGTCCCACTTGAAACACAATTGCTGGAACTGCCTATTCTTTATTATCCTAAACTTTTACAAATCAAGCTAAATGGAAAAATTATTCCCTATCAGGGCATTGTTTATCAAAACAATTTGATTGTTGGAATTAAACCTATTGCCGGACAACATAATACGATTAGCATTCAATTTACAGGCTTAATGTGGGCGAATAGCATAAGTTGGCTCAGCTGGATTTTATGGATAGTATTATTGATCTATATGGTTTTCCTTAACCGATATTGTAAAACTAAAAAATTCAACCTATACTAACAACCGAAATAGTATTTTTGGATAGTGTTTAATTGGATGGTAGGGATTATATGCAGCGCACTTATCTAACTTTTGCAAACCCTGAAAGCCTCGCTCAAGATCAAAACACATCTGACAAAGAAGAACCGCCTCTCACAAAAATATATTCTCCTCTATCTTTAAGCAGCTCCGATCTCAGTGAAGAAAAACTAATAACATCCACCGATATTTCTGAGTTAGACGAAGTTACCTCATCAACTCATTTATCCGAACTCGATCCAGCTCCCGAAGAGGATGATGCGCTTTATCTTGATAGATTAGAGACTCTATTAAATCAATTACCTAGAACGACAAGACCTGTTACATCACAAATACTGACTGAAATTAAAAAAAACCCTGTCTATCTACGTCAGGTGATTTCAAGCATTTTATGGTTAGAAGGTTATAATATGACTTTGACAATGCCTGTCATTGCAGCCATGACAAGACATGGTCAATCTATTGAGCCTATTACCAGAGGATTAATTAAACTTCTCCATACTTTTTCTCTTACTGAAGACCTCGTTCTGATAATCGTTAATGCTCGTGATTTAGCGCCTCGCATTTGCGATATTTTTTTAAAATTAGATGAACAGCATGTGATATTATCATCTGAACTCATCAGAATTATCGCAGAAAATGCACATCATCCTAACTTAGAACAAATTGCAGATGCCTTCGTTATTATTGCAAAAGAGGATAAACCTTTACATCTCACGCAAGTTGCACTGAACGGCATTTTGGGATCTGCTGATCCCATTTTGTTTGCAAGCGCGCTAGTAACACTACATAAACGCGGCATTCAAATGACAGATGCCTTTATTGTAAAATTAACAGAATACAGCGTATATGCAGAACAAAATATACCCGCTATTTTATCCTGTTTTGATGCAGGCGTCTCACTGACAAACCCGATGATTATTAAGATCCTTGCTGCAAAAAATAACGCTAAAAAAATTGCGGATCTTTATATTCAACAAAATGAGAAAAACCTCGCTGAAAATAAAGAAACGGCCCAGAGCAGCCATCGTAGATCATCATTACCCACGATGTCATATACACATCAACTTCGAATGTTTCATCATAAGCATTCATCAGCACCTGACATAGTGACGGAGGCTAAATCTGAAAAACTACACTTTGAAAATAGAACAAAAAAATTGTCATTCTTATTTCATAAAGTTGTCGATAATATCAAAAAAGCGGCTCATACAACAAAGAAAGACGAACAACACGTCTACTTCAAACTACGATCCTCTGGCCACTAATTTCGCCTACACTTGTAATATTCAAACGAGCTTACTATACTACAAAACTCTATAAATTTTATACAGAGAACACCATGGGCGGCGCACACGGTTATTTCAAAAAAAATAAAACAAAAACATTACCTTCTAGCAATCGACCAATCCGGCTTGCATCTCTGCCTCCGACAGAAGAAAAAAAACCGGTGGAATTGTCCGCTGGAAGTTTACGTGACACTGAATCAGAAGAAAAAATATTCTCCTCTTCCACTGCAACACATACATTCAATACCCCTTTCATCGACTCAGAAGCTTATCCCAAGCCTCTTATAGACCTGATAGGAGACATCTGCAAACAAAACCATCTTATTGAATCTGAAGTATTGGCACTGATTCCTTCTGATTCTCGTTATCTTAATGACATTACAAACGTGCTGATTGTTTTTTTCACGAAAAATCTACCTTGTACTAAAAAAATAATTGCACTTCTCGTCCAAGAAGAAAGATATGCTCATGCCATTGGTCCTTCTCTCATTAAATTACAAACAAGAGTGTCGCTGACAGAGGAATTGTTTACTCCCATTCTTGAAACCATTCTTGAAGCCGGTTTTTTTGCCCCGGCACTTTGCGATACCTTTTGCGAATTATGTATAAATAAAATTGCATTCAATCAAAAGATTTTTGATACCATCATTCAATCAGCGCCTTCTTTTGATGTTTATAATATTAAAAGAGCTTTAATAAACATCACAACATATCTTCTTAATGCACTCGATGCTTTGAAGCATCAGAAAAGAGAAGTTATTAAAAATAAATTGGATGTATTTTTCATTATGGAAACATATAATGAATCGGAAATACCTCATGAAGCTTTCACCTTATGCACGCGTGTTAATATCAATTACGAACATGACCGCATGAGCAGTGTTACAGCAATTACGCTCAACGATAAGCTTATTGATGCAATTGCAATTGCAGATGATCCAGAAGAATTAGCTGCCACAATCACTCATTTCCATCAAAATGAAGTCTCATTGTCAGCAGATTCTTTAATATTATTGGCAGGTAATAGTATGCACTCGTATTTTATTTTCAATCAGCTAAAGATGGTGAAAGATCAAGATATCAAGCTCACAGAAGCGCAAACACAAGAAATTATTAATGCAAAAGACCGTGCCGATACTAAAGCACGAAGCATCATAAAAAACTATAAAGCTGCAAAAGAAATGCTTACTGCACCCTCCCTCGCTCCCTCGTTGCACGATGAAGAGAAAATACCACCATCCGTTGCAAAAAAAAATCATCTCTATAGTTTACATCGCATCTTTAAAAAACCCACAGTAAAAAAATATCCTGAAAAACAACTCAAAGCCCCACGCCAATCCTCTCACAGCGGCTTTTCTCGATCATAAACCCAAACAACTATTGCCGTCTCTGAATGCCATCATTGCCTGCCAAGACAACTAGCACAAACTACTCAGTCATTTCACTTGGGCATATTTAATGCTTCAGAACGAATTTCAAGATATAATGAATGAATGTATTGTCGATTCTTGAATGATACAAGCGCATGCTACTTTATGAACATTTTTAATAAATTAGTCATCAAAGAATGCAATATGCAAGTCAAGGAAGTTATGTCAAGACACGCCCAGGAGAAATAGTTATGAAAGGAAATCTTAAAAAATTAAAAATAGCCATTTTAGTTTGTGATGGATTTGAAGAAAGAGAAATGGTAAAACCACGCGAAGCTTTAAAGAAGGCAGGGGCAACTACTCATCTTATTACGCCTAACGCCAAGAAGGTTACGGCTTGGCTTCATGGAAATTGGTCCAAAAAATATAAAGTTGATTTACAGTTAAAAGAAGCAAATCCAGTTGATTATGATGCACTTATACTTCCAGGAGGAGTCATTAATCCTGATCAACTTCGTACAAATAAGAAAGCTGTAAAATTTGTAGATTCATTTCTAAAGAGCAAAAAAATTATTGCTGCTATTTGTCATGGTCCCATTACATTAATTGAAACTGATAAATTACAGGGTCGTAAATTAACTTCATATCATTCCATTAAGACGGATATAATAAATGCAGGTGGTATCTGGCAAAATAAATCTGTCGTCATTGACAAAAATATTATTACTAGTCGTGAACCCAAAGATTTACCCGCATTTAATAATGCCATCATCAAGAAGTTATCAAAAATAAATAATCGCAAATGAAAATAATCTCATTATTAGGCATCACCATGAATTATAGGAATTTACATTGATACCACCCCTCAGAGGAATGATAGATGAAAAAGTCATTACCACTCTCTCAAGTATATAAATTTCTTGAACCAGGGCCCGTTGTTTTAGTTACTACTTCAATTAAAGGTCATCATAATATTATGGCTATGTCGTGGCATGCGATGATAGATTTTAATCCTCCCCTCATCGGTTGTGTTATTAGTAATAGGAATGATTCATTTGCAATACTGAAAAAAACTAATGAATGTGTTATCAATATTCCAACAGTTACACTTATAAAAAAAGTGGTGGGGTGCGGGAATACAAAAGGAAGCAAAGTTGATAAATTTAATAAATTTCACTTCACGCCAAAACATGCACAAACAGTTAAAGCACCCCTGATTGATGAATGTTATGTCAATTTGGAATGCAAAGTAATCGATAAAAAAATGGTAAATAAATACAATTTTTTTATTCTTCAAGTGACTAAAGCCTGGATTAATTCTAAACAAAAAAATCCAAAAACAATGCATCATTTAGGCAATGGCTTGTTTATGATTTCTGGGAAAACAATAAAATTACCTTCAAAAATGAAATAATAAAATAGAATGGCTAATCAAACCTACACCGTCACCTTAATCTTCCTTTTATAAGAATGATTCACCACCCAAACTCCCAATAACGCAATCAATGCCCCCGCTAATGCAACCAGCGTAGGTACTTCACCCAGCCAAAACCATCCAATAATCGTTGCAAAAATCGGCATAAAATAAAGAAAACTAGCAGCCCTGGACGCAGGAATCGTGCTGAGCGCATAATTCCATGTCGAGTAACCCACCACTCCCGGAAAGATTCCTAAATAAACCACAATCGCTGTTGATTTCAAAGTCGTATGCTGCAAATCATGAATTAAATTCGGCAAGAAAACCAATAGCACAATCGTCCCGCCCCATAATGCATACGCGGTCAGATGAATCGCTTTATATCGTTGCAAAAGGGGTTTTTGCAAAATGTTATAACATCCCACTGCAAACGTCGCAAAAATCACATATAAAATACTCAAGTAAAATCCAAATTCTGCTTGATGACCGAGCGCGATGAGACTCACCCCGACTACACTCAAACACATCCCAAAAACACCATACCGATTAATACGCTCCCGCAAAAAAATAATCGCAAGCAGAGTCGTCACAACGGGTATCTGACTCACAATAAAACTTGCCATCCCTGAGGGTACTAAAATTTCCCCATAATTCAGCGCAATATTATAAAACCCGATCCCAATCGCTCCCGCAAATAAAACGCGATACAAATCGCGGTTTTTAATCGGCATACGACTCTTGCGCGAACGATAAAGCACAAAATAAATCGCAACCGATGAAATCAATAATCGCAATAAAGCAAGCCCGCCTGGTGAATAACCTTCCAACCCCGCTCTGATTGCAACAAACGCAGAACCCCATAACACGACTGTCGTCAAGATAGCCAATTTCGTTTTTAAAGTCAGCGATGTCATTTTGTTTCCTCACCCATAAAATAATCTGTCGATTGCATTTCTAATAATCTGGAATGCGTGCGTGTATATTCTAATACCATAAATCCCCTGCTATAAATTTCTGCCACCGGCTCCGCCGCTGAAATCACTAATTTCACCCGCGCATCATACAACACATCGACTAAACAAACGAACAAACAAATCGTATCTTTTTCTTCAGGCGAAATAAGTGGAATATCACTGATAAAAACAGTGCGATATTTGGCTGCGATCACTAAATAATCATTCTGACTACGCGGAACCGTACAAATCTCTTTAAAATCAAACCAGATATTATCGCCCGATTCTTTTTTTACCTTAATCCATCGGTCATTAATAAGCACAGGAGATTTCGAAACAGGACTGTCTACTGAAAGGATATTAAAAGTTTTTTCCATATTCTCATCCGCCGTCTTACCTAAAGGCGTATAAAAAACCCCTGCTTCTTTCAAATGACGCAGCCGATAATCCACCGTGCTATTGATATGGACAACTTCTGTGCTTTCTTTAATCAATTTAATCGCTGGCAAAAATTGTGAGCGCTGCAACCCATATTTGTAAAGCTCATCCGGCACAATGTTAGAAGTACAAACAAAACAAACACCTCTTTCAAACAAGGCTTTTAATAATCTGCCCAAAATCATCGCATCGGCAATGTCGGATACATAAAATTCATCAAAACAAAGCACCCACGTCTCTTTCGCTAACTCAGAGGCAATCACTTGCAAGGGATCCGATTCGCCCTGGTGTTTTGTTAAATCCTGATGAATACGTCGCATAAATTGGTGAAAATGCATACGTTTTTTTTGTTTAAAAGGTAGCGTATGAAAAAAACAATCCATTAAAAAGGTTTTACCGATCCCCACACCGCCCCATAAATAAAGTCCTTTAATCAAATGAGGACGATGAAACAAACCCGTCCAGGATGAACGTTTTTTATTCTCTATCAAGAGCTCGTCAAAAACGCGCTCAAAACTTTGTAAAGCCTGCAACTGCTCAGGATCCGAAACGATGATTCCCGCTTTACATTTTTCCTGATAATAATCTAAAGGCGTCATTCTCTACTTACCTGCGATAACTAGGCTATACTATAGCATTATTCTTAAATTCGGATGGTATACAAATGAAAATATGTCCTTGTAACTCTGGCAAACACGAGAGCGAATGCTGCGGCCCCTTTATCAGCGGTGATGCATTCCCAGAAACCCCTGAGCAACTCATGCGTTCACGCTATTCCGCATACACCATCATGAATATTGATTATATTGCACGCACTATGCGAGGACCTGCCGGTAAAGAGTTTGATCGACGTGAAACAGAAAATTGGGCTCGTCAATTGAAATGGATAGGGCTTGATGTATTAAATACCGGCATAAATGGTCACGATGGTTTCGTGGAATTTATTGCGAAATATACCTCTGCCGATGGCAGTCAAAAACAGATTCACGAACGCAGTGAATTTCATCGTAAAGATGGAAAATGGTATTACGTAGACGGTAAAGACCCCTCCATGACACAGCCTATTCATGTTGAAAAAATCGGAAGAAATGATCCGTGCAAATGTGGTAGCGGAAAAAAATATAAGAAGTGTTGCATCGCAGCTTAAGTAAGAAGTGTTGGATCGCAGCTTAAGTAAGAAGTGTTACATCGCAGCTTAAGATAGTTACCGCAAATCCCGCTTAGAAGTTCCCCTCTCCCGCCCATAAGCGATAATTTAAAAATTATTCTTGAGGGCGGGAGAGGGAATTTCTAAGCGAATTTGCAGTAAACAACTCAGTTAAATGACATTTGTCATTTTAACTTTAGTAATCACTATCCCCAGTCGCTGTATCCTGTGTTTCCTCATCACTACCTGGGTTTGCGCTGCCCATATCTCCGGAAGCATTCGGTGTGTTCGCATCCGCAGGTGCTGCACCTGGATTTGTCGGTGTGTTGTTATCCATCGCACCTACATTTTGATTTTGGCCGTTCGCATCATTTGATGCAAATTGATTGCTTGCCAAATCATCAACTAACTGTGTTTTGAAAGTGGAAGGAGCTGCATAACCCATTGAAATTGCCAACAAACTGGAAGCACCCAACGCGACTAACTTTTTAATATTCATTCATTATCTCCTAAAGATAGATATAAAATCATGGGCACCTATAATACTAAATCAGGTTTTTGACCACCACTATTTTTTACGCATTTTCCCGATTGAACTGCATATTTTTTATGCTCTACCATTCCCGAGGCACTAAAAACGTCTTGTACAACGTCTCCTCAGGGCTGCCCGTCTCAGGATGCCAATTATATTTCCAACTGACTTCTGGCGGCAGTGACATCAAAATAGATTCTGTACGTCCATTCGATTGCAAACCAAATAACGTACCGCGATCATAGAGTAAATTGTATTCCACATACCGTCCGCGGCGATAAAGTTGAAATTCTTTTTCACGCTGCCCAAAATCATGCTGCTTACGCCGGGCAATAATAGGCTGATAGGCTTTAATAAAATGATCACCTACGGATTGCATAAATGCAAAACAACGCTCAAAACCCCATTCATTTAAATCATCATAAAATAATCCGCCAATACCACGAGGCTCCTCACGATGTTTTAAATAAAAATATTCATCACACCATTTTTTAAATCGCGGATACACATCTAACCCAAACGGCTCACAGGCCTTCTTTGCGATGGCATGCCAATGCTTGCAGTCCTCTTCAAAACCATAATAAGGCGTTAAATCAAAACCGCCGCCAAACCATTCTTGTGTCGATCCATCTTTTTTTTCAACTGAGACAAATCTCACATTCATATGAGCGGTAGGAACATAGGGATTTAAAGGATGTACTACTAATGAAACACCTAATGCTTGAAACGGACAATCCGCAAGTTCAGGTCGTTTGAGTGTTGCAGCAGACGGTAAAGTTTTTCCCGAAACATGCGAAAAATTAACACCGGCCTTTTCAATAACAGCACCACCCGCCATCACGCGCGTCAAACCGCCGCCAACTTCTGTATGCGTCCATTTATCTTCGATAAACTTCGCATCACCTTCTTCACGTTCCAGAAAATCACAAAGACGATTTTGCAAGTCAAGTAAGTAGGTTTTGATGGCGGCAATTTTATTCATGGATCAAGGATCACAAAACAGCAGGATCAATAATGTAAGAAAGACCTGCAGTTAATACTTGCAAGTTTCCTGTTTTACTATTTCCTTTTGCAATGGCCCATTGAACATTGGCAAGAATGCTGGGAGTAAATGCATATTCAGCACCCACATCTGCAAATAATCCAGTTGCGGATTGGCTTGATGTATTAAATGTTAAACCATAAGCCGCAGCACCAGTGGCGTCGATCACACCAATTTGAGAACTAATTCTGGCAATACCCAACTTTGCAAACATTTCAAAACCTGAACAACCAAAAGGTATGATCCCTTTACCTGCAATATCAATCGATGTATGGCTGTCTCGTGCAACTGTCTGAACAGGCGAATTTAAACGTGTTGGCGCATAACGAGCATATCCTGCTTCTAAGCCAAAATAAGGCATGAATTTATATCCTACATTCGCACTCCAGCCTTTACCCGTATTTTTAACCGAGGAAACACCCGGATAGCTTTTGCTCGTGGCTTTCGACATACCAATATTGCCTTCCAGATACCAACCCGTCGGAAGCGGCATAGCGGCGCTTGCAATCGTCATCATGCTCATTGCGCCCATTGCACACATTGTTTTTAGCAATACTTGTTTCAAATGAATACCCTCCTTTTATTTTTGATCAAAGATGAAGCCTTCGAATGAATCTCCATCAGGTGTGAACACTTTACCGAAATTTGGTTTGAATTGGTAGCACGGCGACCCAACTTATCTAGGTCAATGTATTGCCCATGTCCGTCTTTTCTTCGCTTCTTATACGTCATTCACGAAAAAAATGGAGATAAAAGCAAAAGCACACGGGAGATGAATTCCGTGTGCTTTGTTTGATTAAAAAAGATGTAAATTTTCAGTTACAAATTTTTTATTACGCAGCTGGAGCTGAAGCATCGGCTGCAGGAGCAGGTACGTCTGCAACAGGTGCAGCAGGTACATCAGCAACTGGAGCTACATCGGTTGCTGGTGCTGGTACATCAGCAACAGGTGCAGGTGCTGCTGAATCAGCAATATCCGCAGCCGGCGCAGTATCCAACTCTACAGTCGCATCACAGCTTTCAATTTGATAGCCTGTACCTGTGCCTTTATGACTTGCATCCGCATCTTTTGCAAAGAAGGTCAGCTTATCATCATAAGTGGTCGATACAATTTGGCGATCTTTAGCAGCCACTTTTACCATTTCTGTTTTCTTGACTGTTTTACAAGAAGCGAAGACACCCATCCAACGAGAGCAGACTTGATCATCTTTGGTAACAGGCACATATTTAGGAGTTGAATACTTCGTCTTTACAATGCTGCCAGGAAGCACATGTTCAAGAACTAAGGTATTCATGCCGTTGGTCAAAGGTGCCTCATAACGTTTTGCACCCACTCTATCTGCAGATTGACCATTGATAGACACTGGAGAAAAACTGCCGTTCGCCAATTCAACCTGTGCTCTTAAAGTATCTGAATTGTGAACATTATTTAATTGACATGTAATTTTATAATAACGACCACCCGACATATCCAGCTTATTTGCTAAAGTCATTTCATAAGGGGTATCCTTATTGACTTCCAAGCCATTACTGCCGCCTAAAGAATCTGCAGAACTGACACCTGCAGCCAACCCTAACATCAATCCTAAACCAATGACAATTTTATTTTTCATAATATTTTTCCTTAATTATAGATTAAATAACGTTCTTGATTTATTTCAATACTCTTAATCAAACTGAAGGAGCAGCAGATTTTTCAACGGCCGCATAATGACACTCTTGAATATAGAAGCCAGAGCCTAAGCCAAATGGATTTGTTTTCTTGTTTCCATTTTTTGCTTCAACCAAGATATGTGAACCTTTTGAATTGTCTTCAACATAATAGTTTTGGAAAACAATGGTATTTAAACCATGGATTAAAGAAGCTTCAACATGATTATTAACGAGGCCAATTTCAGCACCATTCAATAATACAGGTCCCATGTTATGTTTATAACCATGACTACGCATACTTGCAACCATCAATATATCATCTACGTCATGAATATTATTCACTGTACAGGTTACATTATAATAGGAAGCAGCGTTTTGATTATATTCAAGCACATCAGTATTTATTTTGACAGGAGAACCTTTAATCACTTCTTCATTAGAAACAGGTAACACACCCGCATTTGGCGCATCCTCTGCAAAGCTGAGGCCTGCTGACATACTTAATATTAAACCTACACCAATAACAATTTTATTTTTCATTCTTGCAACTCCTGTATTTAAAATTTTAATAAGAACAACAGGGCCACTATAAGAGAAATATAAATCAGATGTAAAGAATTTTATTTTTTTATTTTTTTATTTTTTCACGATCAGAGATTTATTACAAAATAATAAACCCGAAGTTTTGCGGTA
>BMAG01000045.1 GCA_014132595.1 Gammaproteobacteria bacterium | reverse complement strand
TGATGGCGGCGAATTGACAGCCACTGTGATGGAGTTGGCAAGGACGAACGTAACGAGTTAAGACTCTCTTACTTGGCATAGAATACTTCCATCCATCAATAGTACATTCACTTCATCTCCCGCTGAAACTTGTTTAGCCGATCGTAGAATAGTCTTATCTTTCGCAATCGTTGCAATCGCAAATCCTCGCTTTAACGTCGCAAGCGGACTCAACGCATCCAATGTCGCCGCTGCATTCGCAAGCGACTGTTGCTGTTGTTGTAATTGCAGCATGAATTTATTTTGAATGCGCTGCAAAGATAAATGTAATTGTTGTTGTAAATCACGTATACGATGACGTGGTGTGAGACCCGCGAACTTCGCGCGATATGTTTGTAATTTTGCTTGTATCTCCTGCAGTAATTTATATTGTAAACGAATCAAGGCAGCTTCAAGTAAATCAAGTTTCTGAGTCTGCTCCATTAATTGATGTTTAGGATGCTGCAACTGTAATTGTTTGGTCATCCAATTTAAATGTTGCATATGCTGCGATATTTTTTGCTGCAGCAATCGTGCCAGATGATTTTCTCTTTGTTTTAAGGCGAGCAATAATTCGTCTTTGTCTGGCGAAATCAATTCTGCAGCCGCAGAAGGCGTAGGTGCACGCATGTCCGCTACAAAATCAGCAATCGTAAAATCAATTTCATGCCCCACACCACTGATAATAGGAATAACACTTTGATAAATAGCCTGCGCAACGATTTCTTCATTAAAGGACCACAAATCCTCAAGCGATCCACCGCCTCGCGCTAAAATAATTACATCACATTGTTTGTGTTCATTAGCCATTTGAATTGCGCTTGCAATATTAGCAGCCGCTAATTCTCCTTGGACTAACGTAGGATAAATAATCACAGGTGCACAATGAAATCGCCGTTTTAAGACATGCAAGATGTCCCGCACCGCAGCGCCTGTCGGAGAAGTGACAACCCCGATACATTTAGGCATAATAGGTAAAGGTCTTTTTCGTGCGGCTTCAAATAACCCTGCTTCCAATAAACGCTTCTTTAAAGCTTCAAATTCTTTTTGTAATTTTCCAATCCCCGCATCTTCTAAAAACTCAACCAAAAGCTGAAATTCACCCCGGCCTTCATACAAACTCACTCGTGCCTTTGCGAGAATGTGCATCCCATCTTTGGGGGAGATCGTTAGACGGCGATTTTGAGGCTTGAACATTGCGCAGCGAATTTGAGCCGTCGCATCTTTTAAAGAAAAATACCAATGACCGGATTGTGCAGCGACGAAATTGGACATTTCGCCTTCAACCCAGAGTGATAGAAAGTTTCCTTCCAGCAATAAACGTGCTTCGCGGTTTAGGCGGGTAACGGTATAGATTTCGTTGGTGTGGCTGATGTCGATGGTAGTCATGGGTAAATCTTATTGAGTGAGTTATCCATTTTAATACGAATTTATGATAAAAACTATAGATGACCTGAAGGGTTCCCGCTTGTTAGGTTGATGGTTGGGCTGTCGAATTTACCAGGGTATTTTGCAGCTAATATTTCATTTAGCTTGACCTCAACATGTTTCATGATTTTTGTATCATATTTGGGTTTCCATAAAGTATGAGCTTCGGACTCTAATTCCAGTTCATTTTTAATGGTCTGAAGTAGTATTTTTTTTATTTTTAAAGGGTCTTCATAATCAGATATTTGTAAATTTTCAGAGAATTGCCATCTGCTGTCTAAATTTCCATTTGATATTAAATACTTAGTGCATATATTGCGGATTATTGGAAGAAGATAATCATCTGATGGTATGTCTGATTGTGTTGACAGTCTAGGTGTAGTTTTTGTGTCTGTGCTTTTAGGATTAGATTTCGTTTCTTGGGGGCTTTTTCGTTCTTCGACAGTCTGAACTTTAGTCTCTCTGCTTAATTGAGAATTTTGTTCTTTTGTTTTTTCTTTTTTTATCGCATCTTTTACGCGCTTGAGTTTTCTATATTTAGTTACCTTTTTTGTTATATCAGCTTCTTTCGGAGTAACTGGGAGTTCTGTTTTATTTGTTGTACTGTTTTTTGATCTTGCTCTTTTTATTTGATTTTCAAATAAACCTTTTTTATGTTTGTTTGCATCTTTTGAATCACCCACTGCACAACCTAGTCGTGCGAGACTTGCTCCTCCTAACATGGGAATTGCTATGTTAACTGATAATCCTGTCGCAAAAGCTGCAGCACCTAACTGAGTTGCAAGAGCGCCTCCAATAATAGCGAAAGGAGATAAGAAACCTGTTGCCATACCAACAATAGAGGCGATACCTAAAATAACAGCACCAGCGATCATTGAACCTAGAATTATTTTACCTCGATACTTTTTCCAAAAGGTCCCAGGCTTATTTAAATCCGCTGTTTTTTTAGATCTCGCATAGGTCATTCTCATTTCATTCAATTTAACTTTAATGTCCTCATCCAAAATACCTTCATCTTTAATACCAGGACATCCAGGGCTATTATCATGTGCAAGCAATAATTGATGACCGCTTGCATAAAGCTCACAAAATATTTCAACAAATCGAGCGCGATCTGGATTTTTATCATTAATACTGGGGAAGCGAGGCTTTTCTCCCAAAGCTTCTTTTTCTGCGAGATAAGCGAGCATGGCATCTGCCATAATAAATTCAACACCTTTTCGATCTTTTGAACTTTTACAGTTACCCGTATCAAGACCGTACATGAGTCGTGCTGCGACATCATATAAAGCTGCAGTATATAAATTTTCATTGCGGCCTTTTTCTGTGCTTGGCTTACCATCGAGCGCATTAAGTGCTGATACGACATACCCTAACTGCGCATGTTTCCTCATAAGCTCAGACCACTTATCTGGAGCGTATGATTTTTCGTTTAGTTTGAGATATGCCCATATATCGGAATAAAATTTATTAACGAAAAAAATAAATTCTTTGTCAGGTGCTATCACACCATGACGTTGCCAATTGACTCCCACATTTAAATTAAATGCTCGAATTGTTTTATCGGCTGGATTGTGCCATGCGTCAAAAGCGGCATTTTTTTCACTTGTTAATAAAGTATTATTTTCCCCGCCCGTAATGCCCACTCTATCAAGAAGGGCACTTAAATATCCTGCTTGATGTGCAGGAGTTAATAAACCCACCAAAACCACAGGAAGCGGAAATTTAGTATTGTCTTTTTCATCTTCAAGACCCCATGCATTTTTGAATTTTTCCCGTGCAGATTGGATGGCCGTGTCACTCAACATCTGTTTTATATTTTCTTTGGCGCTTTTTTGTCGCTCATTTGCATCTTTCATGTTAAAGCTAGTTGGAGCACCTTGGCGAATGGATGTTGTATCGGATAGAACGACTTCTTTCCCATTTTTTTTGACATGCGTTATGACTAAACGGTGAGTTGTAGCATTAGCTTCACCGAGAATGTGACGTAAAATAGTAGGATGGCATTTTTCATAGTTATTCCAATTCCATGTCTTACCATCAGGTTTAAGAAGCTTTTTTAACGCGTTTTGCGAAAATGGCGGTAATGCTTTATACCAATCAGGATGAATTTTTTCATTGGATGCAAAAATACGCGCCAGTTCATCTTTTTGATCGTTCGTTAATTTGGAAACACGAGGTATGTCGCTTTGCTCAATACGTAAATAACCTTGATTTAAATCTTTAACATGATAATGATTCGTGATTGATTCAATTTCAGTTAACTGTGACTCAGTTAATCGTTGAGCTTTATTATTCGGCTTTATCGTGTCCATAAAATCTTGAAATGCTTTTGCTTGATCGCCATACCAATCAAGATTTACTTCCATACATATTTTTGCGGCTTTATTAATATAGTAAATTTGCGCTCCGCAGCGTATATAAGCGGCATTCGATGTGAAGGGTAGATTATCCATATTTGCTAAGGTGGGTTGTTCTAATGTAGATAGTGCATCGCAACCATTATCGATATTGAGCTCTTTACGATAGGTTGTGTATCGCGTTGGGCGCGGAACTTCTTGCCATACATACATGGCCTCACCCAATGCAATTTGTTTAGGTTTTAAACCTGATTCCTTAGGAAGGTCTTTATTATAAAACTGATAAAGTTCGGAACCAAAATCTACATTGCTGTCACCGTTCATTTCCCTTTTAAAATTTTCTAGTTCTTGGATTTTGGTTTTTAATAAATTTTTTATAGCGGTTATTTTTTTTGCCTGATCCTCCAATGGATCATTGTTGTTTTTGATAGCATAAATAGCGCCATTAGCAAAACTAACTAATCGTATTTTATAAGCTTCATAAACATCAAATGGAAAACCATCGGGAGTTTTTTTATAATGTAGGTGAAAGGCGACTGATTTTTCTTCTTCATCATTATTATTCAATTTATATTCTGCTAATTCGGTTTCAGAGCATTCTGACGATGCATCAATGAGTGCTGGCCTTTGATTTAAACTTAAATAGCCAGTTTCAGATTGGCTTAATTGGGTGTCTCTTGAATTTTTGTTATGTGCTTTCATATTTTTCTCTCAATTTGCGTTATTGATTAATTATATACTATTCTTCTAATAATGATTTTTATCCACCCAAGTGATCTATTTAAATAAAAATTAGATAGGTAGTAACCCTTTGATTGTATACAAGTTAAATTTTCATCTTCAGTTTGATGTATACTTAAATTTAATTAGAAAATAAGTGACTTAAGAAGCGGAGGTGAATATGTATATTTTCTTTCTAGCAGCTTCTGTTTTTATATATCTAAATGCTATTAACCACTCAAAAAAAAGAGCCGCGGTAATTTTACGAAACAAGAGTCAAGAGACCCGAATAAATTCAAGCAGGATGCGAAAATATTAAAACTAAGTCCATGATCCATTTTATCGAGGATGATGACGATGAAAGATATTCACGCACAACGCATTCTGATTCTTGATTTTGGTTCTCAATACACACAAATCATTGGGCGCCGCATTCGTGATATCGGTGTTTTTTGCGAAATTCATCCTTGGCACATGGAAAGTGAAAAAATCAAAGCGTTTAAACCCAGTGGTATTATCCTCTCAGGCGGGCCTGAAAGTGTTATTGAATCAGAAAACGTGCGGGCACCTGAAATCGTATTTCAGTTAGGCTGTCCTCTATTGGGAATCTGTTACGGCTTGCAAACCATGGCTGTGCAGTTAGGCGGACAAGTAGAGCAGGGGAAGTTGCGTGAGTTTGGTTATACAGAAGTCAAATTAAAAAATCGTTCCCCTTTATTAGATGGTATTGAAGATCATGTTGGAAAAGAAGGTTCATTCATTGATGTGTGGATGAGTCATGGGGATCATGTTTCGGTGTTGCCCCCTGATTTTAGTATCATAGCCAGCTCAGAAAGTTGTGACATTATTGGCATGGCGGATGTGAAGCGTCAATGGTACGGATTGCAATTTCATCCTGAAGTATCACATACACGGCAAGGTTTACGTATCATAGAGCGTTTTGTTTTAGATATTTGCGGATGTAAACGAGTTTGGACAACACAAAATATTATTGAAGAATCCATTAAAAAAATTCAGGAAAAAGTGGGCAAAGATAATGTCATTCTAGGATTGTCGGGCGGAGTGGATTCATCCGTTGTCGCAGCCTTATTACATCGTGCGATTGGGCCGCAACTTATTTGCATTTTAATCGATACAGGATTGATGCGGCACCATGAGGCCAAAGAAGTGCAAATTTTATTTGCAAAACATATGGGTCTTCATTTAATTACAGTGCATGCGGAAGATCGTTTCTTTAAAGCACTTTCGGGCGTCACTGATCCTGAAGCCAAACGTAAAATCATCGGAAAATTATTTATTGATATATTTGAAGAAGAAGCATCTAAACTAAAAAATATCAAATGGCTTGCACAAGGCACCATTTATCCCGATGTGATAGAGTCAGCAGGGATTGGGGCAGGGAAAGCTCGAATGGTCAAATCGCATCATAATGTCGGCGGACTACCCGAAAAAATGAATTTGAAATTATTGGAACCTTTGCGCGAATTATTTAAAGACGAAGTTATTAAAATGGGCACTGAATTGGGATTGCCTTATGATGTTGTTTATCGACATGCTTTTCCGGGTGCTGGACTTGCCGTTAGAATTCTAGGTGAAGTCAAAAAAGAATTCGCAGAAACATTACGCCGCGCAGATGCGATCTTGATTCAAGAACTGCATAAACATGAATTATATTATAAAGTGAGCAAAGCTTTTGTTGTATTCTTGCCAATAAAATCAGTAGGTGTCCTAGGCGATGCAAGGCATTATGATCATGTCGTTGCTATTCGTGTGGTTGAAACTGTTGATTATATGACTGCACATTCTGCTCGATTGCCGCATAAATTTTTAGAAAAAGTTTCAAATCGGATCGTCAATGAAGTTCCAGGTATTTCTCGTGTTGTATACGACCTTTCAAGTAAGCCGCCTGCTACCATCGAATGGGAATAGAGACATAAGATTGAAAATCATCTCACATTTCATATAAACTCTTACGTTCTTTGAATCATCCAACGCCTTTCACAATTTGAAGGAGATTGATGCTATGTTAAGTGGTGACCCAGAATTAGAATATTTTGATCCAGAAGAGTTGGAAACAGATTCTGAATATACACCCTATACACCCAGGCCAGTTCAGGGAGGAAATCAGGATTTTGAATTAAAAACCTCTGGTACTAAACCTCATGAATCAGTCGAAGATAAAGTAGAACCGCACGTCATTAAAATGGATCAGATCCAAATCCATTATTCACAATTGGATTTGAAATACCGTGCAGATACTGATGAGCAATTTAATATCAGCTTCACTCTTCTTGAAAATCACCACTATCCAACTGGATTTGTCATTCTTAGAGATGCAAGAGAGGCAAAAAAGCTGGGCGATACAACCATTAATCAGTGTCGAATTAACGCAAATAATATGTTATTGCGCGTATTAGGTCGATTGCGCAGTATTGATTATGTCTTATGGTGTCATGAGAGAGAAGCGCAGAATGCTTATACGATCGCAAGAGCGACATTAAAAAGAGAATTCGAGAATTTAGAACGAGAAGCCTATGATTTAGAGAGAAAATTATTAGAAGAGACCGCTAACATTGATGCGGCACTACATCAAAAAAAACTGGATAAGATGGAAACTAATTTCAATACGGATCAACTATGTCATCAATTAATGCAAACCAATTTGAGCGAAGGCTGTTCAACGGCTAAAGATTTTGAAAAATTATTATTTCATTATAGAAATTTATCGTCCGTACTAGATACTGCTAAATCATTAGTGACGGTCACTTATGATGCAATTAATAATGTGTTGCAACGAAGAACAGAAGATCCAGTCACGATAAAACTAAAAAAACAACAAGAACAAATTAGAAATGAAATGACTGAAGTCACTATTTTTCCTTCAGAAGAACAAAAAACTTTTCATACAATACAAAAAAAAGCTGAGCAAATTGCAAATTATTGCTTTGCGCCTTTGATTGAACATAATACAAGACTATTGGGTTCACAAAATCGCAAGAAATTTTTGCGAACACTTCGAAATACATGGTTAACTACCGTAGAAGTTATTTTTTTAAATGAAAGTCAAACAATTTATAATCTATTACATTTAAAAGCGGAGCCAAAGCATACATGGCGTTTTATGCGAAGTGGAACCTTAACTTATATAGGAGAAGGAGAATCCTACGATAGAGTCCGTGAAGCAACACGAGATAATGTTGAGCAAGCGCGTGCGTTTGCTTTTAACCGACTTAAAGAAGAAAAAGTTCTCTCCTGTGATACTAACATCGAGGAAATGGGTATTCATTTTTTAAGTTTGGTGACGGACGGTATCAGTTTGATTGATAAAAATCGACAAAAAGTGATGGCGGATCATACCCGATCAGTGACTGAGGAAGATAAAAATAGCAAAGATTGTTTCACATTGGTTTCAACCAATGCAGAAGGGTTGACTCACCGTGTTGATCTCTCGAAAAAGATTCAGCAAATCATGACATTTGACACCGGCGATAGCGCACTAGAAAGAAAAATAAATAATAAAAATGAACGAATTGAACAGGCTGCTGCAATCATCCTTGCTCATTTAAAACAACAACAAAGAACTCCTCATTTTTTTTCTATACTGCTTCTTTGGTGTGCGAGTGGTCAGGATAGAACAGGAACGTTAGCAGAGTTTGTTATACATTTGCTTATTTCTGAAAGTTATAGGGCTGCAAATATTCCCACTGGCTTTGACGTGGAATCGGTGAGCATTGCAAGCCGTCATACGGCTGTTCTTACTGCGTTCTTGGTAGGAGGATCCGAAGGTGCCAAATGGGATTCGTGTGCGCCAGGGTTATTCTCTAACGCATCGGACAATATGCTTTATTTAAAAAGCGCTGATACGAACAAAAAAAACAAGGTGAAAAAAAAGAAAATAAATGAAATGTTAAAAGTATCTTCCGAGCTTGCTAAAACTAATTATATGACTTTAAAAAATGCCTTAGACGGTTTAACTTTACAATATACTTCTGATATTTTAGCTAAGGCATGTTCTGCGCAAAAAAATGAAAAGCTACCTGATGAGTGTCTGTTAGTCTCCGCTGCACAAAGAGTTACGATTCAGGCTCCTCAAGCGCCAGATGAAAAAATCATTAAACCCACCGAATTGTATATTTGGACTGAAGCTCTACAATTAGTCTTTAACTTTTTATCCGCTAACACACCCTACCTACAAAAGCCGCGACTAGAAAGAAATGAATGTTTAAGACTTCATCAAATACAAAAAAAATTGAAATATTGTTCTAACGCAAAAAAGATGGCCGCAGAACTTCTTGATTTTATATTTAAAAAAACAAAATTTGAATTACAAAAAAATCTTTCAAATTATTTTACAGAAGAAGAGAGGGTGTTGGCAGGTATTGCAAATCAAATTTATTTGAATCAACCTGAAGGTGCTAAACAGATCACAGTGAAAGATTTTGGTTCGGTTATTGAAGGATTATTAATAACAAGTGATTTTATAAAGGGATTCGACCATTATGTGCGACAGTTTGGGAATCGATTAGCCGGGATCATGTTTGATAAAGATATTCTAAGGATGCAGCATTTGCATAAAAAATTAATCAAAGGAGGATCCTTAAAAAAACTAGCAGGACTTATAGGAGAATTTGTGGGATATGTGTTGATCTTAGGAGCTATTTCTGTGGCTGGACTTTTTGTGATGGCGGTACCTCCGGCGGCTTCGACCCTCGTTGCTTTGGCGATCGCCATTAAAGCACTTGCAGCTTTACATGCGTACTGGTTTAGCGCAACATGGGTAGGTTCATTGATGGTTGGAGCGGCAAGTTTATTTTTTGGTGGACGAGCAGTCAATCAAGTCAATGCAGCAGCTTCTTTAGCTTCGAATTTCAATGCGGTAGAAAAGTCTGCGTCATCATTAAAACCGACGCTGCCCTAGAAGGAAAAAATTTTTATTATGTTTTCAGACAATGATTTATTTTGGATGCAGCAGGCGCTTGCTCTTGCAAAAGAAGCTGGAAAAATGCAAGAAGTGCCAGTCGGTGCTGTATTAGTGCATGATGAGGCTATCATTGGTGAAGGCAGTAATCGCCCGATCGGTGCAGGTGATCCCACCGCGCATGCAGAAATCATTGCTTTGCGAGAGGGTGCCAAGCATCTTAAAAATTATCGTTTGGTGAATACAACACTCTATGTCACCTTAGAGCCCTGCATCATGTGTGTGGGTGCAATCGTACATGCACGTGTTAAACGTGTAGTCTTCGGTGCCTCTGATCCCAAAGCAGGCGCTGTGACAAGCGTTTTTCAAATGGGTGCCGAAGTACGATTGAATCATCGTGTAGTCTATGAAGGTGGGTTATTAGCAAAAGAATGCGGCCAATTATTGAGTGATTTTTTTAGGGAAAGAAGATAGTCATCCTGCAGCCGCGCCTGTCATTGCGAGCGATAGCTGCGCAATCCATCTTTCAAACAAAACTTAGGACGCAAAACTGCTTTTTTGAAGCTTTGCTTTCGAGATGGATTGCGCAGCTATCGCTCGCAATGACAGTGGTGGTTAGCAAATGATTGATTGACCGGATAGTAGTGTCTCGTTGCGCGAATAGCAGATGTTCAGAATCTATGTGATATTAAAAACGAATATATTTTTCTAGAAATAAATTCGACAGCATACTGCTTTACGCGATATCCTCGATAAGGAACAGTCCATCGATGAGATTCTTGTTTGCCTTTGTTGGTAAAGCTCATCTCAATCGTAGTGTTTTTATGATTTTCTTCTTTTTGCCAAAACTCGGTGATACCTGTGATCTTAATTTGTAGATCAGAAGATGCATTTTCTAAGTTATAAGTAAAATCAAGCCATGCATGGGTGTCGGGTGTTTTAAGAATGGATTCAAGTAAACCACCTGTGGCTAAATCACATATCGTCACTGGTGTATTTAACTTCACTATTTCTTTTTTTAATAATTCTGAAGCCGTCATTTTTCCGTCACCGATAAGATACGGTGCAATCGCATTTTTAATAAGAGGCAAAAGCCTATCAAAATCAGATGGATGATTAGAATGTAATTTAAATTCAATATAAGGATACCAAAAACGATATCCTGTCACACAATCAAACGGTTCTGCAATTTTATCTAATTTTTCGGCGATTTCAGCTTCACTGATGTCAAATAACAACCATTTATCATAATGCAAAATACTTTGGAAATGATTATTTTTTAAAGTCGGCAAAACAACATTATCAAAAAGCGGTAGACACTCAACAGGAGGGCCGGGGAGCATAAAAATAAATTGCTCGATTTGATCCGCGTTCATGTGTTTTATCATACAGCCTGCAGCTGTTCCATTAGGATTAGGTATGATAGTTGCGTCTTCAGGAAATAAAGCCTGTTGTCGATTGCTTTCAGGCGGAGGACTAATACCAAAACGATTTAAACGCTCTACGATCGCAGCCCAGGTTGTTTCATCAAAGACGAGCGGACGTTTTAGAATATGACTCAATGCTTGACGTGTGAGATCATCCGACGTTGGACCCAGACCGCCTGTCATGATTAATGCGCGATGATCTTTTAATAAAAATTGCATAGCCGTTTTAAGTTCAGTCATATTGTCAGAAACGCTCATATGCGTTCCTACATGAATTCCCTGGCTAAATAATCGTTGCGCGATTTCTTGTGAATTTGAATTGAGGATATCGCCGTTACAAATTTCATCACCGGTGGCAAGGAGGGCAACTTTATGAAGGGAGGAGGATTTGTCACGTGTCATAAAAATCCTTTTTTAGTGCTATTGCTGTAAACGTTATGTAATTGTTTATAACCAAGACGCTGCTAAGTGGGCTCATTCCTCCGCAGAAGAAGGTCAGGAAGGGGGGGATATTGAATACCATTTTCCTTCTCTTGCGACTCAGCTAAAAAAGAAGGGGGGTTTTTATATCCCCCCTTCCTTACTAAGCAATGATGGCAAAACTACAAGTAGAATGAATTAACCTTCTTGTGCCGCATCATTATTTGCGGCAGCTTCAACACCATTCTTCCCATTCTTGGTTGACAGCTTTTCTCGAATACGCGCAGCTTTTCCACGCAATTTACGCATGTAGTAAAGCTTAGCACGACGAACTTCACCGCGACGCTTCAATTCAATAGAATCAATGATAGGACTATAGGTTTGAAACACACGTTCAACGCCAACACCGTGAGAAATTTTACGTACGGTAAAAGCAGAATTTAAACCGCGATTACGCTTAGCAATCACGACGCCTTCAAAAGATTGAATACGAACGCGATCACCTTCTTTGACTTTCACTTTAACATCAACTGTATCGCCCGGCTCAAATCGTGGGAACGCTTTGTTCGCAGCGGCCATTTGTTCTGCGTCGAGTGTTTGAATAATATTCATGTTTACTTCCTTCCTCAATAATAACTAGGGTTGTTGCTCTTGAATAAACTCCATCAATAATTCTAGCTGGTGTTTATCCAATTTTAACTTTTCTAATAGGTCTGGTCGTTTTAACCATGTTTTACCTAAAGATTGCTTTAACCGAAAACGCTCAATGTCTTTATGATTCCCGCCCATTAATACCTCGGGTACCGTGAGACCTTGAAAGTTATCCGGCCGTGTGTATTGAGGATATTTCAACAGCCCTGAACTGATAGAGTCCTCTGCCGCTGAATCTTCATGACCCAATGCACCGGGTAGTAAGCGGGTGATCACATCAATTATTGTCATCGCGGCCAATTCGCCGCCTGATAACACATAATCACCTACTGACCATTCTTCATCAATTTCAGTTGTGAGCAGACGTTCATCAATACCTTCGTACCGTCCCGCAACTAAAATCAAACTTTCTTTCTTCAGCAGCTTTTCAGCGGCTGATTGATTAAAACATTTTCCCTGCGGTGATAAATGAATCACTACCGGTTTTATCTCTTTAGGCGCAGCTTGTTTCAGAGCGCCGATTGCATCTTGTAATGGCTGAGCCATCATCACCATACCCGGTCCGCCGCCATAAGGACGGTCATCCACCGTACGGTGTTTGTCCTTCGTAAAGTCTCTAGGATTCATGCACACGACTTTGATTAGTTCTTCTTTTTGCGCGCGCCCTGTGATCCCATATTCCAACAGTGAAAACATCTGTGGAAAAAGCGTTACCACGCCAAACCACATTAGATCAACTCCCAGTCGACCTGAATGACTTGATTTGCCAAGTCAATATTTGTGACGACCTCAGGCAAATAAGGGATTGCATGTTCCTTATCGCCTTTCACAACTAATACATCATTAGAGCCTGTTTCTAGCAAGTAAATGACTTTGCCTAAGACAGTGCCATCCACATTCACGACCGTTAAGCCTTCCAAATCGCTCCAGTAATAAGCACCCTTTTTTAACTGCGGGAGCTGGGAGCGCAGGACAGCTATTTTCTTGTTTGTCAGCAGTCGTGCCTTCTCAGGATTATCAAAACCTGCAATCTTAACGGTCATACCTGTAGCATGTTTGCGACTGGCTTCAGGCAGCGTTAATTTCCAGCCAGTCGCATCTTCTAAATACCAAGGCTTATAAGCCAGGATATTTGCTGCAGGCTCTGTAAAAGAGTAAAGTTTTAGCCAGCCAAGAATGCCGTGGGTGGCGCCCAACTTGCCGACGACCACGTATTCTGTTTCTGTGCTTTTCATAAACCGTACTCAAACAAATTATTGTTTAGTGGTTTCTTTAGCCTGTTGTTCATACTGCTTGATCAGACGACTTACGCGGTCTGAAGGCTGTGCACCGGTTGAAATCCAATAAAGAGCACGTTCCAGATTTAGCTCTAATTTGACATCCTTGCCGGTTGCAATCGGGTTAAAGTAACCAATACGTTCAACGCAACGACCGTCACGAGCACTGCGTTTGTCACTAACAACTACATGATAAAATGGGCGTTTCTTAGCGCCGCCACGTGATAAGCGAATAACTACCATCTGATTTTTCTTCCTAAATTAGGTCTTGATAATTGAAGGTGTCGAATTATACGTCAGAACCAAGCACTTGCAAACAATTAATTAAAACTCCGCCAGGCCAGCCAGCCTGGGATGATTTATAAAGTGTCAATTTTGCTAATTAGGTTGGATAGCGTATAGGTAATCAGTAGCTTTTTTTGTAAGTTTTTAGCCCGGCAGCGATACTAAAAACATTAATAATCAAGGGACTGCATAATGATGGTAAGTTCATTACAAGTTAATCGTGTTTGAATGAAATCCAAAAAACGGTAACGTGCAATTCGTTTTTAGATTTTTAGATGGTTGGGTGAATGATGGAAAAAGAGATCGTTGATTTTGAGTTAGTTAAAAACAACATGGGAGGCAACGAAGGATTGGTACAGGAAATGTTTGGTCTATTTCTTCAAACATTGCCGGAAGATATGATTCGACTCCAAACTTGCTATGAAAAGGAAGATTGGACGCAATTAAAGGCCACGGTTCACCAATTAAAGGGTGGAGCAAGCTATTGTGGTACTCAGAAATTAGATCAAGTGTGTAAACACTTGGAAGATGAAATCCGTCAGTGCAATCATCAAATGATCCCCCAGTTATATCAACAGTTATTTATAGAGCTCCACCGTGTAAAAGAAACTATTCAAAATTACTTGAAAGATTTTAAGTAATTGTATTTAATAAAATAAAAAAACACCTGATTAAATTTAGATCATTTTTACCTTCTTTTTATAAAATCACAGCTATACTTGCTTGTATATAAACTTTCCAAATCTGGAGGGTGGCTATGCAAGATCATGACGATAAAAATATACCCCAAGCTGATACCAACGAAGAATATTGGTCGAAGAAATTACAAGATGAAAATTACTATCGGCAAATTATTCGCCCTCAAGGAGAGCTGATTTATGAAAATTTAGTCCTAGAAGGCGGAGGTGTTTTGGGAGCCGCTTATGCGGGTGCTATTAAAGAACTCGAGAAGCAAGGTGTGCTTGCGAATATAAAACGGGTTGGCGGCAGTTCAGCAGGGGCTATAGGCTCTTTGTTATTAGCAGTAGGCAATACAGCAGATGATCTTCAAAAAACGTTATTAGAAACTACCTTTTCAGATTTTTTAGATCCTACGGAAGAAACGGCAGCGTGGAAGGAAGCATTTATCGAGGGTGCGAAGGGATCTACGGTGGGGAAAATCCAAGCTTATCAAAAAGCACAGAAAATGCGGGAAAAAGGACTTTTTAAAGGCGAGGCATTTGTAGCTTGGGAACAAAACCAAATTCGACAGGCGTTAAAAAAAGTCCCAGGGTTTGTAGAAAACTTTGGTCAATGGCGAGGAATAGAAGCAAAAGAAGAGGTAGAGCGAGAACTTGGAACAATCACTTTTGGAGAATTGCATCGATTTATCGCAGAACATCCCGAATGCGGTCTTCGCGATCTTTATGTCACAGCAAGTAACATTGATCTTGATAAACTAGAAATTTTTTCACATGAAAGTACACCCGATGTTCCACTTTATATTGCAGTGAGAATGTCGATGTCATTTCCTACAGCATTTAATGTGGTGACTTATGACGTGCATAATACGGGATGGAAACAAAGGTATGTGGACGGTGGCTTATTTAATAACTATCCCATGCATATGTTCGATCAATATCAGTATGTTCCTCAAGGATTGGAAGGTATTTTCCGAAGGACGCGTTGTAATCTAGGTACTCTTGGCTTGAAGGTGGATACCGCCGATGAGATTGCTCGATTCTGGAATGTAAAATCCTATCGCTATGTGGACGATATGACCACACCTGCAACAAGGAGTGACACAAAAATATCTGAAATACGTTTAGTTGATGCAGCGCCAGCGATCGATACTTGTCAGCCTGGTGTGTTATATGTTTATAAAGACTCTTCTCAGTCTTTACAATATGCCGTTTTGGATCCGATGCAGCAGTTTAAAACCGGTAAACTTTTAGAAGGAAAAAATAAAATTAGCGAAAAAGAGGCTGCTGTTTTATTAGAAAAAATGTCTAAAGGATTACCTTCTACATTAAAAGTAGGAGATTCAAACTTGAGTTGGGGTGAGTATTATGCCATTAAAGCACTTCTCAAGGTCACCCGTAGGCGATCTCATACACCAAGAAAAAAGATGACTGAAGTGGAAGCGGCTTCTAAACAAAAAACAATAAGACATATGGTGGCGAGTTTTTATGGAAAAGAGGAATTGGCATCGCACCATACAGAGCAAGCGGTAGAAGAAAGAATAGCAATGCTTTATCCCCAACGAACCATTCCAATTCATGATACAGGGGTTGCAAGTACGGATTTTAGCATTGATGCTGATATGGCTCAGGCACTTGTTGAAAGTGGCAAAAAATCGGTGAGCCGATTTTTTGAATCTCATCGTGGTGAAAAGGTGCCTGATTCTTTTACTCAAAAGACACTGGATGAAGAAATAGAAGAACGGACGATAGAAGAATTAATGACAATGATAAAAAATTGTCGTGAGATGATCGCCGAGGGAGAAGAGCATGGCTATGATGAAAAATATATTAGACCATTTAGACAGTATATCGTGGTATTGCAAGAGAAGATTGCAGACAAAGCGTTAGAAGAGCTAGCGTTGGTATCTGATGCAGTCGTTTTTAGATTGAGAGGAACAGAAAACGCGGACTCACATATTGATTTCTTAGGGAAGGAAAAAGAAGAGCATTTAAAAAAAATGCAAAAGGCTAATTTTGAGACAACAGGGATTTTCTCATCGAACTTGAGTCAATTCACGGATGAAAGAATCAAAATGATGTTTGAAATAATGGATGTTTTAAACTATCACACCAATGCGATTTTTGCCGCAGAGCTTAATATGCTAAACATTCGATTGGATGGATTGATAGAGCAATATCATCTCGCAAATGATAGCAGAGTCGCGCTCCCCCAAGATAAAAGCAAATTATATGCGGAGGACTGGGTGATAATGGGAGATTGGGAAAAGAGTCCAGCGTATCAAGAATATAGGGAAATTATGCAAGAAGTGAGATCAGTACAAGAAAAAATAGAACGTGTGTCAGAAGTACGCGAAAAATTGCAAGAACAGTTGGATAAAATAGCCAGTTATCAAAGCAAGAAGGACCCCGTTCATTTTAGTCGTTCCAAGTTTGCTTTATTTGCAAAAGACAAAGAAGCAAAAAACGAGAAACATCGTGTGGATGATAAAAAATCCAATGTTACTTTACCTAAATCTTCTTCGGGGAGAGGGTAAAATAAACTACTATTTGAAAATTCCAGTAGAACCACTAGAGAATATTAACGTTTTGTCTTTGCGCGTGTTTTAGGGAGATCATATTTTTCACCGTGCTCTTTTCTAATGGATGCTATGATTTTTCGAGCCTTGTTTTTAATTCCTTCAAAAATCAATGCTCCTTGAGGAGCCAATTCTTTATCCATTAAAGCTTTTTTAATTAAAGATAAATCCGTTACCGATTTTATTTCGTCAATACAAATTTTTCGTAATACATCCTGATCTATTTGAAAATTTTTGTTAGCGTTTGGAAGAAATGAAATTAAATATTTCTTATTAGCTGAATTTTGAAATCGATTTTCCCAGAGTGCTATATTTTCTTCGCTCATGTATAAATGCAGCTTATCATAATCAAATTTTGATTTTCGAAGCGCTTTTTCAAAAATATCTTTTTTTTCTAATAATCCTTGAAGCAATACCAGCTCATCAAGCGTCGCTTCTTCTATTCCTGACTCTTTCATATATTTTTCATAATAAAAAAGAGGGTTTTCATTCATTAAAATTTCTGTTGATGATTTGGGGCTCATATTCTCACCTCATCTTTGGAATAATTTAAGTATAGATGATGAATATGAAATAGGTATTTTCTTGATTGTATTGTGATTTACTATTTCACTCCGCGCGTGCAATCTGAGTTATCCCATCGGTAAATAAACTGATTTACGGGACAAGCGTGCGCAGGCAAGCTAAATAAGAATTCTCAACTGTTTGTTTGTCATGACTATTGGCGCGCCCGGAGAGATTCGAACTCCCGACCACCTGGTTCGAAGCCAGATACTCTATCCAACTGAGCTACGGGCGCAAATATTTTAAGCTTGAAACAGCTTATTCTTATTGCAGATGGGTGTTTGGCGCGCCCGGAGAGATTCGAACTCCCGACCCCCTAGTTCGTAGCCAGGTACTCTATCCAACTGAGCTACGGGCGCGTCGCTTTGAAGATGCAAGACAGTAATGAAAAATGAAGGTGGAGTCAAGGAGACTTTTGTATAAATTAAATTTTTTTGGCGGAGAGAGAGGGATTCGAACCCTCGATGGAGTTTTTGACCCCATACTCCCTTAGCAGGGGAGCGCCTTCAGCCTCTCGGCCATCTCTCCAAATTCCGTTTTAAAAAATCGTGCGGTGATTATATGCGGTGATATGAGTTAATTACAACAAATACTCTTAGATTATTAATAATTTATCGGATGGCTTTTTCGTGAACGTAACGGTTTGCGAGCCCGCTTGCGTCTTTTTTTATCTTGCCACTTACCGTCATTCGCACAGAACAGTCATT
>BMAG01000044.1 GCA_014132595.1 Gammaproteobacteria bacterium | reverse complement strand
CAGATAAACCACCGATATTGATACCTTTGTTCACCGAAGAAAAAGTGCCGATGACAGGTCCATAGGCAGGCCAACTCCACGCAGAGACGATCGCATGAGGTTCTCGTTCATGGATTTGCGGCGTCTGCTGTGGTTTTTTAGTAGAGGGTACTGTCAAATGCCTAACCGATTGACTTTGGATTTTAATGACAGGATTAGATTTTTGCATAGGAGCCGATTGCCTTAAATAAATAATCTGGCCTTTTTGAATATGAAACGGAGGCATCAAATGATTGCGTTTTGCCAAATCACGATAATCCAGACCGTAACGCCATGCGACTGAGTAGAGTGTTTCTCCGCTTGCAACATGATAGACGCCGTTTTTTGGCAGCGGCTCGATCGTATTGATATCGCTGACAGGTGCATAGTCAGTTCTGCTAGCACAGCCATTTAAGCCTAATGCAAGTAAGAAGAAGATCCCGATGTTAAAAAAAAGTTTTAGCATACATTGATTATCCTAAGTTAATCGCTTTGACCCAGCCTGATAATTGCTCGAACACTTCATAATGCGTCAAATCAAGCTGCAACGGAGTGATGGATGCAAAACCTGAATTGACGGCAAAAAAATCGGTACCTGGACCTGCATCTTCCTCGGGCCCGGCTTGACCGATCCAATAAATGCGGCGTCCACGGGGATCCACTGTTTTGATAGTGGGCTCAGCAATATGCCGCGTTCCTAGACGTGTGACTTGGATGCCTCGTAATTCACTGAGAGGAACATCAGGCACATTCACATTTAAAATTGTATTTTTAGGCAAAGGATCTTTTTCTAAGCGAACCACTAATAATTTTGTAATATGTGCCGCTGTTTCATAATGCAAACATTTAGGCCCTGCAAGCGATACGGCAATAGAAGACACTCCTAAAAAACGTCCTTCCATCGCCGCTGCGACCGTTCCCGAATACAAGACATCATCACTGAGGTTCGTTCCTTCATTGATACCAGAGACAACCATCGTTGGCATATGTTTGAGTAAACCGGTCACTCCAATATGAACACAATCCGTCGGTGTTCCATTAACGCTATAAAATCCATTTTGAGCGGTCGTCACGCGGAGCGGATTGACTAGCGATAAAGAGTTACTGGCACCGCTGCGATTACGATCGGGGGCCACGACCGTCACATCAGCGATCTCACTTAAACTTTTTGCAAGGATTGCTAAACCAGGTGCCAAAACACCATCATCATTGCTGATTAATATTTTCATGATATGCCCTTATTTCATCACCTGATAAAATGTTTCATCTTTTTTTATCATGCCTAACTCTTGTCTTGCGCGCGATTCCACAGCATCTTGATTACTTTGTAGATACTGCACTTGATGTAACAAAGCATCATTTTGTTTTTTTAAAACATCGTTGACTTGTGTTTGACTGGCCAGTTGTTTTTTGAGAGCGATCATGTCTTTTATACCACCTGAGCTATACCAAAGGCGGTATTGCAAAAATAGTAAGAGCAGCACCATGATGATTGATAGTAATTTAAATTGAACTTGTCCTGATTCTTTCACTCTATTCATTCCCTTTAACTGAGTTTAGACAAAAGACTTCGTGAGCACATCATTGCAGAGATAAGGGATAGCGGATTGTCCTGCATAATGCCCACGATTTTGTAATTCTGCGGCTATTTGCAATAATCGATTATATTTGGCGACACGATCAGAGCGGCATAGCGAGCCCGTTTTTATTTGACCTGCGCGTGTTGCAACAGCAAGATCTGCGATTGTGGTATCTTCAGTTTCACCAGAACGATGAGAAATAATCGTATTGTACTCTGCCTTTTGGGCCATCTGAATGGCAGCCAATGTTTCAGTTAATGTACCGATTTGATTAGGTTTGATCAAAATGGCATTGGCCACGTGTTGATGAATACCTTTTTGCAAAAGTGCTGTATTTGTTACAAATAAATCATCACCGACTAATTGAATTTTTTTACCTAATTTTTCAGTCAGGATTTTCCAGCCTTCCCAATCATCTTCAGCCATACCATCTTCGATACTGATAATCGGATACTGATTCACGAGGTTAGCTAGATAATCTGTAAATTCAGATGCTGTCAGTTTTTGATTTTCTGCTTGTAAACAATATCTGCCGTCTTGATAAATTTCATTGCTTGCAACATCGAGCCCCAAACAAATATCACGACCTGGTTTGAAACCCGCCAAGGTGATCGCGGATAAAATCATATCAAGAGCCGCCGCATTGTTAGGAACATTCGGCGCAAAACCTCCTTCATCACCCACATTTGTATTCAAACCATTTTTATGCAGCACCTGTTTTAATTGTTGAAAGACTTCAACACCAAACCGTATCGCCTCGGCAAATGTTTTAGCGCCTACCGGTAAAATCATAAATTCCTGAATATCCAGATTGTTGTCTGCATGAGCGCCGCCATTAATGATATTCATCATGGGGATGGGTAACAGAACAGCATTATTACCCCCTAAATAGGCATAAAGCGGCAACTCTTTAAATGCAGCTGCGGCTTTTGCTGCTGCTAATGAAACCGCTAATGTTGCATTGGCGCCTAAACGTTCTTTATTGGGCGTACCATCAAGCGTAATCAGCGTTTCATCTATTTTCTTTTGGTCTGTCACATCCATCCCTTGTAGGGCATGAGCAATTTCCCCATTGATTGCAGTCACAACTTTTAATACACCTTTGCCAAGATAACGTTTTGAATCTTTGTCTCGCAATTCCAGCGCTTCACGTGAACCCGTTGATGCACCCGAAGGTGCTGCTGCATACCCTGATTGTCCTGTTGTCAGAATCACCTCAGCAGAAACGGTAGGATTACCGCGTGAATCTAAAATTTCTAGTGCTTTGATAAGCTTAATCTTGGACATATTCGCTCCTAAATTTGTAATATTTCTTTCACAAAGGGAATTGTTAATTTACGCTGCGCTGCTAGTGACATCTTATCGAGTACATCTAAGGCCGCAAATAAAGTTGACATATGACGGGGACAATGCGTAAGAATAAATTTTCCCACATCTTCATTAAGTGTAATGCCGCGTCGTTCTGCGCGCATAATAAAAGCTGCTAATTTTTCACCGTCAGAAAGAGGCTGCACTTGGAATACGACGCCCCAAGCTAGACGTGACATCATATCCGGTAGCAAGACACCCAATGCTTTAGGAGCCACATTTGCAGTTACAATTAAACGTCCGCCGGCATCATCAATGCGATTATAAAGATGAAAAAACGCTTCTTCCCAGGCAGGTTTTCCAGCAATGCGATGTACATCATCAATACATACCAGATTCAATGATTCAAGTCCTTCAAAAATTTCCGGCGTAAATTCAGCATGATGACTTAAAGGAACATAAACAGCGCTTCGTTTAGTTTGGTGCGCGGCATGACAACAAGCTTGCAATAAATGCGTGCAGCCTTGTCCGCCCGCACCATAAAAATAAATGACACGTTCACCTTCGTTATTGACGGTATTTTTTAAGGCTGTCACAAGCTGCGCATTTTTGCCTTGATAAAAGTTTGAGAAAGTGGCTTCATCTTTCAAGCCTACGCCCAGCGTCAATTGATTATGTGTATTCATCGATAAAGGCGGCTCGCATGATAACGTGTCATTAAAAAACGTAACCATACCATAATGACAGCTGCGGCAGGTAATGCTAACAAGACACCAAAAAATCCAAATAACTTACCGCCCGCAAGAATCGCAAAAATGACGGCAACGGGATGTAAGCCAATCCGATTTCCGACCAGTTTCGGGGTCAGGTAAGTATGTTCAAGTAAATGGCCAATAACAAAGAGCAACCACACTAAAAAGACATACGTAAAATCTCCAAATTGAACATAGGCCGCAACGCTTGCAGCAATAATACCCACGATCACACCGAGATAAGGCACGATGCTGATGATACCGATAATAAGACCCAGTAATAAGCCAATCCGCAAACCAATGAGTGTTAAACCAATCGAATAAAGAATGCCTAAGGCAATCATGACAATGAACTGACCTCGAAAAAATGCACTTAAGACAGCATTGCATTCCTTAAAAAGTTTAACCGCAGTCGGTTCAATGCGGCGAGGGATTAAATTATGAATGCCTTGAATGACCTTTTGCCAATCCAATAATAAATAAAAAGTCACAACCGGTATTAAAATTAAATGCATGAGCCATTCTGTTAAGACAAGACCTGAATGCAGAACTGTATTAAAAAATTTCCCAGCCGCATCGCCTGCGCCCGGTTTAGTTAAATGTTCAACAAGTGTCGTTTTAAGACTGCCAACGCTTGTTTCGTGAATACCAAATTGATTAGATATCCAGGGTATGACGGTGACCTCTATCCAATTAATAATTCCGGGTAATGCATCATAAAGATTTTCAAGCTGAGTCTGAATCAGTGGAATAAGAAACAGAATGAGCAGCACGATGACTACAAACAATAAAGAAAAAATGATAATCACACTGAGTAAACGCGGCAAATGCCATCGCATGAGTCGCGTGACTAAAGGATCAACCAGATACGCAAGCAACGCGCCAATTAAAAAAGGCGTGAGTACAGGGGTTAATAAAGAAAATAACCAACCTAAAAAAAGAATAGCTAAAAAATAT
>BMAG01000043.1 GCA_014132595.1 Gammaproteobacteria bacterium | reverse complement strand
ACCAATACAAATGTTGCGGACAGATTTTTCTATTATTTTGTATTAAATTACAAATTCTACCAAATCGAAAAAGAATTTTTAAAAACACCATTAACACCTGATGGCATACAAAAAAAATGGGCGCTTCTAGAATCACTCAAAATCATATCTGGGAATGAAAAATTTAATGATCATTGCCGCTTACTTTATAAAAAATTATATTTTCATATTTATAGAACGCACTATAAACAAAAAATAGAAAATTTAATTGATACGGAAGCGCGCGAGTGCAAACTGGAAAATACCATTCAATTTAAAGCGGAATTATCCCAATTTTATACCGAATTAGAATTTGAAAAAATATCTTCTTTAACTGTAATCTCGCTCGCAGAAAAAAATGAAATACTCGCAGAGCTAAAGATTTTTTATAAAGCCTATGGCTACCTTTTTGATAAATTCCCCTCGAATCAAGCATTAACTAAAGTCATTAAAACACCGCAGCAAAAAATACGAGAAATTATTGATGCTACGATGAAAAAAGTCGTATGTTTACTACTCACATCCGGCATTGATTTTCTTAAGTCTAACAACTATTCATCCCTGGGTGAATGCAAGCATCAAGAGTCAGATTACTTCGCAGCCTTAGAGGCTAAAAAAGCATATATCAATTCTCTCATTAATATTTTGATGGAATTGAGAGAATTTATTAACACAAACCCAGAAGCCGCACGCATATTAGCAAGCATCTTAAATGGAACATTGCCCAGGGTGCAATTTGATGCACAAACAGTGATGAGCAATGTCATGGGCTTTGTTTTTAAGCTTGCGCCAAGCAATGCCAAAAATGAAACCGACATTTACACCACACTTGCCGAACATTGTATTCGTCATTACTTTCCAACACAGTTACAAAAACTTAGCACTCATTATCACACTTATCATGAATACTTCAAGAAAGTTAAAAGCACTCATCCAGAGCTTGCCTTTTGTTTAAAAGATCCATTAGGCGTGGAACAGACTGGCTCTGAAGATCTTGCAAATTCAATTACAAACCAAGTTTACAATTATCTCGATATGGGAGAAAACGCACAATCCACTGTATTGCAAATTCTTTCAAACACAGCTGGGCTTATTGGATCTGCAACTCCTGTGGGAGTTTTGGCAAAAGAAGTTCTAACAAGTGACACACTCAGAACGCTTATGAGTGCAGCCTGTCCAGACTCAATGCACACAGCAGTTTGTGATTTAAGCACCAGTGTAAAAAATACAATTTATAGGCAAATTGGCATTACCGTAAAAGCAAAATTCGCCACAACTTTACAGAACTGTTTCAGTCAACTTGAAAAATCGCAGTCTCTGGAACCTATAGACGAAATGATTTTTGTAGATTTCCTGTCAAAACTATATGCGATATTATCGCAAGTTGGGTTAGACAATCTTGAAACTGCAATTACCAACATTCTCTTAAATGAAAGCGCGGATAAAAATGATCTTTCTCAAGCAAGAACTAGCATTTTAAATTCATTTACAATTTTTAATAACCAAATGGTAGGTTTTCCGGTTTTCCTAATTGACAGTAATAACCCTGATCCAAACATAAATTATACAAATCGTATTCAATTACTACTTCTGAAAAAAAGAATTGAAATCCAGTTTGCTGCTCTTGCGAGCCTTGATCAAAATAAAAAAGCTGAAAAATTGCGCCTGATAAGTACAACACTGGATCATTTGCAAAAAAATATGCAGGAGCAACCTGCCTCAAATCTCTATAAAGAAATCTTTGAAAGTTGTACTGCTGTTTTACTCGAAGTGGAAAAGCAAACATTAGCCGATAATGTTGCTCATTTAAATCAAGTAATTCAAACTGAAAAAATAAAAACTATCGAAAAAATAGAAGAAATCAAAAAGGATCATGGGCCCATAGGTAATTGGATCAAAATAATCAAAGATGAAACTATCATACCTAAACTTAAATTCCTAGCAGATACCACAACTTTTGCAAGCGCAGTACGCACCACTTATATTTCTGTAACAACTTTCACCTCCCTGCTTGCTCATCTTCAAGGACTAACTTCCTTGTCAGCAGGTATCTCTATTGCTAAATATGCATTTCTGGGCATATCGACCGCCTCCACGTTTGGCGTTGTGACTATAGGATTAATAAGCGCCAATTTTATATTTAATGCTGCTTATGAATTGTTTATGGCTCGAAATGATTGGAAGTCGCCGTATTCAGGCTGGATAAAACCATTAGGAAAAGCATTGATAAACACAGCCCTACCTTACGTCCCTCTTTATGCCGTTGGGAAAAGCATCTATTCCTTTGGAAGCATGGCTTATGATCTATGTTTAAGCATCAAATACTTCTGGTCACCTAAAAATTATCGCGCCAGGGAAATAACTGCATTAGACAATTACAATCGCTTATTGAATGATTTAAATCTACAAAATGACTTAGCATTACAAATGACTGTGCTTCCCAATGTCCAAAATAATCCTAATTTTGATTCTGCAAAAAATGCCGTGACACAGAGTATCAATCGTATAACTGAATTAAGTAACAAGCCCTCATCAGAAATACAAACACCACCAGTCCAGATTTCTCCATTGAAGTCTAGTACTTCTAATGTCGTCATGATGCAACGATTTCAAGAGGAAGTTAAATCAACGCCTCCTCAAAAAAAATCACACATGATCTCTCCTATCACCATCACAGAAAACGAGGTGACGATTGCTTTAACTGCCTGGAACACCTCTCCGACAATAGTTGAAGCTGCTAATGAAACTATAACCTATGTAGGGAAAAAAGCTGTGCAATACCCATTAACCACAGGAACCATACTAGCGGGAATTGGATTCGTCACAACAACTGCATTTAGTTGTTATCGTGCTTTTACACGTGAACCGTCTCCCGAAAAACAGAGAGAGAAAAAAGAAAATTCACCTACCCCTGAATCAAATGCGAATGCTTCAACATCCAACCAACGACAGGTCCGTCAACAGACATTCAGCTAATCTGTAACTCAGGCAAGAGGAAATGCAAAACTGATCACATCTGAAATTGAATTTTGATTTAACACCAGCATAATAAGCCGATCAATCCCCATCGCAACGCCTGCACAATCAGGCAAACCTTCCTGCAATCCAGCAAGAAATCGCTCATCCATCGGCACTGAAGGAAGATGATGATTTCTACGATACGCTAAATCTTTTTCAAATCGTCCGCGTTGCTCTTTTGCATCCTGAAGCTCATGAAATCCATTTGCCAACTCAACCCCTTTAAAATACATTTCAAAGCGAGATGCAACTGGGGGATTTTCAGGACGAATTTTTGCTAAAGCCGCCTGCGATGCCGGGAAATCATATAAAAAGAAAGGGGCATCTGATCCTAAATGCGGTTCGATACAATGCGTAAACAACAAATCAAGCCAATTATTTTTATCATCCGCCATATCCGGTAATGATTCGATATATAATTTTGCGCACGTTTTCAAATCATCAACACTGGCTTCATGCGGATCTATTTTCAAATAGAGTTGATAAACTTGCGTCGCACTCATGCGCGTTGCGGGTGACAATTGCAACACGACTTGTAATAACTCATCCATCTCATCCATCAACGCATGATGATCAAACCCAGGTCGATACCATTCAAGCATGCTAAATTCCGGATTATGCAATCGACCGACTTCACCTTGACGAAATGCTTTAGTAAGCTGATAAATCGATCCTGCTCCTGCCGCCAATAATCTTTTCATCGCATACTCAGGGGATGTTTGCAGATAACAAATGATTTCTTTTTCACAACCCAATTCTTTAAACGGCGCAACGATACTCATAATATGAGAATCGGTCACCGTCGCATGAGAGAGCAGGGGGGTTTCCACTTCCATCACATCGCGCGATGCAAAAAACGCACGAAGACGGCTTAAAATTTCCGCGCGTTGGCGTAAAACATCGAGGGAAGCCGTGGGCTGCCAATCAATCATTTTATTCTTCTTTCGCTCGAGCAACATAGACGCCTGTTCTTGTATCTACCTTGATAAGCTCACCTTCCTGTACAAATAAAGGAACACGCACGACTGCACCCGTTTCCAATTTCGCAGGTTTGCCACCCCCGCCGGAGGTATCACCACGCACACCTGGATCCGTTTCCACAATTTTTAATATCACAAAATTAGGCGGAGTCACCCCAAGCGGCGTTCCGTTCCACAACATCAACATACAAATAGCTTGTTCTTTGATCCATTGTTTGGCATCACCCACTTCGATATCCGACATCACAAATTGTTCAAAGGTATCCTGCACCATGAAGTGAGAATGAGTTCCATCGTAATAAAGAAATTGCGCTTCAACCTCAACTACATCCGCAGCCTGAAGACTTTCGCCGGATTTATAAGTACGCTCGACCACACGGCCAGTCTTTAAGTTACGGTATTTTATACGATTAAAAGCCTGTCCCTTACCCGGTTTTACAAACTCATTGTCCAAAATAACGCAGGGGTCATTGTCGACAATAATCTTCATGCCGCCCCGGATTTCATTCGTTGTATACAGAGCCATTGCTTTCTCCTTTTAAGAATTCGCATATAATAGCCTCCCTAATTAAATAAGCAAAAGATAATCTGATGTCTCAAAATATAAAAAATGCCTGGCAAATGGCTTTAATCAATGCCGTGACAGACCCGCGCGAGCTGCTAGAGCTCCTCGAACTGGATATGGCATGGCTAGACCAGGCAAAAAACGCTGCGACTCTTTTCCCACTTAAAGTCCCTCGGGAATTTGTTTCACGCATGAAAAAAGGCGACATTCATGATCCGCTTTTACGACAAATTTTGCCCATCGGCGATGAGTTCCAGCATGCTGATGGATTTGTAAAAGATCCCCTCCAAGAAAAAAATATCAACCCCATCCCGGGTTTGCTTCACCGATATCATGGACGTGTATTACTGACATTAACGGGTAATTGCGCCATTAATTGTCGATTTTGTTTCAGAAGACATTTTCCTTATGCCAAAAATAACCCCGGCACATCAGGCTGGGAACTGACATTAGACTATATTGCTCGTGATGAAACCATCACTGAAATCATCTTAAGCGGAGGAGACCCCCTGGTGATGGCGGACTCCACGCTCCATGAATTTACCAAAGCTCTGAGTGAAATTCCCCATCTCAAACGGCTGCGCATACATAGCCGATTACCTATTGTGCTGCCGGACCGGGTGACGTCCGAGTTAATCCGTTTGTTAACTTACACAAGACTCAAACCTGTCATGATTGTGCATAGTAATCACCCCCAGGAAATAACACCTAATGTAGTGGAGGCCATTAAAAAATTAACCTCGGCAAACATCATGGTGCTAAACCAGTCCGTCTTACTCAAAGGTATTAATGACAATGCGGATACGTTGACCACCTTAAGCGAAACTTTATTTTCAGCAGGCATTCTGCCTTATTATTTACATATGTTAGACAAAGTTGAGGGTTGCGCACATTTTGATACCGAACAAGAAGCCGCTCAACGTTTACATGTAGAAGTTACAAAGCGATTGCCGGGTTATCTTGTACCCAAACTGGTACGCACAGAACCGGGATCCTTTGCCAAAATCAGGCTCGATACCAACGATTTTACACAGGCTAATTCTCGCACATGATTTTGAACATCCACGCACAACCACTCAAAATCAAGCATTAAAAACACAATAACTTATTGATTATATTATGTTTTAAACTCTTAGGGATAACCCTAAGTAAAATTTTATACCAACTTCTCCCCTGTTTGTCACAGAGTTAGTCACAATGTTATCCACAGTTTCTGTGGATAACCAAAACGCTCTATCTTCTATACTATTGCCGTCATTGCGAGCGAAGCAAAGCAATCCATCTCGAAAGTAACGCTTCAAAAAGCAATTTTTACGTCCTAAAGTTTGTTTTTGGATTGCTTTGCTTCGCTCGCAATGACGACAGTGGTTAGCAAATATACCGATTAATCACGAACAGCCGCGCGCCGCGTCAGTGAATGACATGAAAAAATATTTCAGCTATAATCCTGTTACTATAATTACCGAAGAGCCATAGATCTCCTTTGGACACCATTCAAAACCCACGCAAAACCCGCGAGCTAATTCACCCTAAAAATGATCTAGGCAATTAATGCTATGCATCTTATTACTGTTCAATGTGCTGTACCCAAAAATGAAATGCCAAAAGCATTACAATTAAAACAATGGGCTAAAACCGCTTTAAAGCGCAAAACACCTGATATTGAAATGACCATTCGAATAGTTGATACCGATGAAATGACGGAACTCAATACACATTATCGCCGCAAAACAGGCGCTACGAATGTTCTCTCTTTTCCCTTTGAGATGCCCGATGAACTCATCGATGAAACACCTCTTTTAGGTGATATCGTCATTTGTGCTGCAGTCGTTAATCAAGAAGCAAAAGAGCAGGGGAAATCAACCTTGGCACATTGGGCACATATGGTTGTGCATGGCACATTACATTTGCTAGGTTATGATCACGAGAACGCTACGGATGCTGACGTCATGGAATCCATAGAAATCACTATTTTAAAAGAATTAGGTTTTCCTAATCCTTATCAACAAGGTAAACAATAATGGAAGATGACTCTAAGTTACATACAAAACCTCGTACTTGGCTTGAACGTTTAAATGATTTATTAGTACGAGAACCTAAAGACAGAGAACAACTCATGGAAATTTTACGCGATGCAGGCGAGCGTGATATTTTGAGCGGCGATATGTTACATATGATTGAAAGCGTGCTTCAAGTTGCAGAAATGCATGTTCGCGATGTGATGATCCCCAAACCCCAAATGATTGTGATTGAAAACGATAATCCGTTAGAAACCCTATTGCCGCTTGTGATTGAATCAGGTCACTCCCGTTTCCCCGTCATCAATAGCGAAAACCAGGATGTCATCGGCATATTACTTGCTAAAGATTTAATTAAGTATTGCCTAAACAAAGAAGCGACTCAATTTGATATCCAGCAGATCATACGTCCTGCGGTATTTGTTCCTCAAAGCAAACGGCTCGATGTTTTACTTCGTGAATTTCGTGTAAGCCATCATCATATGGCTATTGTGATTGATGAGTACGGACATGTTGCAGGTTTGGTCACCATCGAAGATGTTCTGGAACAAATTGTCGGCGATATTGAAGATGAATATGACACCGATGAAGACGATGAAATTAAAAAACAGGCAGATGGTTCTTACATTGTAAAAGCAACCACACCGATTGATGATTTCAATGAATATTTTGACTCAGAGTTAAGTGATGAAGAATTTGATACCATTGGCGGTTTAATCTTACAAGGTTTTGGACACATGCCAAAACGCGGTGAAGTCTTAAAAATCGAAAATTTCCGTTTTAAAGTATTACATAGTGACAATCGTCGGATTCATTTACTGGAAACTACTAAAGAGTCATGAACTATGTCAAAACCTGTCTTTCATTGGGATGATCCTTTTTTATTCGAGCAACAGCTCTCGCCTGAAGAACGTTTAATTCGTGATGCAGGGCGAGCCTACGCTCAAGATAAATTACAGCCTCGTATTCTTGAGGCTTTTCATAATGAACACTTTGACCGTGAAATCATGCGTGAAATGGGTCAAGCAGGTTTTTTGGGCGCAACCATTCAAGGTTATGGCTGTGCGGGAATTAATGCGGTTTCTTACGGCTTATTAGCACGAGAAATTGAAAGAGTCGATTCAGGTTACCGTTCAGCATTGAGCGTGCAATCCAGTTTAGTCATGCATGCCATTCATGCTTATGGTTCTGAAGAACAACGTCAAAAATACTTACCGAAACTCGCAACCGGCGAATGGATAGGATGTTTTGGTTTAACAGAGCCTAATCATGGCTCAGATCCCAACAGCTTGGAATCACGTGCCAAATCAACTCAAGGCGGCTATTTATTGCAAGGCAATAAAATGTGGATTACCAATTCACCTATTTCAGATATTTTTATTGTCTGGGCTAAAAATGATAAAGGCCGCATACGCGGTTTTATTCTGGAAAAAGGCATGCCCGGATTATCAGCGCCTATCATGCATGGAAAAATGAGCATGCGCGCATCGGTGACGGGTGAAATAGTAATGGAAAATGTTTTGGTATCCGCTGAACAGGAGTTACCTAATGCCGATGGATTATCCGGTCCATTAGGATGCCTTGATAACGCCCGTTACGGTATTGCTTGGGGGGTTTTAGGCGCGGCTGAATTTTGTTGGCATGCCGCAAGACAATATGCTTTAGATCGCAAACAATTCGGCAGAGCAATTGCTGCAAACCAGCTCATCCAAGCAAAACTCGCAACGATGCAAACACAAATTAGTTTAGCTTTACAAGGCTGTTTACGAGTAGGCCGCTTAAAAGACGAAGGCCAAGCCGTATCACCCATGATTTCCCTAATCAAACGCAATTCGACATTAATCGCCTTAGATATAGCGCGGGAAGCAAGGGACATTCATGGCGGCAATGGCATCATGGAAGAATTTCATGTCATACGACATATGTTAAATCTGGAAACTGTCAAAACCTACGAAGGAACGGAAGATATCCACGCTTTAATTTTAGGCCATGCTCAAACGGGTCTATCCGCATTTTCATAAGAGGTTGTGATGAATAAAGTAGTTCAAACGGATATCGTCATCATGGGTGGCGGTATCGCAGGATTATGGTTATTAAATCGTTTACGCCAAACAGGCCTTTCCGTGATTTTATTAGAATCTGGCAGCTTAGGCGGAGGACAAACTCATAAAGCTCAAGGCATTATTCATGGCGGCATGAAATATGCATTACATGGTCAGGCAACAGCGGCTGCGGAAGCCATTTCAGATATGCCTGCCATCTGGAAAGCTTGCTTGCAAGGACAGGGGGAAATTGATTTATCCAATGTTCCTGTCTTATCAAATAAGCAATATCTCTGGTCTACGGGTTCACTGACCTCTAAAGTCGCAGGATTTATCGCAGGACTCACTTTAAAAAGTCATACTGAAGTTTTAGATAAAAAAAATTTCCCAGCCATTTTTCAGAATCCACAATTTCACGGACAAGTTTATTCGCTTGAAGAAACAGTCATTGATGTCTATGCGATGCTTCGCGAATTGATGATGCCCAATCAAGATATTATTTTCAAAATTGATCCCATGGAAGAAAGTCACATTGAACTGGATGAAAAAGATCGTTTAGTCTCCTTAAAAATACATGCGGCGCCTATGCAAACTGTGCATATTCAAGCACAAAAATATATTTTTACGGCAGGCGGAGGAAATGAACTTTTATTAAAAAAATTGCAGCATCACAAACTCGGCGCACAACGAAGACCCTTGCATATGGTTTTGGTCAAACATGACTATGATTTCCCACTCTATGCACATTGTTTAGGTTTAGGTACGACACCTCGTTTAACGATCACCACTCATAAAGCCCATGATGGCAAATGGATTTGGTATTTAGGCGGGCAAATTGCAGAAGAGGGCGTAAAATTAGGCACGGAAGAACAAACACAAGTGGCTAAAAAAGAATTAAAAGAATTATTCCCATGGCTCGATTTTTCTAAAGCAGAATTTGCAAGCTTTTATGTAGACCGTGCCGAAAATTCTCAACCCAATGGTACACGTCCTGATTCTTGTTATTTTAAAGAAATTGAAAATATGATCGTTGCTTGGCCTACAAAATTGGCATTTGCACCTTTGCTTGCCACAGAAATTATGCAATGCTTATCTCATGAAAAAATGAAGCCCTGTATTGCAGATATGCGTGAACTGCGAGCCTGGCCTATACCTGCTCTTGCAAAACCGATATGGGATAAATTACTCTCATGATAAAAAAAACATTGCTGGGTGATACTGGAATTTCTGTCAGTCCAATTGGACTGGGCACCGTTAAATTTGGCCGTAATCAGAAAATTAATTATCCAGAAGCATTTTCGCTCCCGACTGACAAAGAAATTCTTGTTTTACTTGAATGCGCTCACGAACTGGGTATTAATGTATTAGATACAGCACCCGCCTACGGCATTAGCGAAGAGCGCTTAGGAAAACTGCTGGGCGGAGAACGCCAAAACTGGGTGCTTTGCACCAAAGTCGGAGAGGAGTTTATCAATGGCGAATCTTTCTTTGATTTTTCAGCGGACCGCGTTCGCACTAGTGTTGAACGCAGCTTAAAAAGGCTCAATACAGATTATTTAGATATCGTCTTAGTCCATTCCAATGGTGAAGATAAAAAAATTATTTATCAGGATGCTGTGTTTTCTACATTGAATGATTTGAAAAAAGCAGGGCTGATACGAGCCTTTGGCATGTCGACTAAAACAATCGACGGCGGATTGCTTGCTGTTGATCATTCCGATGTTGTCATGGTCACCTATAATCCTGCACATACTGTTGAGCAATCGGTGATTGCCCATGCCAAACAAAAAAACAAAGGCGTTTTCATTAAAAAAGCGCTGGCAAGCGGCCACTTAGAAAAAATTGCGGGCGAAAATCCAATTCAAACAGCGATGCAATTTATTTTTCGTGAGCCTGGGGTGAGCAGCATTATTTTAGGTACTTTGAATCCATCCCATTTAAAATATAATGTCCAATGCGCAGCTGATGCGCTATTAGCGCAAAATTTATGAAAATTTATTTAGTCGGCGGCGCCGTCCGCGATCAATTATTAGGCCTGCCCATCAAAGAAAAAGACTGGGTTGTTGTAGGCGCGAGTGTTGATGACATGCTTCGAGAAGGATACCGTCAGGTAGGGAAAGATTTTCCTGTTTTCCTGCATCCTAAAACAGGAGAAGAATACGCTTTAGCACGTACCGAACGCAAAATTGGCCGCGGATATACGGGATTTGCATTTGATACATCACCCACCGTGACCCTGGAAGAAGATTTAAAGCGGCGCGATTTAACCATTAATGCCATGGCACAAACATCGGATGGTAAAATCATTGACCCTTATCAAGGTCAAGCCGATTTGGAAAAAAAAATATTGCGTCATGTTTCCGTCGCTTTTGCAGAAGATCCTGTTCGCATCTTAAGAGTTGCCCGTTTTAATGCTCGTTTTGGTTTTGAGATCGCACCTGATACATTAGTTTTAATGCGAAAAATGGTGGCACAAGGAGAAGTTAATGCGTTAGTTGCCGAACGTGTCTGGAAAGAACTGGAGCGCGCTTTATCTGAAAAACATCCAGAAAATTTTTTCTCAGTACTCGCAGCTACCCAGGCATTAGATATCTTATTTCCAGAAATTGCGGTACCGGGTACGGGTCTAATTGCGCTAAGTCAAGCAGTGAAAATCTCTTCAAATCCACAAGTCCGCTTCGCAGCCTTGCTGCACACTTTGCCTGAAAATGAGATTAAAGCACTGTGTGACCGTTATCGCGTGCCAACCGATTATCGTGAGTTAGCGCTTTTAGTTTCCAAATACTTGCCGCATTATCAAAATGCAAAACAGCTCACAGCCGATGATTTGCTCAATCTCTTATTAGCGGCTGATGCACTGAGACGACCTAGCCGCTTTAATGATTTTTTGCTAAGTTGCGCAGCTTGCTCGCAACAACCTGCAACCGACTGGTTACTTGCCTGCTTTGATGTCGTCAAAACAACGGATATCAAAGAATTGACTGCAAGTTACTCAGGACCAGAGCTTGCTCAAAAAATTAAAGAAAAACGTACTCATGCTCTTTCGTCATGGCTAAAAAAATCTCAATGATCTTGACTTTATTACGAGGCTACTTTAACGTAAGTTCTCTTTATGTTTAGTCAAAGGATCTCCCATGAAAATGAATCAAATGATGAGCGCTGGATTAGCCTGTCTTTTAGCATCTGGAGCTATCAGTGCACAAACACCTGCTGATACCGCAAGCTCCTTACAAAAAAAACAAATCGAAACTATTGTTCATGATTATATCATTCAAAATCCTGAAATTGTGATTCAGTCACTTCAGGGCTATCAACAAAAACAAATTGCTGAACAATCCCAAAAATTTAAAAAAATCCAGGAAAGCAGTCCTAAATTTGCAAGCGAACTATTCCATCAAGCCTCAGATCCTGTAGCAGGTAATCCAAAAGGAACCGTGACGATCGTTGAATTCTTCGATTATCAATGCCCTCATTGCATCGATATGACAGCAACCTTGGAAAATTTAATTAAAACACATCCTAACGTAAAGGTTGTATTCAAAGAATTCCCTATCCGCGGCCCTATGTCTGAAATCGCAACGAGAGCTGCTTTAGCCGCCCAAAAGCAAGGCAAATATTTTGACTTACATCTTGCAATGATGAACTCAAAAACGGAACCTCTAACAGAAAACATTATCTACGATCTTGCAAAAACAGCTGGATTAAACGTCGATCAACTTAAAAAAGACATGAAAGACAAATCCGTTGATGATCAGATTAAAACTAACTACACCTTAGCTAAAAACCTGGAAATCATGTTTACGCCTGTTTTCTTTATCGCTAAGAGCGATGTATCAAACACGTCTAAACCTGAAAAAATTGCATTTATCCCAGGCCAAGTTTCTGCTCCTCAGTTAACTGAAGTCGTGGAAAAAATAGGCGGGTAAGTATTAAAAAATAGGATTATCTAATTGAAACAAAGGATCTTAACGACTGATCCTTTGTTTCATAACGTTTAGGAAACTAAACAGCAAAATTTATCATTACCAGTAAAGGAACAATGATATAAAGTTAAACCATGTTCGTTCAGGTTTTGCTATCGAAGTATAGTTTTTCTTCTGTTAAAATCCCATCAAGCATTACATCCCAAGAATCAGCAGGAATCTCAGTCACTTTTTGCAGCTCATAGCCTAGACCTAATAAATAAGGCTTTTTCAGAGGGCGTTGAAATGCGAAAGTACGATCATAATAACCGCCGCCCATGCCAACTCGATGTCCTTTAAGATCAAATGCAACTAAAGGTACAATGACCAAATCTAATTGATCGGCAGAAAGTCTATCGTCTCTTTCGGGTTCAAAAATACGGTAACGATTTAATCGAAGCGAGTCATGTGGATGATAAGCAACAAACTCCAAACTTTTTTTTTGGTCTAAAGAAAGCACTGGCAAATAACATTGTTTTCCTAAATGCCAAACTTCTTCAATAATCGGCATACAATTAAATTCATCTTCCAGGCCAAAATAACAGGCAATATGCTGACTTTTTTGAAAGATAGGATGTGTAATTAACAATTGTTTTGCAGCAAGACCAGATGCGCTAAATTCACCGGCTGTGACAGCACGGCGTTTAACGAGCATGCTCTTTCGAATTTCATTTTTATTCTGCAGGCTGCAACTCCATTTGCGCATTATGGGATAATGCATTGTCGACTTTAGATTGTAATTCCATCAGACGTTTATTAATCGCATGAGCATGCTGGTTTTTCTGCTGCTCTAAAGTCAATAACTGATGCACCACATTTAAAGCCGTAATAATAGCAACCCGATCCAAATTTAAAATACCTGTTTCGCGTATCAAACGCATTTTTTCTTCAAGGTATTGTGCTGCACGCTGCAATGCATTGACTTCTGATTCTGGACACTTGATTTGATAAGTTTTACCCATGAGTTGAACTGTCGTGTCATTCATTATCACAACCCCTCTAAAGTTTTAAGACGTAAAACCATATTTTCGATTTTTGCAGCAACGCTTTTTTGCTTTGCTTGCAATCGTTGATTTTCTTCCGCTAACGATTTTGTGCTCTGCTGAACATGCTGATTAGAGGCTGTGACATGTCTTGATTTTTGCAATAGTTTTTGAATGCGGAATTCTAAATGTTCCAACAGCTCTTCCATGATAAAAAACCCTTTACTGGCTTGCTTAAATGACACCTATGTTACTCTGTTTAAGCTCATTGATGCAATACCCAAAATCGGGTATCCTACCCATCCCAACCCTTAAGACTTTTTCATAAAAATACGCATGACTAAATTGACTGAGCAAGCAGAATGGCAAGCATTACTAGCCCATCAAAAAATCATTGCTCCTTATCGTATGCAAGATTGGTTCATTGATGATCCAGAACGCTTCTCACGGTTTTCATTAGCAGTTGGAGAAATTTTACTCGATTACTCAAAAAATAGAGTGACTGAAGAAACGATTCAATTACTCAATCAGTTAGCCAATGCAGCCGGCCTGCACGAGAAAATCAATGGATTATTTTCGGGAGAAGCCCTCAATCGAACAGAAAAACGACCGGCACTCCATACTGCCTTACGCGCCCCCGAAACAAACGCTGTCTTTGTGAATGGCCAAAATATTATCCCCACCGTGCATGCAACGCTTAAAAAAATGCGTCAATTTAGCGACAAATTACGAAATAAAACTTGGATAGGTGTCACTGGGAAACCTATACGTGACATTGTCAATATTGGTATAGGTGGCTCACATTTAGGCCCATTGATGGCGGTCTCTGCATTAGCTGATTATGCCCAGGAAGATATGCACTGCCATTTTATTTCCAATATCGATAGCGCACATCTACATGCTGTACTTAAACAATTAAATCCCGAATCGACTTTATTCATTATTTCATCCAAATCATTTACCACTTTAGAAACAATGACTAATGCAGAAACCTTAAAACATTGGTTACAAAATCAACTTAAAACACAGGATATCTCAAAACACTTTATTGCCGTCACCGCAGCATCCGAAAAAGCGCTCGCATTCGGCATTCCAAAAGAGAATATTTTTGAATTATGGGATTGGGTGGGAGGCCGATATTCTATTTGGTCTGCAATCGGACTTCCCCTTGCATTGATGGTGGGTATGGATAATTTCTCACAATTTCTTGCGGGTGCCCATGCGATGGATCAGCATTTTCAACAGGCTGAATTCATCCATAATATGCCTGTCCTTTTGGGTTTATTGGGTATCTGGTATATCAATTTTTTTGGCACCTCACATCATGCCATTGTTCCTTACTCCCATCCGCTGCATTATCTCCGCTCGCATATTCAACAACTTGATATGGAAAGTAACGGCAAGAATGTCACTCAGGATGGCGAACCTATCCATTTCTTAACAGGTCCTGTTATTTTAGGTGAGCAAGGATGTAACGGACAGCATGCCTTCCATCAATTATTCCATCAGGGAAACCATTTAATTCCTGTCGATTTTATTTTAGTGGGTAAGGGAAAAGATGAACTTGAGCATCATCATTCTATCCTGATAGGCAGTGGACTAAGTCAGGCAAAAGCACTCATGCAAGGTAGAACCTATGCTGAAGCTTTCGCAGAACTTTCCGTTGAAAAAGGCACATTGGAAGAACGTGAGCAACTCGCTAAACACAAAACCGTTGCGGGTAACAAGCCCAGCAATCTTATCTTTCTCGATCGTTTAACGCCTTATAACTTAGGCAGCTTAATCGCACTCTATGAACATAAAATATTTGTTCAGGGGGCCATCTGGGATATTAATTCTTTTGATCAGTGGGGTGTTGAACTTGGCAAAGATTTATTGCCACCGATTTTAAATGACTTAAATGCACAAAATAAAACTTCTCACGATTCATCAACGAAAGGTCTGATACAACATTATAAAACACTCAGGAAAAAATCATGAGAAAATTTCTTATTTTTTGTATTCTTTGTTGTATGCTTGCAAGTTGCGGACAATCAGGGCATCTGTATTTACCAGAGACCCCAAACCATACTGCATCGACTGGACAATAAGTACTATGCTTAACTTTTGCAAAATGCACGGTCTCGGCAATGATTTTTTAGTCATGGATACTATCCATCAAGCAATCGATATCAATCAAATCCCTATCTCCTTACTTGCTGATCGACATCGAGGTGTTGGCTTTGATCAATTGCTCATTGTCACTCCCTCATCAAAAGCAGATTTTGCCTGTCGTATTTTTAATGCCGATGGCAGTGAAGCAGAGCAGTGTGGAAATGGCATGCGATGCGTGGCACGTTATTTGCATGAAGAAAAGTTTACTCAGAAAAATGCATTTACATTAGAAACGCGCGCGGGTCTTATTAACGTTATCATCCATGATTATGATCATATAGAAGTCATGATGGGAGTTCCTTGTTTTGAACCTTCCAAAATTCCTTTTAAAGCCGAAAAAATAGCAAGCCAATATGAAATTTCAATAGACTCTCTCAAAAACCCTTTTTCTATTACCGTTCTGTCCATGGGGAATCCTCACGCAATTTTATGCGTAGATTCTTTAGAAGAGGCACCTGTTGCGACCGTGGGAGCAGACATTGCAACTCACATAACTTTTCCAAAAGGTACAAATGTAGGCTTTATGCAAATTATTAATCCAAAGCATATTCGCCTACGTACGTATGAACGCGGCGCAGGAGAAACATTTGCTTGTGGAAGCAATGCCTGTGCAGCAGTGGTCGCAGGCATTTTGAATCATGGATTAGATCATAAAGTTAACGTTGAATTAACTTATGGAAATTTAATAGTCGAATGGGCTGACGAAAAATCTTCAGTGATCCTATCAGGTCCCGCTACAAAAGTTTTTAAAGGTACAGTTTTTTAGTTTAATCGCTGTTATTTATCCCTTGGTTTATAGTATTATTTCTCGAAGTTAAATGGATTTACGACTCAATGAAAAAATGCAAAATAATTAATAAAAATCTCGCCTCCTCAATTATCATTTTTTTCATGATGATTATCATCAGCAATACTTCTTTTGCAATTGGGGGAGAATTTATACCAGGAAGCGTTGAACCTGGCAGAGTTCAAGAAAACTACTTGCCTGCACAAAAACAACCGCTGCAACCACTTCAGCCCATTGCTGTTCCACAAGAAAGAGTAACAAGCTTAGGGCCCGAAGCTGCAAAAATTAAATTCACATTAAAAAAAATAATTTTTGAAGGAAACCATGTTTACTCAGATGCACAATTGCTTCCCATTTATAAAGAGAAATTGAATACCAATATCAGTATTGAAGAACTTCAAAATATCGTACAAAACATCACAAATTATTATAGAAACAATGGATATATTCTTTCACGAGCCATTCTTCCCCCACAACATGTCTCAGGTGGAGTCATTCGTGTTCGCGTTATCGAAGGCTATATAGCAAACGTCAAAATCATAGGGAATGCAAGAAGAGCTCAAAGTATTATTATGGCTTATGGTGAAAAAATTGCTCGGACAAGACCATTGCAGATCAGTGTGATGGAAAGATATTTAAGATTAGCGAATGAAATCCCAGGCGTGCAAGTTAAAGCAGTTTTAGAACCTTCCAAATCTGATACCGGCGCATCAGATTTAAATTTAGCAGTTGATGAAAGAATCATAAATGCTTCTCTTTCCTATGATAATTACGGAACACTCTACATTGGGCCGCTCCAAATCACTGCCACAACCAACGTAAACTCTGTATTTCGCTCAGGTGATACGACGCGGTTAACTTATCTGGCTGCAACGCATGGTAAAGAATTGCATTATTTTGATTTAGCCTACTCATCCCCATTAGGAACCAATGGACTGCAAGGCACGGTAGGGGGTAATCAATCTTTAACAACGCCTGGACTTAACTTAAGACCTCTACAAACACAAGGTATTGCAAACACGTATTATGGCTCCTTGCAGTATCCTCTGATTCGTTCCCGTTCGAAAGATTTGACCTTAGACGGAGGATTTACTTATCTTGATAGCAAAACCACCATACTCGATAAACAAGTATTACTTTATAATGACCATATTCGTCCCATTCGATTCGGTGGAAGTTATAATTTTGCGGATCGTTTTAATGGTACCGATTTCTCTGGAATACATCTTGAGCAAGGTCTTAAAATTTTAGGAGCAAGCAGTAATCCTAACTCTTTAACCACCTCTCGTTTTGGTGCAGATGGTATCTTTACCAAAGTGAGTGGACAAATCGGACGTATTCAAACTTTAACTAACCGTTTTTCGCTTTATACATTCGCACAGGCACAATATTCATTTAACCCCTTATTATCGACTGAACAATTTGGGTTTGGCGGCAGTCAAGTAGGCCGCGGTTATGATCCTGCAGAAATATTAGGGGATCGCGGAGCGGCAGGAACGCTTGAACTTCGATTAAATACTTTCCCCAACTTTTTTATTTTACAGTCCATGCAATTTTATGGTTATTATGATATCGGCGTTATTTGGAATATTAAAAATCTCCCTAATATCAAACAAAAACAAAGCGCAAGCTCAACAGGTTTTGGTGCACGCTTTGCCTTCTCTAAACTCATCTCCGGCAATATTATGTATACACAAGTGTTAACAAAAAGTATCGCTTCAGAAACCATCATAGGCCGAGGCAGAAATCCTAAACTCTACTTTAGCTTGGTTGCAGCGGTCTAAAAATATTAAAAAAAATGAGATTATCTTATGCTTTCCTTTTTTTCAAAAAAATCAGCTTATGAAGAAATAAAAACGATAGAAACTAAAGTTCCCCCTCGCGAATACGTAAACAAACAATTAGCTGCGATAAGAATGCAGGATGTAGAGAGGGCAATGTCCTATTATCTCATTGATATCCAGAGGACTTACGAAGCACTCGTTTATATTTTTAATGCCCTTGAAACAACTTCCATCCAAAATGAAGCGGCTTATTTAGAAACGCTATCGAACCACTTATATACTATAAAAGATAGACTCACCTATTATAAAAGCCCTGAAAGTAATGGAATATACAAATGGATGTTTTGGTCATCTTCTAATTACGATATCACACAACTTATAAGTCAAACGCATGGCCTACTCAATAAAACCACCCTACTACAGAACAAATTAAGCCCTCATTTGAGCTACCAGCAATCTGCACAAAGTGCTTAAATCTTATGTGATTTTTTCATGCTGAAGAATTTGTCACAAAAATCTTCGCTACTTATCATGGGCGTTGCTTTAAAAACTCAAGTCACCTCGTAACAGTGCCCATCTAAAATGGTATACACAGGACATCCTCGCAATATTCGGCCTGCATAAGGTGACCAACCACATTTGGTTTTTAGTTCATTATCAGAAACTTGCGTTTCTTTTTTTAGATCGACTAAAACTATATCGTTATTTTGTCCTAAATTAAAAATTTCTCGGGCGCGTTTAGATGTCAGCGAAATAATTTCATCTAGACTTAAAAGATTTTCATGATGTGCATTTAACAATAACTTCAACGTCGTTTCAATGCCTGGCATGCCTGAGGGGCATTCGCCATAAGCTTTTTCTTTTTCAGCAACGGTATGTGGGGCATGATCTGAGCCGATCGTATCGATAATGCCTTGATGAATTGCTGAGAAAAGAGCTTCGCGATCTGAATTTAAACGCAGCGGCGGATTTACGACGGCCTTGCCTTTTAAGGTGGGATAAGCCGAGGTGTCCAAGAATAAATGATGAGGAGTTGTTTCAGCATAGACAGGCAAACCAGCTTGTTTAGCTCGATCAATCAGCCGAACTTCTTCATTGCTTGAAACATGTAAAATGTAAAGTTTGGTTCCAAAACGCTCTGTCAAAGCAATGGCTTTTTTTACTGCGCGGCAGGCGACTTGTACATTACGAATTTCGGAATGCACTGCATATTCTTTTCTATCTTTAAATTCAGCTTTACGCTCACGCATTAAATGCTCATCTTCTGCATGCACAGCAACAATTAAATTATTATCTGCTGCAATACGAAAGACTTTTTCCAGACTTTCATCATCATCAATTACCAAATTTCCAGTACTGCATCCCATGAAAACCTTAATGCCAATGATTTCGTGTTTGACCTTAACAATTTCATCGAGATGATTTTTATCCGCACCAAAAAATAATTGATATCGCAACGGAATACCGATTTCTTGCAACTGAGCATTAATTAATGTCTTTTTCTCATGCAGATAAGCTTCCGTGATCGTCGGGGGCAATGTGTTTGGCATATCAAACACGGTCGTATAACCACCGCGTATAGCAGCTTGTGCCGCTGTAAGCCAATTTTCTTTATATTCATGCCCCGGCGTACGGAAATGTACGTGCGGATCAATCAAAGCGGGCAATAACGTTAGATTAGAGTTATTAATAATGATGCTTTGGTTACTTTCAATATCGGGAATATCAATTAATGCGCCATATTGATCTTTAACTTTCTCAATTCTAATCATTAAATATTAACCTTCACTTGATCGCGGTCGTACGTTTTTTCACAATAATGACAAATGAGCTTAGCTTGCTTCCCTTGGTCTTCGATATGAAAAAAACTTTCGATGGGTTCGTAATGAGTGATGCAAACAGGGTTAGGACACATAAATACACCCGTAATAGTCTCGGGAATATGAGTCGTGATCTTTTCTGTCACTTCAAAATCTTTGATGATGTTAATCGTTGCCTCAGGCGCAAAAATTACAACTTCATTGGCTTCATCCTTTGTTAACACACGGTTTTCGATTTTTAATAAATCCTTTAACTTGAGAAGTTTGCTCGGCAAATTAAGTCCAATCGTCACTTTATTATTGCCTTGCACCACATTCAGCAAATGCATAATTCGAGGAGCCTGTCCAGCACGAATATGATCGATGACAGTGCCATTTTTAATGGCAGAAACGGGAAGTGTTTTACTCATGGGAGCTCCTCATTCAGTAATAAGGCTAATAAAGCTTGGCGCACATAGACGCCGTTTGCGGCTTGAATAAAATAATGGGAATAAGGTGTTTTATCAACACCCATATCAATTTCATTGATTCTAGGCAAAGGATGTAACACTTTTAAATTGGGTTTTGTCTTCGCACTTTTTAATAAAGTAGGCGTCAAAATATAATTATTCTTCACTAACTGATATTCTGATTCACTAAACCGCTCTTGTTGAATACGCGTCAAATATAAAATATCGACTTTTGGCAGCACTTCCTCCATGGAACGGTGAAAAGAAAAACGCACACCCTGTTTTTTTAAAGCATCACAAATGGGTTCCGGCATTGCCAACCCTTCCGGCGACACCAAATAAAGACGTACATCAAATAACATACAGGCGGTGGCGAAAGAATGGATCGTTCGCCCATATTTTAAATCGCCCACTAAGGCAATACTTAACCCATCTAAACTTTTTTGGCATTCCTGAATAGTAAATAAATCAACCAGCGCCTGTGTCGGATGTTGATTGGCACCATCGCCTGCATTAATAACAGGCTTTAATGAAACTTCAGCCGCCAAACGTGCCGCGCCTTCACGAGGGTGACGAATCACGATTAAATCTGCATATTCAGAAATAACACGCATGGTGTCATGTAAGGTTTCGCCTTTTTTAATCGAAAGCTGTTCATCACTGGCAAAGCCAATATTTTGGCCCCCCAACCGCAAGCACGCAGATTCAAACGACATGCGGGTTCGGGTCGAGGCCTCAAAAAAACATTGGGCCACAATTTTATTTTCAATCAGCCGAGAAGCGGGTTTTTCCTTTAACTGCTTCGTCGTTTTTAAAATGAGCTGAATTTGCTCAAGTGACAAGTCTTTGATAGATAAAATATCATGACCATAAAGTGAATTTATCATTGTTACTTAACCTCGACTAATCCAAAGTGTATTCTAAGACGTTTGCTTTTGGTTACGTATTATGTTGGAATTGCCGAATTAAGGACAGAGATATTATGAATTACAAACCACTTATTCTTTCACTCTACGAAATCGGTGCCATTAAGTTTGGTGACTTTACCTTAAAAAGCGGCAACAAATCGACCATTTATCTCGATCTGCGGCAAATCATTTCCTATCCAGAGGTCCTGCGAGCAGTCGCCGAAACCATTTGGCAGCAAGTAAGCGGGTATCCTATTGATGTGATCTGCGGCGTACCTTATACCGCCTTACCCATTGCCACCTGCATTGCGCTTAAACAGAATTTACCGATGGTCATGCGCCGTAAAGAACCTAAAAATTATGGCACAAAACAACTCATTGAAGGCGCCTATCGAACAGGCCAGCACTGCCTGATCATTGAGGACATCATTACCACAGGCTCAAGCATTCTGGAAACCGCAGAAGATATTGAGGTAGCCGGGCTAAAAGTTAAGCACATCGGGGTCCTTATTAATCGAGAACAGGGCGGTCAAGAAAATTTACAGAAACATCAATACAATCTGCATGCAGCCTTTACGCTCAAAGAAGTCTTGAACACGCTTCTTGCATCAGACATCTTACCTGACTCTGAACGTACTATTGTGAACGCTCTCTTACATGAAAATGCATAAACGACTTTCCTATGCCGAACGCGCCGCGCTTTGTACAAACCACATTGCGCAGCAGCTGTTTTCTTTATTAGCAGAAAAAGAAACGAACTTGGCTTTATCCGCGGATGTCACATCCTGCACAACATTACTTGAACTTGCGGATAAACTCGGCCCAGAAATTTGTATCTTAAAAACCCATGTCGATATCTTGTCAGATTTTACACTGGCCTTTACTCAAGAGTTAACAGCCCTTGCAAAAAAACATCAGTTTCTCATTTTTGAAGATCGTAAGTTTGCTGACATCGGAAACACTGTTAAACACCAATATCAAGAAGGTATCTATCATATTGCAAATTGGGCTGATATTGTGAATGCACACACCTTACCGGGTCCTGGAATTATTTCAGGTCTAAGTGAGGTAGGATTGCCCAAACAACGCGGTCTTTTGTTGCTGGCTGAAATGAGCTCCGCGGGCAACTTGATCAACGCCGATTACACGCAAAAAACCTTACGCATGGCAGAACAATTTCCAGAATTTGTTCTAGGATTTATAACACAAAAGAAATTATCGCCTGATCCCTGGTGGTTATATATGACACCGGGCGTTCAGTTGGAAGAAGGAAAAGATTCGCTCGGCCAACAATATGTAACTCCCCAAAAAGCACTTTTAGAAAATGAAAGCGATATCATCATCGTTGGCAGAGGCATTTTGAAAGCGAAAGATCCACTCACTGAAGCTCAAAAATATCGCAAAGCAGGATGGGATGCTTATTGCGCCGGATTAAAGGCTTAAATTTTTAATTGATCAATTTTACTGACTATCGTTTTCAAACGCTTTATTTCATCCGGCGAAAATTCTTTATAATAGTCTGTTCCCAAATTAAGAGAAAAATAAACCTGATCGCTCATTCCTGCAATAAAATCTCGCCCTAATAATTCTACATAACCAACATTATCTATTTGATCTCCTGCCCATGCTTGCAAACGCTCCAGACTATCAAATGCGATCAAAAAATATTTATCCTCAATTTTGGCAAATAAAGGAGAAAAGGGTTCTTCCTCATTTAAGCTTGTTTCTTTCTTGACCGGGATTGTTAATTGCGTGCGAAGCAATGTTAAGTATACTTTGTTGACGTCTTCCTGTTGCTGGCCTTCACTTGCGAAAGCAGCTGCAATGGCATTGTCGAGTTCAGTCATGGTATTTGGGCCTGTATTTAAAATCATGCCGTACCATTATGCCGTCATTAAAAACAAGTGCAAGGCATGTCCTGTATTATTCATGGAGTATTCATAAATTTTTAGGTACAATTCGGCTTTCAAACCTCCCTTCTGGAGACTGTCCTAACATGATCGACGCTGATGAGATACTTATGACAACTCAAAACTATATCAATCTATCCGCTTCAGAATTAATCAATATGGCATTAGCCAGAAAAGAAGGTGTGCTTGCTGCCAATCAAGCGTTGACAGTGACCACAGGTACGCGAACGGGCCGTTCTCCCAAAGACAGATTTATTGTCAAAGATAATGTGACTGAAAAATCCGTGGATTGGAATACCATCAATCAACCGATCAGTCCTGAAAAATTCTCCGCCTTATGGCAGCGCGCAACAGAATATTTACAAACAAAAGACTGTCATTTTGTTTCTTATCTCAAAGTAGGTGCTGAAGAAAAATTTTCTTTAACTGTCAAAGTAAAAACAGAACTTGCTTGGCATAATCTTTTTACCCAGATTTTATTTATTCGGCCTGAAAAACCGATTACGGCTGATCAGCCTGGCCAATGGACATTATTATGCGCGCCTGGCTTTAAAACAGATCCCGCACGCGATGGCGTTAATAGTGATGCTGCGGTCATCCTTAATTTTTCAGAGCGTCGCGTTTTAATTTGCGGTACGTATTATGCAGGTGAAATGAAAAAAGCAATGTTTTCCGTATTGAATTTCCTTTTACCCGAACATGAAATCTTGCCCATGCACTGCGCGGCTAATGTAGGAAAAGAAGGCAAAACTGCTTTATTTTTTGGTTTGTCAGGCACTGGAAAAACCACTCTTTCTGCCGATCCCGAACGATATTTAATCGGTGATGATGAGCACGGCTGGGGCGAAGAGGGCGTATTTAATTTTGAAGGCGGCTGTTATGCCAAATGCATTGATCTATCAAAAGAACGCGAGCCTGTGATTTGGGATGCGATCCGTTATGGTTCTGTCATGGAAAATGTTGTTTTAGATCCAAAAACCAAAGAACCTAATTACAATGATGTCAGCTTAACGCAAAATACGCGCGCTGCTTATCCGCGCGAATTTATTCCTTTGCGAGTTAAATCAAATCAGGCAGATCAGCCTCATGCTATTTTGTTTTTAACCTGTGACTTATATGGCGTACTTCCTCCTGTTGCACGACTCACCCAGGAACAAGCCGCTTACTATTTCTTAAGCGGATACACAGCACTCGTCGGCAGCACCGAAGTAGGGCAGGGCTCTGGCATCAAACAAACTTTTAGCACTTGTTTTGGCGCGCCTTTTTTCCCAAGAGCTGCTGGAGAATATGCTAATTTACTCATGAAACGATTAAAAAACTGGGATGCGCAGGTCTATTTAGTTAACACAGGATGGACAGGCGGCGCACATGGACAAGGAGGCGCTCGCTTCTCTATTCCTACCACACGTGCCGTTGTGCGCGCCATTGTGAATGGGGACCTCCGTGATGCACAATATGAAAACTTACCTGGTTTTAATTTATCAATACCGAAACAAATCCCAGAGGTTGACTCAAAGGTTTTAAATCCACGACAAGCATGGCCGAATGTTCAAGCTTATGATGAATGTGCTCGCGTTCTTATAGAAAAATTTACCGATAACTTTAAAAAATTTGATGTGAGTAATGCAATTCGTGATGCCGGACCGAAACTTGATTAATATTGCAAATAACCTTTCCGATCTAAAACAACAGATTCGTGATGCTGAAGTGGCCTATAAACGAAAACCCAATTCTGTTTTTTTATTGGCTGTTAGCAAAGGTCAATCTATCGAAAAAATAGGAAAGGCCATTCTCGCAGGCCAACTCGCATTTGGTGAAAATCATCTGCAAGAAGCCCTGCCCAAAATAGCTGCTTTTCCAAACAAAAAACTGGAATGGCATTTTATTGGTTTAATACAACGTAATAAAACTAAAAAAATTGCTGAGCATTTTCAATGGGTGCACAGCGTCACAGACCCGCAGATTGCCAAACGTCTCAACGAACAAAGGCCTAATCACTTACCGCCTTTAAATATTTGCCTTCAGGTCAATCTCAGCCAACAAAAAAATAAACTCGGTGTGTCTGTTGATGAGCTCAGCGATCTGGCTGATTATTGTCTTACATTGCCTCATTTAAAAATACGCGGCTTAATGACGATTCCCTTCCCCAAAAATACCTTTGAAGAACAAAGAGCAGAATTTGCAAAATTAGTTGAGTTATTTAATGACCTCAATGCAAAAAATTTTCAGCTCGATACCTTATCGATGGGTATGTCTAATGATATGAAAGCCGCTATTGCGGAAGGATCGACGATCGTTCGCATTGGAACGGCTCTTTTTGGAACAAGAGATCAATAACTACCATTTTTAGAAGCAATTTATCTCTCTAACTCGTTGAAAACGCTAAACACGGGCCTATTATACCATAAAACAGATTCTTTTAATTTGAGCTAAGCTGTATTTATCTCATCACTTAAAAGGCGGCCAAGTATGTATAAATTCCATGCAAGGTTAGCGTTCCTAGTCTTTTTAGCCATGACTTTATTTTTCCATAACGGCAGCGCGAGTGCAGCACTCGTTAAGGGTATCTATATTACCCAATCGACTTTAGAAAATACGGACATGATTAATTACTTAATAGACCGTTCAAAAAAAGTGGGAATTAGCACTTTTATTGTCGATCTTGACATACCGTCTTCTCGCTATGCAAAAAACATTCAGCTCCTTAAAAATCATAATATTTCCTATGTGGCGAGAATTACGATTTTCCCAGGCGGCGGTACCCGCGCACAGGTGCATTCAGAAGCCTATTGGGAAAAGAAATATAAACTGATTAAACAGGCCTTAGCGTACGGCGCTAGCCAAATTCAATTGGATTACATTCGTTATGATACAAAGCAACCACCTTCTTCACAAAACTCTCGAGATATTCTAAAAATTATACAATATTACAAAAATCGAGTTGATGTACCCTTACAAGTCGATGTCTTTGGAATTTCAAGCTTCGGCGAGTCAAAATACATTGGACAAAACATCAAACTCTTTTCATCCAGTGTCGATGTCATATGCCCAATGGTTTACCCGTCACATTATGTACCTTTTGACGTACATGTAAAAATCCCTTACAAAACTGTTTATGACTCTCTTGCTTCGATTAAAAAGCAATTTAATAACGAACAGTTACCCTTTAAATTAATACCTTACATTGAGTTATCGAATTACCACTACTTGCTATCACATGAAAAGAAATTAAATTACATATACGCACAAATCCAAGCTGCAGAAAATGCAGGTGCAGACGGCTGGTATGTCTGGAGCCCGCATAATAAATATGACAGCTTGTTTCAAGTGCTTGAATCAAGAAAAGTGAGATAAGTTAAATAAACTTGCGCATCGCTTAGCGGATTTACAAAATCCGCTTCCTATTTTTATTTCCTGCCTTTATTTCTATGCAGAAATTTATGCGACCTGTTATAGTGCCCATCATCAATCACTTTATTTAAAAAATCATGAATACCTTTAAAGTTCCTTCAATAATAAAAATACTATTTCATACAACGCTTGAAGTTAGAATCAGTGATATTAATTATGGAAATCATTTAGCACATGATTCCTTCATCTCCTTATTACATGAGGCAAGAATTCGGTTTTTAAGAAGTCTTGGCTATGAGAGTGAAGCGAATTTGGATGGTTTAGGCCTGCTACTGACTAATCTTTATGTAAATTATGTTAAAGAATCATTTTATTCTAACAGAATTACGATAAATATTGGTGTTGGTAAAAATTCAAAAACAACTATCGAATTAATTTATCAGGCATTATTGCAGGATAATAATAAAGAAATTGCTAGGGCATTAACTACGATGACTTTTTACGACTATAAAAAATCAAAGGTAGCTAAAATTCCTCAGTCTTTTTTATCTAATATAGGATTAGTGACTACGTTACAAATTAATAAATGACTTTTTAAATGTTGAATGTTTTTATCGCGCCTTTGATAAGGGACTTCATTCTTGGTCTTATATGTTTATTCTTGGTGGGAAAAGCATAACCTTACTCTTTAAGCCTTTGCGACCATAAAAAGTAAGGTTATGAATGATTAACTTATTAGTACTATTTAATGCTTGGGTTTGAAACTCGAGGAGATTTCCTAGTTCCCTCAGCTGTAGGTGCAACAGACGGTGTACGATTTCTTTTACCGTACAGACCAGCACTTGATGCCATTGCCGCAGCAGTCGCTTTTTCATTCAGCGCCTTTACAGCGGCTTTTACAGAGCCTACGCATGTAGGAACAACAGCTGGCATTGAAGGAGCAGCTGCAGGAGCATGGGCAACTGGAGAAGGAACAGGAATAGGAGTAGGAACAGGAACAGCTTCACGAGATGGAATCCGATTTAACGCTGCCACGATTCCTTGCACTGAGTTCTTAGGTGTTCGCGCTTGCTTTAGTTCAGCAGGCTCAGCCGTATTGATTGGTTTTTGAAAAAGGGTGGCTGTTGGTGTTGTGTTGTTGACATAATTACGTAACTGTAACAATTTTTTAGATGGATATGCGGCAATATGTGCTAAACACGTTTCGCGATCAAGCACTCCATTTTTGTATAAGTTGCGCACCATGTAATCAAATACGATTAAATTATTATTTGTACGACAATAATCGAATAGTTGATTGATCTGTGCAAAAATCTCGTCTTTTTTCTCATCAAGAGTTTTCATTGAAACAGCGTCGCTCAACAATTCATCTAGTTGAATAAGTTTTGATTTAATATCACTTGGCTTTTCTTCTTCAGTCTGTGAAGGCCATTTGTTTTTATACAGACGTCCATACCTGAAAGCATCGTTTTTATCCATGAACTCTTGATCAAACGCAGTATTCATTATTTCGTTAAATAATGTGACATTTTTCTGATCGATAGTCTTTTTTACGTAATTATTAATCGAGCGTCGAATAGCAATCACCTGATCTGCTGTCAATTCGGACGCTGGCTTATCTTTCATTAACTCGGTAAGAGCAACACCCGCATTAACAAGTGTTCCCAAAGTTGCAGGGTTTTCAATTAACATTCCTTCTATTTTAAGTAACTCTGTTTGCATCTCTTTCATGTAAATTATCTCCTCGTTGCGATTAGTTATCTGTTAAATTTTATTCTTTTTATAGCATATTGATCACTAACAGTAAATGTTTTTGACTATATTCGATACTTTGTGTAAATTGCGATCTATTCGTGAAAAATAAGGTTCTTAAAAAGTATCGCCCAAGGGTGAAATCCGGCATTGAAGTAGAAGACGAGAAACTTAAGTCAGTTTTGACTTATTATAATTTTTTCATTGTACTTTCGATCCAGTTTTTTGCCTCGGCTAATACATCTTCTGGTGAGCGATTTTTTGTTTCGATGAGAGCGCCAATCACGACGTGGATGGTTCCGGGCGTTTTGATAAAACTTCTTTTAGGCCAAAAACAACCTGCATTATGTGCGACGGGAATGACAGGATACCCTGTGGTTGTTGCAAGGCGTGCGCCGCCAATGCGGTATTTTCCTACTTTGCCTGGAGGAATGCGCGTTCCTTCGGGGAAAATGAGAATCCAGCGGCCGGCCTCTAAGCATTTTCTTCCTTGAGTGATGATTTGATTCATGGCATCACTGGCTTTACTGCGATTAATTGCAATAGGATCGATGATAGCAAGTCCCCAACCGAAAAATGGAACCCATAATAATTCTCGTTTTAAAATAATAGCCGCTTGATGAAATAATCCTTGTAAGAAAAAAGTTTCCCACGTGGATTGATGTTTACTTAAGACAATACCACTGCGATCTTTGGGAATATTTTCTAATCCTTCAATTTTATAATCGATGTGGCAAATGACTTTAAGCAGCCAAAGCATGGTGCTTGTGAAAGCGGTTATGAGTTTATAGCGATAATGCAGGGGAAAAGGAAATGCGGCAAGGCAGATAAAACTATAGATAATCGTGGATATCAGCATTAAAACAGAAAAAATACTGGAGCGAATAAAAATATTAATTTTTTTGAGCCAATACATAGCGGACTGCCTCTGCCAAATCTTGAAAATGGGGAATGGAAACAAGTTCTGGATGAGCCAACAAAGCTTCTTGTCCTTTTCCGGATAATACTAAAAGGGGCTTGCAGGGAAGTTCTTTTGCGACTTGCATATCGGTGTAGGCATCCCCAATATAATAGGTATTGGAAAGATCATGGCCGTATTTCGCCTGAATCTGTCTGAACATGCCTAACTTGGGTTTACGGCAATCACAATTTTCTGCGGGGTGATGCGGACAAAAGAATATTTCTTCGATGTAGCCGCCAACGGATGCAACTTCGCGCATCAATTTTTCATGGATGTGCGACAAGGTTTCCAAATCATATAACCCACGTGCAACACCAGATTGATTCGTTGCAATTACAACGCGAAAACCTGCACGATTTAAATCTGCAATGGCCGTAAGGCTTCCTGGAATAGGAATCCATTCATCGGGAGATTTAATGTAATAATCTGAATCATAATTAATAACACCATCGCGATCCAGAATGATAAGTGGATTTTTCATTGAAGTAATGCCACATCAGCAACATATAAAAATAATTCGCGTAAATTTTTCAGCAATAACAATCGATTTTCTCTGCATTTTTTATCATCGACCATCACCATCACTTTATCAAAAAAAGTATCGACAGGTTCACGCAATGTTGCTAATTGCGTTAAAATACCTGTGTAGTTTTCTGATTTTGATAGCAATAAAGTTTTATCGCGCAATTCTTTTAATTTATTAGCCAGCATATATTCCGCATCATGTTCAAACAATGCGGCATCGATTGATTTTGCAGTAATGGTTTCTACGTATTTATTTAATATATGGCTAACGCGTTTATTTGCAACGCTCAGGGCTTCTGCTTCTGGCAGTGCTTTAAATGTTTGTACGGCTTGTATGCGGCAATGCAAATCATAAGGCTTAGTGATATTGAGCGCCGCAACCGATGCCAGTACATCTGGTGAAATTCCTTGTTCCTGATACCAAGGTTTCAACCGTTCAAGCATAAATTGCATGACTTGTTTAATGACTTCTGCATTCTCTAATTTTACTGAATAACCTTCGGCAGCTGCTTTTAATAATTCCTGTAAATCCAGATTCAATTGCTTTTCAATGATAATACGTAAAACACCCAACGCTGCTCGCCGCAAGCCAAAAGGATCTTTATCACCGGTTGGCGCTTGTTGAATACCAAATATCCCCACTAATGTATCTAAACGATCAGCGATGGCAAGTGCACAGCCTAAAGGAGTGGCTGGTAATTTGTCGCCAGAAAAGCGTGGTAGATATTGTTCGCTCAGGGCTTTTGCAATGACTTCAGGTTCACCATCGTGTAAAGCATAATAAAAACCGGCAATACCTTGTAACTCAGGAAACTCACTGACTAACTGCGTCGTCAAATCAGTTTTCGCTAAAAAACCTGCGCGTATGGCTTCTTCACTATTAATGCCCATATCTTTTGCGCATTTTGCTGCAAGTTTTGAAATACGTTCTGCTTTATCGTACAAAGTACCCAGTTTATTTTGGAAAACGATATTTTTTAAAATAGCCGTGCGGTCTGCCAATTTTTCTTTTTTATCTGTTTCAAAAAAGAAGGCTGCATCAGATAAGCGGGCACGTAACACACGCTCATTACCCGTCATGACTTGCTTTGGGTTTTTACTTTCAATATTACTGATCGTAATAAAGTAGGGCATCAATTTATTGTTTTGATCGACGATGGGGAAATAACGCTGATGATCTTGCATAGCAGAAATAAGCGCTTCTTGTGGCACTGACAAAAAGCTTGGCTCAAATCGCCCAAATAATGCAACAGGCCATTCTACTAAGCCTGTCACCTCATCGAGTAACTCTTCTTGTATGACAGCCTGTGCTTCAGATCCGATAGATTCTCTCACCATTTGATTGACTTGATGACGTATTTTTTCTTTTCGCTCAGCGAAATCAGCCAGAACGAATTTTTTAGCAAGACTTTTTAAATACGTCGCAGGACTTGAGATATTAATCCAGCCTTTGCTATGAAAACGATGTCCCTGGGTTTTTCTATCGGATTTAATCCCTAAAATTTCAGCTGAAATAACGTCTTTACCATACAATAAAATAACCGAATGCACGGGACGAACAAATTCTACTTGTCCATTCCCCCATCGCATGCGCTTAGGGATCGATAAAGCAGCAAGTGCATTGTTCACAATTTCAGGAAGTAAATCTTGTACCGTTTTTCCTAACATTTTTTGACGATACCCTACCCATTCGCCTTGCGAATTTTTAATAGTGAGTAATTCTTCCGGTGTCACGCCACAGGACCGTGCAAAACCCACGCAAGCTTGTGTCGGTTTGCCCTGTGCATCATAAGCTGCAGCTAAAGCAGGTCCTTTACGTTCAACTTCTGTATCGGATTGTCGGGGACTTAATTTTTTTACCATCACCGCCAGACGGCGAGGTGTTGCATAAAACTGTGCAGATTTAAAAGAAAGTTCTGCCTTGCTTAAGCCTGCCTGTATTTCTTGCGAAAATTGTGCGGCTAAACGATGCAATGATTTAGGAGGCAGTTCTTCTGTATGAATTTCGACTAGAAAATCAGCCATTTTGTTTGTCCTTCAATAAAGGGAACCCGAGTGCTTCACGCGCTTTGACATACCCTTCAGCAACCGCTTTGGTATAACGACGAATCTTCAAAATATAGTTCTGCCGTTCAGTCACAGCAATTGCACGTCTTGCATCCAGTAAATTAAATACGTGGGAGGCTTTCATTGCCATTTCATACGCAGGCAGGGGTAAGTTTTTTTCAATTAAACGCAAGCTTTCTTGTTCATAGTTATGAAATTGTTTTTTTAATTCTTCGACATTGGCTTCATCAAAATTATATTTAGACATCTGCACTTCATTTTCATGGAACACATCCCCATAAGTTACTGTGCCGTAATCTGTTTTATCCCAAATCAAATCGTAAATGTTATCGATGCCTTGCAACGCCATGGCTAATCTTTCGATTCCGTAGGTAATTTCTGATGTGACTGGATTACATTCTAATCCGCCGACTTGTTGAAAGTAGGTAAACTGGGTGACTTCCATTCCATTTAGCCAGACTTCCCAACCTAGACCCCATGCTCCAAGAGTAGGCGCTTCCCAGTTGTCTTCAACAAAACGAACATCGTCGGTAAGCGGATCAACACCCAGGACTCGTAAGGAATCTAAATATAATTCTTGAATATTCAATGGCGAGGGTTTCAACATCACTTGAAATTGGTGATGACATTGCAGCCTATTAGGATTTTCTCCATAGCGTCCATCAGCTGGACGACGAGAGGGTTGTACGTAAGCTGTACGCCAAGGCTCAGGGCCTAATGCTCGTAAAAACGTGCCAGGATGGAAAGTTCCCGCACCTACTTCCATATCATAAGGCTGTACGATGACACACCCTTGCGCTGCCCAGAAGGCCTGGAGTGACATGATCATCTGTTGTAATGTGTTAGGATTCTGATTAATTTTTTTCATTTTGAATTTGATTTTGTCTTTAAAGGCGAGATTATAACAGGTTAATGTTTGCATTGAAGCAAAAAATGCACTCTGTTCTGCTCAGTGATAAAATGATATATAAACTGATAATAACTCTAAGGTATTCACATGGACAAATCATTGCCAGCATCTTCAACGTTGCCTATTTTTAGCGACATTCAGCCTCATACGATGGAATCTAAAATAAAACAGCTTATTGCGGACAATCGCACAACCTTAAATAAGCTCCTGGAACAAGAAAACTATACTTGGGAGAATTTTATGGCTCCCTTAGAAGAGCTGGATGATCGAATATCGCATCTGTGGTCTCCCTTCTCGCATCTGCATGCCGTTGCTGAATCCGATGAGTTACGTTCTGCATACAATGCATGCCTGCCTTTATTAACAGAGTACCATACTGAACTCATGCAAAATGAATCCATTTATCAGGCCGTGGAATCGATTGCTCATAGTAAAGCTTATTCTGATTTCAATCCGGCGCAACGTAAGGTGATAGAAAACGCTTTGCGTGATTTTAAATTGGCGGGTGTTCATTTACCGCCCGTGGATAAAGCGCGTTTTACAGAATTACAAAAACAAGCTAGCAAGTTATCTGCCCAGTTTTCTGAGAATATTTTAGATGCAACAGATGCTTGGACCCTTCATATCACCGATTTTGATGCATTACTTGGCTTACCTGAACAAACTCTCAAATTCGCAGCACAAACAGCACAACAACGAGGACTTGAGGGTTGGGTGCTGACCTTAGATTCTTCTTGCTATTCCACGGTCATGAAAAATTTAGCCCATCGTGAATTTCGTTGGTTAATCTACGAAGCGTATGTCACGCGTGCTTCTGATCAGGGTCCTAATGCTAACCGTTGGGACAATACAATGATCATGGAAGATATTTTAAAAACTCGCCATGCTATCGCAAATTTAGTCGGATTTAAAAATTATGCCGAATATTCACTTGCGACTAAAATGGCAGCAACGCCCGAACGTGTATTAGACTTTCTTCATAATCTGGTATTGAAATCAAAGCAAGCTGCACTTTTTGAAATTCAGGAATTGGCAGAATTTGCAAAAGAAACAGACGGCATTGAACAACTCGAAGCATGGGATTTACCCTATTACTCAGAGCAATTACGTCAATCAAAATTGGCTTTGGCAGAAGATGATTTACGACCATATTTTCCTATAGCAAAAGTGCTGACAGGTATGTTTAGTGTCGTTAATAAATTATATGGCATTAAAATTGTGGAGCGTTTAGGCGTTGATACTTGGCATCCGCATGTTCAATTTTTTGAAGTGTATGATGAACAGGATACATTGCGAGGATATTTTTACACAGACCTTTATGCAAGACCTCACAAGCGTGATGGCGCATGGATGGATGAATGTCAAACACGCAGACGGTTGTCTGATGGCAGCGTTCAGCTCCCCATCGCATTCTTGACCTGTAATTTTATGCGTCCCCTCACAAATCATACTGCTTTATTAGGGCATGAAGATGTTCAAACATTATTTCATGAATTCGGCCATTGTTTGCATCATCTATTAACACAAGTCGATTACACACCGGTTGCAGGTATCAATGGCGTGCCTTGGGATGCTGTTGAATTCCCAAGTCAGTTTTTCGAACATTGGTGCTGGGAAAAAGAAGTACTCGCTTTAATTTCAGCCCATAAGGACACTGGCGAGCCGCTGCCTGATATACTTTACAATAAATTGATTTCTGCAAAAAATTTTCAGCCTGGCATGCATATGTTGCGTCAGCTCGAATTTTCTTTATTCGACTTCAAGTTGCATCTTTATTTTGACCCCAACAAAGAATTTCAAGTTCAAGCCATGCTTGATCAAGCGCGGCAAGAAGCTTCTGTTATTAATATGCCTACGTTTAATCGTTTTCAGCATAGTTTCTCTCATATTTTTTCAGGAGGATATGCCGCAGGTTATTATAGTTATAAATGGTCAGAGGTATTATCGAGTGATGCCTATATGCCATTTAAAGAAAAAGGAATTTTTGATGCGGCAACGGGTCGATCATTTTTAAAGAATATTCTAGAGCAGGGCGGAGTAAAGGATCCCATGGCGCTTTATGTGGCTTTCAGAGGACATGAGCCGACTGTCGATGCCTTATTAAAAGAAAGCGGACTGTGATTTAAGCAAAACTCCTCATTGTGCTTCCAATGAGGGATTTCATCCTTTTGTGGCACAAAAACTTGGGAATATTCTTAAGTGATCCCAATGCACTTCTATATTTGTAAAACCGGCTGTTTTCAATTGGGCGCAAGTTTTTTCAGATGACCTGAAGTTAGCCCAGGTTGCTTGTAAAATAATTTTAATGATTGAGAGATATAAGTTGATATCTTCATGGTTGAGGGCGCTTAAATTCCACTCGGTCATTTCTGCGCCGCCCGGAGGATGTGTAAAGGCACTACAAATTAATTTACCCTTATTTTTTAATGCGCGGTAAAAAGTGCGATAAAGAGCAACAACTTTTTCGTCGTCTTTTTCATAAATATTTAAACCATTGCTGGTCATGATATCGTACTGGTCTTCTTGATCTAATTGCCAGGCATCTTTTACAAAAAATTCGCATGAGAATCTATTGTGTGTTTGTTGTTGAATCTGTTTGGCAAAATCAAACACAGTAGAGTCAATATCAATACCCACAAATTTAACATTTTGGATGGCAGAGGATAAATCCAATGTTAACAAATCAGCCATGGATCCGCAGGGAATTGAACATACCAAAGCGTTAGACGTGATATGTTTTTTTAATAATTTTTGAAAGATCCCAAATCGTTCTCTTGTCGCCAAAATTGCCGGCGATTTTTCTAAAATGGATTTTTCGAGAGAAGAGGTTATTTCCCGTTGAGCAAATCCTAAAATTACATACCAAGTCCAATAACTGCTTAAAGCACCTTTGTTTTTTATTAAAAAACGTCCAAATTCAAATTCAGACAATTCATCTAATAATTGGAGAAAAGCTTGTAATTTTTGAGGCTCTGATTGAAACTGCGATTTTAAGCGAGCTTTAATTTCTTGCATTTCCTGGTGTATGTGTTCTTTGCTTAATTTATCGATACTGCTGTGGGTGGCTGAAACCGGTGCTTCACTGCTTATCATTTTAACATTCCTTATTATTTAACACCCATGGCATTAATGACTATTAACGATTTCCCGCCATGAAAAAACGGGTAATTCTTTATCCTTAAACTCAATCAAACAAGGCAAAATAATTTGCGCACTTTGGATATTCGTAATCAATGGAATATGATGATCTATCGCAGTACGTCGAATAATAAAACCATCTGTTTTAGAGTCAGCGCTGCTGCGGTTTGTCGGGATATTAATAATGATATCCACCTTACGATTTGCAATAACTGTACGAATGTTCGGTTCGACTTTTTCACTCGCTTTATACACAAAATAAGATCCAACACCATTTTGCGAAAGATAGGAGTGCGTGCCGCCCGTGCTATAAATTTCCCATCCCTTTTCTTCAAGTTCACGCAAATAGGGCAATACTTTATGTTTATGTGCATCTGCGATAGAAACCAGAATTCGTTTTCCATTCACAGATTGCTCTGTCGATAACCAGGCCCGCCAGTAAGCGTCCTGTAAATTTTCGCCTAAACAAGCCACTTCACCCGTTGATGCCATTTCTACATGCGCAACAGGATCAGCGCCTTTTAACCGGTTATAAGAAAATTGAGGTGCTTTCACCCCGACATAATCTAATTCTAATGTTTCATAACGAGCAAACTTATATTCATTCATCATGACTTCAGTTGCGATAGCAATAAAATTATGGTTTGTAGCCTTAGATACAAAAGGAAAAGAACGTGAAGCACGTAAGTTACATTCAATCACTTGAATATTATTATTCTTCGCGATGAATTGAATATTAAAAGGACCAGAAATATTTAATGCAGCAGCAATCTGACTCGTAATTTTTTTAGTGCGTCGGATTGTTTCCAAATATAAACGCTGCGGAGGAATAACCAACGTCGCATCGCCTGAATGTACGCCTGCATTTTCAATGTGTTCAGTAATAGCTTCAATGACAATACGGCCTTGATCAGCAACGCCATCGACTTCTAGTTCTTTGCCATCCAAAATAAATTTGGACATAACAACGGGGTGTTCCTGAGATACTGCCGCGGCTTGCTGCAAATATTGCTCTAATGACTCGTCATCATGCGCCACATTCATCGCGGAGCCTGATAAAATATAAGAAGGGCGAATCAGTACGGGGTACCCAACTTGGCTTGCAAATTCTTTTGCATTCTCAAGGCTTGTTACTTTAACCCACTCGGGTTGATCGATCCCTAATTGATTCAGTAATGCAGAAAATTTTTCGCGGTTTTCTGCTTTGTCTATCGCGTCCGCGGATGTGCCTAATAAGTGGTAACCTGAGGCCGCCAGAGGAATTGCCAAGTTATTCGCAATTTGTCCGCCAACAGAAACGACAATGCCATAAGCATTTTCAAAATCAGCAATATCCTGAACGCGTTCAAAAGAAAGCTGCTCAAAGTAAAGACGATCAGATTCATCATAATCTGTTGAAACCGTTTCTGGATTTGAGTTAATTAAAATGGCTCTTTTATTTAATTTTCGCAAGGTCCGTAAGGTATTGACCGCACACCAGTCAAACTCAACCGATGACCCAATCGCATAAGGACCTGATCCTAACACTAACTGAGGGCGTTCTTCAGAAGCTGCAATATCATGTTCCATCGCGTGATATGACATATAAAGATAGTTCGTTTGCGCAGCACATTCGCCTGCAAGTGTATCAATTTGTTTGACATAAGGCACAATACCCGCAGCAAGGCGTTGTTCACGAATCGCTTTCTCAGATTGCTGTGTCAGCAATCCTAATGCTTTATCCGAAAATCCTGTTTTTTTTGCAATGCTTAATAAATCAGGCTTTAATTTTTTTTCTTTCTTGACCTGTTTTTCAACTTGAGCGATTTGCCAAATGTGGTGTAAAAACCAAGGATCAATTTTACTAAGTTTATTGGCTTCTTCAACTGTTCCATCTTTCATGAAAAATTGATAGAGAGCAAACAATCGCCTATCCGTGGGATTTTCAATTTCATAACGCGGATCATCGATTTGTTGAGGATAATCACTTAAACAAGAAGCGCCAATATTCAACATACCCACCGCTTTTTGTAAGCTTTCAGGAAATGAACGTCCAATGCTCATGACTTCGCCTACACTTTTCATTTCACTGCCAATACTGCGATCAGCGGCTTTTAATTTATGTGTATCCCAACGTGGAATTTTAACAACAATATAATCGAGGGCAGGTTCAAAGAACGCACATGTTTTTTGTGTAACGCTATTTTTAATTTCATGTAATTTTGAACCTAAGGCGAGTTTAGCTGCCACAAAAGCTAAGGGGTAACCTGTTGCTTTTGAAGCTAGCGCGCTGGACCGCGAAAGACGTGCATTCACTTCTATTGCACGATAATCGCCAGTCTTTGGATTAATCGCAAACTGGATATTGCATTCGCCGACAATTTTAAATAAATGGGCGACTTGTAATGCCATATTGCGCAGGTGCTGGTGTTCGTTATTATTCAGCGTTTGCGCGGGAGCGACGACAATACTTTCGCCGGTATGCACCCCCATCGGATCTAAATTTTCCATGTTACAAATGGTCAGAGCGCTTCCCGCAGAATCACGAACAATTTCATACTCGTATTCTTTCCAGCCCAACAAATATTCTTCGATTAAAATTTGAGGAACGATGGCTAAAGATTCTTTTGCGCGTTTCGTTAATTCTTTAGCAGATATAACTTTTCCAGAACCCAATCCGCCTAAGGAAAAACCAGCACGCATCATGACTGGGTAGCCAATTTTCTCAGCAGCCTCTAAGGCATCTTCAACGGTTGTAACACAAACACTTTGAGGTGATTTAACGCCAATACGCTCTAAAGCCTGTTTGAATAATTCACGATCTTCTGTTTGACGAATAGACGCTGTACTCGTTCCTAAAACAGTCACATGATTTTTAGCAAAAACACCATTTTGTTCTAACGTCAGCCCCAGATTAAGCGCCGTTTGACCGCCAAATCCAAGCAAAATACCATCGGGTTTTTCTTTTTCAATAATCCGGGTAACCGTTTCAGGATTTAAAGGCTGCAGATAAACTTCATCTGCCATGAGATCGTCCGTTTGAACGGTAGCAATATTCGGATTGACTAAAACCGTTTTAATGCCGGCTTCTTTTACTGCCTTAATGGCTTGCGAGCCCGAGTAATCAAATTCTCCCGCCTGCCCAATCCGCAATCCGCCTGAGCCTAAAATTAGAATTTTTTTGCCTTCAAAATGCATAACCCGCCTCAGGTATTCATCAAATCATAAAACTTTTGAAACAGCCATGTTGTATCCATGGGTCCCGGTGCCGCCTCCGGATGAAATTGAACGGCAAAAAATGGGAGTTCTTTATGCTCAATGCCTTCGACACTCTGATCATTCAAATTCCTAAAACTTACACGCCAATCCTTAGGTAAGGTTTTTTCATCAACCGCATAACTATGATTTTGTGAAGTGAGGAAACACCGTTGTGTCTGCAAGTCTAAACAAGGCTGATTATGTGAACGATGACCAAAGGTGAGTTTATAAGTTTTAGCGCCGACCGCTAATGCCATTAACTGCGTGCCTAGACAAATACCAAAGGTCGGTTTTTCCTTTTCCATCGCTTTCTTTAAGATTGCAATCGTTTCCTTGCAGTGAACAGGGTCCCCTGGACCGTTGGAAATAAAGACAGCATCAAAGTCTTCATTGGTAAAGTCATAATTGTAAGGAACACGCTTCACGCGTACAGGATATTGCAGCAAGTTACGTATAATATTTTCTTTCATTCCGCAATCTATTGCGATGACAAGCTTATCGCCTGAACCATAAGTTACAGGTTCTTTTACCGAGACTTTTTTGACCCAATCCGTACTCGCAAAATTTTCAAATTTGGCAGGCGTATGATTGATAGAAGTAATAGCACCTGGAATCACACCTTGAGTTCTTAATCTTTTAGCTAATGCTCTTGTATCAACGCCTATGATGCAGGGAATTTTCTGCTGCTCTAACCACTCGCCTAATGAGAGGTCCGCGCTATAACTGGAATAAAAAGGGGCCAATTCTGACATGACAACACCGCTGACATGGCTTTTGGTCGATTCCCAGGTAGAAGCTCCTGAAACGCCATAATTTCCAATTAAAGGATAAGTAAAAGAGAGAATTTGACCCGCATAAGAAGGGTCTGTTAATGACTCAACATAACCCACCATCCCTGTATTAAATACGACCTCTCCAAAATAATCTCCTTCCTGGCTGGCAGGAGCCTGGCCGTAGAAGACCTCACCGGTCTCCAGTATCAATTGGGCGGGTTTCAGCTTCATAGTCTCTTTTATAGTCGTTTTAAAGTAATTTTGGGTTTCTGTCGGGGGTCATTTTTAGCATTCTTCTGGATTTTAGTAAATGAATATTTATAACTTCTCCAATAAAAGAAGAAGATCCGTTCCAATTGAGCAAAAGAGCCTGAGGAATTTTGTTTAAAAATCTTCTATAATTAACCTCAAGATTCCGATGGCAATTTCAACAGAGGAGTTTAATTCCATGAAATTACTAGCCTTTTTAAAAAATGCTATTTTCTTTATTCTCATTCCTACATTTTCTTTCGCAGCTTCAGTTCCTCCAGCAGAATCAACGCCGCCTCCCCGAGTTGTGGGCCATGTTATTTGGATGAAAGGTACATTTAAAGCACAACTCCCCAATGCTGAGCCTCGGATCTTAAAAAGAAACTCTGAAGTGTACGAGCATGATACTCTCACAACCGAAGCCAATAGCTCGGGTAAAATTGTCTTTAGAGACACCGATGTTCTGACGATGTCAGAAAACTCCACCATGAAAATTGATCAGTATCATCACAAAACACATTCCTCCTTTGCTAATAATCCCATTGTTATCGCCGTCCAAAAATTCATTCGAAGCATACTTCGCGCGATCACTAGCACCCTTACGGAAAATGCGCCCGGAGGATATGTTCCTAAAAGTTCTTAAATTATTCTTGATGTAACGATAAGGTTTTTTATTAAAAACCTCGACTCGTAATCCTCCAGGGTCTATGTAACAATGTTATGAGCTTGGAAAGTTTTAGTGATATAAGGAGCACGTTATGGAAGCGGCAACTAAGAAATATGCTTGTCTTTTTTTCATCCCTTTATTGATGATTTGCTGTTCAAGTAATTTTGCAGCAGAACCAACTCTGCCTCAAGCCATTGGGCAAGTTGTCTGGGTCAAAAATAATTTAAAAGCGCAACAGCCTAATGCTGAAATTCGAACATTAACAAGACGCTCCGCCATTTATGAACATGATACATTGACAACAGACGCTACAAGCTCGGGAGAAATTTCATTTACCGATGATAGCGCCCTCGCATTACGAGAAGATTCCACCATAAAAATTGACCAGTATCGTCATGCCACTGGAAAAGCGGCAAGTAGTGATGCATTTGTAGTGAATGTTTTAAAAGGAGGGTTTCGTACGGTGACAGGTATTATTTCCAAAAATGATCCGGGCGGGTATAAAGCCACTACCGCTGTTGCAACTATTGGTATCAGAGGCACTATTTACTCTATTTATTACAATCCTATCAAAAAAAGTTTAGCTGCAAAAATAGATAAAGGAAGTATTTTCATATCGAATCAAAACGGAGCAGTGACGCTTACCAAATGTGAAGGCAATCTCAATACAAGGAGCGCTTGCATTAACACTCGTTACGCCGAAGTAAAGGGTGAAAACGCAGCTCCAGCAGTTGTTTCAGAACAGCCTATCGTCTTTAAAAATGAACCTTCTCTAACAATGAATGGCCTTCCTAAAGGAAAAAGCAGTGGTTTGGTAGGCAGTTTTTGCATTCAATAATTTTAAATTATTTCTGCTGATGCGTATAAACACCGTCCCAATCTTTGGGAGGGGGATTCTGTTCGAACTCATCAAAACGTTTTAGGTATAAAGAATAAAGTTTCACTGCGGGATATTCTTTGTGTAAATTTTCAAATAGAGCTCTTGCCTGTCTCCATTGTTGTAAAAAATATAAATTCAATGCAGAATCACTTAGTTCAATTTCTTTACGTAGGGATTCTGTGAGTTCTGTTTTCCTGCAGACTACCTCATAGAGTGCGACACCTTCTTGTTTACCTTTTACTCGGACACGATCGAGCAAACGAAAAATAAATTTCGTTTGTCCTTCGTGAGAAAACTGAGTGACTAACACATTCACTCCATAATGTTTTGTTAATGACTCAACACGTGAAGCCAAATTCACTGCATCACCTAATACCGTATAATTACGACGAAATCGTGATCCCATATCCCCCACACTCATTGTGCCCGTGTTGATACCGATACCAATATTTATTTCAGGCCATTTTCTTTCCGCTAATATAGGTTTTAAACGCTCCACTTCTTTTTGCATATCTAATGCGGCATTAATAGCATGTTCAGCATGTTTTTTATCTTTTAATGGGGCACCCCAAAAGGCCATGATTAAATCACCGACATATTTATCGATTGTTCCTGAGTGTTTAAAGATAATTTCTGTCATAGGCGTAAAAAAATCACTTAACATGTCTTTTAATTGTGAAGCAGGCATACCTTCAGATAAGGTCGTAAAATTGCGAATATCGGCAAATAACACGGTCATTTGGCGATCTTCTCCTCGCAAGCCATAACTCGTTTTAGATTTAAGCATTTCATCGATGTGTTTTTCTGGGACATATTGACCAAATATTTCTTTGATATGTTCTCGACGTCTTGCTTCAAACAAGAAGCCATACATGATATTTAACATGGCCAAGAAAATACTAAGCATCATAGGAATTAAAACAGAAATGATTATTCCTGTACTTCTAAGCAGCCAGTTATCGAAAATAATAAATAGCAGGGGTATTAAAAAAATTAATAACATTAATACTCGCGGACCTAAATAAGGGAATATCGAACTTAATATAACGCCAATGATTAAAATTAATAACGCTTCAGCCCCCAGCCCCCAGGCGGGCCTATAAGGGAAATTATTTTTTAAAATACCATCTGTAATAGTTGCATTCACCTCAACACCTGGAAAAGCACTCTGAATTGCGGTGGGTTTCAAATCATTTAACCCAATCGCAGTAGTCCCTACAAAAACAATTTTCCCTGCAAAAACATCCGTGGGCACTCTATTATCCAAAACATCCACCGCGGAATAATAAGGAAAGGTATAACTTGGACCACGAAAGGGAATGATAACTTGGCATTTATCATCCGTTGGAATAACGTTTTTGCCAAATCTCACTCCCTCTAAACGCACATCCCCGCCATAGATTTTCGTTTCTAACGCCGTGTTTTTTAATAGATAGACCCGGGCTGCCTCTAATGCAAGGGATGGATAAAGTGCATTGTCATAACTTACAAATAAAGGAACACGCCGCAAAATCCCATCTTCATCTGGGAAAATATTAATAAATCCGCCATGTATTGCAGAGAGATCAAAATCAGGATTGATGCCTAAATAACCCGACATCACATAGAAATCCAGATCTTTTTCTGCTTGGGACTTCAATACAATTTGAGGAGGAGGAAGCAGACCTTCAACTTGATGTTCTAATAAAAAAGCAATCCCGACAACCGAATCACCCCGCCTCAAACTGGATAAAAATTTAGCATCATAATCAAAAAAAGGTTTGATTTGCTTAAAAGCATCTTCAATAGTCGGTGTTACTAGATTTTGCAACCACAGCTCATTAAAAACTTTATTAGCAATATTCTGCTCTTCTTGAGTAAAAGTCATATCAAAAGCAATTACCACAGCGCCATGTGACTGAATTTGATTAACTAATCTTGCCATTCTCACGCGCGACCATGGCCAGCTACCTTCTTCCTTGAGACTTTTGTTATCTATATCTACAATAGCGATGGATGTTTTTAGCGGTGGAGTGCCGCGCGCTAACAACTGGGCCCTTAATTGAATATCATATGTCAGGCTATCAATACGATTTACCCAATACTGAACAGCACTGATCGTTGTGACACGTAACCATAGCGCCAAGGCAACCAGTAAAAGCCCAAACACTATCGGAAAACGTTTGTTCATGAATCATCCTTGGGGTTATATACTTACATAATACCTATTTGGCGATAAAAATGCATAATACATTCAAAACAGAGTTGATTAAAAAACATTCTTGCCTTCCAGCGAGAGTCACCAAAATAACCACACCGCATGGTGAAATTCAAACACCTGCTTTTATGCCTGTCGCAACGAGAGCTTTCGTCAATATGATGACGCCTGCTGATTTAGTAGGTACAGGTAGTCAAATTATTTTGGGGGGAAATACCTACCATATGTTATGCGCTCCCGGCATGGAATTGATACAAGATGTTGGCGGCATGCACCGATTTATGAGCTGGGACAAACCCATGTTAACCGACAGTGGGGGATTTCAAATATTCAGTTTATCCAAAAATGGAAACATTTGTAAAATTGATGAGAAAGGAGGGCATTTCAAGCATCCTATCTCGGGCAAAGTCATCCATCTTACGCCTGAAACATCCATTAATGCACAAAAAATAATTGGTGCTGATATTATTATGGCTTTTGATGAATGCACGCCTGAAGCTGGAGGAAGAGATGCGGCTTTAGCTGCATTAAACCGAACTCATCGCTGGCTAAATGAATCCATCGAAATTCATGAAAAAAATCCCCATTCTGCCTATGGTTTCAAACAAGCCTTATTCGGCATTATTCAAGGGGGTAGTTTTTTAGATCTGCGAGAACAGAGCACCCGATTTATTTTAGAGGCAAAGCTGGATGGAATTGCAATCGGAGGTGAAGTTATTGGATTTGATATGCAAAAAACTGCTGAGGTCATTGATTGGATACAGCCTATGTTGCCCGAAAATAAAACTCGCTACACGATGGGCGTTGGTTTAAACCCGCAGGACTTGATTGATGTCGTCGCTCGAGGCATCGATATTTTTGATTGTGTCGCCCCAACACGCAACGCGCGGCATGGGACTTTGTATTGCGGAGCCGTCGTTAAAAAAGATAATTGGCTGACTTTTACAGGAAATGAACCTCAAAATAAAATTCTTATCAAAAAAGCTATTTTCGCCAAAGATGAAAGGCCGCTCATGGAAGATTGCAAATGCTTCACTTGCAAAAATTTCACGCGTGCTTACTTACATTACCTTTTTAAACAACAAGCCATGCTTTATTTTAATTTAGCCTGTATTCATAATATTCATGTGATGCAATATGTCTGTGAAGAAATGAGGAAACTGATTTTAGGAAATTCGTGATTTAAGTCTTAAGTGTTGTTAAGATACAAAAACTAACCGTGAATCACTCACGAAAGCAAGGATGCCCCTCCCATGATCATGATGATAAACAACCTAGACTTTCATGAAAATATAGAGATTGTTCTTAGAGTTCTTATCGCATTCTTACTCGGTGCCATCATTGGGTGGGAAAGAGAGCGGCATGGAGTTTCTGCAGGTATCCGTACCTATGGCGCTATTTGTTTAGGAGCATGTGCCTTTGGGGTGGTTTCTTTAAGCATTACAGGCGCTGATCCTTCACGAGTTGCTGCACAAGTTGCAACGGGTGTGGGCTTCTTAGGAGGCGGTGTTATTTTTCGCCAGGAAAAATATATTAATGGATTAACCACTGCTGCAACTTTATGGGCGACAGCAGGTGTTGGATTGGCAATTGCTTGCGGCATGTATACGGTGAGTATCCTCACTTCTATTCTGATTTTTCTATTACTTTATCTGCCTAGACTTTCCTGGTGGAAAAAATTATCCGCCAAGCGCAAACTGGACTAAGTTTTGCAGTTCTCCGCTTGCATGCATTTCTGTCATGATATCACTGCCGCCGATGAATTCGCCTTTAACATAAAGCTGGGGAATTGTCGGCCAATTAGAAAATTCTTTAATGCCTTGACGAATTTCAGGATCCTCCAATACATTCACAGTCATAAAATCTTTTACACCACAATCTTGCAATAAGCGCACTGCATGTGATGAAAAGCCACATTGCGGAAATTGCGCCGATCCTTTCATATAAAGAATGATAGGGTTAGACTCAATTTGCTGTTTAATTTTTTCATGTATTGTCATAACGTTTCCTCTTCTTGGAATAATAAAATTACAGTAACTGTTTACAACATCCCTAACTGCAGCTTCGCAACATCACTCATCATGCTGCGGCTCCAAGGGGGCTCAAAAACGAGCTCGACTTTAACCTCTTTGACATCGAAAATCTCACGAACTTTTTGCTCAATATCAGCAACAAGCACAGGGCCCATGCCGCATCCTGCTGCTGTTAGCGTCATTTTAATCGCTACAGAATAACCTGCATCCTGTTTTAGAATATGGCATTCGTAAACTAAACCCAAATCGACGATATTGACTGGAATTTCTGGATCAAAGCAGCTTTTCAAAACAGTCCATACTTTATCCTCAAGGCTACCTTCAAGGTCATTCACATCATCGTCATTTAAAATCACCATACCCAGTGCATCGCCATCTTTACCAGCCACACGTGCAAGATTTCCATTAACATAAACGGTATAGGCATTCCCTAACGCTTGAGTAATCATGACCAAAGAGCCTTTTTGAATCGTAACTTTAACACCTGAGGGAATAAGCAAAGCCTCACATTCGCGCAGTACTTCTATGGTATCCTGTTTAAACATAATCAATTACTCAATAGTAAAACTTTCGCCGCAACCGCAGCGATTTTTTTCATTAGGATTAATAAATATTAACCGTTTCTGTTGTAACCCTATGCTGTTATCAGAAGTATAATCAATGACAACGCCTTTAATAAAATCTTCACAGGCCGGATCGATAAAAACAGACACATTCTCTTGTGCGATGAAATGCAAATCATCCGGCATAACTTGATCCACAATCGTAGGAACATAGGCATAGCCAGAACAACCTGTTTTTTTAACTGACAAACGAAATCCTACGCTATTTTTCGTTTTATCTAACATATTTTTAATATGTTGGATCGCTGCATCTGTCAATGTAATCATGTCGCTCACCTCATTCGCTATAACGTTTGTAGTAAACACATTACTTCATTCCGTAGTGACTTGTAGCTTTTCTCCTTCAAGCACCGCTTTCAATGTATGCCAAGCTAACGTTGCGCATTTTACTCTCGAAGGAAATTCTCTCACACCACCTAAAACCGCTAATTTACCTAATTTTTCCTGAGATAAATCTGAATCTGTTTCATTCATGACCCACCGATGAAATAGATTAAATATATCCTGAATTTCCTTTATTGTTTTTCCTTTCAAACATTCTGTCATCAAAGATGCTGAAGCCATTGAAATGGCACAACCACAACCATCAAATTTCAAATCAAGAAAAACTCCGTCATTTTCTCGCACAAATAATATAATTTTATCGCCGCACAAAGGATTAAATCCTTCCTGTTGTTTTGTTGCATTCTCCAAAACGCCGAAATTTCTGGGATGCCTGCCATGATCAATGATGACTTCCTGATAGAGTTCACGTAATTCAGACATTATTTAAATACCTCCAGGACTTTTTTCATCCCTGTCATTAATGCGTCGACATCTTCTTTTGAATTATATAAACCAAAAGAAACTCTTACACAGGCAGGAATTTTGTATCTATCCATTAAAGGCATTGCACAATGATGTCCCGCTCGAATAGCAACTCCTTCACTATCCAGAATCGTTCCGATATCATGAGGATGTATTCCCTCTAACACAAAAGAAAGCACTCCCACTTTTTCCTTTGCCGTACCTAGGATTCTTAATCCTGAAATGGCAGCCAACTTTGATGTTGCATAATGCAATAATGCTTGCTCATGCTCTGCTATCGCTTTCATTCCTACTTTTTCTAGATAATGCAAAGCTGAATAAAATCCAATGACATCAGCAATCGCAGGAGTTCCTGCTTCAAATTTATAGGGTAGCTCTGCATACGTAGTTTTTTCTAAAGACACTCGTTCAATCATCGAACCTCCGCCCTGATAAGGCGGCATTCTCTCAAGTAAAGCCGTCTTGCCATATAACACACCAACACCAGTCGGACCATATGCCTTATGTGCGGAAAAAACATAAAAATCACAGTCCAGAGCTTGCATATCCAAGGATATATGTGAAAATGCGGCAGCACCATCAACTAATACCGGTACGTTTTGTGCATGAGCCATCTCAATTATTTTTTTTAAAGGATTGAGCGTTCCTAAAACATTCGATGCATGGGAAATCGCAACCATCTTTGTTCTTGGTGAAAATAATTTTTCATACGCGGCCATTTCAAGCTCACCTGCATCAGAAACAGGAATAATTTTTAACTCAATCCCAATCTGATTTTGCAGCATTTGCCAAGGCACGATATTAGAATGATGCTCCATGACACTCAGAATAACTTCATCGCCTGCTTTAAAATGAGATCGCCCATAACTTTGGGCCACTAAATTGATACTCTCGGTAGCTCCTCGTGTGAAAATAATCTCATGGGCATGCGCGGCATTAATAAACCATTGCACTTTTTTACGAGTTTTTTCATATAAACGTGTCGCTCGCTCACTCAACTCATAAACGCCCCGATGTACATTCGCATGATCATTGCAATAATAATTAGAAATAGCCTCAATCACACATTCTGGTTTTTGAGTCGTCGCACTGCTATCTAAATAGACTAACGGTTTGCCGTGGATAGCCTGCTTTAAGATTGGAAAATCATTTTTATAAGTTTGCATGCTGCCTCACTTGCTGCTGAATATATTTTTTTACATCAGGATCAGCTATTTTTTGCATGACTTCTTCTACAAATGCCTGAGCTAAAATTTGTAATGCCTCTTGTTTTTCAATACCCCTGGCACGTAAATAAAACAAAGCGTTTTCATCCAGTTGACCTACTGTTGCACCATGCGTACATTTCACATCATCAGCATAAATTTCTAATTCCGGTTTAGTGTTCACTTCTGCCATGGGAGATAATAATAAATTATGATTCGACTGTTTCGCATGCGTTTGTTTAGCACCAGCATGGGCAAAAACTTTTCCATTAAATACAGCTTGAGATTTTTTATCTAAAATCCCTTTATATAACATAGAACTGTTGCAATTCGTCGCAACATGATCCACATAAATATGATTATCAATCTGCTGCTCATCCTGCTCCAAAAGATAAAGTCCATTCATGTGGCAAGCTGCATTACGTTCATGCATATTCACCGTTAAATCTTCACGTGCTAACCGGCTTCCATAATCTGCAAAAAAAGTATTAACATGGCTATCGTGCTTTTGCTGAACTTGAATATCAGCAACATGTGTTGCGGTACTGCTTTCATTTTGCAGCTTATAATAATCCAGACAAGCATAAGCGGACACATACAGCTCAGTCATCACATTTGTAAAATAATTATTTGCTTGATAGGCTGCATGTTCTTCCATTATTTTTACCTGAGCATTTTCCTTAACAATAACAATATTGCGTGGACAAGAAATAAAGTCATCCTGTTCGGTATTTAAAAATAATAAATGAATAGGGTAGGGAACAATGCAGTTTTCAGGAACATACAAAAACATGCCGTCTCTTGCGAACGCTGAATTTAAATAAGCTAAAGAATTCCGTAATTCAGGCTGTTTCTTGAGTAAATACGGTTTAATTAAATTTTCATGAGTAATGATTGCCTGATTTAAAGGCGATAAAATAACCTCGGGCGGCAGCAGATGAGTTCTCGACAATTCTTGCGAAAAACGACCATTTTTAAAAACCATTAAGATGGCCGAATCCAATGTTTTTTTAAGCGGTATTTTTGTAATTTCTGAAAGAACAGGAAAACTAAACTTTGTTTTCTCTAAATAAGCAACATTTGTATATTTCCACCATTCTTCTTTGCGAGTAGGCAAACCGCGATGTAGAAATTTTTCAAATTGCTGTGCGCGGAATACTTGCAGCCATGACGGTTGCAAATCCGCAGACACGTCTGTAAATAAGCTTTCAAGCCAAGTAGACATTCTTAAAGCCGCGCTCATACCTGCTCCACATTCTCGTTTAACCAACCATATCCTTTTTCTTCTAATTCCAGCGCAAGTTCTTTTCCGCCTGATTTAATAATTTGTCCTTTTACCATTACATGCACGACGTCTGGCACAATATAACTTAATAAACGTTGGTAATGTGTGACGACAACAATGCTACGATTAGGATCGCGTAAACTATTAACGCCCTTGGCAACACTTTGTAAGGCATCAATATCCAGTCCAGAATCTGTTTCGTCTAAAATCGCAAGCTTAGGCTCAAGCATTAGCATCTGTAAAATTTCATTACGCTTTTTTTCTCCGCCCGAAAAACCTTCATTGACCGCACGGTTTAAAAATTTCTCATCCATGCCGACTTCTTTCATTTTGCTTTTTATCAACGTTAGAAAATCCATCGCATCTAATGGCGGCAATTGACGCTGCTTACGCACGCTATTTACAGCCGCTTTTAAAAAATACATATTATTAACGCCAGGAATTTCCACTGGATACTGGAAAGCTAAAAACAATCCCGCCGTTGCACGTGCTTCAGGCGGTAAATCCATTAAATTTTGTCCATCCAGCCACATTTCTCCTTGCGTGATCTGATATTCCTCACGGCCTGCTAGAATATTTGCAAGTGTACTTTTCCCAGAACCATTCGGCCCCATGATGGCATGAACCTCGCCCGGTTTTACATGCAAATCAATCCCGCGCAAGATTGATTTTGTTTTTTGCTTCTCGTCTTGAATAGACGCGTGTAAATTTTTAATTTTCAGCATTAACCTACACTCCCCTCTAAACTTACTTCTAATAATTTTTGTGCTTCAACCGCAAACTCCATCGGTAATTCATTAAATACACGTTTGCAAAACCCGTTCACAATCATGCAGACCGCATCCTCCATGCTTAGGCCGCGTTGGCGACAATAAAATAACTGATCAACTCCAATCTTTGAGGTGTAGGCTTCATGTTCTATTTTTGCTGTTGGATTTTTTACTTCAATGTACGGAAAAGTATGTGCACCGCACGTATCACCTAATAAAAGCGACTCGCACTGAGTAAAGTTTCGTGCGCCTTGGGCTTGCGGCAATACACGCACCAAACCGCGATAGGTATTCTGGCCAAATCCCGCCGAGATTCCTTTCGAGATAATCGTGCTACGCGTATTCTTACCCATGTGAATCATTTTCGTGCCTGTATCTGCTTGCTGACGATGATTTGTTAAAGCTACGGAATAGAACTCACCCACCGAATGATCGCCTTGCAAAATAACACTAGGATATTTCCAGGTAATCGCAGAACCAGTCTCAATCTGCGTCCAGGAAATTTTTGAATGCTTCCCACGACAAGCCCCGCGCTTTGTCACAAAATTATATATTCCGCCGCGACCCTCTTCATCGCCAGGATACCAATTTTGCACGGTAGAATATTTTATTTCTGCATTATCAAGCGCTACCAACTCAACCACAGCCGCATGCAATTGATTTTCATCACGCATCGGCGCAGTGCAACCTTCCAGATAACTAACATGGCTATCTCTATCCGCAATAATCAATGTACGTTCAAACTGACCTGTGTTTGCTGCATTAATACGAAAATACGTTGACAGCTCCATCGGACAGCGCACCCCCGCCGGAATATAAACAAAAGAACCATCGCTAAAAACAGCTGAATTAAGCGCTGCAAAAAAATTATCGCGATAGGGCACAACGGAACCTAAATATTTTTCCACTAATTCAGGGTGCTCTTGTACCGCTTCAGAAAAAGAACAAAAAATTACGCCCGCTTCAGCCAATTTAGTTTTAAAAGTGGTTGCGACAGACACGCTATCAAACACAGCATCGACAGCAACCCCTGCTAAACGACCTTGCTCGTGCAAAGGGATTCCTAACTTTTTATAGGTTTCCAATAATTTGGGATCCACTTCTTCTAAGCTTTTAGGACCGTCTTTTTTAACTTTGGGTGCCGAATAATAAATAATGTTCTGGTAATCGATTTCCGGGAAGTTCACATGGGCCCATTTCGGCGGAGAAAGCGTCAACCAATGTTGATAAGCCTTCAAACGCCAGGCGAGCATAAATTCAGGTTCATTTTTAAGTTTGGAAATCTGACGAATAACTTCTTCTGACAAACCAGGCGCAAAGGTCTCCGACTCAATCGCGGTAATAAAACCGTATTGATAATTTTTGTTAACTATTTGTTTTAAATACTGATTAGTCATTTGAAGCACCTTCTACTATCACAGGAATTCCCCTCAATGCCATCGCATTCCTTGCAAGCGGGCGGATCATATCATGTAAGGTAAGTCCTGCTAATACGGAATGAATCATTTTATTAACAATCTGCCAGTTTTCTTTGATGGTACAATGAGAATCCAAAGCACATGCATTTTCAGAAGTACAACATTCTGTCATGCCCAATTTTCCTTCAATCGCCGCAACAATATCTGCCACTGTCAGGTCTGTAGCATTTTTAGCCAATTGATAACCGCCTCCTTGGCCACGAAATGAAATAACCAATCCTTTTTCTGCTAGAATTTTCAATAGCTTACTTACCGTAGGAAGAGAAACATGCGTCTTTTGGGCTATCCAGGCCGCACTTATAACGCGTTCTTTATCAAACGCCATGTGGCTTAAGATGATAAAGGCATAATCTGTTAATTTACTAATCTGTAACATAATCTTCCACATCTCACGTTGGGATAATACAGTACCATATCTGTACTATTTCGTGCAAATTATGTCTTGCTTTATCTAGCTTGTAAAATTTTAGAATTGAGTTACTCTTGCATTTTTTAAAGGTTAGGGAAAAAACAATGAAAAAAATGATCCCCTGGTTACTATTGGTTTCTTCAAATGCATTTGCAAATCCTGTTACTATTCCCTGCCCAACACCGGATAATTATGTGACGGATGGAAAACAATGGAAAATACGTGTCGAAAAACAAAAAGATAATGAAGAAAAATATTATAGCTTTGACCCAATTAAAAAAATATTAGAAGGGTATATGCCCGCACCTTCTAGTATCAATGCCTGGTTTAAATATGATGCTTATTCTGCCCGAGCCATACAAAATGGTAATGACATAACATTACAATGCCTGGGTACTTATGTCGACAATGAATGTTTTTCGTGGGGATGGGGACAATGGAGATGGCAAGAAGGTTGCTGGGTCACTTCTCCAACCAAACTTGTAGCCACCGTGACATTGGATAGTTACAAATCTTGTATGTCAACCAATGATGGAACCTCATTTAATTGCACTCAATGATTAGGTATTTTTTAAATGAACAATTATTCGCGCATATCCTTAAAACAGCTTGAGCTTGCGATTTCATTAGGAGTGTCAGATGCAGAACGTTCAAAACCACAATCCGTCAGAATCGACATGGATATCGATTTTTTGCAACCTCCCTCTGCTTGTCTTACCGATCAGCTAAAAGATACTTATTGCTATGATTCTTTCATTCAGCAACTTGCGATACAAATGGCTTCGCGTTCATTTCATCTACTTGAACATGTTACCTATGAAATTTATCAATTAGCCAAACAATTTTTTAAAGAGTCTCTTTCAGTTCATATAAAAGTGACAAAAAAACCGTTATTATCTGCAGCCATACCTATCGAAGGGGCAAGTTTTTGTTATGGAGATAAATAATGGTAGTTCTGGGCTTAGGTACTAATCTCAATGATCGTATGTCAAATTTACGCAGGGCGTTTGATTTAATCAAAAAAATACCTCGCTTTTCTGTGCAACAAATTTCTCCTGTTTATATCTCCGATGCCCTTTTACCCGAAAATGCACCCCCTGCCTGGAATAGACCTCATCTTAATTTAGCACTTCGTTGTGAAACCCATCTCACTCCCTTAGAACTTTTGCAACACACTAAAAAAATTGAGAAGCAGTTAAAAAGTTCTGAAAAAGAGCACTGGGGCCCCCGCATTATTGATATTGACTTGTTAGCATGGGATGACTTAATTCTTTATGAAAATGCGCTGCATATACCCCATGAACATTTGCATGAAAGGCCTTTTGCATTATGGCCCCTTGCCGATGTCGCTCCTCGCTGGCGGTATCCATTACCTGGACCTCTTCAAGGAAAAACAGCAAGCGAGCTTGCCGCAGATTGGGGCGGAAGATTCGCAGGAACCGCACCTTTACACACTCGGCAAATTTCTCAACGCATCGACACACCTCAATGGGTGGGTATTGTAAATCTCACACCAGATTCTTTCTCATCAGATGGCATACTAAATCAAGAGACGATCGCATGGAATCATATCCAGCACTTAGTCAATACAGGTGCAGAAATTCTTGATTTTGGCGCCGAAGCCACCGGACCCAATGCAAAACCTATTAGTCCTGATGAAGAATGGGATCGCTTAGCCCCATTGTTAACTAAAACGCTTTCTGAAAAAGATCTTTTTTTCATTCCGCCCAAAATCAGTGTAGATACACGTCATGCGGAAGTCGCTGAAAAAGCATTAAAGCTTGGTGTCGACTGGATTAACGATGTCAGTGGGTTAAACAACTCTAACATGCGCCATGTAATAAATACTTATCCCTGTGATATTGTATTTATGCATCACTTAGGCATACCCACTCAAAAAAACTATCATCTGCCATTAAATCAGGATCCGGTACCTCTTATTTTTCAATGGGCCGAACTGCGGCTTGCTGAATTAGAAAAATCAGGTATTGACCCTTCACGACTTATCTTTGATCCAGGGATAGGTTTTGGCAAGACAGCAGAACAATCCCTGGAAATTATAAAAAATATTGATCATTTTCATAAGCTCGGTATTCGTATATTAGTCGGGCATTCACGCAAATCTTTCTTAGCACAATTTACTTCTCATCCCGCATACAAAAGAGATCTTGAAACCCTGCTTGTTTCACTGCAACTTGCGCAACACTCGATAGATTATTTGCGTGTGCATGATGTAGAAACTCATACTCGCGGATTTCGTCTTGCAAAAGAGTTCTGCTTATAATCCATTACTGACGATTTCAGAAACGGTGCGAAAAGAACCGAAAATCACAATACGATCACGTACCAAAGAATCCACCTGCAGACTCGCTAATTTTTCTGCCTCTCTAATCGATGAACAAAAAGAAACATTCATCAAATTTAACTTTCTGAAACAATACGCTAATACATCCATAGAAGCTTTACGTTCTGTTTCCAAAGGTGCTACATACCAATGATCGATGACAGATTCTATCACTCGAATTGTTTCCAAAATATCTTTATCCACTAACATCGAAAAAACAGCATACGTTTTTCCCTCACAAGGATTTTCAACTAAATATCTTCTTAACATTTCAACAGCGGAAGGATTATGAGAAACGTCCAAAATACGAATAATATCCCCTGGAATAATTTGAATACGTCCCGGTAGTGTAGCTTTTCTTAAACCAATCTCCATGGCTTCACGAGAAACCTTTAATTTATTTTGTAATAATTCAATCGCCATCAAGACCGTGGACATGTTCTGTAATGCCAGAGAGGTGAATGGTAAATTGTCTAGTTGTGTGTTTGCGCTTTTCCAATCCCAACTATTTTCTTTTTCAATGTAACTAAATTGTTGCCCTTGAACAAAAAAAGATACTTTCAATGAATTCGCATATGCCCTAACTGAAGCAGGCGGTTGATAATCACCATAGACAGCCGCTTGGGAGGGTCGAAATATACCCGCTTTTTCATAGCCAATCGCATCTCGCGTATTGCCTAACCAATCAACATGGTCAATTTCAATACTCGAGATAACAGCGACATCAGCCGATAATACATTCACAGCATCCCATCGACCCCCCATGCCCACTTCCAAAATCCAAAGATCCAGTTTTGCTTTCTTAAAGATAACCAGTGCTGCCAAGGTACCAAATTCAAAAGGAGTTAATGTTATTGACCCACAGGCATTAAGAACTTCTTCAAAAGAATCGCATAATAAAGAATCAGAAACAGATCGCCCTTGCAAACGTACTTGCTCGTTATATTGCAGCAAATAGGGTGTGGTATAAGCACCTACTTTATAACCTGCTGCCAACATAATAGATTCGATCCCAGCTACACAAGAACCCTTACCATTTGTGCCTGCAATGGTCACAACAGGACATTCAGGTTTTAATAGTCCTAATTTTTCAGCAACTTGCGTTGTTCTTTCCACCCCAAAATCAATCTCTTTATTATGTAATGATTTAATCCACTCCAACCATTTAGTTAACTTCATGCCAAACTCCAATAAACTGTTCACAACCTCTGATGAAACCTAGCATTGTCTGTGTATAACATTTAAAAAACAACTTTAGTCCATTTTTATCCACATGAGTACATTTTCCACCACAATAAACCCCGCAGTTTTCCACAGCTTTATACATCCATAACTCCATGTATTTATTTACAATTAATTTACTTTCCACAGAATTTCCCTCCTATATAAATAAAAGCTTCAAAATAAGGAATATATATAAGATTTAATATTATTAAGCAGGGAGAACTTCCCAAATCAAACAATTTGACAATGGTCCAAATGCTACCTATCATTAGCTCCCTGATTTTTAAGATTAGTTAAGGGTAAAATCTCATGAAAAGAACATATCAACCCAGTGAAATTAAGCGCAAAAGAACGCACGGTTTCAGAGCACGTATGGCAACTAAAAACGGTCGCGCTGTTCTCAATAGACGTCGTGCCAAAGGCCGTAAACAATTAACCGTATAACGATAACTGAATAATAAAGACTTGAGTTTTCCTCGCAGCCATAGACTCACAACCAAAGCTGACTTTAAATCCTTATTTGATAAATCAGATAAGATAAGTCAGCGTGGTTTATTAGTTCTGTTTAAACCAAATCAAAAATCCATTGCCAGACTTGGATTAGTGATAGCAAAGCGTTATATCAAAAGGGCTGTGGACAGAAATAAAACAAAGCGAGTATTGCGAGAAAGTTTTAGATATCATCAAGAAAAACTCGCGGGATTGGATGTAATTATTATTGCTAGACAACGGTGTGATAAATTAAGCAAACAAAAATTACGTGAAGGCATAGATCAATTGTGGGAAAAATTATTAGCGCTTTCTTAAGTATTCTCTTAAAAACTTATCAATATTTGATAAGTTCATTATTAGGTAATCGTTGTCGTTTTTATCCTTCCTGTTCTCAATATGCGTTGGATGCCATAGAATCACATGGTGTTTTACGCGGGTGTTATTTAATATTAAAAAGAATTTTACGTTGCCATCCTTGGTGTCAAGGTGGCGTTGACTTAGTACCGGAAAAAATACCTCATGTTCAATAAAATGCTCGATTCAATTCGTATTGCTTTATATGGTGCAATTATTGCTGTTTTACTACTTTTTTACCAAGCTTGGGAAAAAGAACATACAACGGCAATCGTCGTAAAAAATTCAACGAATAACACAATTCAGTCAACAAATTATATTCCTCAAGTGACTGAACCCGCTGCAGTCGTTAAAACAACAAATAACAACATCACCACAACGCCTTTAACAACTGCTTCAAATAATCCTCTGATACATGTTACAACGGACACACTTGAAGCAGATATCGATACAGTTGGTGGTAATATTACACAGGTAAAATTACTGAAATATCCTGCTGAATTACATTCAACACAATCGTTTTTATTATTAAATGATTTACCCAATAGTCGTTATTTAGCACAAAGTGGATTACTCAATCCTGAAGGACCTGATACTTCAAAAGGGCAGGCGGTTTATACTGCAGATCAACAAAACTATGTGCTTGCATCAGGCCAGGAACAAACTGAAGTCAAGCTACATTGGCAAAATTCTAAAGGTATTAAAGTAACCAAATCCTTTATTTTTAAACGCGGTCAATATGATATTAACGTTGACTATCAAATTGAAAATCTATCGACCCAACCATGGGCTGGAAATTTATATCTACAACTCTTACGCAAAAATTATGGAGAAAATGCAAATCAAAGTCATTTGAGCACAACAGCCACTTATTTTGGCGCAGCCATTTCAAGCCCGGAAAAAAGATTTCAAAAAGTCACCTTTAATGAAATGAATACACAAAATTTAAACCAAACCATTACCGGTGGTTGGGCTGCTATGGTTCAGCATTATTTTGTAAGTGCATGGGTTCCTGATAATACGATACCTTTACAATATTTTTCGCATGTCACGAATGATGGTTTATATACCATTGGAATGATCAGTCCTAAAATTGATGTTCAACCAGGTCAAATCATTTCCACACATTCTCAACTTTATGCAGGTCCTGCCATCGCTGATAATTTAGAAAAAGTAGCTCCGAGTTTAAAACTGACCATCGATTACGGCTGGTTTTGGTTTATTTCAGGTATTATTTTCTGGATGATGCAGCATATTTATGATGTTGTGGGTAATTGGGGATGGTCCATTGTTCTGGTAACCGTGATTATTAAACTCATGTTTTATCATTTATCAGCAAAAAGCTATCGTTCCATGAGCGGAATGAAAAAATTACAGCCTAAAATTAATGCGCTCAAAGAACGTTTTGGTGATGATAAACAAAAATTCACACAAGCGACTTTGGAGCTGTATAGAAAAGAAAAAATAAACCCAATGAGTGGTTGTTTGCCTATTCTAGTACAAATTCCTGTTTTTATTGGCTTGTATTGGGTATTAATTGAAAGTGTTCAATTAAGACAAGCGCCTTTTATTTTATGGATTCATGATTTATCAGTTAAAGATCCTTATTATATTTTACCTGTATTGATGGGTTTATCGATGTTCTTGCAGCAGCGCTTGAATCCGCCGCCGCCAGATCCGACTCAAGCAAAAATCATGATGCTGATGCCTATTGTTTTTACCGCACTATTTTTAAATTTCCCCGCGGGGCTGATGTTATATTGGTTTGTTAATAATACACTTTCGTTTTTACAACAATGGTTCATCATGCGTAGTGTAGAGGTACCTCAAAAAAAGACAAAACGTGATAATGCAAAATAACACGTTAGATACTATCGTAGCTCTCGCCACGCCAGAAGGACGTGGCGGAGTGGCCATAGTCCGCATCTCTGGTCACTTAACAACAAAAATTGCTCAAGCTCTATTAGAAAAACCTCTTCAACCACGCTATGCTATTTACTCTTCTTTTTTTGATTCATCAAAACAAATCATCGATAAAGGCATTGCGTTATTTTTCCCTGGCCCACATTCTTTTACTGGGGAAGATATTTTAGAATTACATGCCCATGGCGGACCTATTATCACGAACAGTCTTATTCGTCGAATTGTAAAGTTAGGAGCAAGACTTGCTAAACCCGGGGAATTTACAGAACGTGCTTTTTTAAATGATAAAATTGATTTAGTACAAGCTGAAGCTATCGCAGATCTCATTGAAGCACAATCGGAACAAGCCGCACGTGCAGCCATGCGGTCATTACAAGGCCATTTTTCTGAAAAAATAAATGCGCTCGTTAATGCTTTAATTCGTTTACGAACTTACATCGAAGCAGCCATTGATTTTACTGAAGAAGAAATCGATTTTTTAACAGATAACCAAGTGGAAAATGATTTAAATCAAATTAACTACATGTTAGAAACCGTCCAAAAAGAAGCATTGCAAGGTAGCTTATTACGAGAAGGAATTACGGCTGTGATTGCGGGTTTACCTAATGCTGGAAAATCAAGTTTATTAAATCGATTAAGTGGGAAAGAAGCTGCGATTGTCACTGATATTCCCGGGACTACAAGAGATCTTTTACGGGAACATATTCTCATTGATGGTATGCCGTTACATATTATTGATACCGCAGGATTACGTGAAAGTCATGATCCTATTGAACAGGAAGGAATAAAAAGGGCACATGCAGAAATAGCTCGTGCAGATTTAATATTATTTGTCATCGATGCGAATAATTCCACTAAGCCAGACTTAAACCTTTTTATAAAAAATATACCTGAACATGCAACCGTTATTACAATACATAATAAAATTGATTTACTACAGGAATCCCCATCGATCACTCATAAAAATGGAGGTATTGAAATTGCATTATCTGCAAAAAGCGGGGATGGTATTGAGCTGTTAAAACAACAAATTAAATCAAATGTGGGTATGCAAACGACTCATGAAGGTATTTTTTCAGCACGACGTAGACATATTGATGCGCTCTTAAAAGCCGATCATTTTATAAAACATGGCCTCAAGCAATTAAAAGATCATCAGGCAGCAGAACTCTTTGCTGAAGATTTAAGACAAGCTCAAATCGTATTAAGTGAAATTACGGGTATTTTTACATCGGATGATTTACTCGGTAAAATATTTTCTAGTTTTTGCATCGGAAAATAAGCATAATAATTAAGCTTAAGGCAAAAAACACAAAGTTAAGAGTCCCAGACGAGTTGATAAGGTGCTTTACATGGATAGATACGCCAATCGTTTCGCTGCAGGCAAAACCCTCGCGAATGAGCTTAAAGCTTATTTAAATCGTTCAGATGTCATTATTCTTGCATTACCTCGTGGCGGCGTTCCCGTGGCATTTGAAGTCGCTAAAGCACTTAAAATCCCTCTCGACGTATTTATTGTGCGTAAGTTAGGTGTTCCAGGTCATGAGGAACTTGCGATGGGCGCTCTTGCTATGGGGAATACGATCGTTTTTAATGAAGATGTGGTTAAAAGTTTATCAATATCTAAACAAGCGATCGACGATGTTATTAAAGAAGAATCAAAAGAATTACGAAGAAGAGAAATTGCTTACCGCGGCCAAAAAGAATTTCCTATTTTAAATGGAAAAACGGTTATTTTAATCGATGATGGTATTGCAACCGGAGCAACATTACGCGTTGCAATAAAAGCACTACGACAGTTAAATCCAGCCAATATTATCGTTGCGGTGCCTGTGGCTTCTATTTCAACCTATGAGAAAATGTCACCTTTAGTCGATAAATTAATTTGCCCGCTTAAAACAAGAGATTTTTATGCGGTTGGCCAATATTACGATGATTTTTCTCAAACTACCGATGAAGAAGTCTTTTCTTTACTTTCGACACCCACGACACACCACTCGTAACAATTATTCCTCAATCAAAAAACCTATGTTATCCTCAACAACCCTATAATGATGGAAGCGAATGTTATGCAAAAACCACTCATACTCATCGATGGTTCTTCCTATTTATATCGTGCTTTTCACGCCATGCCTGCATTGACGAATTCAAAAGGCTTTCCTACTGGTGCTGTATATGGAGTGATCAATATGCTGCGGCGATTATTAGCAGAATACGATCCAGAATATATTGCAGTCGTGTTTGATGCGAAAGGCAAAACATTTAGGGATGAAATTTATGCATCTTATAAGGCTCATCGTAAAGAAATGCCAAGCGAATTAGTCCAGCAAATAGAACCGATTCATTCTATTATTCGTGCAATGGGTTTACCTTTGATTATGGAGGAAGGAGTAGAAGCGGATGATGTTATTGGTACCTTGGCAAAAGCAGCCTCACAGGAACAAAGATTAACCCTTGTTTCCACCGGCGATAAAGATCTCGCGCAATTAGTTGATTCTTATATCACATTGGTTAACACGATGACAGACACTGTTTTAGATCCTAAAGCTGTGCAAGAAAAAATGGGCGTTACACCAGAGCAAGTCATTGATTATTTAGCCTTGGTCGGAGATACCTCTGATAACATCCCGGGGGTGCCGCAAGTAGGCCCTAAAACAGCAGTAAAATGGTTATTAGAATATGGTTCATTAGACAGTTTGATAACAAATGCGAACAATATTAAAGGAAAAGTGGGGGAAAACTTACGATCTTCTCTAGCGCAGATTCCTTTAGCAAAGCAATTAGCGACAATTAAATTAGATGTGCCTTTAAAACTTCAGTTAAGTGACTTAAAAAGACAATCACCTGATAATGAAAAATTAAAAAATCTATTTCAAGAAATGGAATTTAAAAATTGGCTAAATGCACTATTAGAAAAAACAACGGTAGATATTCATGACAAGTATGCCGATTATGAAACTGTATTCACACAAGAAGCATTAACGAAATGGTTAAATAAACTTAATCAAGCTGAAATCTTTGCTTTTGACACGGAAACAACAAGCTTGAATTATATGGAAGCTAACATTGTTGGCGTTTCATTTGAAATAACACCTGGAAAAGCAGCGTATATTCCATTAACTCATGATTATATGGATGCACCCGCTCAATTAAATCGTGAAAATGTTCTATCACAATTAAAACCTATCCTTGAAAATCCGAATATTAAAAAAATAGGACATAATATTAAATATGATCTTGAAGTGTTGGCAAATCATGGAATTCAATTAGAAGGCATTGCTTATGATACCATGATGGAATCCTACATTTTGGATAGTAATAGCCAAAACCATGATATGGATTCACTCGCTTTAAAATATTTGGGTTGGCGTACCATTCAATTTACAGATATTGCGGGCAAAGGTGCAAAACAAATTACATTTAATCAAATTCCAATTGCAGCGGCCGCAACTTATGCTGCAGAAGATGCTGATGTAACGATGCAATTACATCGAACACTTTGGCCTAAACTTCTGAAAGAAGCAGGACTTAAGTCTGTTTTTGAAGAAATTGAAATGCCGCTTATTCCAGTATTGGCTCGTATGGAAAGAAATGGCGTACTGATAGATGTAGAAATGTTAAAACGTCAAAGTGCAGAATTAGAAAAAAGATTAAATGAACTTGATCAGGAAATTATATTGTTGGCAGGAGCTTCTTTTAACTTGAATTCTCCCAAGCAGCTGCAAGAAATATTATTCACAAAATTAAATTTGCCTATATTGCAAAAAACACCGACAGGGCAACCTTCAACGGCCGATCCGATCTTACAAGAATTAGCTCTTGAATATGAGTTGCCAAAACTCATTATTGAGTATCGCAGCTTAAGCAAGCTAATAACGACTTATACTAAAAAACTACCAGAACAGGTTAATTCAAAAACGAGTCGCATTCATACTTCTTATAATCAAACAGGCGCTGCAACCGGACGTTTATCTTCTTCGGAACCTAATTTACAAAATATTCCCGTGCGTATGCAAGAAGGCAGGCGGATTCGACAAGCTTTCATTGCGCCTAAAGGTTATAAAATCATAAGTGCCGATTACTCACAAATAGAATTGCGTATTATGGCGCATATTTCTGATGATCCACATTTGCTGCAAGCATTTTCAAAAAACTTAGATATTCATCGTGCAACCGCTGCGGAAGTATTGGGAATTTCTATAGATAAAGTAACTAATGAAGAAAGACGTAATGCAAAAGCCATTAACTTTGGCCTAATTTACGGGATGTCTGCTTTTGGCTTAGCAAAACAATTAGGCATTGATAGGGATGCAGCGCAATCCTATATTGATCGTTATTTTGCGAGATATTTAGGAGTAAAATCTTACATGGAAAATACCCGCGCAAAAGCGCATCAGCAAGGCTATGTGGAAACACTTTGGGGACGAAGATTATATTTACCCGAGATCAATTCCTCTCAGATTTTACGTATGCGCGCAGCAGAAAGAACGGCTATTAATGCACCTTTGCAAGGAACGGCTGCGGATCTGATCAAGCGTGCTATGATTACTCTCGACCATTGGTTTCAAACTAATCCTGTTAAGGCAAAAATGATCATGCAAGTGCATGATGAATTGGTTTTCGAAGTTGCTGAATCAGAGGTTGATATTTTAACGGAAAAAATTCGTACCTGTATGATGAATGCAGCCGCACTTAAAGTTCCTTTATTGGTTTCGATAGGTGTAGGAGATAACTGGGACGCTGCATCAGGACATTAATATGGAAAATAACACACAGCAAATTTTATTAGCCTTTGATTTTGGAATGAAAAGAATAGGTGTTGCCGTTGGTCAAACAGTGACTCAATCGGCACGTCCCTTAAAGACACTTAAAGCAAATCAGGGCAGACCTCAATGGGAGATAGTTACTAAACTCATTAAAACATGGCAGCCTGATGCTTTAGTCGTCGGTATTCCACTGAATATGGATGGCACACAACAACCTTTAACGACAGCAGCTTTAGCGTTTAGTGATGAACTAAAACTGCGCTATGATCTTCCTGTTTATGGTGTTGATGAAAGACTTAGCACCAAAGATGCGCGTGAACGCTTGTTTAATCAAGGTGGCTATAAAGCGTTGCAGGAGGGGGAAGTAGATAGTGTGGCCGCCCAATTAATTTTACAAAACTGGTTGATAGAATATTATCAAAAATGAAAAGTAAAGAAGGAAATAAAATGAAAAATGCTCGAACATTTCATCTCACCTATTTGTTGGGATTTATTTTAACCGCATTATTTTTGGCGAGCGCCTTTTATCTACAAAATTATAAAGGCGTGAATCCCTGTCCTTTATGTTTATTGCAGCGTATGTCCATGGCAGCGCTAAGTGTAATTTTTATAGTTGGAACTCTATTCAGACTCAAAAAATATGGAAACATATTTTTAGGATTTTTAGGTTTTTTGGCAAGTGCTTCGGGATTATTATTTGCAGGACGGCAAGTTTGGTTACAAATATTACCACCTAGCAGCTCGGGTGATTGCAGTGCAAGCCTAAGTTATATTTTTAATGTTCTTTCTATCAAAGAAGCGCTTATGCAAGTCTGGCAAGGAGGGATGGAGTGTTCTCAAGCAGGTTGGCAGTTTTTGCATTTAAGTTTAGCTGCCTGGTCGCTCATTGGATTTATTATTCTATTTTTATTAACAATTTTACAAATCAAAAGATCATTTATTGACTAGCTGCCTTTATGAGTTAAAGCATGGTTTCATCAATTGGTATATAATTAATATCAGCAGGATAGGAAGAAGTGACTGTGGGAATCTACGGGGAACTTCTATCACAAGATTGGATTTTCCAGGTGATATTGACTATGAAAATATGGCTAGGATTGCTAATCATTTTAGGATGTCTCATTCAGGCGGCTCAAGCAGACAATTCAGTAGGTCAGGTTTTACAAATTAATACACATTTTCGAACTCTTTATGGCAAGCCCACCTGGCTTTTGATTGTGCGAGATGAAGACACACAACTCGTAACACCTTATCTTTTCGATATTCATCAAAAAGAAAATTATTGGGTTGCTTTTACTTACGGGCACACCTATCGAATCACGGCATCCAGCCTTACTTTTGGGCCCTATGCAAAAATTGATAATTTTTGCAATTTAGAGGATGGGATTATAGCGGGTCAATCCATGACGGTGAATTTAACAGGCATATTAGCGCCCGCAGAAAGCAGCTATCGTTGTAATGTTTCGAAACACAAGGAAATGCAATTTACGATTACGTCCCAAAGTTAATGAAATAATGGAGGCGCTATGCGTATCAATACGATTTTGCAAGCCGTTGGCAAAACACCATTAGTTCGTTTAAATAGAGTGAATGACGGATTGTCGTGTGAACTCTATGGGAAGTGTGAGTTTTTAAATCCCGGAGGATCTGTTAAAGATCGAGCGGCTCTTAGCATGCTTGAAAAAGCAGAACGTGAAGGACGAATTCAACCCGGAGACACTTTAATTGAAGCAACCTCAGGTAATACAGGAATTGGTCTTGCAATGGCTGCGGCTGTTAAAGGATATAAAGTTATTATTACCATGCCTGAAAAAATGAGCTACGAAAAACAAGCCATATTAGAAGCGCTGGGCGCTAAAATTTATCGCACGCCAACGAAAGCTGCCTGGAATGATCCTGATAGCCATATCTCACTTGCAAAAAAACTATTGCATGAGATCCCTCGTTCTTTTTGTTTAAATCAATATACAAACCCAGAAAATGTTGAAACACATTACACGAGAACTGCTCAGGAAATTTTAGATGATTTAGGCGGAAGCTTAGCGATGATTGTCTGCAGCGTTGGAACGGGTGGTACTATTACGGGGCTTGCGAAAAAATATAAAGAGTTAGACGCTAATATTAAAATTGTGGGCGCAGATCCTTATGGTTCGATTTTAGGCGGCGGAAAAGAAACTTATCCTTATTTAGTGGAAGGAATTGGATATGATTTTATTCCCCAGATTCTTGATAATAGTTTGGTGGATCAATATATCAAAGTGAACGACAAGGATTCGTTTTTAACAGCAAGAAGATTAATTAAAGAAGAAGGGCTTCTCGTCGGAGGCTCATCAGGCACGGCTGTTTGGGCTGCATTACAGGCTGCAAAGACATTATCTAAAGGACAAAAATGCGTTGTCATTTTACCCGATTGTATGCGTAATTATATTACGACATTTGTGAATGATGATTGGATGAAAAAGCATGGGTTTTTATAAATCAGGAACAAACGAATGAAATATCAGATAGCAACACGTGCGATTCACGCAGGCCAAACACCCGATCCCACCACAGGCGCTATCATGACTCCCATTTATGCAACGTCAACCTATGTACAATCTAGTCCAGGAAAAGATAAAGGCTATGTTTATTCCCGCACACATAATCCTACACGCGATGCTTATGAGAAATGTGTCGCAAATTTAGAATCTGGCTTACGAGGATTTGCTTTTGCCTCAGGTATGGCTGCGACAGCCACCATTCTTGAGCTCTTGAAACCTGGAGATCACTTAATTGCAGTTGATAATTTATATGGGGGTACCTATCGGTTGCTTGAGAATGTGCGAAAACGTTCCGCAGGCATTGATATTTCCCTGATTGATTTAACAGATCCTGAAAAACTAAAATCTTCGATTCGCAAAGAAACACGTATGATTTGGATTGAAACCCCGACCAACCCCATGTTGAAAATTATGGATTTAAAAAAAATAGCAGCTATCGCAAAACAACATCCTATTATTACGGTCGCAGACAATACATTCGCAAGTCCTATTTTGCAGCGTCCTTTAGAATATGGATTTGATATCGTTATGCATTCTTCAACAAAATATTTAAATGGGCATTCAGATATTATTGGCGGCATTGCTATTGTTGGTGAAAATAAGGAACTTGCCGAACAATTAGCTTTTTTACAAAATGCTATCGGAGCCATCCAAGGACCCTTTGATAGCTTTTTAGCACTGCGCGGTGTTAAAACATTGGCTATTCGTATGGAAAGGCATTGTGATAATGCGCTGGAATTGGCGAAATGGTTAAGCACTCACCCAAAAGTTGCACGTGTCATTTACCCAGGATTAACCTCTCATCCACAGCATGCATTAGCAAAACAACAGATGTTACATTTCGGCGGAATGCTTTCTGTGGAATTAAAATGTAACTTACAGCAAACAATGCAGATACTAGAGCGATGCCAATTATTTGCTTTAGCAGAAAGCTTAGGAGGTGTAGAAAGCCTCATTGAGCATCCTGCGATTATGACACATGCAAGCGTACCCAGGCAGCAGAGAGAAATGTTAGGAATAACAGACGGGCTAATTCGTTTATCTGTCGGAATAGAGGCGATTGAAGATCTTAAAGAAGATTTACGTTTTGCAATGAGTTGACTATAAACCGTTAAAGCGAACTATTGATCAAAAGTTCTTCCTATTTTACGACGTTCGTTCTTTTGTGACTTTACTTTTTTACGAACAAATAATCCTCTCACCCAGGCAATAGCAAACAAAATCATTCCTACTATTGCACCAAAAATAAGTAAATACGAAAATAAAATAATTCCCACAACTGCTAATACCAACAAGATGCCTAAAAAGATAAAGGGCAACAATCGTTCAAAAAAAGAAGGCATTAGAAATTTCTCCATGTTTTTGCAGGTGCTTCAGTTCTGCCAACAATATCTCTTAATCTAAAAAGAGCCAAATGCTTATCTTGTTCTTTTTGCTGAGAAGAAGAGAGTTTTTGACATTTCTTATCAAAACTTTGTAAGAGCCGATCAATTTCGCTCACATAGTGAGTGAGTTTTGGGTATTTACTCATTTTAAGGTCCTCTTTTAGCTAAGGATGAATCATAACATATATTTTGAAGTTATTCTTGTTCGAATTATATACATTTCTTAAGGTTGCCCGCAATTCTTTTGATGCATGCAAATGCAGATGCTACGGAAAGCGATAAGATTAAGATTCAACGCAGGTTATTCATTTACTGCTGCCTCTAACTTTAGTAAGCTCACTCATTGTAATTAGGGAGTTATGAAATAACATGAGACGTTGCTTTCGTATCGTTTTATCTATTTTTTTAAGTAGCGTGTGTATACTGCAAACAAATGCCTGGAGCTATTCCGCTCCAATCTACGGCAAACAAACCCTAATTGAAACTCTGAATAGAATTACCACACAAGCGGGTAGAAGCGCTGAGGTAGGAATTCAGATTAAATCCATGCAAAATGGAGACTTGATCTACAGCAAAAATGCTCACGATTTATTTGCTCCCGCAAGTATTATGAAAATTCTGACGGCAGAAGCCGCTTTGCTTTATTTAGGTCCAAACTATACTTTTACAACACGTTTATTAACGGATGCTACGGGTATCGATCATGGCATTATTCGTGGAAATGTTTATTTAGTCCATAGCGGTGATCCAACTCTGACCTACACCGATTTGACTGATTTATTAATCGCTTTAAAATCTTTAAATATTCAAGGGATCACCGGGAATGTTTATATTGATACGACGGCATACGATCAGGCTAATCTTGGCCCTGGCTGGATGTCGCACGATCGACAATATTGTTATGCAGCTCCTATTAGCGCGAGCATTATTAATCATAACTGTCTGTCTTTTAAAATCGCCTCTTCTAAAATTGGTGGGCAAAGAGCAAGCGTGATTGCAAATCCTCATTACTATTATTCTGGCATTGAAAACTCTGTTATCACCAATCGAAGCGGACATTCACGTTCTCGTTATTGTTCTGTACAGCTTAACACAACGGCTAATAATGGCATTGCTATTAGCGGGTGTATTCCTCGCGGACATTACGTTTGGGGAGCAAGTACAGTTATTGCCGATATCATCGGTTATAACAAATCATTATTACATTGGTTATTTAGACGATACGGCATACAAGTCAACGGTGACATCACAGCAGGATCCGCACCTTCTGGGTTATCAGCGATTGCAGTGCATCAATCAAAGCCCTTGTATTTGTTAGTAAAAGAAATGCTAAAAAAATCGGATAATATTATTGCAGGTTCGCTGTTTAAAAAAATGGGAGAAGTATATAGCAAGCAGCCTGGCAGTTGGCAAAATGGCAGCATTGCAGTTAAAGGGATTTTATCTCAGAAAGCAGATGTCGATCCTTACCAAATTACGATTCTTGATGGTTCCGGGTTATCCCCTGATAATCGCATCAAGCCTGCACAAATGATGCAGGTTTTAAATTTTGCTTTTCATAATCCTTCCACTAATTATCAGTTTATCTCAGCATTGCCGATCGCGGGTGTTGATGGAACACTGAAACATCGTCTATATAATGTCGCAAGACGAGTACGAGCTAAAACAGGCACAATAAAAGGAGTAGTGTCTTTAGCTGGATATGCGATTAATAAAAATAAAGAAGCAATCGCTTTTGTTATTATCGTGAATGGCCAACATGGCAATATTTGGAAATATAGAAAAATGGAAGATGAGATTGTAACGGCTTTGGCAAATTATAGATCATAACCATAAGTCATATGCATTAAAGAACAACTGATGGATGGATCCTGGTTCTATGAATGATTATCAAGTGCTCCGTGAAAACATTTTATTTAGCGATCTCTCTGATCATGATTTAAAAAAATTGCTGGAAATTTCCCGTCGAATTGATGTCGAGCAAGGATATTGTTTTCTTCATGAGGGCGATATTGCAAAGGAATTTTATTTCATATTAGAGGGTAGGGTTGCTGTTATAAAGCTAGATAGTCAGCAGCAGCAAGAACATGTGATTGCTCATATTGATAGCGGTAACGCCATTGGTGAAATTGCATTACTTGATAAAAAACCACGCTCAGCATCTGTAAAAGCAGAACTACCCACAAAATTGCTTAGCATTTCGTTTAAAGAATTAGAAAGATTAGCCGAAAAATCACCCTCCTTTAATAAAATTATCGTCCGTATCGCGGAAAATGTTGGCGGGCGCATTAGAGAGACGAATACAGCCGTTGTTGAAGCATTAGAAAAGCAAATTTCGGAATACAAAATGCAAACGGGATTGGGCTTATTCATGGTAAATATCATTGTCGCGCTTTGCCTATTTGCCTATATTTTATCTTGGGCGACTCAAAGGGAGGCGGGCGAGGCGACAAGTTCAATCATTGCTATCCCTGTGACAACTGGATTTTTGCTTTTATTTCTTATTATGATGAAAACGTCAAAATTGCCATTGCGCATTTTTGGATTGACGACTCGGTATTGGCGTAGAGCATTCATCGAAGCGGTTGTTTTCTCATTCATATTGTGTGGCGCAGTCGTATGTTTAAAGTGGTTATTTGTATATACTACAGTAAGATATGCAGGACATCCTATTTTTGAGCCTTTTTTGAATATCAATCTTAAGCCAGACACGTCAAATATCATTCTGACAGTCGCTCTTTATTGGCTCATCGTCATTCCTATGCAAGAACTTATGGTTCGAGGAGGATTACAAAGTCCTTTAGAACTCTTTTTAACCGGTAGATACGTGAAAGCGAAAGCAATTGTTATTTCTAATTTGATGTTTTCAATCATACTCCTTGTATTAAGTTTTGAGCTCGCATTATTGGCGTTTTTTGCGGGACTTTATTTTGGCTGGTTATATTCACGTAATCATACATTGATTGGTGTGATCGTGGCCCATATCATATTAGGCACTTGGGCTTTTAATGTCGTTGGTTTTTATACGGGGAAATTGTTTTTATTCTGCTGAGATAATCCTTTGAAACCTATCGCATGTAATTGATTTAACATACCTGACTTGAAGATTTATAAGGGTTGATCTTGGAATAAGTTTTGAAAAATTTGTAACCAATGTTCTATTTTATAAAGATGCTTTAAATCAGTCCATTGTTGTCGCAGGAAAGATTTTTTAAAAATGCAATTTGAGTGAGTAAAATATATAACAACCCAATAGTCCACTCGTTAATCCCAGTAAAAAAAAGGGAATAGCGGGTTTTTCAACTCGAGGCGTAAGTCTAGTTTTCTTGGCGAAGCGAAGATTTTCCTGGTAATCTTTCGTTTGCTGTAACACATCAAAAATTAATCCTGGAATTTCAGGTAATTTTTCAGACCAGTAAGGGGCATTTTCTTTAATTCGTCGAAAAAAAGCTTTAATTCCAACCTGTTTTTTTAACCATTGTTCCAGAAATGGTGCTGCTGTCGTCCATAAATCCAACTCCGGATCAATCTGCCTGCCAACACCCTCAATATTTAATAAGGTTTTTTGCAGTAAGATAAGTTGTGGTTGTATATTGATATTAAAACGCCGAGCAGTTTGAAACAAGCGTAAAAGCAATTGCCCAAAAGATATATCTTTTAAAGGTCTTTCAAAAATCGGTTCACAAACCGCACGAATGGCCCCCTCAAATTGATCAATACGAGTATCAGGTGGTAACCAGCCAGAGGCGACATGTAATTCGGCTACACGTTGATAATCTCGTTTAAAAAAAGCGAGCATATTTTCAGCTAGATATCGTTGATCCTTTGTATTTAGAGAGCCTACAATGCCGAAATCAACGGCGATATATTGAGGATTGTCGGGTGAGTGCGCGGCTACAAAGATATTACCCGGATGCATATCAGCGTGAAAAAAACTGTCACGAAAAACTTGAGTGAAAAAAAGCTGAATGCCTGTTTCCGCCAATTTTTTCATATTAATTCCGGCGGCTTTCAGGGCAGGAATATTATGCACTGGAATACCATTAATGCGCTCCATTACCAGTACATTACTACGACAGTAGGTCCAATAAATTTCTGGAATATAAAGCTCGGAAGAGTGCTGAAAATTACGACGTAATTGTGATGCATTAGCGCCTTCTCGCATAAGATCAAGTTCATCAAGAAGAGTATGCGCAATTTCGTCAACGATTTCCTTGGGTTTAAATCGACGTCCTTCTACCCAGTAACGGCTAGCAAGAGAGGCCAACGTTCTTAATAAATCTAAGTCACGTAAGATTATTTTTTTTATATTGGGACGAAGTACCTTGACGACAGCGATCCGGCCATCCAGTAATATCGCGGGGTGGACTTGCGCAACTGATGCAGAAGCCAAAGGCATGTTATCAAATTCATTAAAAATATCCGAAATTTTAGCGCCTAATGCTGTCTCAACTATTTGTTTTGCCTTATCCCCAGGAAATGGCGCAACTTGGTCTTGTAGTTTTGAAAGAGAATCAGCAATATCATCAGGCAGCAAATCACGACGAGTCGAAAGAATTTGTCCCGCTTTTATAAAGATAGGCCCCAAATCTTCTAATGCTAAACGAATACGTTCACCCCGGCTAAGATTGCCTTTTGAAAACCAACGCCACGGATTCAGGTAGCCAAAAAAACGCAAAGGATAAAACCACGGAATTGTAAAAATAAACTCATCTAAATGATAACGCATTAACACAAAATTAATATGAATTAAACGAATGAGGTGTGTAAAGTAATTCATGAGTGCTTACTTCCCACAGCGATATTCTTTGTTAATTGCAGTACTTTTGCTTCCAGACGATCTGTGTCCATACGAAGCGTATCTACATCATGATAAAAATCTTGCAATGCTTCTTTCGAAGGAAATAAATCCACTTCTTCATGTACATATTCATCGATGTTTTCTAACAAAGTCGATTTAAAGCGGTTGCTTAATGTTTTAAGTTTATTTGTAAATCGCGTTAATTGATGAGCAGGAATATCGCCAATCCAGCGAGATAAATATTCTTCCCAATCAATCTCTAATGCATCAAATAAAGCGATGACTTGTTGACCCAGCTCTATATTCCCTTCAATAGAAACGTCTTCTGAAAAAAATTTTTTTCTGTCCTTATTGGTAAATGCCATGCGCAAAAGAGATAATGGCGTTCCTTGAATAAACGTGTCAGGGGAGGAAAAATGCTTTGTTTTTAATTGTATACCCGTTTCAGAAAACAATAATTGAAATTTATTAATGCTTTCTTGATAAAAAGAAGTCTCTCCGATGGTTAATTTAATTTCTACAATTTTGTTTTTTAATATATTTAAACGCTGACTGGATTCTGGATCTAGCGCAAGATATCGATTTAAAGCAATAGGTAGATAATGAGTTAATAATAAGTCTGTCATCATACGCATTAATATTTAAATCCTGTATGTAAAGCCACAACACCGCCTGTCAAATTATGATAATCCACATCTTCAAAGCCGCAGCTTTGTAGCAGGCTTTTAAGTGATTTTTGATCAGGATGCATTCGAATGGATTCAACTAAATACTGATAGCTTTTTTCATCATTTGTGATCCAGCCGCCTAATTTAGGTATGATATTGAAGGAATAGGCATCATAAAATGAAGACAGCAAGGGTGAAACAGGTTTGGAAAATTCCAGTATCATCACTTTTCCGCCCGGTTTTAACACACGATACATCGATTTTAATGCGGCGGCTTTATCTGTCACATTTCTTAAACCAAACGCAATGGTGATACAATCAAAATAATTATCCTGAAAAGGCAAGCATTCGGCATTGGCTTGAATAAAAGTGACGTTTCCAGAAATTCCTCTATCTAATAAACGCAAACGTCCTTGTTCTAACATTTTTTCATTAATATCCGCTAGAACAACATGTCCATTTTTCCCCACTTTTTTTGCAAATTCTGCGGCTAAATCTCCGGTTCCGCCCGCTAAATCGAGTATGACTTGCCCTGGACGCGCATTACTTTCTGCCAGCGTGAATTTTTTCCATAAGCGGTGCAATCCAAATGACATCAGATCATTCATTAAATCATATTTATTCGCGACTGAATGAAAAACTTCAGCAACACGTTGAGATTTTTCTTGAATTGGAATTTGTGCAAATCCAAAATCTGTAGTGGATTTTTCGAAAGTTTGCTTAGTCATAGAATATGCGCCCATTTTATAAATGTAGCAGCCGCGTAAACACAGCGAAAATAATACAGATTATTATACGCCGTCACTTTGTTTCTTGGTACATCTTACTGACGGCACAACCAAAAATTATCAGGCACTTCATTACTTTCCGTAGAACGAAAAGGATTAATATCTTTGCCGCCACGGCGAGTATAACGTGCATAAATAGATAATTTTTGCGGAGCACATTGCTTCATGATATCTAAAAACATTCTTTCTACGCATTGTTCGCCAAATTCATTATGATCACGAAAAGAGATTATGTATTTTAATAAGCCAGAGTGTTGAATTTTATTTCCTGTATAGTGAATCTGCACACTTCCCCAATCAGGTTGTCCTGTAATAAGACAATTGGATTTTAATAAATCAGAATAAAGCACTTCTGTTACTATTTCGTTTTCCGTCTGTAAAAAAGCAGGATTAACTAAATAGGTCTCACAGCTCACGTCTAATTGATCGAGACAAATTCCACTAAAACATTGGGTAGTACAAGGCGGGAAACGATCAACGAGAGTGATAAGTACCTTTACGGGTGCTTCTACCATATCGGTAAGATCACGTTGTATCGTTGCAATAACCTCATTCTCGTCCGCGAATTTTGTATTGTTAAATGAATTTAAATAAAGTTTAAAAGATTTTGCCTCAACCAAATTAGGGGATTCACAGGGAAAAATAAATTCGCCAACGGCAACAACGGGTTTCCCTTTGCTATTTAACCAGGAAAGTTCATAAGCATTCCAGATATCGACTCCTTTAAAAGGGAGAGGTTCTAATCCTGATAAACCAAGCTTGGTACGATTCGTCTTTCGTGCAATCGGGAACAACAAATCTTGTTGATAATGTGAAATATAAGCTGTTTTTTTTCCTAATGGAGCTTCAGCTAAAGAATTCATGCAATTTCTCCTACTTTTTTTGCTTCATCCACGCGTTGCAACATTTCGCCCGCCAATGTTAAATAAGCGACAGCGCCTTGTGATTTTCCATCATATTCGAAGATAGACATTCCATGGCTGGGCGCTTCTGCTAAACGCACGTTACGCGGAATAACTGTACGATACACTCTTCCTGGAAAGTGTTGTAACAATTGCGCAGAAACATCGAGTGCTAAACGATTGCGGCCATCATACATAGTACGCAATAAACCTTCGATATGGAGCGCAGGGTTGATTGTTTTTTGAATTTGCTCGATCGTACTCAACAAACCAGTCAAACCTTCCAATGCAAAATATTCGCATTGAATGGGAATGAGTACTGAATTAGAGGCCGTCAATGCATTGACGGTTAAAATGTTTAAAGAAGGCGGACAGTCAATTAAAATGTAATCATAAGAATCAATAATACCAGCAAGTGCTTGTTTTAGACGTGTTTCACGCTGGGTCATTTGTAATAACTGAACCTCAGCAACAATCAGTTCATGATTAGTCGGAACGACATCGTAATTTCCAGCGGTTTTTATGATGGCAGAAGTAATATCAATTTCATCAACCAAAACATTTTGAATTGCAGAACCAAAATTATTTTTATCAATACCACTGCCCACCGTGGCATTTCCCTGAGGATCCAAATCAATTAATAAAACGCTGCGTTTCATCATAGCAAATGCGGCAGCAAGATTAATGCTGGTTGTGGTTTTAGCGACCCCGCCTTTTTGATTAACAACTGCGATTGTTTTTCCCATTAATCCTCCTTCGTCAAACAGACTAAATGCCGTTTAGCATCTAGGCCATTGATTACTAATTTATGCACGGCAAGTAATTTAAATCCTTGCGGAATTTCCTGAATTTCTGATTCAGGATATACACCTTTCATGGCTAAGAATCTACCATCCTGATCGATCAAGTGCTGCGTCGCTTTCAACATTACCTCAAGTGAAGCAAAAGCGCGAGAAAGAATGCTATCAAAGAGATGAACAGGATGTAAATCCTCACAACGTGAGTGAATTATATCAACATTAGCCAATTTTAATTCATGCACAACCTGAGTTAGAAAGCGCGTTTTTTTGTTATTACTGTCAAGTAATACAAATTTTTTTTCAGGCCGCAGAATAGCAAGTGGAATACCAGGTAAGCCTGCCCCTGTGCCAACATCGAGTATTCGCGTTCCATGTAAATAAGGATTGATCGATAGGCTGTCCAATATATGGAGCAGGACCATTTCTTTAGGATCACAAATACGTGTTAAATTAAAAACCTTGTTCCATTTTATTAATAAATCCAGGTACTGAATAAACAATTCTTCCATGTTTTTAGGTAATAAATACTGATTTTTAATCAGCATCTCATGTAAGTAATTAGGATCATTAGGCATTTTCTTTACTTTGGCTCAAGTTGGATTTTTTTAAATGCACGAGCAGCAAAGAAATAGCCGCAGGCGTGACCCCGGGTATACGTGATGCCATACCGATGGTCTCGGGTCGGACTGCATTGAGTTTGTGCCGCACTTCAGTGGATAGGCCCACCACTTTGGCATAATCTATTTTTGCCGGTATTTTTGTTTCTTCATTGCGTAACTGCCGTGCAATTTCATCTTGTTGACGGTCAATATATCCTGCGTATTTGATTTGAATTTCAACTTGTTCTGCCACTGTAGGTTCTGCTGTGCCCGGGCCCAATGCCTCAATTGACATCAGATTTTCATAAGAAACAGTAGGCCTGCGTAACAATTCTTCCAGGCTATATTCGCGCTGCATAGGTTGTTCGAGGAGAGTTTCAATTTGACTCCCTAAATCAGTTTGAGGCCGAACCCATGTATCACGCATCCGCGCTTGCTCAGCCTGTATCGCATTGCGTTTAGTTTCAAATGCACGCCATCTTGTTTCACTTACTAAGCCTAATTCAAAACCTTTAGGTGTTAAACGTAAATCCGCATTATCTTCCCGTAATAATAGTCGATATTCCGCGCGACTCGTAAACATACGATAAGGTTCGCTCGTGCCTTGTGTAATGAGGTCATCAATTAAAACACCCATATAAGCTTCATCTCTTCGCGGTGACCAAGGCGCTTTATCTTGTGCCTGTAAAGCAGCATTCATCCCCGCAATTAACCCTTGCGCAGCTGCTTCTTCATAACCGGTGGTGCCATTGATTTGCCCCGCAAAAAATAAACCTGCAATCGCTTTTGTTTCAAGCGAAGGCTTTAAATCGCGCGGATCAAAGTAATCATATTCAATCGCATATCCAGGACGTGTAATATGAGCATTCTCAAACCCGCGCATCGTCCTTACAAAATCAATTTGAACAGAGTAGGGCAAACTGGTTGAAATACCATTAGGATAAATCTCATGTGTTGTTAATCCTTCAGGTTCAACAAAAATTTGATGAGAGTCTTTATCTGCAAAACGTACAATTTTATCTTCAATGGAAGGACAATACCGCGGACCGACCCCCTCAATAATCCCGGTATACATCGGTGATTGTGTTAAACCTGCTCGTATAAAATCATGAGTTTTTTGATTCGTATGCGTAATATAGCAAGGTACTTGACGCGGATGCTCGGAAACATTACCAAAAAATGAAAAGACTGGCGTAGGTGTATCCCCATCCTGTTTTTCCAGCACACTAAAATCAATAGAACGCCCATCGATGCGAGGTGGAGTTCCTGTTTTCAAGCGTCCTACACGCAATGATAATTCTCGTAAACGGCGCGATAAATTTTTAGCGGGCGGATCACCGGCTCGCCCTCCTTCGTAATGGTTTAATCCAATATGAATTTTACCTGCAAGAAAAGTTCCCGCAGTCAGCACTACCGTTTTAGCTCTAAATTTCAAACCCATTTGTGTCATGACGCCTGTGACACGCTCATGTTCAATGAGAATATCATCCACCGCTTGTTGGAAAAGAGATAAGTTAGGTTGATTTTCGAGAAGATGCCGAATGGCTTGTTTATATAAAATCCGATCCGCTTGCGCACGTGTGGCTCGTACGGCAGGTCCTTTGCTTGCATTTAAAATTCGAAACTGAATACCTGCCTGATCAATGGCATGTGCCATCGCACCGCCTAACGCATCAATTTCTTTGACTAAATGACCTTTACCAATTCCGCCGATGGCTGGATTACAAGACATTTGACCTAAGGTTTCAATATTATGAGTTAATAATAAAGTCTTAGCTCCCATGCGCGCAGAAGCAAGAGCGGCTTCTGTCCCTGCATGTCCGCCCCCTACAATAATTACATCGAAAAGTTGCTGAAAAGTTGTCATTTTCCCATAAGCCCATCAAAAAAGTGGCCTATTGTACTCGATTTAGACTAAGCAGCGCCAGAAGATAACGAACTTTTAATCGATGGTACTGCGGTTTTTTTTGCTTCAAACGCTTGAACGTAGGATAGAGTTTCTCGAAGCTTTTGGAGGATAGTATCTATTTTTAAAACGAGGCTAGGCTTCCCGAATACATAGAAACCAAACCATTGATATTCGCTGTTGAAAAGTCTTCTAGCTTCCTCAAAGGAAGCTATTTTATCCTGAATCTCTTTCGAAGTTCTTTCAGAAATTATTTTATTCGAATCTTGAACAGTAGTTTCCTCTGTGATAAATCCTATTTTTGATTCTTCTTGTATGGCAATTCTAAGAACTCTTAGCGCTCTTCCCGCGTTGTTTTGTTCTAATAAGACTTTAATTTGATTAATAAAGGGATCATTTGTCGTTTGTGGGACAAGCTCAAAAGGAGTGGCTGTAGACATAGAATGATAAGACTGATTTCGTGCTTGTGAAGCAAAGGACGAGCTTTCGGTCTTTTTTTCGCTGCTTGAATCAAAATTAAGTAGTGAGAACATGGTTATTTTACCCCTCTAGTTTTGGCCAGCAATTATACACCTACATTATCCATAATACAACAAAAATGTCAATTTTATGAGCTAAATCAACTAAATAAAATCAATTTTTATCGATTAATAAAGGTGTTTTAGTATTCAAATCTAACATTCAAAAAATTACATTCTTAGGAAACGAGACAGCTAGCAACGATTATGATAGTGTACCCAGTTCAACAAATTTTCTTTGGAATAGCGCGGTTTAGGAGAAAGTAAGTGGCGACGCTTTGGGAAAAATGTCTGGATTGTTTGCAGGATGAATTTCCGTCGCAGCAGTTTAATACGTGGATTAGACCTCTTCAGGTTGAGTATGCGGATGGCAAACTCATTTTGCTTGCGCCCAATCGTTTTGTACTGGACTGGATTAACGAACGCTTTTTAAGCAGGATTACAGAATTAGTCACTCAATTTTGTGAGACGCCTCCTGCGCCTGCGATTTATCTTGAAATTGGCAGCAGTGGAGGCAGCGGTCGCAGCAGCGGATCTGCAGCAGTCGCCGCAAAGCCAGTTTTTGGCAATACCAATACCCATACAACTGCAACGGCACCTTCTGTTCATACACGCAGTAAAACCACCACAGCGGATATTCCCAATCATCAAAGCAATATTAATCCCAATCATACCTTTGACAATTTTGTAGAAGGAAAATCAAACCAGCTCGCAAAAGCCGCATCATTACAAGTCGCAGAAAATCCAGCCGTTGCCTACAATCCCTTATTTCTCTACGGCGGAGTAGGCCTTGGCAAGACCCATCTTTTGCATGCGATCGGCAATCAGATCATGCGCAATAACCCGCACGCAAAAGTGCTCTATTTGCATTCCGAGCGTTTTGTTGCAGACATGGTAAAAGCATTACAAACCAATGCGATGAATGACTTTAAACGTTATTATCGAACAGTCGATGCATTGTTAATCGATGATATTCAATTTTTTGCCGGCAAAGATCGTTCGCAAGAAGAGTTTTTTCATACCTTTAATGCGCTATTAGAAAGCCAGCAGCAAGTTATTTTAACTTGTGATCGCTATCCTAAAGAAATCAGCGGTGTGGAAGAGCGCTTAAAATCCCGTTTTGGCTGGGGTCTAACAGTGGCTGTTGAGCCGCCTGAACTGGAAACCCGTGTCGCCATTTTGATGAGCAAAGCAGAGCTTGCTCACCTAAATTTGCCGTATGAAGTGGCCTTCTTTGTCGCAAAACGCATTCGATCCAATGTCCGTGAATTAGAAGGTGCTTTAAAACGTATCATTGCTAATGCTCATTTTACAGGTAAACCTATTACCTTAGATTTTGTTAAGGATGCGCTGCGCGATTTACTGGCCTTGCAAGATAAGCTAATCACCATAGAAAACATTCAAAAAACAGTCGCGGAATATTACAAAGTAAAAATAGCAGATTTGCTGTCAAAACGACGCAGCCGTTCTGTTGCGCGTCCTCGTCAAATGGCGATGGCGCTTGCGAAAGAATTAACAAATCATAGTCTTCCTGAAATTGGAGATGCTTTTGGCGGCCGTGACCATACCACTGTATTACATGCATGCCGAGTCATTGCTGAATTCAAACAATCAAAGCAGGACATCGAAGAAGATTACACAAACTTATTACGTATTTTGACAACATAGGATTTTACTATGAAGATGACAATTCAACGCGCAGCCCTATTAAAACCTCTGCAAATCATTAGTGGCGTCGTAGAACGCCGCCAAACGCTACCTATTTTGGCGAATGTCTTAGTGACCGTTTCAGACGATAAATTATCGTTGACCGCAACGGATTTGGAAATTGAGTTAATCGGAACAGCCACATTAGAACAGGCGGCTGAATCCGGTTCCATTACTGTGGCCGCAAGAAAATTACTTGATATTTGTCGCGCATTACCTGAAGAAGCTGTCTTGCAATTTACTTCTGAAGGAGATCACTTGGCACTTCGTTCGGGTAAAAGCCGATTTATGTTAACGACATTACCTGTCGATGAATTTCCAAGCATAGAAAAAGTTTCTTTTACCACAGAGTTTGTATTAAGCCAGGCAAAACTTAAAAATTTATTAGGCAAAATTCATTTTGCGATGGGTCAGCAAGATGTGCGCCACTATTTGAATGGTGCATTAATCGATATTAATAATGGCACGATGAAATGTATTGCAACGGATGGCCATCGTTTAGCGTACAGTTCCATGAACGATGACACATTAAAAGATGCAAAAACACAGGTGATTTTACCTCGCAAGAGTGTGCTGGAATTAATGCGCTTACTGGACACTAACAATGAAAATAATGTGACAATTTGCTTGGGAGAAAATCATTTTCGCGTTATTTCAACCGACTTTATTTTTACTTCAAAATTAATTCACGCACAATATCCAGACTATACAAAATTAATTCCACGCAATGTTGAAAACACAGCGATTGCAAGTCGAGAAGCTTTAAAACAAGCACTTGCACGTGCATCTATTCTTTCAAATGAAAAGTTTCGCGGCGTATTACTTTATATCGATCAAGACAGATTGCGAATTGTTGCAAACAATCCAGAACAAGAAGAAGCAGAAGAACTCATTCATTTGGATTATAAAGGTAATGGAGTAGAAATGGGTTTTAATGTCGCTTATTTACTCGATGTTATTTCAGCTATTGCAAGTGAACATGTTCGTTGGTCTTTTAGTGATGCGAACGGAGGTGTTTTGTTCGAGGCTCATGAGAAAGATGATAGCTTGTATGTTGTTATGCCGATGCTGGTATAACGCATTCCAGATTCAGCATATAACCAGAGGAGGCGAGTCACGCGATGGGATTAAACCTCCTTGATATTTCAGAATTTCGTAATCTCGCCTCAGTTAAATTGTACCCAATCGCCAAAGGGTTCAATTTTATCTGTGGACAAAATGGAAGCGGCAAAACAAGTCTTCTGGAAGCCATTTATTATTTGAGTTTGGGCCGTTCATTTCGTAGTTTTCAAATAGATCGAGTAATTCGTTATTCTGCTAACAAATTATCGATATTTGGGCATGTTTCGATCGACCCTGCGCAATTGGTGTCGCATATTCCTCTGGGTTTGGAACGGCATCGAGATGGAAAGATAAAATTCCGCATTAATGGAGAAGAAGCAAATTCTATTACCGAGTTAGCCAGTCTGCTTCCTGTGCAATTAATAGATTCAAATTGCCATCATTTGCTTGATTCAGGCCCCGTTTTCCGCAGAAAGTACCTAGATTTTGGCCTGTTTTATCAAACAAAGGATTTTTTACAAGCGTGGCGCCATTATGAACGTGCTCTAAAACAGCGCAATGCTGCTTTACGAAGCCATGTTTCAAGAAAAGAGATTGATATTTGGACAAATGAGCTAATCCATAGTGCACAATTATTAGATCAATTGCGTTGCGGTTATGTAGATCTACTTATTCCCTTGTTAATCAACGCATTGACAGAGCTATTACCACTTACAGATCTGAAAATAACTTATTTGAAGGGTTGGGAAAACAGCAAATCTTTTGGAGAAATATTGCATAAAACAGTCGAGAGAGATTATCAGCTTGGATATACCCAATTTGGTCCTCATAAAGCGGATCTTAGGATATTAATCAATGACATCCCGGCAAAAGATATTTTGTCCAGGGGCCAGCAAAAGCTGTTTGTTTGTGCTATGATACTGGCTCGGGGAACCTTGCTACAGAGTCATGCAAATAAGACTCCAATTTATCTGGTTGACGATTTGCCTTCCGAGCTTGATGTAGTAAGCCGTTCTAGCCTAATCAGACTGCTTTCTAAACAAAAGGCCCAAGTTTTCGTGACAGCAACCGAAAATAATGTGTTGGATGGCTTCTCAATAAACATCCCAACGAAGATGTTTCACGTGGAACATGGCCATGTAAATGAAATGAATGCAAGTGAAACGGAGTATAAAGAGTGAAAACAGCAGCTAACTATGACTCAAATAGCATCAAAGTTCTTAAAGGATTGGATGCGGTACGTAAACGTCCCGGCATGTATATTGGGGATACGGATGACGGTACTGGCTTACATCATATGGTATTTGAGTTGGTAGATAATGCTATAGATGAAGCACTTGCGGGATTTTGTGACACGATTAGTGTCATCATTCACTCAGATGAGACCGTTACTGTTAAAGATAATGGACGCGGTATTCCAGTTGACCACCATGAAGAAGAAAATCGTTCTGCTGCTGAAGTCATTATGACTGTATTACATTCCGGCGGAAAATTTGACAATGATTCTTATAAAATTTCTGGCGGATTACATGGCGTGGGTGTTTCTGTTGTGAATGCATTGTCAGAAGATCTTCATTTAACAGTTAGACGTAATGACAAAGTACATGAACAACATTATCGTTCTGGTGATCCAGTTGCCCCGCTCGCAATCGTAGGCGAAACGACAGAACGAGGAACCGAAATTCGTTTTAAACCAAGCTCTGAAATATTTACTCATATTCAATTTAGTTATGACATATTAGCTAGACGTCTTAGAGAGTTATCCTTTTTAAACTCAGGCATTAAAATATCATTATCAGATGAGCGCAGTGGAAAAAGTGATACTTTTCAATACCATGGCGGTCTCAAAGCTTTTATCGAAGATCTCAATCAGAATAAAACAGCTATAAATTCGAAGATATTTTATTTTACTGCAGAAAAAGATCGAGTGATCGTTGAAATTGCTATGCAATGGAATGATTCATTCAATGAACAATTCTTCTGTTTTACTAATAATATTCCACAAAAAGATGGCGGTACGCACGTTGCAGGTTTTCGAAGTGCTTTAACGCGAGTGCTGAATAATTATCTCGAACAAGAAGGCTATTTGAAAAAAGCAAAAATTAATACGACAGGCGATGATTTTCGCGAAGGATTAACCGTTGTATTGTCTGTTAAAATGCCTGATCCCAAGTTCTCTTCACAAACTAAAGATAAGTTAGTTTCCTCTGAAATAAAAGCAGTTGTTGAATCGCTGATGGCAGAAAAATTGCAAGAATATCTCATGGAATATCCACAAGAATCAAAAGCCATTGTGAATAAGGTACTAGATGCGGCAAGAGCCAGAGAAGCAGCACGCAGAGCGCGAGATTTAACAAGACGTAAAGGCGCATTAGATATTGCAGGACTGCCAGGAAAGCTTGCTGACTGCCAAGAAGAAGATCCAAGCAAATCAGAATTATTTATTGTAGAAGGGGAGTCTGCAGGCGGCTCAGCTAAGCAGGCTAGAGATCGTAAAGCACAAGCTGTTTTACCCCTTAAAGGTAAGATATTAAACGTAGAAAAAGCAAGATTTGATAAAATGTTATCGTCTGTTGAAGTCGCAACATTAATTACTGTATTAGGCTGCGGTATTGGACGAGAAGAATATAATCCTGATAAAACGCGATATCATCGCATCATAATTATGACGGATGCTGACGTCGACGGTTCACATATACGAACCTTGCTTCTCACATTTTTTTATCGCCAGATGCCAGAATTGATCGAGCGCGGTTATATTTATATTGCACAACCACCGTTATTTAAAATAAAAAAAGGCAAACAAGAGCAATACATCAAAGATGCTGACGCTCTAGATGCGTATATGGTGCAATCGGCATTGGATGAAACATTATTATATTTAGGTAATGACACGCCACCCGTGAAAGGCCCCGCGTTGGAAAATCTGATCCATGAATTTCAGACCGCCATGTCAGTGATTAAGCGATTGTCAAAACGTTACCATTATCCCGAAGCTTTACTGGAAGTCCTTATTCATATTGCACCGATCCTTGAAGCAAAATTAGCAGAACATGATTTTATGCAAGAAAGAGTTAGGGAAATGAATGAGAGATTGACGGCTTATCATGATGCTGCAATGAGTTATAACGTGGAGCTCGTTGAAGATAAGGAAACAAATGTCTGGTTGCCCCGGGTCACCGTGGGGCATCATGGGATGCAAACCAACATATTGATAAATAAAGAGTTATTTCATTCTTCTGAATATCGAAAATTGATTGCTATCGGCAATAAATTGAAAGATTTATTGCATGAAGGGGCTTATGTGCAACGAGGGGATAAGCAAAAGCCAGTGAATTCTTTTGCAGAAACTGTTGCATGGTTGTTGGAAGAAGCTAAAAAAGGCCAGTCCATTCAACGTTACAAAGGATTAGGCGAAATGAATCCAGATCAGCTAAGAGAGACTACAATGAATCCTGAAACACGGCGAATGCTACAAGTTCGTGTGGAAGATGCAGTCGCTGCAGATAAAATTTTCACAACTCTCATGGGCGATCAAGTTGAACCGCGCAGAGCATTTATTGAATCAAATGCTTTAGATGTGATAAATTTAGACATATAAAAATAGACAAAGCACAAAATTATTTGTCCTTTTTTGATTAAATCTAAAAGGGACAAATAGTTATTTTTTTATTCTTTAGACTCTTCTTATCGTAATTCTTTTCATTTAAACATATATTTTCCAGACATTATGTTCTTTCATGCTATATAATCGACAAATAAATAGGAATGTACTTATCTTAACGTTGGTTTAATCGCGGGATTATAAGTAGTAAAGGAGTAATAGGATGTCTGAAATAACCGATCCTTCAAAAGAAGAGCTCAGCGTTGATCATATGAACCAATTAGAACAATATGCGGCAGCGACGCGCACTAAAGTTCTTGCAAGTCAGGCAGATCTTGATACAAAAGATAAAGTCATGGATGAGATGCTCTTATGGTGCAAGGAGCAGGGCAATATCGTTGTCTTAAAAAGCGCAACCATTTTATCAGCAGATCCTACATCTCGCACAGTGCAGAATTGTAAATCACTTATGTTAAGCAAAGGAATTCATCCTGCGCAAGTTTATGCTGCTACTCCTGCATTTATTGGCCTCATCATTGCAAGCGGACATGAAGAAGGTGCTGCAAAAAAACAAAAAGTAGAAGCAACCGTTTCCTTTAGTGATCAGCAACGTCATTTACGAGATTTGGTTTATGAAGCCGTGTTGCAGGGTGTGAGTGATATTCATATTCAGGTAAGAGAAACCTATGCCAAAATTCGTATGCGGCAACATGGTGAGCTGCGTTTATATGCAGAATGGTCAGAAAAATTAGGAAGGGAAATTGCATCTGTTGCATTTAATAAAGAAACAGATCATGCCACCTCCCATTTTAATCCTTTAATCCCACAAGACGCTTCCATGCCTTTAAAGATTCAAGGCAAGGACATTCGTTTACGTTTAGCAAGTGTTCCAGCGCATGGCGGTTTTGATATGGTGATGCGTATTCTTGCAACAGGTGAGGAACGATTAAAAACATTAGAAGAGCTGGGATATACTTCAAATCAAGTGGAAATAATAAAAACGGCGATAAAGCTCCCTTTCGGCGCGATTATTGTTGCAGGACCGACAGGGTCCGGTAAAACGACTACACTAGCAAGTTGTATGGACTTGGTTGAACCCACCCAAAAGCTCTACTCGATTGAAGACCCTGTAGAAAAAGTAGTTGAAGCTGCAACCCAAGTCCCAGTCAATACTGAAAAAGAAGATCGTAGTTTTGCAAGCATGGGTCGAGCTGCATTGCGTATGGACCCTGATGTTATCATCCTCGGAGAAATGCGTGATGAAGATACTGCGCATGTCATGGTACGTGCGTCAATCACAGGTCACTTGGTGCTCACCACTTTGCATACCAATAGGGCGACTGCCATTATAACGCGATTAGTCGATATGGGCATTTCTCCTGTTCTTTTAAGTGATAGTAGTGTTTTACGTTGTTTGATTTGTCAGCGTTTAATTCCTGTTGTCTGCAAACACTGTGCTATCCCTCTTAGAAATTCTCCTAAACACTTCCCAAGTATTGCAGGCTGGGAAGCAGTGCTGGGTGCAGATGTTATTAATAGCGCCTTTGCGCGCGGATTAGGTTGTGATAAATGCAATCGTACCGGAGTCAGTGGGAGGTCTGTTTGTGCCGAAGTTATTTGGGTAGATGAAACAGGAAGGCAATTCATTCAGAAAAGTGATACTTTAGGCTGGGAAAAATATTTATTAGAAAATAATTGGCTTGATTTTCATGGGCGTGCAGTACAGCTGATTAAAGAAGGAAAATGCGATCCATTTGATGCTGAAAAAGTCGTAGGGCCCATTAATGCATCTACAACAGCGAATGTTTATAAATACCAATAACGTATAGATAAGCGAGACCCTTATGGCTTTAGATGATGATAGTTCACCTACGCTGCTAACTAAAATAGGCCACACTTTCAAACGTATGCAATTTGGAGGAAAAGCACAGCTTGCTTTTTTAGAGGATTTTTATGTTTTATTGAGCGACGGCATTCCAGCAAATCGCGCAATTGAAATGATGGCTCAAGTGACGACGGGTATTTCTCATGATGTGGCTCTTGCTATCGGGCATAAAATATCTGAAGGACAACCTTTGGCAGAAGGAATGCGAGATTGGTTTGCGATCAATGTGGTAGAAATCATTCGTGTGGGTGAGGAAGGCGGTGCTTTAGTTGAAACTGTTAAATCAGCGATAAACACCTTGACTCAACATAGCGGTGCATTGGGTTCTCTCATTGGTGCTATTACGTATCCATTGATGGTCATTTCTTTGGCATGCGCCATTATTGTTTATTTAAGTAATTCCGTGTTTGTGCAATTTAAAGAAATAAAACCTATAGAGCAATGGCCGCAAGCCGGACGTGATCTCGTAAATTATGGCGTCATCATACAAAACTGGTGGTGGCTTGTTATTGTAATTATTACCGCTATTATTCTTGGCTTGCGTTATTTGATGGCGAATTATGTGGGTGAGCTCAGACCTCTTTTAGATAAAGTACCTCCATTTTCGTTATATAAACGTTTTGTTGCATCTCGTTTGCTGGAAACTTTAGGATTGCTTGTATCAAATGGCGTAGTTTTTAAAAATGCTTTAAAAGTAATGCAATATCAATCTAACCCTTATACTACTTCGCATTTATTGATGATGGAACATTTGCTTGGTATGGGTAAAGGCAATATTGCAGACGTATTACAAACAGGCCTTATCAGCGAGTCTGATATTTTACGATTGCGTGTGGTGGCTGAAGTAAAAGGATTTGAGCATGCTTTAGTTCGCATGGGTCTTCGTGGTTCAGCTCAAAATATTAAAGTGGTTAACTTGATAGCCAAAATCGTCGGCGGAACGTTGCTGGTTGTCGGTGCTTATTTAATTGTTAAGATTGTACAAGGTATTTATTTGACCGGTATGGCAATGGGTAGCGGAACTTAAAGTTTTGGACACTATGATTAAAAAAATACAGGGTATAACTTTACTTGAAGCAGTATTAGCTTTAGCGATAGCAAGTTCGATTGCCTTGCTTGGAATAAGACAATATACACAATTTAAATTTAATAGAGATGCTTTTGCCTTGAAATATAACGTAGATACCTTATTTCAAGGAATGCGTAATTACTATTATGCAAATTGCGCAGAAAGTACGGATGTGAACATGTCCCTTCATACATTGGCGCCAAGCAGAAATCCCAGCAATCCTTTTCCAATTAAGATCATACCGACTTTAAACAATTATTTAGACACTAAATGGAGTCCATTCAATCCGCTTTTGGATACGACATTTGTAAGCGGAGGCTATGAAACGCAATTTAATAATGTCGTTTTTCTAGGGGATAGAAAAGAAAATTTTTGTTATTACTATCCAGGCACCAGTCAAACATTTCCGATTTGTGCAACAATGCCTAATACAAACGCGAGAATCTATTTATGGGTTGCACAAGTAGTTGTTAAATTAAAGGATCCCAAATTAACACTTGCGCTTAAGGGTTTAACCGGCGCTGATTGTGCTTTAACAAAGTATACGCCTTCTTCTGTAGTCGATTGCACGCAAGGTGTTACCACGGGGAATCCTGCTTATTTGGTTTGGCAACATTTACCTTCTTATGTTTCGCCCGAATTGAGTTCAGGACTTTGGCGCGCGACATCTGCTGTAAAAGGATTTAATCTGCAATATACTAATGACTCCTATTATGAGTTAGTAAGCGAAACTTATGAAGGTACAAAGTACTACTTATGCGGCGGGTAAAAAAATGATTTATTTTCGATTTAAAACGAAAGGATTCTCTTTAATAGAAATGCTTTTAGTGCTTGCAATTATGGCGACAGTCATTGTCGCTCTTTTAGGTTACACGACCCAAAAAAGTGATGAGATGAGACGCGATAGAACAGTTATGCAAATGGAGCAATTTCTGAATGCAGGCTTATCTTATTATGTAAGTTTTGGATCATGGCCTTTAACAGTGGCTGATTTACAAACCAAATTATTTTTACCAAACACCACCATTCGCAACGGCTGGGGGCAACAATATACACTAGGAGACAACTCTACCTCTTCCTCTAGCGCTGGATCTGGATCACAATTTTCTGTCTGCACAATGGTCGTAGGTCAGCGAGCTTTTGCTGCGGCAACTATTATAGCGGGTAGATTGCCTATCGCGACCGCTTATGATGGCGGAAGCCAGACCGATCCTTGTCCTAGAGAGAGTACGACCCTCCCTTGTACCTCAAGCAGTACCACGTGTACGATTCAATCTTCTGTGAATATACCGGGCCAAAATTTAAATAATGCTCGATCAATAAATTTTGCGGGGCTTTATCATAATGGAGCTTGTGTGCCAGCGCCCGCATGTCCAAGCACAGCGATGATGCCCACCATTATGGCTGTGCCGGTATCCGTGAGCGGTCTTAATGATTCGAGTTCTCCTACCGATATTTACCCACTCTCCAGTTTTACTGCCTATGTCACAGGAACAACTGCCTCCGATGCGACTCCAACAGACACGCCAGGCGATTGTGTGAATGGCGTAGCTGCACCCTGTTATCAAGATAGCAGTAGTAACAAATTACCCACAGGAAACTATTGGCGAGTTTGTCTTCGTATCATCACACAAAGAGGCACTGTACAATATGCGGCTAGTACTAAAGATGCTGGAATTATCTTGGCATTAACTCGCTGTGTTCCACTCAATGAATATAATGTACCTAGTGTTCATGGCTCCGATTTTACAGTCTTTAGTCCATAGTAAATGTCGTCAGATGAGAAATATAAAAATTAATAAGAGTAATTTTAATTGGAGGTAGTTACACATTCCAATAAATCGCTTATACTTGAAGCGGCGACATTTATAAATTGAATTTACTGTGGTCAATGGAGTATTACAATGAAGTGGTTCGTCATTAGGATAAGTGCGTTTCTTTTCACTATTCCGACATTAGCTTTTGCGGGCTGGCAAGTTGCAAGACCTGGAGCGTCGGTTCCAAACGAGCCTTTTTTTCAAGCGGGATATCAGCAAAGCAATGCATTTGCTCCTTCTTATGGAAGCTCAGCATTTCCCAATCAATTTGCCAACATGGGCAGGCCTGCTGCAATTTATGCGATTAGCGTTAGTGGCTCGTTAAAAGAAAATATTGAACGCATCATGGATCGCTATCATTGGAAGGTAATCTGGAAAGCGCCCTACGATTATAATTTTGATGGACGCGTCAATGGCACCAGTTTACCTAATGTGATGGAAAAACTATTGAAGCCCTTCCCCCTACAAGCGGTTCTCTATATGTCTAACCGTACGATGACCATTACGCCGAGGAAAGTCTGATGATTAATCGAATTATCCCGCTGTTGTTTATAATATTATTGACATTATCAGGCTGTAACTCACCCGTTTATAACCAAGCGGAAGGAAATGTTGCAGATGTTAAGCAGCGCGTTGATGAATCAATGCAACGATCTAATAATTCAGGGAAACTTCCACCCCCGCTTTTGGTGAATGAAGGTCCGTATGTTGATAAGACACCGATTGATTTGGAAAAGCAACCAACGTGGTTAAAGAATCGTATTGTTTTAAGAGGTGATCAATTACCTTTTTCTTTTTACAGCCGAAATATTGTAGGGGGTGCGGGACGTAACGTGCTGACACATTACCAGGTTGGGTTGGATGAAACAGAAAAAGTGTCTATCAACTATTCTGGTACAGTGAAAGGTGCTTTGGATTTATTAGCAGCTAAATCGGGCTATGTTTATTCGGTGCATGGCAATTCGGTTTACTGGCAAGCCTATGTCACTAAGACATTTGATATTGCTTTTATGCCAGGTTCTTCTGATTACATGATGGGTAAATCATCGGGCGGTACTTCAAGTATAAGCAACGTCTCTAGCGGCGGAGCCGGTGGCAGCTCTCCTGCTGCAGTCACTGCAATTATTGATGATAGTGCATCTGCACAATATAGTAGTTTAAAAGGAACTCTCTCGATCTGGAAAGATTTGGAAAAAACAATAAAACAGTTGCTGTCTCCTAACGGAACAGTCATGGTGTCAGAATCAACAACATCAGTTACCGTTCGGGATAGACCGACCAATATAGATTTGATCAGTAAGTATATCTCAAACTTGAACAATAACTTGGCTAAACAAGTGTTGGTAAAAGTGCAGGTCTTAGATATTAATCTTAGCAATGCATTTAATTACGGAATTAACTGGCAAGCCGTTAAGGTTTCCTTAGGGGAACAATTCCAGTTGAATGCCAATTATGGTACTCCTATCAGTCTTAGTACGCTGAATCCTTTTGTTACTACGCCACCGATTGGCGGAGGTACTCCAGGTCTACCTACGGCAGGTGCAGTGAATTTCCGTAATTCGAGTACAGGCGTGACTGCGCTAATTAACGCTTTGACACAACAGGGGAAAGTATCTCTTGTTACTGAACCGCGTGTGGTTTGTCTTAACAATCAGGTTTCGGTTATCAGAATTGTGACCCAGGCAGGTTATTTGGCGAGTGTCCAGACCACTTCATTATCTGGTTCGCAGGCAGGCGGTGCTTCTATTACAACCCAAATAACACCAGGGAGTGTTGTAACAGGGCTGACGTTATATATTTTGCCTAAGATCATGGGTGAAAAAGTGTTTTTGCAGGTGAACGCTGATTTATCGGTGAATAATGGAATTCAAACACTATCATCCACGTCTGGATCAGCGCCAAGTTCTGGAAATACCGCACCTGTAATACAAGTTCCTAACGTAACACAAAAACAATTTAATCAACGCAGTGTGATTGCCTCAGGCGATACTTTAATCCTCTCCGGATTTAAGCAGGTAAGCAATCAAGCCAATGCAATGCAATTATTCCAAGCCCAGGAATTAGGCGGAAAGGCGGCTATTGAACAAACCATTGAAACGATTGTCTTAATTACTCCAATCATATTACATGGGATAGCCTGATGTCTTACATTACACGAGAAGATGGTGTACGTTTCATTATTCCATCCTATCGTGATGTGCTTGTTGTAAAAAAAACAAGCCTTTTAAAACGAGAGATATTGTTACTCTCTAGCAATTATGGCGAATATATTGCGTTGCAAAAGAAAAGCGCGACTCAATATGAGATTGCTTTCTCGCCAGACCCCGGTGCTCTGCTTGGCGAGACGGTTTGGCAATATTTTAAACGTCCTCGAGATTTGATTTATTGCGAAGTTATTCCGAATACTTCAGAAGCTATCTTAGTTATTGTAAAGTCTGGCAGTGTTTATCTTGACGGTAGTTTTCCTATCGATAGCATTCCAGAAGAGCTTGTTATTTTTCAAACGCAGCAAAATCAATTTGATATTTACATTTATGGCGATGTTCCGATTAGCCAAACACCGACTGAAGGGAAGTTTTCATTTGATGCAAGTTCTGTAAAATCTTTTACTATTTTAGATAAACCTGTTTTTCCAACCCTGCCTACTGTAAAAGCATTTCAATTGCAATTAGTAGATGTAGTCTTAAAAGCGCAGGGCATAGGCGTTTTGCCATTAAAGCAAATAACTTTGGCGGTGCTGATTCTGGGTCTTGCATGGCTCGGCTGGGAATATATGTCATCACACAAAAAGGAAATTGCTCTTCCTCAAGCTTTTGTGGGAGTCGTAAATCCTGATCAAGTCTACATCAACAAACTCACTTCTCCTAATCCTGCGGATCAAATTCAGGAAATTGTTAATGATATTGCTTTATTTTTTACTATTCCAGGGTGGAATCCTTATTCATTTGTTTATGCTGCAGAAAAAAAAGGAGGGTTTAATGTATTAGTAAGATCCCTCGGAGCAAGAACAAATTTGCTTTATGACTGGGCAACTAAAAATCAGATAACAGTAGACCTAAGGCCTGATGGTTTTTATTTAATGGGTAAATTCACATCGGGAAACAGACCCCCACCGAGCACAATTTATAAACTGGATAGTGTTATTGCGAATATAATAGATAGAATTTCTTATATTATCCCCGGCAATCCTATCTCGATAAGTTCCTATATCAATCAGGGTCGATATCTCGAAACGCAAGTATCGATTACTTTTGAAAATCTTTCGCCTACAATATTAAATGCAGTAGGCCAACAATTGAAATTGTTACCACTTATTTTATCCAAAGTGGATGTTAATGTTGCAAACGGTAGTATAACGGGTTCAATAGTTTTAACAGCATTAGGAAATTAATTTATGGCTCTAGAGAAACAATCGAAGGAAGGTTCAGGTATGCCCGCAAAGCAAAAGGCGATGATTGTGGCTGTGGTTGTCATATTTCTTGTTATCATATGGCAAGTAGTAGGTTTAATGGGCTTTGGGCACGACAGCGCTCCAGCGCCTGTACCCACAAAAGCTGTTACTCATCAAAATGCAAAAACACCAGAGATGACGCCTCCTAATGCGAATGTATCGACAGCCAGCAATACCCCCCCTGTGCAACAAGGTGAGTTAAAGCAAGCGCCCGTTGCTAATGACCAACGTTTTATGCAAATGCAGCAGGTAAACGAGCAAAAATATTTAGACAAAATAAGTGACTTGGAAGATTTAAAACTACAACGTGCTATAGCTGAGACAAATCAGGCAATTGCTACTGCAAAATTAGCTACGGTCACAGCAGAAAAGAACATTAGTGATCTTTTAACAAAACCAGTTGCACCCGAAGTTCCTGCAGGCACTTATGCAAATAAATTAGCAAACCCGGCAATGCAAGGTGAGAATGCAGCCGCAGGTGCTGTTCCTACAATGCCAGTGGCTCCACAAGTTGCCTATACCGTCATTTCTGTTTCAATGCAATTAGGTAAATGGAGCGCTGTGATTGGATCACAAGGTAAATTATTTAATGTTGTCGTTGGCGATGTGCTTGACCCAGATAGTTCTGTGGTCGTTAGTATTAACAAAAGCGGCGTTATATTAAGGAAAAATGGAGTAACGAGAAAAGTTAGCATTATGACGGCAATATAAGATGGACAATGTTTTTCGTCGTTATTCATTACTGGATCAAATGTGTCTGGGTGTAGACCAGGCATTGCGCGCAGTTTTTAATAATCCCAGAACAACCGGAAGAGACTATCCTGCAGCTCATGAAAAAGATGCTCAAATGACTGATGAGCAACGTAAACATTCGGCAGCGCTTATGCGTATTAATCATTCGGGAGAAGTCTGTGCCCAAGCGCTTTACCATGGACAAGGAATCGTTTCACGATCCAGTTTGGTTAAAGAAAAAATGGAACAAGCCTCTCTTGAAGAGGGCGATCATTTAGCATGGTGTATTTTGCGTATTAATGAGCTGGGCGGTCACGCAAGTTATTTGAATTTATTATGGTACATAGGGTCTTTTAGCATTGGTTTTACGGCAGGTCTGGTTGGAGATCAGTGGAGTTTGGGTTTTCTGGCTGAAACAGAAAATCAGGTTGTGAAACATCTGGAGAAGCATTTAAAACTTTTGCCTCACGAAGATAAAAAAAGCCAACATATATTAAAACAAATGCAATTAGATGAATCCTTGCATCGGGATGAAGCGATGAAAGCAGGAGCATCCGCGTTACCCCTGCCTATCAAAAAACTCATGGGATTAGTATCAAAAGTGATGGTAAAGACGGCTTATTGGATATGATGCCGTCATTTTTAGGTTGTAGCAGCTTTATATAAAATAGCGAGTGCGGATGATTCAATCAGTAATATTACCCATATCACATCGACGAAATAAGGAAACCAACTCCGTTTAGCGATCCAGTAAATAAGAGTAGGAACAAGTGCAATCAAGACAGGTAAGGTTAAGATTGTAATGGAGCTGCGAATAATATTTCCTGCTTGTCCGCCAGAAAAGACTTGAGTTAATAAATCAGAAATCCAGTCATGTGCTGAAACAATATATTGCAATCCTTGTTGTGCATAAGACATGCCGATAGTGAGTAAAATGCTGAATAAAATAATCGCGATAATTTGTTTAATCATGAACGTTCTTCCTTGTAAGCGTAGAAGTTGTTATTAATATAAGATATTAGCAAATCTTACCACTTAACCAAAATTGTTATTATTAAGCCAATAAATGCCATAAACAGAATTTCCCATACATCAGTGGGCGAAGTCAGGCTGATATCATAAAATTGAGAAACAAATAAAATAAGTAATCCAGCAATCAGAGTTAATATTGGCATCATTCCGGAACGAGCTGAGGCTAGAATAATAATGAGCGCAATGAGTGCTTTTCCACCATAATAGAAATAATCTATCCATTGGGGGAATAAATCATTAACCGATAAATAATAATAACCACCAATAATAAGCGCGATTAAAATAATATGAGGAAGAATATTTTTTATCGAGAATAAATTTGAATGATTTTTCATAAAGTATATCCAAAAATAAATGAGTTAACGAAACGATAGCATGTTTTAGCTTCTCAGTCCCACTCCTTTTTGTAAAAGAACTAGACACCATATTAAAAGAACGACAACTAAAAAGCAAACCATTGTATAACTGTGATAAATATTGACGTCAGAGATTCCTAATATTCCATATCTGAAAGTATCCACAATATTCAATATGGGGTTGAGAGAGGCTAATTTTTGCCATGCAACGGGGAGTTGTGTAATTGAGAAAAAAACACCGCCTAAATACGTCAAAGGGGTTAATACAAAAGTGGGAATAAAAGAAATATCGTCAAAACTTTTTGCAAAGATGGCATTGATGAGTCCCGCGACTGAAAATATGAGCGATGCTAAAACAGCCATGGAGATAAAAACTTCCAGATGCTGAATGTGTATTGGAACAAAAAAAAGTGAGGTGAGCATCACAACAATACCGACAAGCAATCCGCGTAGCATCCCTCCAAAAAGGTATCCTAATAAAATAATGTAATTTGGCATGGATGATACCAGCATTTCTTCAATACTTTTGCTGAATTTGGCACTAAAAAAGGAAGCAGATGTATTTGCATATGAATTTGTGATCATTGACATCATAGTCAACCCAGGCACTATATATTGAATATAGGAAATGCCTTGGATATCGCGCAATTGTGAACCTATTAATTTACCAAAAATAATAAAATAAAGGGTGACAGTAATGGCCGGCGGTATTAACGTTTGTGACCAAATTCGAATGAAGCGTACGACTTCTTTACGTAAAATCGTATAAAGAGCAATCCCGTTTTTTGTTATTGTTGGATTCATGCTGATTTGGCCTTGTTTTCTGCTATTAAGCGGATAAATAATTCTTCAAGTCTATTCATTTTATTTTGAACATTGGTGATTTGTATTTGATGATTGTTAAGAACCATGAATAAATCATTAAGTGATTGTCCTTTGAGCAACTCAACTTCAATGGAAGTATTGTCTATTAAGCGGCAGATAAAATTGTCAAGTTTCGGCAGTTGCTGAATTGAGGTGCTTGTTTCAAGAATCAGTGTCTTAATGGGCAATCGATTGACTAATGTTTTAGTGGGAGCATTTTCAATGATGGTTCCATGATCGATGATCGCAATATTTTTGCAAAGAAATTCTGCTTCTTCCAAATAATGAGTCGTCAGAATAATGGTGACACCCTGTTGATTGAGTTCAGTCAGAAATTGCCATAAGGAATGTTTTAACTCGATATCAACACCTGCTGTCGGCTCATCAAGTATCAGCAGCCTGGGATTATTTATTAATGCACGTACAATCATTAAACGCCTCTTCATGCCTCCCGATAAATGCATAACACGGTTGTGACGTTTTTCCCATAAATGTAGTTTTTTTAAATAGTGTTCAGCGTTAAAGAAGGCAATTTTTCGTGGAATGCCATAATAACCTGCCTGATTAATGAGAATATCAAGCACTCTTTCGAAAGGATTAAAATTCATTTCTTGTGGAACAATACCGATACAGGATTTAGCTTTTTCAAAATCGGTATCAATATTGAAATTAAAAACGGAGACTGTTCCTGAGGTTTTATTAATGAGTGAAGATAAAATCCCAATGGTAGTTGATTTTCCTGCGCCATTTGGACCCAATAATGCAAAAAAATCACCTTCCGAAACAGTGAGATTAATTCCTTTGAGCGCAATCAAGTTACGAGGGTAAATTTTTGTGAGATTGGTTACGGTTAAAGCCGTCATATAAAAATATTTCTTAATTTGTCGGCTAATAACTTTAAAGCATATCCTCGATGACTGCATTGGTTTTTTTCTGCGATTGTCAATTGCGCCGCGCTTTTATTTTGACTAGGATCCCAGAAGATAGGATCATAGCCGAATCCGCTATTTCCTAATGGTTTTTCTAAAATGAGTCCTTCCCAAATACCTTCGCAAATAAATGGAGCGGGATCTTTTGCATGCTTCATATACACCAATACGCAATAAAAACGTGCTTGACGTTTTTCAGGGGGAATCAGTCTTAATTCTGTTAACAATTTTTCGATATTATCTTGACTGGTTGCATTTTCTCCTGAATAGCGGGCGGAATAAATGCCTGGTTCTCCTAGTAATGCATCGACTTCGAGACCAGAATCATCAGCAATAGAAGGGAATCCCGTTATTTGACAGGCATGACGCGCCTTAATTAAAGCATTTTCTACAAAGGTAGAGGCTGTTTCGGGAACTTCGTTGACGTTTAATGCGGCTTGGGGAATGATTTTTATATTAAAGTGTTGCAACAAGGTTTGCAGCTCTTTTATTTTGCCCGCATTGTTACTTGCAAATACGACAGTATTGTTCATAGTAAAATCATAATGAATTGTAAAAGGATAAGTGCAAAAAGAGGAGTAAGATCAAAGCCTGCAACAGGAGGAATGGCACGCTGTAGCGGACGTAATATGGGGGCGCTCAATTGAGAAAGGATTTGTGAAATGGGTGAATAACCTGGTTGTATCCAGCTTAATATGGCGTGAAAAAGGATTGCATAGAAAAAAGTGCCTAGAATCAGTTTAAGTGTATTCGTGAGGGTTAAGAAAACGAAAGCAGTCATACCTATATCAGGTATCGCGTCGAATAACAGACTTATGAGTAACAATTTAGAAAGCTCTAAAAATAGAATCAGGATGAGTGTTGATGTCTCTAAATTACGATGATTAGGTAGGACTCGACGCAGTTTTGTAATAATAGGATCTGTCAATCGGATGACGAAGTGAGTGATAGGATTAAAATAGTCGGCCTTTACCCAGAAAAGAAGCAGACGAGCGGATAATACAAATAAATAAAGATCAAACAAAATAGTTATTAAAAATAATCCAGCTTCGTTTAATGTTGCAGGCATAATACTGAACTCCGATCGTGAATAGGTTTTAGGATTCCGATTCTTTGCTTAACTCTTCAGCACGTTTCCGTGCGGCGAGCAATGTATTGGTCATGATCTCACGAATATTAGCTTTTTCAAGGACTTTAATGGCTTGTTCAGTGGTGCCGCCGGGTGATGTGACTGCTTTGCGTAATTCTATCGTGTTTTTTTTGCTTTCTAATGCCAGGCGTGCGGCACCGTATGCGGTTTGTATCGTTAATAGACGAGCTGTTTCTTTCGAGAGGCCTAAAGTTTCACCCGCCTGTTCGAGTGCTTCCATGATTAGGAAAAAATAAGCAGGTCCGGAACCCGACAAAGCTGTTACTGCATCAATGAGCTTTTCTTGATCTAACCACAATGTAATGCCGACTGCAGCTAAAATGGATTCTGCAATTTGTTTTTGATCCTGATTAACATATTGATTTGCAAATAAAGCGGTTGCTCCGCAGCCAATAAGAGCAGGCGTATTTGGCATGCTGCGAATAATAGGTATATTCCCGCCTAACCAATGTTGAATGCTTGATTCTGTAATGCCGGCTGCAATTGAAATCACGAGCGGTTTTCTTTCTTGTATAAGAGAGGCTAATTCATAGGCCACTTTAGAAAAAATATGCGGCTTTACAGCAAAAATAATAATTTCAGCATCTTTTACGGCGGTTTCATTATTTGTTGTGGTCTGTATATTAAATTGTTTTTGTAGTTGATCAAGTTTATCTGTAGAGGGATCGGTAATGGTTATTTTCATAGGATCATAATGCTTGGAAACTAGCCCGCCTAGCAAGCTAGCTCCCATGTTTCCAGCACCGATAATAACGAGTGATTTCATGTTTTATCCGACTGTTTTTGAAGCATCTTTTACGCTTGAAATAATAAGCGCCTGTGGAGAAAAAATATTTTTTAATTCAGAAAAAGGAATTTCTACTTCCTGTGGTCCATTGGTATAGGGTGCCACTTGATATTCATCAAAGGTAATTAAAATGGAATCCGCTTGAATATTCCAGTTTTTATAATTGGCTTGATTTGCTTTCGCACCATTTGCAATCATCCATTTATCTTTTAAAGAAGCGGTTAATTTTTCGCTGCTGTATTTTGATAAGGTGTTTAAGAAATTCGCCTTTGGTTTGAATAAATCGCAGAGCGCGAGTTCTTTATTATGGGATAAATCAAAATTAAGTACGCGGTAGACATGGAAGGGATGTGCGCGGCCGGCCTGCATTCCTTCGATATTTAAACGTACGCTGACAATGGATAAGGGGTTTGGGTGTATCACATCGACGTCATAGTCGATTCTAAGGGAGTTGTGTCTTACGCTTTCGGGCAGGGTTTGCATATGTGGTAGATCACGCTTGACACTGTTTTTGAATTGATCGATTTCTGCGGTAACCAAGCGTATGATTTGTTGGTTGAAATTAGTGGCAGCCGCAGGCAAGGGAGAGGTGCCTGTAATTTGTGGATAGGTAGCATTAAGGGTGTAATTTAGTGTTTGATCTTCTTCGTTCTGTGTTTTTGAGGTGACTTTAAGATGATTATTGATAATAACAGCTTCGGTTTCTGCTTCATCGACAGGTGTTGTTGCCGGCGTGATGGGTGCTGGATTTGCAAATGAGCAAATTGTAAAAAATAAAGTGGTTGTGAGGAAAAATAATTTTTTCATAAACGGCCTCTATAGACAGATTAATTAAAAATACGAGAGTGTTCAAAAATATATCAAAACTTATCCAGGATCGTCAATAGGAAAAGGAATTATTATTACTTGTGTCCTAATTATAAACAAATTTGAGTGAGATATGAGAGATATTTTATCAATCATCAGGTACAATATGTTTTTTTTAAATACGAATGTATAACAGATTGGGTTCTATGAAGCTTGCTTTTTGTCTTTTTAAATATTTTCCGTTTGGCGGATTACAGCGCGATTTTTTGCGAATTGCCAAAGAATGCGTGCGGCGCGGTCATCAGGTTGATGTATTTACAATGGCATGGGAGGGCGAGCAGGAGTCTGCTATTTCAATCCATATCATTCCTGTTACCGGCATGCAAAATCATGTACGAGCAAAAAAGTTTGTTCGTCAGATTAAACCGAAATTAGAGGGTTATGATATTGTCGTGGGTTTTAATAAAATGCCGATGCTTGATATTTATTATGCGGCGGATACTTGCTATCAGGCGAAAGCAAGGCAGCAGCGTGGCATATGGTACCGATTAATGCCGCGATATCGTCATTTAATCGCCTATGAAAAATCTGTCTTTGGTGCTGCAAATACGAAAATATTATTATTGTCGAAAGCACAACAAGCAGAGTTTACGCATTTTTATAAAACACAAGCAGATCAATTTGAGTTGCTGCCACCGGGTATTGCAAAAGATAGAGCAGCACCTGCAAATGCGGCTGAAATTCGTCATAGCCTACGACAAAAATTAGGGATAAAAGCAGACGAGTTTTTATTGTTGCAGGTGGGCTCGGGATTTAAAACGAAAGGTTTAGATCGTGCATTAATTGCTTTTGCGGCTTTGCCGAATGAGCTCATTCATCGCTCTTACTTTTATGTGATCGGGAAAGATAATTCAGAGTATTTTTTGTTGCAAGCAAAAAAACTGGGAATTTCTGCTCGTATAAAATTTTTAGGAGGGCGTAATGATGTTGCTGATTTTTTATTAGCAGCAGATTTATTATTGCATCCTGCTTATAACGAAAATACGGGAACCGTATTATTGGAAGCTTTGGTGGCGGGTTTGCCAGTTTTGACAACAGACGTATGTGGATATGCAAATTATATTACTGAAGCAAAGGCAGGCGCGGTGCTTCCTTCTCCTTTTCAGCAGATAGATTTTAATAAAACGTTAGAATCTATGTTATTGTCGAAGGAGCGTGCCGATTGGAAAAAAAACGCTTTAGCTTTTGCAGAGCAGGCGGATATTTATAGCATGCCGGAAAAGGCGGTTGATATCATTGAGTCTTTTAGATTACAAAAAAGGTAATTACATTGTTAGTATTGCACAACGAACTTAAAGCGTATTTTCCTGAAACGTCAGCAGGCTTTGACCAGCTCATGACATTAAAGGGTGAGGTTTACCGTGCGCTTGAAGGACGAAGAACGCAGCGTATTATGATTGGTGATAAGGCCTATTTTATTAAGCAGCATAGAGGTGTAGGCTGGAAGGAAATTTTTAAAAATATCTTAATGTTACGCGCGCCTATAGTCAGTGCAAAAAACGAGTGGGCAGCGATTCAACGGTTAAAAAAATTAAATATTAATGTACCTCAAGCAGTAGGCTACGGGTGTCGAGGGTTTAATCCCGCTTCTTTGCAGTCTTTTATTGTTACGCGTGAGCTGGGTAAAAATATAAGTTTAGAGGAATTGGGAAAACAGTGGCAGCAATGTTCACCCCTTTTTTCAGATAAATTGAAAATCATTAAAGAAGTAGCACGCATTGCTCGATCATTGCATTTGAATGGAATGAATCATCGGGATTTTTATATTTGTCATTTTTTGCTAGATTTGTCAGTATCTGAAAATGGCGATCCCAAGCTTTATTTAATAGATTTGCATCGCGCCGGAATACGGAAAAAAGTTTCTCTGCGTTGGATCATTAAGGATTTGGCAGGATTGTATTTTTCTAGTAAGGAAATAGGATTAACTCAAAGAGATTTGTTGCGTTTTATGATGGAATATCGCAATGCATCTTTGCGTCATTTGACAGCGGAAAATAAATTTTGGAAAAGGGTGAAAAAACGTGGCGATCAATTGTATAGAAAACATCAGTAATACTGTTATCCCAGAGTTGGCATGGAAAGCATTAGTTCGCGCTGATTCAGTGAAGTTGGGTCCGTTTCAATTATCTTTAAGTGATACGACAGTGCCTTTCTATTGCAACGAAATTATACGCATTATTCCAGGTAAAAGATTAGTTGCCTCCGGTAGATGGGGAGATAAGGAGGTAGTTGCTAAGCTGTTTTATGAGCGCGGAAAAGCGAAGCATCATGTTAAACGTGATGTACTTGGTATCGATGAATTGATACAGGTCAATATTCCAACGCCGCATATATTTTATCAAGGTGTTGCAACGAACAAGCGAATACATGTGATTCTATTTGAAAAAATTCTTCAGGCAAAAAGTCTGGAAATGATTTGGCAAGAACAAAAAAATTCAGATGACTTTGTAAAGCTCATGCAAAAGGTCATAGTTGAACTGGCAACGCAGCATGTTTTAGGTATTTTGCAGCGTGACTTGCATCTTAAAAATTTTTTGGTGGCAGAAAATCGGATATACACTTTGGATGGAGGTGCTATTGAAAAATTTCCGGATGTTTTGGATAAAAAACACAGTATGGATAATTTAAGTCTCTTTTTCGCGCAATTAGGAGTGGGTACTGAAGAGCTGCAGCGGGAGCTTTTTCAGATATACGCGAAAGCACGCGGCTGGATTGTTAAATCATCAGATTTTGATCTTATTAAAACATCAGTGATGAACAAAAATAAGGAACGCTGGATCAGATATAAGAAGAAAATCATGCGTAACTGCACGAATTTTGTTCGAATCAAAAATTTTAATCAGATGGGAATGTATGACCGTGCTTATCAATCAGATAAGTTCTTAAGTTTATTGCAGAGTCCAGAGAAGTTTTTTGAGCAGCAAGATATTTCTCTTTTAAAAATGGGACGTTCTTCTACGGTTGCAAAAGTTAATTTGGATGGACACGCATTCGTCGTGAAACGTTATAATATTAAAAATAGCTGGCATTGGCTGCGTCGTTGTTTAAGAGCAACAAGGGCAGAAACATCCTGGCGCTTATCACAAAAGCTATGTTTGTTTGGGGTGTCTACGGCAAAGCCAGTGGCGTATGTTGAAAAACGTTTTTTTGGACTAAAGGGTAAGTCATATTTCGTAATGGAATGTATTTCTGGTCAAACGATAGGAGAGTTTTTTTCAGGATATCAGCCGGAAGGTCCTGCTTTTGACAAAATGGCCAAAATGACCATTGATATGTTTAAAAGTTTAGGCGAATTAAAAATGACACATGGCGATTTGAAAATGACAAATATCCTGCTTAAAGACGAGCAGCCTGTGTTAATTGATTTAGATGGTATGTGCGAACATTCGACGGAAATTAGTTTTAAAAGGACATTTAAAAAAGAAATAAAGCGTTTTATGCAAAATTGGCAGCACCAGCCCAAGGTGTTTGCTTTGTTTAATACGCTATTATTGAAAAAATCTTAAATATCGAATTTTATACCTTGGGCCAGGGGCAGGGCATTTCCCCAGTTGATCGTGCTGGTTTGACGTCTCATGTAGGCTTTCCATGCATCCGAGCCCGCCTCTCGCCCTCCTCCAGTTTGTTTTTCTCCACCAAAAGCGCCGCCTATTTCAGCACCGGAAGTTCCGATATTAATGTTTGCAATGCCGCAGTCACTCCCCCGTGCGGATAAAAATATTTCTGCATGTTGTAATTGGTTGGTGAATAGCGCTGAGGATAAACCAAATTGCGAATGATTTTGTATCTCAATTGCTTCAGGAAAAGTTTTAAATTTCATGATATATAAAATAGGCGCAAATGTTTCACGTTGTACAACATCCCATTCGTTCTGTGCTTCAACGAGCGTAGGTTCTACATAATATCCAGGACCCTTTAGAGCTTGTCCGCCAAATAAAATTTTCCCGCCAGCATGCTTAATGTCCGCAATTGTTTTTATAAAGTGTTCAACCGCTGTTTGATCAATAAGTGGACCTAGTAAATTTTTTTTATCGAGAGGATCTCCGATGGTAACTTTTTTATAGGCATTAATGAGAGCGGTGATTAATTTATCATAAATAGATTCATGGGCAATCAAACGTCTAGTTGTCGTGCAGCGTTGACCTGCGGTTCCGACCGCACCAAAAACAATGGCAGGTACTGCAAGTTGTAAATCTGCTGATTCATCGACAATAATGGCATTATTGCCGCTGAGCTCCAGGATAGATTTTCCAAAGCGGCGTGCAACTGTTTCGCTTACTTGTCTGCCTACAGCAGTGGAACCTGTAAATGAGATGAGTGGAACACGTGTATCATTTACAAATTGCGAGGCAAGTTCATTGTTATCTGTAATAAAAACAGAAAAAATTCCTGTTAATTTTAACTGGGACATCGCTTTGTTGCAGATATGCTGCACGGCAAGAGCGCAAAGCGGCGTTTTTGGTGAGGGTTTCCAAACAACAGTATTCCCAGTAACTGCAGCGATAAAAGCATTCCATGCCCAAACAGCGACTGGGAAGTTAAATGCACTAATCACACCTGTGACACCTAAGGGATGCCAATGTTCATACATTCGATGTTCTGATCGTTCAGAATGCATGGTTTTCCCATAGAGCATGCGAGAAAGGCCAACTGCAAAATCGGCCATATCAATCATTTCCTGAACTTCTCCATCGCCTTCTTGTTTCGATTTTCCCATTTCCAAAGAAACAAGACTGCCTAGCGTATCTTTATGAGCGCGTAACTCATCTCCAATTAAACGGACTAGTTCTCCGCGTTTGGGTGCAGGAATTTTTCGCCAGGTTAAAAATGTCCTTTGAGCGTGATCGATAATCTGATCAAGATCTGTTGATGAGCATCGATAGACAGAAGCAATAGGCTTTTCGTTGGCGGGATTGAAGGATGTGAATTCACCTTCACCTGTTGTATTAGACCAACTATCCTTTACATAAGCCCCAAAGTTTTTTTGATGAAGATTTAATTTATCTAGAATATCCATTTCGTTATTCTCGTTTTATACAAAATAGTGTCCGAATCGATTGCCTGTTAAAGCATCCAGTGAAATTTGTTCCTGTTTGACTAAGCCTTGAAATTTGTCTGGCTGATTAACAACAATATCCAAAACTGCGCAAAGTGATGAGGCTGTCGTTAATTGAATGGCTGACCAATCTAAACCATATAAAGTTTTAGGATAAAATTTCTTGACATAATTTTCTTCCATGAGTTGATTATTTTGCAAACCCGTGGCGGAGACATAAACGAGAACAACGTCTTGACCCGTTTTAGGAATGACGTTTTCCAGGATACGTTTTAAGGTGTCACGATCATAGTTGAGTTTAAGATCATTCATTAAAAAACGCATTTTTTCACAATGTCCTGGATAACGAATGGTTTTGTAATTGAGTTGTTTAATACGGTCAGCATAGGTTGCCGCTAAACTTCCTATTCCGCCAGATGTGTTAAAAGCTTCATACGTTAGACCATCGATTTTAATTTCTTCCAAATCATCCAAGGGTAATAATTGCACCGTTTTGCCATTTTCTAACCCATAGCATAAATTACCATATTCATTAATGAGGCCGTCAGTAGACCAAGTCAGTGAATACTGCAATGCATTGCTAATATTGATGGGCAATGCACCCACGCGCATTTTTACCGTATCTAATTTTGGAAAATGTTGAATTAAATGATTTGCAACAATACTGATAAAGCCTGGCGCTAAACCACATTGAGGTACAAAAGCACTTGTCACACTGCGCGCCAATTCATTAATAACGCCCGCGGAGCGTGTGTCTTCTGTGAGATCAAAGTAATTAAGATTCAACTCCTTAGCGACTGTTGCAATGGCTGTATTGCAAAAATAGGGGAGGCTTGAAACAATAGTATTGATAGCATTCTTTTGTAAAAAATTAGAAATCTCTTTTGAATTTTTTGCATCGAGCTGCGCAAATTCTAAATGAGCGGTTTTTTTATCTAAACGTTTTGCTTGGCTGTTATCAATATGGATATCAGCGAGAAATACATGATAATCATCTGAGTGAGCTAATAACGCAGCGATCAATGAGCCTATTTTCCCTGCGCCGGCAATAAGAACGCGATGCATATATTTAATTTCCTATAATTTACTAAATGGATTAAGTGTAGGCGTTAATGATGGCTTTATAATTTTGCTGCGATGTAAATCATTCAAAACAGTTTCTCCGACACCCGCAATCGCTTGTAATCGTTGATGGGCAAGCGCAGTAATATAAGGGTTCGTTGTGGTGTCACCACCAAAATCTCGGGCTTCATGTATGCTTCCACCCCCAAGAGCACTTGCAGAATAAGAGTCGACAATACCTGCTGTATTCCCTTTGTTAACGGCCAAATAGGCAAGCGCACCAAATTTGGTTATTCCAAAAAGAACTTGGAACATTTCATCGAGTTCATCATCGACCGCTTTGCTATTTTCAGTTTTTGACTCTTTTCCTTTTTTTAACTTGGCTTGAGCAAATTTTTCTAATAAAGCATCCGCTTCTTTTTCCATATCTTCATCTTTCATGCGTTTGCTGGGGTCAGGTTCCATTTTATTGAGGCTCATCATGAATGCTTTAAAAAGTTTTTTAGTATCTTCTGGTTTGAGTTGTGCTTTTAAAAATAATCCTATATCAAATTTTAAAGAAGGTATTTTATCCATAACAGGCGCGGTTACTAAAGCAACAATAAGATTCTGTCGTTTAGAAGGATCGGTAAAGATATCTTGTGGAACATTTTGAGGATTTTCACCGTATGCCGCTTGTAATCCTTTTTTTACTTCGGCGATGGCTTTAGGGATGTCTTCTTTCTTAATGGCGCCCTTTTCATATAGCATTTCGCAAAGTTTTTCCAAGGCGATGTCAAGATCTGTAGCACTTTTAAATGTGTCTGTCATTTTATGCTCCTGGCTATATTCAAAGGATTCATATGTTTATTTATTATAGCAATTATGGCTGTTTTTATTAAGTCATTTGCATTAGAGTACTTTTCTATGAAAAATAAACAACCCCATCTTTTGTTACAAATTGCCCTTCCGGTTCCTTTTCGACGCTATTTTCACTATATTTTTCCAGATAATGAAATATGGGAGGGCTTACAATGCGGGGCTCGTGTTCGAGTGCCTTTTGGCACTCGTGAGTTAGTTGGCATTTTTATGGGCTTTGTGGAGTATTCTGATGTCCCCACAGACAAATTGAAGCCGGCTCTTGCATTGCTCGATGATAATCCATTGATTTCAAAAGAGATTATAGAACTTTGCTTATGGGCTTGTGATTATTATCATCATCCTATCGGGGATGTGTTGCTTAATTCCTTGCCTGTATTGTTAAGACAAGGTAATCCGGTGCCGACTCTCCAGGAAGTTTATTGGCGTCTAACAAAGTTAGGCGATGCTGTTGAATTAAATCTTTTGAAGCGGGCGCCTCGACAAAAAACATTACTTGGCTATTTTAAGCAAAATCCATTGGATATTTCTGAGACCCAACTACGTTTACTGGGCGTTTCCAAAAAAAATATTGCCTTACTCCAGGAAAAAAAATGGATTGAGATGGGTGTTGTTCAAAATTCACCGATAGACAGACAAGTGCTAAAAGAAAATCAATCTTTGATCCTTAATGAAGCACAACAGGTTGCTGTATCAGCAATTGTGGCGGCACGTGACACATTTCAGGTTTTTTTATTAGATGGTGTGACGGGCTCGGGTAAAACAGAGGTATATTTGCAAGTGATTGCAGATGTTTTAAAAAATCGTAAACAAGTATTAGTTTTGGTACCCGAAATCGGTTTGACTCCGCAAACAATTCAACGTTTTCGTGAACGTTTTGCAGTACCTGTGATAGCTTTTCATTCAAATTTAAGCGAGAAAGAACGCTTGAATGCCTGGTACCTTGCGCATACGGGTGAGGCGCGTATTGTAATTGGAACACGCTCAGCCGTATTTTCCTCCTTGCCTGATTTAGGATTGATTATTGTCGATGAAGAGCATGATCTTTCTTTTAAGCAACAAGATAATTTTCGATATCATGCGCGCGATCTTGCTATCATGCGTGCGCATTTTAAAAAAATTCCTATCATATTAGGATCTGCAACGCCGGCATTAGAAACGTTGTACAAAGCTCAGCAAGGTAAATTCGTTCATTTGTTATTGCCGAATCGTGCAGGTGATGCTGAATTACCTCTGTTTTCAGTGTTAGACATTCGTAATAAATCATTAGAAGAAGGGTTGTCCCAACCCATTATTGATGAAATGCGCTTGCATTTAAAACGTGGCGAGCAGGTAATGTTGTTTCTGAATAGGCGTGGTTTTGCGCCAATATTAATGTGTCATGCCTGTGGTTGGATGGCACTTTGTAAACGCTGTGATATGCGAATGACTTTTCATAAGCAAACTCAGCGACTTCATTGTCATCATTGTGATTTGCAAGCGAGATTGCCGCTACAATGTGAATCTTGTCACGATAAAAATATGCAGCTCGTAGGTGTGGGTACGGAGCGTTTAGAGCAAGTGCTACAGAAAAATTTTCCCGAATATTCTGTTGCTCGTATCGATCGTGATAGCACGCAGCGCAAAGGTTCGATGGAAACATTGCTTGATGCGATTCAAAAGGGCGATCATCAAATTTTGATCGGGACGCAAATGCTTGCAAAAGGACATCATTTTCCTAATGTCACGCTTGTGACAATTGTCGATGCGGATGGCGGTTTTTTTAGCGGCGATTTTCGCGCACTTGAGCGCATGGGGCAGTTGTTATTGCAAGTCGCGGGTCGTGCCGGACGAGTAGAAAAAAAAGGCAAAGTCATTATTCAAACACATCATCCTGATCATCCACTTTTGCATCAATTATTTCATGGCAGCTATCGGCAATTTGCAACGACCATCTTGCAGGAACGCGCGGCGACCGCTTTGCCTCCTCATTCTTTTTTTGCGTTATTTCGAGCAGAGGCTTATCAATTGGAACATGCCATGGACTTCTTGAAAGAAGTTAAAATCCTATTTCAGCCCACAGATAAAGAAATGCAACTACTGGGTCCCATTCCAGCCCCTATGCCTAAACGCGCCGGCCGCTATCGAGTGCAATTGTTATTACAGGCAAGCCAGCGCCCTGTTCTGCAGAATTTTCTGAAGGGATCTTTGTTGCAGATCGAGAAAATACGATTAAAACAAAAAGTCAGATGGTCCCTGGATGTAGATCCGGTAGAAATGTTTTAATTTTAAAATCTTAATTGACGCAGGGTTTTAGTTTGCTATACTCGCTCTCTCAAAATGCCGGGGTGGCGGAACTGGTAGACGCGCCGGACTCAAAATCCGGTGGTGGCAACACTGTGTCGGTTCGATTCCGACCCTCGGTATATACTGGCTTAATTCAGTCTTACAATCTGCTCAGACACTATTCTTTTTAGCCACCATTCAATTTTTTTATCATCATAGTTAAATATTTTTGTAATTCCTTATTATTTAACGTATCTTTTATTTCACGTCCCGGTGGCACAGATGGATAGCGCAGCCCCCTCCTAAGGGGCAGGTCGGCGGTTCGAATCCGCCCTGGGACGCCATCCGTGTTTAAATAACGCTTAACACGCTGAGTTTGCGATTTCTCCACATAAAGAATACGGCTGTGCATCGGTGATTTTAACCGAAACTAACTGGCCAATCATATCAGGCGTTCCGGTAAAAATGACGAAACGATTATTTTCAGTGCGTCCGGATAATTTTTCCGGATTTTTAGTGGAAGGGCCAAGTACGATAATTTTTTCAATGGAACCCACCATGGATTCGCTGATTCTGTGCATATTTAAAAAAATACGGTTTTGCAAAATGGCAAGTCGTTGCTTTTTAACTTCCATGGAGATGTTGTCAGGTAATTGCGCAGCGGGGGTGCCGGGGCGTGGGCTGTAGATAAAACTGAATGAATTATCAAAACCGATTTCATGGACAAGATTCATCGTGTCTTCAAAATCGGCATCAGTTTCGCCGGGGAATCCAATAATGAAATCAGAAGAAATGCAAATCGTCGGGCGGACTTTGCGAAGTTTACGAATTTTGGATTTATATTCGAGTGCAGTGTAGCCGCGTTTCATGGCTGCTAATATACGATCGGAGCCGCTTTGGACGGGTAAATGTAAATGATTTGCAAGCTCTGGCACGTTTGCATAAGCATCAATAAGATTATTTGAAAAAGCTAGAGGGTGTGATGTTGTAAAACGTACGCGTTCAATGCCGTCAATGGCGGCGGTGTAATGAATCAACATGGCCAGGTCAGCAATACCGCCTTCATGCGTTGGTCCGCGATAATCATTGACGTTTTGTCCAAGCAGCGTAATTTCACGCACGCCTTGATTGGAAAGTGTTGCAATTTCAGCGAGCACATCATCGAGGGGACGGCTGATTTCTTCACCGCGTGTGTAGGGTACGACGCAGAAACTACAGTATTTGCTGCAGCCTTCCATGATAGATACATAAGCCGTGGGTCCTTCTGCGCGTGGCTCAGGTAAACGGTCAAATTTTTCAATTTCTGGAAAGCTGATATCGACGACTGATTGTTGTTTGGCGTGAACCTCTTTGAGCATATCTCCGAGACGATGCAATGTTTGTGGTCCAAAAATCATATCGACATACGGTGCACGATTTAGAATAGCAGAGCCCTCTTGGCTTGCGACACATCCGCCCACTCCAATGACAACATTGGGATTTTTTTCCTTGAGGACGCGGAATCGGCCTAAGGCAGAAAAGACTTTTTCTTCTGCTTTTTCACGGATAGAGCATGTGTTTAAAAGTAAAACATCTGCTTCTGCAGGATCGTTAGTCGCTTCTAACTGATGCGAAGCGCGCAAAACATCCGCCATTTTGGACGAATCGTATTCGTTCATCTGACAACCGTGTGTTTGAATGTAGACCTTGCCCATGGCAAACCAGCCTCAATAAAAATTTAGGGGGCTTATGATATTCCATTGCAAAGTTTTTTGCCAGCTATAGAATAGCGTTATGGATAATGAATTAAAGCAACGTATAGAAAAACTCGGATTGGCTGAAATAAAGCGGCATATTTTTTTATGCTGCGATCAGTCAAAGCCTAAATGTTGTACAAAAGAAGCGGGTCTTATCGCCTGGGAATATTTAAAAAATCGATTGGATGAACTGCAGCTCACAGGTCAGGGCGGTATATTTCGAACGAAAGCCAATTGTTTGCGGGTTTGTCGTAGCGGACCGATTGCAGTCGTCTATCCTGAAGGAGTTTGGTATCACTCATGCCATCCTGAAGTATTGGAGCGCATCATCCAGGAACATTTAATTGCAGGAGAGCCTGTACAAGAATATATTTTTTTGCAGGATAAATAAAAAATCATGTCAATTTCTCGTATTTTCCAACCCATCGATCTTGTATCAGGTGAAGTAATTCAATTGGATACACAAGCAAGCCACCATCTTATGACCGTATTACGGGCCAAGTTAAATGACGGCGTTACTCTCTTTAATGGTCAGGGTGGGGAATATAAAAGTACGATCATTCAGATGACTAAAAAACAGGTTTCTGTACAGATTAATGAGCATCTTCTGCGTGATGTGGAGTCGCCCTTGGAGCTTTATTTAGCACAAGGCATTTCACGCGGTGAAAAAATGGATTACACCATTCAAAAGGCTGTAGAGTTGGGGGTGAAAAAAATTATCCCTTTATTGACGGAGCGTTCTACCGTGAAATTAGACGCAGAGCGCCGTGAGAAACGTTTCCAACATTGGCAGTCCATTATTATCAGTGCATGCGAACAATCGGGGCGGAATCAGATTCCCGAGCTGCTGTTTCCGATGACGATCGAAAATAGCTTGTCGTCAGTTCAGGCGGATTGGTGTTTTGTATTATCACCTGCAGCAACATCTCAATTAAAGGACAATGCTATCAAAAAAAATCAGCGCGTTCTATTATTGATCGGCCCTGAGGGCGGTTTAAGTGAATCGGAGATTAATCTTGTCTGTAGCCAGGGTTACAAGCCTCTTAATTTGGGGCCGCGTATCTTGCGCACTGAAACGGCTGCTGTGGCAGCTATTACTGCGTTGCAGTGCAGCTTTGGCGATATGGGTGTTTAGTATATAAACAAAAAATAGATTGTTATGCAATTTAACACAGCTGTAAGGCCGCCCATCAAATAGCTGGAAGTTTTTAACCTATTGCATATAATAAGTTCCCTTTTTATGATGAGGATGTGTAAGATGGCTGATGAAGCTGATATTGCAACCGATTATATTGATAGAGCGATTGCGCTTGAGCTGCATAAAAGACAGCAAAATACTGTGGTTAAAATAGGCGCTAAATTTTGTAAAGACTGCGGTGTGGATATGCCTGTTGAACGTCGTCAGTTTGGGTTTCAGCTTTGTAAAGAATGTGCTGAAGAAACAGAACGTCGCAAGGCGTTATTTGCTGATAATTAATTTATTATCAAGGATGGATCTATGGAAAACACACAACCTAACTCCCAAGCTTTTGAATCATCTGAAGTCACTTTACGTGAAAATGTGACGCAGGTCATGAAACATTATTTTTCTAATCTCAAGGGTGAAGAAACGCAACATATTTACGATTTCTTTCTTGATGAAGTAGAGGAACCGTTATTAGCGGCTGTCATGAAGTACACAAATAACAATCAATCAAAAGCAGCTCGCATGCTTGGTTTGTCTCGAGGAACCTTGCGTACGAAATTACAAAAATATGGAATGTTATAAATTTTGTAAGAGTTCCTTGAAAAAAGCAGGGAACTCTTTACTTGTTTATAAATACCCTATCGCGTAAAGTACAGCTAAGCTGTTGTCATTTGTTGATTGATGGAAGTCTCTAGCGTGCAGGTGCGTTAAGGATAAGGGGCTTATGTTAACGGAATATCAGCAAGTTATTCATGAACTTTCTGAGCGGATTGTAGCCGCACAAAAACCTATACGCATTTTAGATGCCTTTAAATGGGATCCTGAAGTACAAGAACAATTTTTTAAAGATAAATTTAAAAAACTTCCCAAAATTGATGATGAATATTATCAACGAAAAAATCCCCTGCAGTTTGATGCCGCAAAAAAAATCGAAGAATTTTATGAGATAGAGCGAAGTATTCGTCGTACTTTAGGTCAATATAGCGGTGTAGGTAGTATTATGCAGCGCATGTGTCATGAATACAGTCGTGTTGTGGAAATGCTTCTCGCACGTGGAACAGATAAATTTACTAAAATTTCTCAAGAATTATACGGTAGTTCGGACGATGCGTTTCACATCGGTGCTCCAACATTAAAAGATTTGGCCACGTTAGTGACGAATACCTTGTCAAATATTAAAGATCAAGTGGCAACGGAAGCCGATGAAGAATTGCATAGCAGTGATGAGACAGTAGAAATATTAAGACAAAGACTTGCCGGGTATTTTACAGATCAAAATAATCTGCGAGTTGAGCTGAGTGATGGTATTTTAGCAGATGCATCGGCTGGTGCTGAGCGAATCAAGATTCATGCGGGGTTAACTTTTAGTGCTCGCGAAATTCGTACATTTGAGGTACATGAGGGCTGGGTGCATTTAGGAACTACTTTAAATGGTATGTCACAACCGTATTGTACTTTTCTGAGCAAAGGTCCTCCTTCTGCAACTGTCACACAAGAGGGACTTGCGATTATTACAGAAGTATTTACTTTTGCATCCTATCCGGGACGTCTTAAGCGCTTAACGAATCGTATTACAGCGGTGAGCATGGCGGAAGAAGGTGCTAATTTTCTGGATGTTTTTAATTTTTATAGAGATCAAGGTTTGGAAGAGCTTGAAAGTTTTCATGCAACGACTCGGGTTTTTCGCGGAAGTAAGCCCGATGGCGGTCCTTTTACGAAGGATTTGTCTTACAGTAAAGGTTTTATTCTTATTTATAATTATATTCGTCTTGCGGTTCAGCGCGGATTGGTGAATCAAATACCTATCCTTTTTATTGGTAAAACCACGCTCGAAGATATTCATATTTTATCAGATTTGGTCGAGGAGGGTATTTTAGTGCCGCCTCGATATATTCCACCGCAATTTAGAGATTTGGCAGCATTGAGCGCATGGATGTGTTATTCATTATTCTTGAACAAACTGGATCTAGGACAGCTGGCAACTGATTTTAAAGCTATTCTGCTATAGTTATCCTTTCGTTCTGACTTTATGATTTTCAAGGTCGGTGTTTTGTTCGATAAATTTAATGATGGCGCTTGCGACATCTTTGTTAGTCGCCTTTTCAATGCCTTCAATACCAGGTGATGCGTTCACTTCGATAATGAGCGGTCCGCGATTGGAGCGCACGATATCAACGCCTGCAACATTGAGTCCAATCAAGTGGGCTGCACGAATAGCCATTGTTCGTTCTTCTTCTGTTATTTCAATGGAAGTTGCATGTCCGCCTCTGTGTAAATTTGACCGAAATTCTTCGGGCGATTTTGCTTGACGTTTCATGGCCGCAACGACTTCATTTCCGACAACGAAGCAACGAATATCGACTCCGCTCGCTTCTTTAATATATTCTTGTACTAAAATATTAACTTTGAGCCCTAAGAATGCTTCAATGACACTGCGTGCCGCTTTTGTCGTTTCTACTAAGACAACGCCAACGCCTTGAGTACCTTCTAAAAATTTAATGATAAGCGGTGGACCGCCGACCATTTTAATTAAATCCTGAATTTCATCTAAGGAGTGGGCAAAACCGGTAATGGGAAGACCTATTCCCTTTTTTGATAATAATTGTAAGCAACGTAATTTATCACGTGCGCGTGTGATGGCAATGGAATCATTGACGCATAATACACCCATCATTTCTAATTGTCTTACGACGGCTGCGCCATAAAAAGTAACAGAGGCGCCAATACGAGGGATGACGGCGTCATAAGTATCAAGAATAGCCCCTTTATAGTGAATAGTGGGCTGGGCAGAGGTAATGTTCATATAACAACGTAATGTATCTATGACATCGGCTTTATGGCCGCGTTCTCTTGCAGCTTCGACAAGTCGCCGCGTTGAGTATAAATCATGTCTTCTTGATAAAATTGCAATTTTCATAAGATAAAACCTTTCTTTGGGTCTTTTATAAATGAACGAGCGGGATTCACGGTGAAACGTTTACGTATCGCACTTCTACCGAGTAACATGCGAAATAGCATGCAATCTCGCTCGGTTAGCGTGATTTCAATCGACCAGGTTTGCCCGGCTATCATAATAGGGGTGCTGATGACGTAGCGTTCTTCTCGGTGTCCTCCAGAGTCAGTGACCCAGCGTTTATCAGTGATATCGGCAATGCATGTGACTATGACGTTTATATTGTGTTGGATAGGGTGGATATCAAAACGAATTTTGTCTTGATTGCCTTCTTTATAGGGCTGTAATTTAAAGGCATGTAAGGCGGAGGTGCGGGCACCTGTATCCACTTTGGCTTTGATTCTATCGATGCCAAGTCCTGGTAAAGCGACCCATTCTCGCCAACCAATAATATTATTTTTTCTGCGTTGTGCGCTCATTCCGTACCGGTTGCTTATAAAGTCCATGGTGTGCTGACATTACCTGAATCTTATTATCCGTGCAATACAAAGGCTATTGTTCATGTGTTAATTGTTCAATTATTGGAAGTAAGGCGCCTTCCCAGGCGTCCATGGTAAGAGCACCAAGATAGCGGTAACGAATCATGCCATGTTTATCGACCACGATGGTTTCAGGGATGCCATTAATATCGAGGGCTGTTGCAAGAACCCCATCTTCATCAACACCTACTGCGGCGTACGGATTTCCTTCGCTTTTAAGCCATGCTTTAGCATCTTCTCTATTTTCTTTGAAGTTAATCCCATAAATGGGGGTGGGATAATTTTTTTTGATGGCCATGAGTAGAGGCTGCTCAAATTGGCAGGCTGAACATGAGGAAGCCCAGATGTTTAAAAGAGAGACTTGGCCTTTGAATAGCTCTTGTGTGAAGCGTTTTGTAGGTTGAGATAAAAGAGGTAAGTTAATGGGAGGGAGTGGACTGCGTTCAAGGGTGGGTATGATAATGCTGCTTGATATTGAGCGCTGACAGTACAACGAAAAGAGGAGTGGAGTGATTATAAGAGCGAATAGAAAACGCATGGATTTTTTATTTTTTATCATAGTCATTCTTTTTTTTATTTAAATAAGTTGTCATTTGTTTTGCACTGAGCGGTTTGCATAAATAATATCCTTGTCCTTCTGGGCAGTCATTTGCAATGAGGAATTGTAAATCCGCTTCGGTTTCTATGCCTTCTGCAATGACATTGAGTCCTAATTTTTTTCCTAAATTAATAAGGGCATTAATAATGATAGCATCAAAAGAGTCGGGAGTTATATTAAAAACAAATGATTTATCGATTTTTAATGTTTTAATCGGCAGATCTTTCAATCGTATCAAGGAGGAGTGTCCTGTTCCAAAATCATCAATCGTGATACTAATGCCTGTTTTAGCTATCTGGGTTAGTATTTTTTTAAAATAACTGGCTCGTCTTAAAAATGCGGTTTCAGTGAGTTCTAGATCGATCAAATGGGTAGGGATATGTGAATTCCTAAACTTCTTTATGATAGATTGAGGAAACGATTTTAAAAGTAATTGGTTAGATGAAATATTAAAAGCGATTTTGAAGGAATTGTGCCCAGCTTTATACCATTTTTGGGCTTGTTTACAGATAGTTTTTAAGGCCCATTCGCCGATCGATGCAATTAAACCATTTTTTTCAGCGAGCTCGATAAAGATATCGGGTGATATTAAGCCCATGGCAGGGTGACGCCAACGCAATAAAGCTTCCATTCCGACCATTTCTTTTGTGGATAAATTAAAAATGGGTTGATATGTCACAAAAAGCTCTTTATTTTCTAATGCAAATTTCAGTGCATTTTCTATAAAAGATTTTCGTTTGTATTTTTCAAGAATTTTTTGTGTGAAATATTGGTAATTATTGCCGCCTAATGATTTTGCATGAGTCATGCAGATCGCGGCACTTTGTATTAACGTTTGGGCATCATTCCCTGCATCAGGGTAACAAGCTGCGCCGATGCTCGCGTTAATACGGGCTTTGGTTCCTTTTAAATGATAACTATCATTAAAGCAATTCATCAGTTTATAAATCACATCTTCTATTGTTTTGGGATCCGTGATGTTTCCTAAAATAACAGCAAATTCATCGCCATCAACGCGTGTTAGAAAATCATCTGAAGTCAGGCAAGATGCAAGTCTTTTATGCGTTTCAAAGAGAAGATCGTCACCAACCAAATGACCGTGGTGCCTGTTTATCGTTTGAAAGTTGTCAAGATCTATGAGCAGCAAACCGACCGCATGATGATGTTCTTTAGCATGCGCAATTTTTTGAGCAATTGCGTCATGAAAGATGCGTCGATTTTTGTGAGTATTAGTGAATTTATCAGCTAATACATCTTTTGGTTTCATAAAAACCCCTCATTTATAAAGCTATTTTTAGTATAGTTCTCGGCATGAAAAAATGTGTTTTAGGCGAAATTATATCTCGTAATTTATAACTTATTGAATCTACTATTTTTTACTTGCATATTGTCAGGATGGGTTATGCAGATTACACTATGATCAGGATTAGAATGAATAAGGAATAGTAAAATGATAAGTTCGTGGATGCAACAACTAGAATCTGCCTTAATTAAAGATGTTGGAGATAAAAAAGGGAGTGTTCTTTATTCAAAATATAAAACCGCCTTTCCTACGAGCTACCAAGATGATTGTTCGGTAATTGTTGCAATCGATGACATTCTCCATATCGAGCAACTTTCATCAAAAACACCCTTTCAGATTGAATTTTATCAATTGACTGAGAAAGCAAAAAATTCTTTGCACTTAAGACTTTTCCAATATGAAAATGCAATTCCACTTTCAGATATTTTACCCATTTTGGATAATATGGGGTTACGTACTTTCGAAGAACGTCCTTATAAAATTAATTTAAAAAGTAATGTCGTTTATATCAGTGATTTCACCGTTGCTTATACAGATGGTGTAGAGGTCGATGTACAGAAAATAAAACCCATCTTTCAAGAAGCATTTACGAATGTTTGTTTAGGAGTCTCCGAAAATGATGGATTTAACAAGTTAGTATTAGCTGCAGAGTTGACATCCCGTGAAATTGGTATCCTTCGTGCGTATGCAAAATATCTGCATCAGGCAGCTTTTAGATACACGCAAGCATACATTGAAAAAATACTTGTACAATATAGTCATATTACAGCAGATCTTATTAACTTATTTAAAATGAAGAATGATCCAAAGAAAAAATCTGCATCTCAAAGTTCAATAGACACGTTAGAAAAAAAAATTATTACGGCGTTAGATGCGATTACGAGTTTAGATGATGATAGAGTCATGCGGCGTTTTTTACAGCTCATGCAAGCAACGTTACGCACTAATTATTTTCAAATGCTGGATGGGAAACCTAAAGAATATTTATCCTTTAAATTGAGCTCCAAAAATGTTCCTGAATTGCCATTGCCGCGTCCATTATATGAAATATTTGTTTATTCATCGCGATTTGAAGGTATTCATTTGCGTAGTGCTAAAGTGGCACGAGGAGGTATTCGTTGGTCGGATCGCCGTGAAGATTTTCGTACTGAAATTTTGGGGTTAATGAAAGCACAAAAAGTTAAAAACTCAGTCATTATTCCATCGGGTGCCAAGGGCGGGTTTATTTTGAAAGCATTACCCCCTCAGGCCGATCGTGGAACAATACAAGCAGAAGTTATTTATTGTTATAAATCATTTATTCGAGGATTATTGGATCTCACTGATAACATAAAAGAAAATAAGGTAATACGTCCTAAAGATGTGGTTTGCTATGATGATGAAGATCCTTATTTAGTTGTTGCTGCGGATAAGGGTACGTCAACTTTTTCGGATATCGCAAATAGTATTTCTAAAGAGTATCTTTTTTGGTTGGGCGATGCATTTGCGTCGGGTGGCTCAACAGGATATGATCATAAAAAAATGGGCATAACGGCGCGTGGAGCATGGGAATCAGTGCGGCGCCATTTTCGTGAATTAAATAGAAGCATTGATGATCCATCCTATCAAATGACCGTAGTAGGTATCGGTGATATGAGTGGAGATGTTTTTGGAAATGGGATGATTTATTCATCGAACATAAAATTGGTAGGTGCTTTTGATCATCGACATATTTTTATTGATCCTAATCCAGATCCTAAAAAATCCTATAAAGAACGAGTCCGCTTGTTTAATTTACCTGCTTCATCCTGGGAAAATTATGATGCGAAATTAATTTCAAAGGGCGGTGGTGTTTTTAAACGAACAACTAAAACGATTCCTTTGTCTTCCGAAATAAAAAAATTACTAGATATTAAAGACAATTCTCTTGCTCCTAATGAATTAATTCGTGCATTGCTTAAAGCGCCTGTTGATTTATTATTTAATGGTGGTATTGGCACTTATGTTAAAGCCTCCACTGAAAGTGATATGGATGTCAGCGATAAAACGAATGATTTTTGCCGTATTAATGGTTCTGATCTGCGATGTCTTGTGGTGGCGGAAGGCGGGAATCTGGGTTTTACGCAGTTAGGACGTATTGAATATGCCTTGCAAGGAGGTCTGATTAACACAGATTCGATTGATAATTCGGCGGGTGTTGATTGCTCAGATCATGAAGTCAACATTAAAATTTTACTGAATGCGGCGGTTTCAACAGGCAAGTTAACAGAAAATAAAAGAAATAATTTACTTGCTGAAATGACAGAAGAAGTTGCTGCCTTGGTATTAAAAGATAATTACAATCAAGCATTAACAATGAGTTTTTCAGCTTTGAGTGCCGCACGATACGTGGGTCTATATCAAAGTTATCTGAAAGAATTAGAAACTACAGGCGTTGTCGATAGAGCAGTTGAATTTTTGCCTGACGATAAAACGATTTTGGATCGAAAGTCAGCAGGAAAAGGATTAACTCGTCCAGAGCTTTCCATTTTAATGGCGTATAGCAAAATTCATATAGAGAGTGAAATTTTAAAGTCTACTATTACCGAGGACCCTTATTTTATTCAGACTCTCGTAGATTCTTTTCCGGAGAAATTGCAAAAAACATATCGTCCATATATGCAAAAGCATAGATTATGGCGTGAAATTATTGCGACTCAGATAAGTAATCAAATTGTTAATGAGATGGGTATTACTTTTGTCTATCGTGCGCAAATTGAAACAGGTGCATCTGTTGCGGAAATTATCAAAGCACATACTATTTCATGTAAAATTTTCGGTGCAACGGCGCTAGAAACTTTGGTTGATTCCTTGGGTACTAAAATTCCTGTTGAGCTACAATACGAATTATTACATTATGTGAGAACTTTGTTAAATTTATCTACGCGATGGTTTTTAAGAAGCCATCACTTGCGTAATGATATTGGAAAGACGATCGAGCATTTCTCTGAAAAAATAAATAAATTGGCGCCCATTATTCCAGATTTAATGAGCGGGGTGACTAAAAAATATTTATCTGAATTGATGGAACGATTTGTTCAGCATGGCTTTTCAAAAGACATTGCAAGTCGGATTGCTGTATATCGCGCGCTTTATACTTCTTTGAATATTATTGAGGTATCGACAAAACACAATTTTGATCTGCTCAAGACAGCAAAAATTTATTTTGATGTGGGCGGTCAATTTAATCTCGTTTGGTTCCGGGACCAAATTTCAGCGGATTCTCGAGAAGGACATTGGAATACTCTAGCTCGTTTAACATTAAGAGATGAGCTGGATGGACTTCAAAAAATGATTACAGTTGCAATAATGCGTAGTAATAATGAAGGTAATGTTAAGACGCTTGTAAAAAACTGGGTAAAAGAACACCATCGTTCGATAGAGCGCTGGGAGAAGGTTCTGCAATTACTCCATGGTAGTGAGCTTGTTGACTATACGATGTTTTTTATCGCATTGCGTGAGTTTGCGGGATGGATACAAACCAGTAGTGCAATATCTTAATGAATATTCGTGCCCAAATGGGCACGAATAAAAAATGTAACAAGGATTAGGTTGCTAGCCCATATCCACATTCAAACATGGGTATGGGGTCGTTATTTCTTCTTATCGTATTGCAAACAAGACGACCTGTTCTAACTTGATTTATGTCTGACGGCCAGGGAACTGACAGGGTATTAGCTCCTTTTTTGCTTCTAAAATGGTAATGACCAAAAATAGCATTCGCGATTGCTTCCCCGCCTTTTGTGCCGGGTAACCAGGCCGCAATAAAAGCATCACTCATAGCCAAAGGAGTATTATTTTCATCGAAGCTTATATTGTAATTTGTGGAAGGGAAATGATTGATGATCATAGGACGACCTGATAATAGCACTGTAATGATAGGAATATTTTTCCCTTTCATTGTTTGAATTGCATTTAAAGTAGGTCGGTCAAATTGGGTAAATAAACCATTTTGTAGTTCTGCTGCATGATGGATTTCATAGTTACCGTCATCATTATCCACATCTCCCATAAATTCCGCGTAGGGTGGTTCTGCTAGAAGAGCGATAACGATTGTATTTTTTTCAGTATATTCATCTATGCTGTTAGGTAGATTAAATAAAATATCGGCATCTGCAGGAATAATTTTTTTTATACCATTAAGTACAGAGCTTGCATTTGCATCGGTATATTCATTGCCTGGTATGCCTTGCCATTTTATTCTCCAGCCCCCGCACTGTGTTCCTATATCATCATAGAGTGAGTAGTTATAAGGGCTTAACAAGAAAATATGTTTAATTGTATTATCGACAGGAATAACAGATTTATTTGATTTTGGCTCATTTTTTAATAATACTAGAGATTCTTCAGCCGCTTTTAATGCAATTTTATTTTCATCACCTGTCGGTGGCGTCATGTTTTGTGAGGATGCGTCAAATAACCCCATGGCGAGCTTGACTTGCAGAATACGTGTAACTGCTTCATCAATACGCTGTTGTGTAATTTTAAATGGATTATTGTCTTCTAAATTACAATCGTATAGCAATGCTGCCTGAAAAGAAGCGATCTTGTTTGAATGATCGTAAAGTGCAGGATCATTATCTATAGAATAGAAGTCATCTCTACTGACCATGATCATATCCGTTCCTGCATTGACTGCATTTGCGAGTGCTTCATGATAGGGTCTTCCATGAGTTGCTTTGGCGATCGCACCGTAATCGGTGACAGTAAAGCCCTCAAATTGTGTAGATGGATCAGATCTCTTAAACAAATAAGCATCTAAATAATATTTATTAAGCGACATTGGTATTTTATTGATGCTGCTGTAAGATATCATGATATTGCCTGTCGCCGCAGACAAGGCTCCCTCATAACCCGAATAATTTTCGCGAATAAATTGATTTTCATCACTGACAGTCACATTGCCTTCATCGATGCCATTATCTGTATTACCATCTCCTATAAAATGTTTTGTAGAAGTGAGCACGCCACGTAAAGAATGTTTTTCATAATCTATATTTTGTGCGCCTAGCACATATTCTTTGGCAAATCGTTTTACCCACTCAGGGTCACTGCTAAATGATTCGTAAGTGCGGCCCCATCTGTAATCATGTACAACAGCAACAGTTGGAGCATAGGCCCAATTAAAGCCACTTTGTTTGACATCATAAGATGTCCATGCAGCGATTTGATTCAGGAGCGAGGCATCGTGTGTTGCACCTAATCCAATGTTATGTGGGAAAATGACAGCATTTGCAACGTGCTGATTGCCATGAACGGCATCTGTTCCAAGCAAGAGAGGGATGTGTTGCGTGGATGCTGTATGTGTATTTATCACTCTCATTTGCGCTTGCCAATCATTTAAACTGGGTGTTTCTGGCATTTCATTTGCATCCGCCAAAATAGCACCTATATTATATTTTTCAATTGCATCCCAGCTCGAGATGCTATCATTTTTTATCGTCGATATATTCACGAGGGTCATTTGACCAATTTTTTCTTCAAGCGTCATCATTTTTACAATTTTTTGAGCTTTTTCTTGATAATATGAAAAAAAATGATTATTTATCTCGGAAACAGGTTCATTTTCTGCAGCGGTTGCGATAGAACAGACAATAGGAAAAGTAAGTGTGCAAATGATCAGTTTTTTTAACATGCCAAAGATCCTGTATGATTGTGATTAATTAGACCGTTCTTGAGGAAAAAGTTATCAAAAATAGCAAGAAAAGAAGTCATTAGATTGCATCATATAATGGTATTCTTGGTATACTACTTAAATGAATAACGTATTACAATTGTCGGTGGATAAGGATAGCACTTCTGCTGCAGCAGCCACGATCAAGCTTTTTTTAATGCTTTTTACTCCTTTGGCACTGATTTTGACAATATTGTTTTATGGAATATTCCAGGTCGATGAGTCTATTCGACAATCTCTTCTAGAAATTCACAGAATGTCCCAAACCACCATTTTAATGCATTTATTGGCTTATTATGTAGTTAGTCTAAGCTTGCTTTTTTTGGTAGTCGCTTATTTGGCTTCGCTCATTGTAGGTCATCGAAAAACGGTAGATGCTTTAAGTCATTCTAATAACGAAATTATAGATCTTTATAATAATGCACCTTGTGGATACCATTCATTAGACAGAAATGGTGTGTTTATTCGTATGAATGCAACTGAGCTGGAATGGACAGGATACACAACAGATGAAGTTATTGGAAAAATGAAATTGTCAGATTTTCTGACACCGGCAAGTTATGAAAAGTTTCAAAAAGAATTTCCAAAATTCAAAAAAGAAGGATATGTACATGATCTGGAATATGAAGTAAGACGTAAAAATGGCACCATTTTCCATGTATTATTAAACGCAATAGCGGTCTATGATGATGAGGGCCGTTATTTGATGAGCAGAAGTACTTTATTTGATATTACTGTTCGTCAGAGTTATGAAGCAAAAATTCGTGAGTTAGCCTATCATGATGCATTAACAAAATTACCGAATCGTCAACTCTTGTTAGATCGCATTAATCAAGGCCTTTCTAGATCAGAACGCTCGGAGTTTTTATTAGCGATTTTATTTTTGGATCTTGATAAATTTAAAAATATCAATGATCAATTAGGCCATGATGTTGGAGATGAATTATTAAAAACAGTGGCTGTGCGAATCAGTGCGTTAGTGAGAGGCAGTGATACAGTTTCTAGAGCAGGTGGAGATGAATTTATTGTGGTATTGCCTGAAATTAACGAGCAGCATGATGCGGAATTGGTTGCTCAAAAAATTATTCAAGGTTTAGGTACAGTCATTGATGTTAAAGGTTATGAATTAAATATCTCAGCGAGTATTGGTATTGCGTTTTATCCTATGGACGGTAATAGCGCCGTTGAATTAATGAAAAAAGCGGACAGGGCAATGTATCTTGCAAAAGAGGCGGGTGGAAATTGTTATCGTATTTTTAGCAATGCGTAATCTTTAATTTTATTCAATCACAACAGCTTGTTCTTCTTGTGATTTGTTCTCTGCCAAGAACATATACATCGCAGGAACGACAAACAAAGTAAATAGAGTGCCAATAGCAATCCCGGAAGCAATGACAAGACCTATATCAAACCGGCTTGCAGCACCTGCGCCGGATGCAGTGATGAGCGGAATAACACCTAAAACCATGGATGCTGTTGTCATCAAAATAGGGCGTAAACGAATAGCTGCGGCTGTTTCAATAGCTTCACGTTTACTTTTACCTTCTTTTTGCAGGTCATTTGCAAATTGAACGATTAAAATCCCGTGTTTACTAATCAAGCCAATTAATGTGACTAATCCCACTTCAGTATAAATATTCAAAGTTGCACCACCTATCCCTAAACTAATAAAAATCATGGCGCCACAGATTGACATCGGTACACTGATTAAAACAATAAAGGGATCACGAAAACTTTCAAATTGTGCAGCCAGAGAGAGAAAAATAATAATCAATGCAAAGAAAAATGTGAGAACGAGAGCGCTACTTTCATGAACGAATTGACGAGATTGACCCGCATAATCAACCGTATAACCTTGAGGTAAAATCTCTTTTGCTATTGCTTTAAATGCATCGAGTGCTTCACCCATCGTGACACTTGGATAAGCAACGGCTGAAATTGTCGTGGAATTTAATTGTTGGAAATGATTTAACGATTCTGGAACGACTTTGCTTTTTAAGGTTGCAATGGTAGACAATGGAACGGATGTTCCATTTTTTGCTGTAATATAATAACTCAATAATTGAGAGTCAGTTAAACGATTAATTTGTGAAACTTGAGGGATCACTTGATAAGAGCGTCCTTCAAGATCGAAATAATTGATATAACCTTCGCTTAATGCTGAACCTAGCGCATTTCCAATATCGACCATCGTTAATCCCAGCTCAGAAGCTTTATCACGATCGAGCTGAATTTCAGTTTGTGATTTATCTATTTTTAAATCGGAGTCTAGGTATAAAAAGATACCTTTTTTCCAGGCATGATCAATGAAGGTTTTAGCAAGTGTATTTAACTCATCAAAACTTCGAGTTGTTTGAATGGCAAATTGTATGGGTAATCCTCTACCGCCGCCAGGAAGAGAGGGGTTTTGAAAGACAGCAACTTTAGCACCAGAAATTTGATCTAATAAACTCTGTACCTCAGGTTGAAGATCATTTGTTGTTCGAGTGCGTTTGTCCCATGGTTTTAATACCATACCGCCAATGCTTGTATTTAATCCATTGAAGCCATCCACCATAAAAGTATGATCAGTTGCAGGGAATTTAAAAAATATTTTATTGACTGCGCGTGAGTAAAGTTGTGTTTGCTCAAGCGTTGCATTGGGTGCTGCGGTTAACATAGATAGCAGGATACCCTGATCTTCTTGTGGCGCAAGCTCTGTTTTTGAAGAAACAAATAAAAAATAGTTGCTGGATAAAATAATAATAGCAAATACAGCAATGACACTTAAATAGTTTAGAGAATTGCTAAGCGCACGATGATAAATTTGACGAAGCTTATCAAAGACACGGTCAATGTATTTCATTAATGTATCATGATTGTTATTATTTACTTTCAGAAAACGAGAACACATCATCGGGGAGAGTGTCAGCGCAATAATGGCCGAAATTCCAACGGCACCTGCAAGAGTAAAGGCAAATTCATTGAATAGAGCGCCCGTTAATCCTCCCATAAATCCAATAGGAACGTAAACCGCAATTAAAACGATGGAGATGGCAATAATAGGACTTGCTAATTCTCTTGCGCCTTGAATGGCTGCAGAAATAGGTTTCATTCCCTCTTCAATATGCCGATAAATATTTTCAACAATAATAATGGCATCATCTACCACTAATCCGATGGCCAGTACTAAGGCTAGCAGTGTTAATAAATTAATAGAATAGCCTAATACATACATAATGAAGAATGCCCCAATTAATGAAAGAGGCATGGCAATGACGGGAATAATGACAGAACGGACAGAACCTAAAAAGATAAAGATCACTGCTGTAACAATAAGTAAAGCTTCAAGCAGTGAGCGTATCACTTCATGGATTGAGCTGTTTACAAAAGCAGATGCATCATAAACGATATTAGCATTCAATCCCTGGGGTAATTGATTTTGAATGGCGGGAAAAGCTTTTCTCACGTTGTCTATCACTGTTAATAGATTTGCAGAAGGTGCAATCTTTATACCAATGTAAACAGAAGGTTCACCATCAAATTGTACTGCACTATCATAATTTTGTGAGCCTAGACTGACTCTGCTGACATCACCCAGCCGCACAATAGCGCCATTTTGTGATTTAAGAATCAGATTTTTGAACTCATCCACAGAATGTAAGTTTGTATTTGCAATTAGATCGACCGTAAACATATTGCCTTTAGTGCGGCCAACCGCAGAGGGAAAATCATTGACAGCAAGTTTGCTGGCAACATCCGCTGCTGTCATTTGATGGCCTGCGAGTTTGATCGGGTCTAGCCATGCACGCATGGCAAAGGTACGCGGGCCTAAAATTTCTGCGGTTTGTACTCCATTAATGGTTTGTAATTTTGGCTGTACGTTACGCACAAGGTAATCGGTAATTTTATTACTAGGTAATATTTTGCTATAAAATCCTATATACATGGAGTCAATCGTTTCGCCGACAGCAACAGTGATAATGGGTTGTTGTGATTCTTTGGGTAATTGATTGAGTACCGCATTTACTTTTGTATTGATTTCAGCGATTGCTTTACTAGGATCATAATTTAATCGCAGATTCGCAAGAATAGTGCTTAGTCCTTGTGTGCTGCTGGATGTCATGTAATCGATGCCATTTGCCTGGGCAATGGAATTTTCTAAAGGCGTTGTGATGAATCCTGCAATAACAGCGGGATTGGCACCTGTATAGGTTGTTGCAACGGTAACAACCGCATTTTCTGTAAAAGGATATTGGAGAATAGGTAAAGAAATTACAGAACGCAGCCCTAGCGCTAAAATAAGCAGGCTGACAACGGTTGCAAGAACAGGGCGTTTAATAAAAATATCAGTAAATATCATGCTAAAATATTACCTTTTACTATCCAGTATTATGTCCTGCCCTTATTCATCTGCGGGTGTAGGCGCAGGGTTATTGGTAGGTGTAATTGAATTGTTAATAATAACGATACTTCCATTTTTCAATTTAAGTTGTCCGCTTGTTACCACTTTATCACCTTCCTTTAATCCTTGAAGGATAGAAACCTGGTCACCACGTTTTTCACCTGTCACAACGAATGTTTCCTCAACCGTTAACACGGGTTCTTTCTTATCCTTTTTTTTGATTTGTTTAATGACAAAAACAACATCTCCGTAAGGATTAAAGCTGACAGCACTCAGCGGTAATGTGAGATGAGGAACCGGATTGCCTGTATTCACGGTGACAGCTGCAAACATGCCAGGTGCCAATTCAAATTTTGGATTGGGAATCGTTGCTTCTACTTGTACGTTGCGTACACTGGCATCTAACCCCGGATCAATCGTTGTAATGACCCCGTTAAATTTTAAGTGAGGGTAAGTGTCAACAACGAGTTTTACGGCTTGTCCAATTTTAAGGGAGGACATAGCTTCTTGAGGTACGTAAAAATCTGCATAGATTGGGTCGAGTGTTTGCAGCATAGTGACCTTGTCGCCTGGATTGATATATTGTCCTGGATTCACAGCAGAGATACCTAACCGACCGTCGAAGGGGGCTCGAATTGTTTTTTGTGCAATAACGGCTATTTGTTGGTCTACTTGTGCCAAGGTGCTTTTGAGATTGGCATCATCCGCATCCAGTGTTGCTTTACTGATAGCGTTAATCTTGAATTGCGCGCTATCCCGTTTGTAAGTGATTTCGGCGAGCGCGGCATTGGCTTGTAAGTTATGTAGGCGAGCAACATCGGGGTCAATGTCCAGTTGAACTAATAAATCGCCTTTTTTGACAAGGGAGCCAGGCGTAAAATGAACAGAACGTACCATTCCTGCCAGTTCAGTCGTAATGTTCACCCCAAGAACTGCTCGTAAACTGCCGGCGGCTTTAATTTGTGATTGCCAATTATAGTATTTAACATCCATGGCGGAGACATAGGCAGGCGGCGTACCCATGGATGCGATATAGCGGCTCATCATGTGCGCTACAAAAAGCTTATAGCCAAAAATGCCGCCAAATAATAACGTGACTAAAATAAGCATGATTAGCATGGGTTTTTTCATCATATGACTGCTCCATTCCACCATCCGCCTCCCAAAGCTTGAAACAATGCCGCTGTGTCTGAGTAACGTGCTGTTTGCGCCTGAATACGTTTGATGACGGTTTGTTGGTATTGTTGTTCTGCATTGAGCACATTAATAAAAGTCACTGCTCCCAATTTAAACTGTTCGCGCGTCAGCAATAGTGTAGCATGACTTGCTATTTCGGCGCGCTTTTGTGCTTTTAATTCTCGAGCATCGCTTTCTAACGCTCGTAATGCATCGGCAACATTTTTGAATGCCTGCAGAACTGTTTGGCGATATTGCTCATAAGCTTGTTGGTAAGCGGCGATAGCTGCTCGTCTTTGTGCTCTGAGCGCACCACCTCTAAAGATAGGCTGCAATAGTTGTCCGCCAAAATCCCATACATTAGAGACAGGATGGAATAAGGTGCTGGGCGCTGTTGCTGACCAGCCATAATCACCACTCAACGTGATCTGGGGATACAGGTTAGAAGTGGCTACGCCTACCTGAGCGCTGGCTTGATGTAATAACGCTTCTGAAGCCTGAATATCCGGACGTTGTCGAACCAAGGCCGAGGGTAAAGATACTGGAAGTTGGCCAGGCAAAATGAGTTTATCTAAATGAATGTTGGGTAATTCACTTTGACTAGGTAAAGCGCCTACCAGGATGTCTAGCGTGTGTTGCGTTTGAGAAAGGCTTTTTTGTAAAGGAGGCAGCAACGCCCGGGTTTGCTCAAGTAAAGTTTGTTGTGACAACACATCTGTTTGAGCAATTCCTCCTAAATTAAATTGCTTCTTAAGAATCTCAAGCTGATGGGCATTATCCTGAATTAATTGTTGGGTGGCGGTGATCTGTGACTCTAAAGAGGCGACGGCAATAGCCGTGGTCACGATATTGGATGTTAAAGATAAATAAGCGCCGTTTAATTGATAATATTGGTAATCGACTTGTGCTCCTGCGGCTTCTATTTGTCGTCTTGAGTTACCAAATACATCAAGCGTGTAAGTGACATTGACGGTAGCATTGTACAAACTAAAAACGCTTGAGGGTACAGAACCATTAATCGTGGAACCTGAGAAGCTTTGACGTTGAGGACTAAATTGGGCCGTCACGGCTGGAAATAATAAGGTTCCCACTTGCGCATTATAGTTTTCTTTTGCTTGTTCCAGGGTTGCTTTAGCAGCCGCCAAGTTAGGGCTATTCTTCAATCCTTCTGTGATCAGGTTATTCAAAGGGATGGAATGATATAACGTCCACCAATCAGATGGGATGTTTTTTCCCATTAAGAATTCTTGTTTTTTACCCGCATTACCTGCATTGGGCGCGCTCGTCGTTTTTTTAGGTAAAGGTTTTTTGGTGTAAGTATGAGTGGCGGGTGCATCCGGCGAATGGAAGTCAGGCCCAACCATGCAAGCAGTCAGGGTTGAACTTAGTATAACAATAATAAACTGTTTGAATTTGGGATGTAACACAAATACCTCATCACCCATCAAGGTGGATGTAATTTATATATAATTCAGTATTCTATCGGACTGGCATGTAATGTGCCACGTGCGGATTGTCTTTAATTTTTATATACCCATGTTAAATCCTTGCTCAGGCTCATGAGTTAATAATAATTTGTGAGTTCCCTTCATTTTAACTTGAATGTCAAACCCCTTTTCTATAGAATGGCGTCGTCATTGCGGGGTGGAGCAGCCTGGTAGCTCGTCGGGCTCATAACCCGAAGGTCGTTGGTTCAAATCCAGCCCCCGCTACCAAAGAACATGACAGACATAAGTAAAAATAAAAAACCCCAGTTGGGGTTTTTTTGTTTAAAAACACTAGATTGGGCGTTGGCCCATTTTTTATGGCGAAAAAATGACAAAAGCAGCAGCACTCAGTGAACGTTTGGCCCCTCTAGTGCGAACGATGGGTTATGAGCTTTTGGGTTGTGAATACCGAACCCAGGGGCGCTTTAGTGTTCTGCGAGTTTATATAGATAGCGAAGCAGGAATTACGTTAACAGATTGTTCGCGAGTGAGTGAGCAATTAAGTGCAATACTGGATGTAGAAGATCCAATTCGAGGACGCTATTCCCTGGAAGTATCTTCTCCAGGTGTCGACAGACCGTTATTTGAGATTGCTCAATATGAAAAGCAAATAGGGAAGCGTCTTAAAATACGTACTTTTGCACCTATTCAGAATCAGCGTAATTTTGCGGGCGTTTTGTTGAGAGTAGAAGGGAGTGATATATGTCTTCTGGTGGGTGCAGAAGAAAGGACCTTGCCTTTTTCTGATATTGAAAAGGCAAATGTAGTGGCGGATATCGGCGGAAAATGAGGTTGACCTATGAATAAAGAAATTTTGTTAGTTGCGGAAGCAGTTTCCAATGAAAAAGGCGTGGACAGTGCCATTATATTTGAGGCAATCGAAGCGGCTTTAGAAATGGCAACCAAAAAACGCGCAGGCGAAGAGATAGACGTCAAAGTCACAATCGATAGAAAGACAGGCGATTATAAGACCGTGCGTCGTTGGTTAGTCATTCCCGATGAAGATGAAGACAACGAAGTAGAAGATGGCGGCGGCGATGGATGTGTGACTCGATATAATTTAAGCCAGGCACGTGAGCGCAACCCCAAAGTGAAGGTAGGCGAATATATTGAAGAGCCCATGGAATCAGTTGAATTCGGCCGCATTGCAGCACAAAAAGCCAAACAGGTGATTGTGCAAAAAGTGCAGGAGGCTGAGCGTGCTCAAGTTGTTAATGCTTATAAAGAGCGCTTAGGTCAGTTAGTCACCGGTATCGTTAAAAAAGTAACACGCGAATTTATTATTTTAGATTTAGGAAACAACGCAGAAGCTGTTTTATCACGCACCGACATGATTCCTCATGAAGCAATGCGTATTGGCGATCGTGTTCGCGCGTATCTTGCTGATGTGCGTTCTGATTCTAAAGGTCCGATGATGACATTGAGTCGTACACGTCCTGAAATGCTGATTGAGTTATTTAAGATTGAAGTGCCAGAAATTGGCGAAGAATTGATTGAGGTCAAAGCGGCTGCTCGTGATCCAGGTTCTCGTGCCAAGATCGCGGTCAAAACGAATGACGGCCGTATTGATCCTATTGGTGCATGCGTCGGTATGCGCGGTGCACGTGTTCAAGCCGTTTCAAGCGAGTTGGGCGGAGAGCGTGTGGATATCGTATTATGGGATGATAATCCGGCGCAGCTTGTTATTAATGCAATGGCACCCGCTGAAGTTGCTTCAATTGTGGTCGATGAAGATAGTCATACCATGGATATTGCCGTGAAAGATGAACAGCTTTCACAAGCAATAGGACGAAACGGGCAAAACGTTCGTTTGGCCAGCGACTTAACCGGCTGGAAATTGAATGTCATGACCGAAGAACAGGCTAAATCAAAGTCAGCGAAGGAAGCGGAAGGAAATTTCCAACTATTTATCGATAAACTTGCTGTTGATGAGGAAATTGCCCAGATTTTAGCAGATGAAGGCTTTACCTCTTTGGAAGAAATTGCTTATGTGCCATTACAGGAAATGCTGGAAATAGAAGGGTTTGATCAACCATTAGTAGAGACATTGCGTGAACGTGCGAAGGCTGCATTATTAACAAAAGCAATTGCTGAAGAACAAGAGTTGGCAAAAGTAGAGCCTGCTGAAGATCTATTAGCACTTGAAGGCATGAGCCGACATTTAGCTTATATTCTTGCAAATCACGGTATTATCACACGTGAAGATTTGGCAGAGCAGTCCGTCGATGATTTACTTGAGATCAGTGAAACAAAGTTAGATGAAAAAAATGCAGCTAAATTGATTATGATAGCGCGTAAACCATGGTTTGATGATGCAAGCGCGTAGTAATCCTTAAGTGTTAATGAGGAAATGAGATGGCTAAAAATGATGCGCCGACTTTACCTGAAATAAAAGGCTCGGTTAAACAATCGAATAAAGAAGGTTCTCAAGAGACACTGGTTAATTTTGCCAATGCTATTCGTGTTGGTGTTGACGTGCTGCGAGCGCAATTCAAAGATGCAGGCATTGAAATCTCAAAAGACGATACAATTTCAGAAGAAGAAAAACAAAAGTTATTACGTTATCTGCAACAGCATCATGGTGCAAAATCAGATGCTGTTCCGGAAAAAATTGTTTTACGTCGTGCAAAAACCAGCGAAATAAAAGTTGCAGGCGGGCAAGGAGCTCGTAAAACTATCAGCGTTCAAGTCCGTAAAAAAAGAACGTTTATCAAACGTCCCTTAGCAGAAGAAGAGCAACCTAAACTGAAATCAGTAGCACCAGAGCCTATTGTTGAAGCTATAGAGATACCTTCAGCAGAATCTGCAGCACCTACTGAGATTAAAGTTCAAGAAGTTCAAACACCTCCTGTAGAAAAAACGGTATCAATGCCCCTTGTTGAAGAATTTGTCGTTGAAGCTCCTGCTGCAGAAACCGAAGAAAAGAAAGCAGCAGATAAAAGTAAAACTAAAATAAAGAAACACGCTGAAGTTCGTATTGATCAGGACGAAAGTGAAGGCGATAGACTTAAAAAGAAAAAGAAAGGCCGCGGCGGCTCAGGTCGAGAGAATGAGCATAAATATGACTCACTTTTAGGAAAGGGCGCTAAGCTTGGATTAGTTTTGCGTGGGGGTGGCGGTGATGACCTTGATATGCTTGAGAATCGTCGTTCGCGTAAGTCTGGTAGAGGGCGCAAACTACAACAAGTGCAAGTTCAAGCATTTACTAAACCTACCGCGCCCGTGATACGAGAAGTGTCAATTCCTGAAACCATTACAGTGGGCGATCTTGCGCAGAAAATGTCAGTCAAAGCGGCTGAAGTCATCAAAGTTATGATGAAAATGGGCGCGATTGTGACAATCAACCAGGTCATCGACCAAGATACGGCAACGTTGGTTGTTGAGGAAATGGGACATAAAGTAAAGCTGGTCAGCTCGTATGCTCTTGAAGAAGCCTTAACAAAAGAGACCGGAGTTCAGGGTGATGAAGTGCCTCGTGCGCCCGTTGTTACCATTATGGGCCATGTCGACCATGGTAAAACATCGTTGTTGGATTATATTCGTCGTACCAAAGTCACAACCCTTGAAGCCGGCGGTATTACACAGCATATCGGGGCTTATCATGTCGATACCGATAAAGGCATGATCACTTTCCTGGATACACCAGGCCATGCGGCATTTACAGCAATGCGTGCACGCGGTGCCAAATTAACAGACATTGTCGTTCTGGTGGTTGCTGCAGATGATGGTGTGATGCCTCAAACCATTGAAGCTATTAATCATGCGAAAGCCGCCAATGTACCTATCGTTGTCGCCGTTAATAAAATTGATAAACCCGAAGCCGATATGGATCGTGTCAGAAATGATTTATCGGTTCATGGACTCATTCCTGAAGAATGGGGCGGTGAAAATATATTTGTGGCCTTGTCTGCAAAAACAGGTCAGGGTGTCGATAAGTTACTGGATTCTATTTTAGTTCAAGCCGAAGTATTGGATTTAAAAGCTGTCGTGAATTGTCCTGCACGCGGAGTTGTTATTGAATCTCGTCTGGATAAAGGACGCGGTGCCGTTGCAAGTATTCTCGTGCAGCAAGGCACATTGCGTAAAAGTGATTTAGTCTTAGCAGGCTTTGAATATGGCCGTGTGCGTGTATTGTCAGATGAAAACGGCAAACCCGTTGAAAGCGCAGGTCCATCTATTCCTGTAGAAATTCTCGGATTATCCAGTACACCCAACGCGGGCGATGAATTCATGGTAGTCGCAGATGAACGCCGCGCACGTGAAGTGGCATTATTCCGACAAGGTAAATTCCGTGAAATCAAATTAGCACGTCAAAATGCGGCGAAACTGGAAAATATTTTACAACGTATGGGTACCGATGAAGCGGGCCGTACTTTAAATATTGTCTTGAAAGCGGATGTGCAAGGTTCTGCTGAAGCTTTATCTGCTGCCTTATCTGAAATTTCCGCGCCCAATGTCAAAGTGAAAATTGTTTCAAGCGCAGTCGGCGGAATCAATGAAACAGATGTCAATTTAGCCGTTGCTTCAAATGCGATTATGATCGGCTTTAACGTACGTGCAAGCGGAGAAGCGCGCAAACTCATTGAAACAGAAGGCGTTGATATTCATTATCACAGCATTATTTACGATGTGATTGATGAAGTGAAACGTGCCGTGAGCGGATTTATGGCGCCTGAAATTCAGGAAAAAATTGTGGGTCTTGCCGAAGTACGCGATGTGTTTCGCTCATCCAAGATTGGCGCTATTGCAGGTTGTATGGTGCTTGAAGGTTCTGTGCGCCGCAATTGTCCTATTCGTGTATTGCGCGATAACGTTGTTATTTTTGAAGGTGTTTTAGAATCATTACGCCGTTTCAAAGAAGATGCCTCAGAAGTGCGTCATGGCATGGAATGCGGTATTGGTGTGAAAAGTTATAACGACATTAAACCCGGCGATCAAATAGAAGTGTTTGAGAAAGTCGAAGTAAAAAGAGCGCTTTAAACATGCCTAAAACTTACAGTCGTATGCAGCGCATAGAAGATTTGATTCAAACTTCGCTTGCAGAAATTATGCGTACTCATGCAGGCGAATTGCATTGTGGTATGACAACCATTACGGGTGTCAAAGTATCAGCCGATCTTTCTTTTGCTAAAGTCTATGTCAGCGTATTGGAAGATGAAAAAGCTGAAGAAATCATTGCGAATTTAAACAAGGCAAAAAAAAGCTTGCGTTATGAACTTGCCAATAGTGTTGAGCTGCGCGTTACGCCGGATTTAAAATTTTATTATGATGATTCAGTCGTACGCGGCAGTCGTATTTCCTCTTTAATTAACGATGCATTCAAAAAATAATAAATTCTATGAGTAAACCTATTTTAAAAAAAATCGATGGCATTTTATTGCTTGATAAGCCTCTCTGCACGACTTCCAATGGCGCTTTGCAGCGCGTCAAGCGGTTATTTGGCGCTAAAAAAGCAGGCCATACAGGAAGTCTAGATCCCCTGGCCACAGGCATGCTGCCTATTTGTTTTGGCGAAGCCACAAAATTTTCACAGTTTTTGTTAGAGTCTGATAAATGCTATCAAGTTGAAGCAAGGTTAGGTGTGAAAACACGAACCGGAGATGCAGAAGGTGAAGTCATTGCAACAAAACCCGTCGAAAATTTGTCGCGTGAACGTATCGAGACAGTATTAAACCAATTTATAGGTCTTATCCAACAAATTCCACCGATGTATTCAGCGCTTAAAATTCAGGGTAAACCTTTGTATGAATTAGCACGCAAAGGGATTGAAGTTCCTAGAGAAGCGCGTAGCGTGCATATTTATCGTTTGCAGCTTATCGATTTTCAAACGGATACATTAAAGTTGGAAGTGCAATGCAGTAAAGGCACCTATGTTCGTACGCTTGTTGAAGATATCGGTGAGTTATTAGGATGTGGTGCGCATGTCAGTGCGTTACGTCGTTCTGTCGTATTACCTTACAATGAAATTAAAATGTATACGCTGGATGCCTTAGAAGAAGCACATAAACAATTTGGGATGGATGCATTAACACAATACTTGCTGCCCATCGAAACAGCTGTGCAAACGCTTCCAGCCATTAAACTTTCCAATACCGCTGCTTTTTACATGAAAACGGGACAACCCGTTATGATTCCTCATTTCCCCGCCCAAGGTCTCGTTCGTATTTTCTCACAACAGGATGAGTTTATGGGCGTGGGCGAAATTCTTGAAGACGGACGTGTTGCCCCGCGCCGCCTAGTTGCTTTGCCGCAGAAAATGGCAAAAGCAGTATAACTTCCAATATTTTAGGAAAAATGGGTACGTAAACTCTATTTCGGCATGGATAACGCTTGTCCTCGCCACATCTCCCCGCTACAATAGCCGTCTTTTATGAATATTGAATTCGGGAGTTAGATGACATGTCGTTAACTACAGCTGCGACAGCACAGATTGTAAAGACCTACCAACGGTCAAAAAATGATACAGGTTCTTCTGAAGTACAGATTGCTTTATTAACAGCACGCATCGAATACTTAACTGAGCATTTAAAAACCAACAAACACGATTTTCATACTCGTTACGGCTTAACGAATCTGGTTAGCCAAAGACGTAGGTTATTGAATTACTTGAAAAGAAAAGATTTAAAATCATATCGTGAGTTGATTCAAAAGTTGGACATGCGCGGATAAGTTTAGGTTATTTTGTCTGTCCTTTATGCTCTATTACCCTTCACGATTATACCTATCCTGCGATCTCATTTTTCCGTTGTCAGCGGGTCGCAGGCATTAGGATTACAAATTTTTCATATTTTATAGGATACTTACATGGCTCCAGTCACAAAAACACTACGCTACGGCAACCATACATTAACGCTCGAAACCGGCGTGGTTGCAAGGCAGGCTACAGGTTCAGTCATGGTAACAATGGATGATACCGTCGTATTAGTGACTGCAGTGGGTAAAGAAATTGATAATGTGGATCGTGATTTTTTTCCTTTAACCGTCAATTATCAAGAACGCAGTTATGCTGCAGGCCGTATCCCAGGCGGTTATATTAAGCGGGAAGGCAGACCCAGTGAAAAAGAAACATTGACCTCACGTTTAATCGATCGTCCGCTACGTCCCTTGTTTCCTAAAGGCTTTACGAATGAAGTCCAGGTTATTGCAACTGTTCTCTCCATGAATCCCGAAGTGGATCCCAGCATCCCAGCAATGATTGGCGCCTCTGCTGCATTAGCAGTTTCAGGCTTACCCTTTATGGGCCCATTAGGCGCTGCGCGTGTGGGTTATATTGACGGCCAATACATTTTAAATCCAACGAATTCCGAATTAAAAAAATCGCAGTTGGAAATGGTCGTTGCAGGAACAGAACAAGCAGTTCTGATGGTCGAATCTGAAGCGCAAGAGTTGCCGGAACCTGTGATGTTAGGCGCTGTGATGTTTGCTCATCGCGAAATGCAAGCCGTGATTGCTATCATTAAAGAATTGGCAGGCGAAGGCGGCAAGGCTGCTTGGGAATGGGAAGTTCCCAGCATGAATATGTCTGTTAAACAGCAAGTGACTGAATTAGCAAAGGCTGAAATTACACGTGCCTATCAAATCAGCGATAAACAAGAACGACAAGAAGCGATTGCAGAGATCCGTGATTCTATTTTAGATCAAATGCTGGCTGCAAATGCGGGTAAAGAAGATGAAGCAGTTTTGACAGCAGACATCAAATATGTCCTTAATCATTTAGAAAGCGACATCGTACGCAGCCGTATTTTAGATGGAATGCCGCGTATTGATGGTCGAGATACAAGAACAGTTCGTCCCATTAATATCAAAACAGGTATTTTGCCACGCACCCACGGTTCTGCTTTATTTACCCGCGGTGAGACACAAGCCATTGTGGTTGCAACTTTGGGTACTGAACGTGATGCGCAAGTTATTGATGCCTTAGAAGGTGAGCGCAAAGAAACCTTTATGCTGCATTATAACTTCCCTCCTTTCTCTGTGGGCGAAGTGGGCTTTGTCGGCAGTCCAAAGCGTCGTGAAATTGGTCATGGTAATTTAGCTAGACGTGGTATTACTGCGGTATTGCCTTCACAAGCTGAATTTACTTATGTACTTCGTGTGGTATCCGAAATTACAGAATCCAACGGTTCAAGCTCCATGGCAACGGTTTGCGGTACCAGTTTAGCATTGATGGATGCAGGCGTACCTACGCGTGCTCATGTTGCAGGTATTGCGATGGGATTGGTAAAAGAAGGCGATCGTTATGCGGTATTGTCCGATATTTTAGGTGATGAAGACCACTTAGGTGATATGGATTTCAAGGTAGCTGGTACTTTAACGGGTGTCACTGCTTTGCAAATGGATATCAAAATTGACGGTATTACTGAAAATATTATGAAGGATGCTTTGGATCAAGCAAAAGAAGGCCGTTTGCATATTTTAGAAATTATGAATCGTACGTTAAGTCACCCACGAACAGAAATGTCCGCTTATGCGCCTCGTATTTTAACCATGCGCGTGCCATCCGATAAAATTCGTGATGTGATTGGTAAAGGCGGTGTCATGATCCGTGCATTGACGGAAGAAACCGGTACTGTGATTGATATTAGTGATGATGGTGTTGTTCGTATTGCCGCAGCGGATTTAGCGGCTTGTGAAAACGCAATGCGCCGCATTGAATCGATTACAGCAGATGTTGCCATTGGCGGTGTTTATGAAGGTACTGTTGTGAAACTCATGGACTTCGGCGCCATTGTGAATATCTTACCAGGCAAACAAGGCTTAGTGCATATCTCTCAAATTGCCAATGAACGTATTGAAAAAGTGGCAGATAGATTAGCAGAAGGTCAGGTTGTTAAAGTGAAAGTCATCGAAATGGATAAGCAGGGTCGAATTCGCTTAAGCATGAAAGAAGTTGAAGCGAGCTAATCCTTAAAGCTCCCCCCCCCCCTTATCGGGTCTTCGATAGGGGGCTTCATCCTTGGGCAAGGCTGTTTACAACGGGCAATTCATTATTCAAATTATTAACATATTTCTCGAATTAGTTTATAATGTGGCAGCCCCATGAAACATTCCCGGGAGATGTCTAATGAAAAATATTTGCACAGGCTTTTTGGTATCATTCACCGCTATTTTTTTAAATACGTCATTTGCTATATCTGCTCCTAAACAAGTAACTCTTCCTTTTAAGGATGAACCTATTTTTTCTGAGACCCACAATGGACTCAATTTTGAGTATTTGTTATGGGCTGTCCCCACTAATTCCATTAAAAAAGTCGTTTGCACCCTTTCAAGCACTTATAAAAGTTGGTTGGAAGGCAAGGATTTGATTTCTTATTCTCCCACCTTCGGCGGAACTAATACAATTACCCTAGAATTCCGAGGTCAAGCCGCAGAAGTGGATAAAATTAATAAAGATTACAATCAGCCATATATATTATATATCGACATATCTGGTAATCTGACCCTCTACGACACGCCCTATGGTCAACATTCTACTGCATCATGTCATTATGAAAATGATAGTTTACAAAATAACGCGCCTGTCCATTCTGAGTTATAATATAGGGTCTGTTTTAAAACAGGGCGGTCAAGAGTGAAGTCCCTCATCGAAGACAAAATGAAGGACTTTCAAAGTAAGCGGCATTGATCTACGCTTAATTAAGCAATTTCTTTCTTAAATCGCTCAATCCCAGCCAAAATTTCTTTCTTAGCTGCATCCGCATTTTGCCAGCCATTTGTTTTCACCCACTTTCCTTTTTCCAAATCTTTATAATGCTGGAAAAAATGTTCAACGGATGCAAGAAATTCCATACCTAAATCTTCTGGTTTTTGAATATGTTGATATCGAGTCGAAAGTTTATCAACAGGCACGCCTAATATTTTAGTATCAATGCCAGATTCATCGGTCATCATTAACATACCGATAGGACGACAGCGAATCACAACACCCGGTGCTAAAGAAAATGGGGCTACGACTAACACATCAACAGGATCACCATCTTCAGATAAGGTGTGTGGAATAAAGCCATAATCGCAGGGATAATGCATACAGGTCGCGACAAATCTATCCACCATCAGCATTCCGCTTTTTTTATCCACTTCATATTTAATAGGATCGCTATGCGAAGAAATTTCAATAATGACATTCACATCATCTGGCACATGACGTCCCGCCGGTAATTTTTCTAAACTCATGAGAGGTTCCTTTTAATTTTAGAGAGTAATGGGTTGTAAATCGGGTTTTAAAGCAACACGCTCGTCAAATACAAAACAAGCGCCATCATAATGAGCACCGCCAATCGCTGCAAAATAATTTAAAATTCCGCCATCCAGTTGGTAAACTTCAGAAAATCCCTTATTTAATAGATGAATGCCTGCTTTTTCACAGCGAACACCGCCTGTACAAAACATCACGACAGGTTTATCAGTCGGTAAATTTTCAACGGCTTTTGGAAATTCACAAAAATCCTCAATGCCGAGCTTTGTTGCACCTTCAAAAGTGCCAAGTTCGACTTCATACGTATTACGTGTATCTAAAATAGTTAACTCACGACCCTGATCTAGCCATTGTTTGAATTGCTGGGGCGAAATAGCCGGCGCGCGTTGTGTTTCGGGGCATATTTCAGGCCGACGCATTGTAATAATTTCTTTTTTAAGTTTTACTTTGAGGCGCTTAAAAGGCGGCGTTCTGGAATAACTTTCTCTAAAAGTCATATCGCTAAAGTGGGAGTCCGCCAAAAGATAGCTTTTGAAAGCAGCCACATCGGCTAATGCTCCTGCTAAAGAAATATTGATCCCTTCAGGACTCAATAAAATCGTGCCCTTTAACGAGAAGTTTTTACATTGGTTGAGTAAAGAGATGCGCAACTCAAGTATATTTTCCAATGTAATAAATTTATAACCGGCGATATTCAGGATTTGCATAAATTTTGCGATAAATTGAGGCTAAAAAAAGAGTGTCCACTTTACTCGAGAAAGGCCGGAACGTCAAATTTATATAAATCGTAAGTGTTCAATCTTGGCGCAAAATAGATCCCTCAATCATTCTTGGGGGCAGATGCTCTAATCACATCGCACTGGAAAGTTTCAGTACAACCCAGTAAGCTATCCCCCTCTTTAATTAATGGAGCTGCTTCATGGAATGCCTATTTTGTAAAATTGCTCAAGGTATAATCCCTGCTGAGATTGTGTATCAAGATGATAATGTGGTCGCATTTAACGATATCAATCCCCATGCGCCTCATCACAAGCTTATTATTCCGCGTAAACATATCTCGACTCTGAATGAGGTGAGCGAAGAAGATACGGCTCTCTTGGGCCATATGATGCAAACAGCCAAAAAATTAGCGAAAGATTATAATATTTCCGAAGAAGGTTATCGTTTGGTGATGAATTGCAATCCGGGCGCCGGGCAAACCGTATTCCATATTCATATACATTTATTAGGTGGTCGTCGTTTAACTTGGCCGCCGGGTTAATTATTTATATCAGTAGGTGACAAAGGTGAAAGAGCATTTTAAAAAAATTATTACATCAATTGGCGAGGATGTTGAACGGGACGGACTTAAAGACACACCTCAGCGTGCTGCAACAGCATTGCAGTTTTTAACGCAAGGATATACGCAATCAGTAGAAGAAGTTGTAAATGGAGCATTATTTGAGTCCGATAATGATGAAATGATTATCGTGAAAGATATCGAACTCTATTCATTATGCGAGCACCACTTGCTGCCTTTTATTGGTAAATGTCATGTCGCTTATATCCCAAGCGGCAAGGTCATTGGGCTATCTAAAGTTGCCCGCATAGTCGATGTTTTTGCGCGTCGTCTACAAGTTCAGGAGAGGCTGACAAAACAAATTGCAGAAACCGTGCTGCAAATTACCGGTGGCTGGGGCGTGGGTGTCATTATTGAAGCTAAGCATTTGTGCATGATGATGCGAGGCGTAGAAAAACAAAATTCCGTCATGACTACGTCCGTGATGCTAGGCGGTTTTCGTACTGACCGCGGCACACGATCTGAGTTTTTAAGTCTAGTACAGAAGGAATCCTGATAAAAAGACTTAAATTTTGATGTCTTAAGAAAATCTTAAGCTAACACCTTTATAATCTCAGATACTTAAATGCTAGATGAAGCCTAATATGACACAACAATACTTAAACATCGGCGGAGTTATCGGCCTCATACTCGTTGCTTTAGCAATGGGCGATGTATTGTTATGTGAAAATATTCCCTTATTATCCATTAACATTACTCAAACTATGATAAGTCATTGGGCAAGGCATTGGCATGTGATTGCTATTGCTTTGTTGCCTATTTACATAGCAATCCTCTTTTTTGGCGCAAGTATGTTGGGATTATGGCTGGGCTCCATGATTCAGCATGGGTTAACGCGCTTTTGTCATAAGTTTATTCAGTTATAGTGACATGTTTTTGTAAGATTTATGCCATGATAATTCTAAGATAATTCTGTGAAATGCGAGCTGAGAACCTCTCTATTTTCCTATAACTCCTTGAAAAATTTACCAATCAAATTTAAGTTTCTTTTTTTTACAAATAAAAGCGCTTGTTCAATGATAAGGCATCATTATACTTTTGCTATGATTTATAGTTCCAAGGATGGGTCAAGGACCGGTACAAGGATTTGTACTTAACGTTTTTAGGATAGTTTGCTAAGGATTTGCAAACAGGGCAGGATGCCTAGGGTAGTAAAAGGTAGGGGCGATCTCAAGATTGTCCCTATTTCTCTTTAAAGATTGGCTAAACCCATTAATTGTCCCATCTTTACAGTCACAGCCGCTTGCAATTGATCAGACCATTCAACTTTATTTTTTTCAAATAAGATAATGACCGTTGATCCCATTTTGAAATGTCCAAGCTCAGCACCGCGTTCTATGATGATAGGATCAGAATAAAGAGTTTGTTTTAATGTCCCCCCATGATCTTCTGCAGACCATGTAGTTTGAATGCTGCCTACGCACATTGCCCCCACTAAAATAACAGCCATAGATCCTAGCGCAGTATCAAACAGACAAATCAAACGTTCGTTCCGTGAAAATAATTGTGGAATCTGTTCAGTGGTAAGTTGGTTAACCGAAAAAAGTTTACCGGGAACATAAATGGTTTCACGTAAAGTACCTGTAAAAGGCATATGGACACGATGATAGTCTTTAGGGGAAAGATATAATGTTGCATAACTACCGTTGTTAAACGTCGTTGCGTGAGTTTTAAAACCACCTAATAAGGCTTCTAATGTAAAATAAAAACCTTTTGCTTGCAGCAAAGAGTTATTTTGTATTTCCCCAATTTGACTAATGACACCATCTACAGGGCATGCTATTTGATTAATGCCTTGAACAATAGGTCTTAATTCGGGTTTTAACAATCGGGTGAAGAAGCTATTAAAAGTAGGGTAGTCTTCAAGACGCTCTAATCTGGCTGCACTCAAGTCAGCTCCATAATGATTAATAAGAAATCGAATCTGCCAATTCTTCCACCAACGCCAACGGCATTCACAAAGTGTGCGAGAAAGCCATGATAAAACGCGTTGCGGCGCTATATATTGCAATACTATTTTCCAATGGATCTGCATAAATTATAAACACCAGATTAAAAGAAAGAGGATTATAGCTTGTGAAAGAAGATATCCATAGCATTGTTTGTTGAAAAGATAGGTTAAGCTTTGACAGTTATCTCGCAGGAAGAAATCAGTTATTTACCCAGCCAAGCTTTGCACATACACTAAGTGACTAGCTTTAAGGAAGAATGACCTCTTGTCACACATCGGCGAATTATTCATTAAAATAAGATTAGCTAACTGTTTGAGTGCGTTAGCGGAATTACAACATGCATATTTTACTTGCTATAGTTATCGGGATTATTTTTCTAAACAACCACATTATGAAAATGTGCTCTATAAAAAACGTTCAAAATGGTTAAATAAACAAAATGCTGCACGGCAATTATTAAAGAATAAAAAAATTTCAGAAAAATGGCATTCGCTTTTTTCTAGCATCGATCATTTGAGCGAAATTATTTTTGCTTTGCATCAATTGCGATTTCGCGAGAGGGAATATGCTATTTTTGAAATTTGTTCTCTGGAAATGCAGTCCGTTGATAAAGCTATATCTATTGCAATGAAGGATGCTATAAAAAAACTTGTATGGGGGAAAAAATTGAATCAGCCTCTGGAGTTATTAGACTCTGTTATTGCTTTTGAAGCTATTTCTCATCGGGTATTAAAAGTGACGTCATCCGAGCCGATTATTTTTTTATTTTTTATTCAGAATTTATATGCCATAAATGAAGAGATAAATAAAGTTTATGAAAAACTATCTTAAAATAAACTCAATTAGGCATACGGTTAGAATTTTTTGCGCGCTTGTCGCTTCTTTGGTTGTAAATTATTATCTGGCAAGTACAAAAGAAGCGTGGCTTCCTCTTGCAACCCTCATTGTCATGTTAACTCCGACAGGTAGTGCGCTTTATCAAGGATTGTGGCGATTTTTTCTCTTGTCCAGCGCGGTGATTATAGTCTCTTTGATTTTTTCACCGATTCGTTCATTGTATATGAGAATGTATGATGTCGTGCTTGGTGCTGTGATAGGAATAGCGTTTAATGTTATTCTTTTTCCCGATAAGGTTGATATTGAATTCCGTAATGCGTTTGTTCCAATCCTGAGATCCTATTCTTTATATTTTTCTTCGCTTGTTTCTTTGTTATTAGACAAAAATTCAATAGATGCAGAAAAAGAAAAAGTAAATGTTGAAGAAAAGTTGATGAAACTACCCGCCTGGGTTTATGAGGCAGGATTTGATCTTACTCTGCAAAAGGGGTATCGATATTTTTTTATGAAAGTAGGTCAAATCGGCGAAATTTTATTTGCAATGCATCATTTGGCGCGCTTTACATATCCGGATAATTTGTTAAACACAATAAGAGAGCCTTTGTTGCAGTGCATTGTGCGTGTTGAACAATTTATTGCGGCGATCATCACGGTGTTAGAGCTAAAGAAATTATCGGTAAAAATTATTGATTTTGATTTAGAGCTTGCAGAAATTGAATCTCAATTTAAAGAAATCGTTTCATCAGCAATGGATTCAGTATCACCTTCGACAGATTTATTGTATTTAACGGAATTTATCTATAATTTGCAGGAATTGCGTAATGCTTTGTTACGTTTGACACAGACATTACGCTGATAGTTTAGCTGTCTGTCATGCCTTCGCAAAAAGACTTCATCCGGAGCGTAAATATACAGCCTGTTTTAAAACGGGGCGGGCAGTGGGTTAAGTCCCTCTTCGAAGCCACGATGAAGGACCTTCCTATTAGCTATTTATCTTTATCCAGATGGGTGTGCGGCAAGCCGCCTACAGTTACGATTTTCATGGAGTTAGTGCGGCCGTGAATACCAATTAAATCACCTTTATTGATAATAACGAGATCGCCATCTTTAATGATGTTTCTAATTTGCAGTTCGTGTACAGCAGATTGATTTAAGATACGTCTATCAATATGTGTGGCATCGAAAGCGATTGGGTACACGCCGCGATAGAGTGCCATGCGACGCTGTGTCGTTGGATGTCGGCTTAAGCCGTAAATAGGGATGCTAGAGCGTACTCGTGACATCCAAAGCGGGGTCGTGCCTGATTCAGTTAAGGCAATGATCGCTTTAATATCTAGATGATTGGCGGTGTACATAGTTGCCATCGCGATAGCCTCATCCACATATTTGAACTGAATATCCATGCGATGACGCGAGCGTTTTGAAATAGGGTTTTTTTCAGCGCTCAAGCAAATTCGGTTGAGGGCCGCAACGGCTTTATCGGGATATTTTCCTACAGCAGATTCTTGTGACAACATGACAGCATCTGTTCCGTCTAACACGGCGTTTGCTACATCTGAAACTTCGGCACGTGTAGGAATTGTGTTGTAAGTCATGGTCTCAAGCATTTGTGTTGCTGTGATAACGGGTTTATTCAATGAGCGGGCAGTATGAATAATATTTTTTTGAACACCGGGCAATTCTGCATCACCCAATTCAACACCTAGGTCGCCGCGAGCAACCATGATGCCATCGGCGGCTTTAGTTATTTCATCGATATTTGCAACGGCTTCTGCACGTTCAATTTTAGCGATAATGCCAGCATTGCCGCCCGCAGCTTTTAGCAAGGTGCGAGCTTCTTTCACATCATCCGCATTGCGAGGGAAGGAGATAGCAATGTAGTCGGCTTGAAGGCGTACGGCATCGATGATATCGGAGCGGTCTTTATCGGTGAGAGCATCTGCAGAAAGGCCGCCGCCTAATCGGTTAATGCCTTTGTTATTGGAGAGTTCTCCGCCAACAACGACTTTGCAATAAATACAATGTGCTTTGATTTGCTCAACAGTCATTACAATTCGACCGTCATCGAGCAGTAGAGTGTCATTCGGATGTACGTCATGTAATAAATTTTTATAATCTAGACTTACGCTTTCTTCGGTTCCTTCATCGGAATCTAGTTTGGTGTCGAATATAAAACGCTGGCCTTCGTGCAGCTGTATTTTTTTATTTTTAAAACGTCCGATACGAATTTTGGGTCCTTGTAAATCGATAAGAATAGCAACGACTTTCCCATGTTTTTTTGCGATCTCACGGACGCTTGTGATTCGTTCTTCGTGTGTTTGAAGGGAGCCGTGTGAAAAATTGGCGCGAAACACATCTGCGCCCTCAGTGATCACACGTTCTAACATATCAACATTGTCCAGCGAGGGACCCAGTGTAACAACAATTTTAGTGCGGCGTAACGGCGTGTTCATGTCACCTTCTCGTGTTTTGAAACATGATGTTCTAAGGCATCAATAGCAGGTAAGGGTTTGCCTTCAAGATAAGATAAGAAAGCGCCGCCACCTGTAGAGATGTAATCAATTTTATCGGCAATATGGTATTTTTCAATTGCAGCGAGGGTGTCGCCGCCGCCTGCAACGGAAAAGCCTTTGCTTTCAGCGATTGCCTGAGCAATTGCTTCTGTTCCTTCGCCAAACTGTTCTATTTCAAAAGCGCCCACAGGGCCGTTCCATAAAATAGTTTTTGCTTTTTTGATAATGCCGACATATTTTTTAATCGTATCAGGACCCAGATCATAAATTTTTTCATTATCATCCACCTGAGAGACGAGGCGGGCTGAGCTTTCAGCATCCTCAGAAAGTTTCTCTGCTACGATTACATCGGTAGGAATAGGAATTTCTGCACCGCGTTGTTGGGCATTGAGAGTGAGTTGCTCTGCTACATCAATAAGATCAGGTTCATAAAGTGATCTGCCGACTGTGTATCCTTGAGCAGCAATAAAAGTATTTGCGATGCCCCCTCCAATAATCAGTGTGTCTACCTTATGAGAGAGTGATTCTAGCAAACCTAATTTGGTTGAAACTTTTGAGCCGCCGACAATTGCAACCACAGGATGCTTGGGATTATGCATGATATTGCGGAGTGCTTCTAGTTCGCTGATGAGCAAAGGACCTGCGCAGGCAATGGGTGCGTATTCAATAATGCCACAAGTGGAGACTTCAGCACGATGGGCTGTTGCAAAAGCATCCATGACAAATACATCGCATAAGCTTGCCATTTTTTTCGCAAGCTCAGCTTTGTTTTCTTTTTCGCCTGGAATTAAACGAACATTTTCGAGCAAGACGACATTGTGATCGCCCATGTCAAAACCGTTGATCCAGTTTGGGATCAGAGGCACTTCTTTTTTCAATAGCTTTGATAAAACAGCAGCGACCGGTGCTAATGAAAATTGGGGATCTGAGCTGCCCTCCTCGGGTCGACCCAAATGTGATAGGATCATGACCTTGGCGCCCGCCTGCATAGCTGCTTTAATGGTTGGCAGTGCGGCACGTATGCGTAAATCACTGGTAGGTTCGCCATTTTTTAAGGGAACATTTAAATCTTCACGCAGGAGAACACGCTTGTTTTTTAACTTAAGGTCAGACATCTTTATAATAGTCATTTACCATACTCCTTGGACTTTAAAAGTATATCGAAAGTGAATTTATTGCATAATTGGCATAAACACAAGGAATAGTTGATCTTAGCTTAGAAATCCTCATGGTGGGGGCGGGTAAGTGTCACAGCCAAGTTAATAAGGGTATATTTATTATGTTATTTAATGCAATTCACCGGTTTTTAAAGACTGAGGCTAAGGGTAGTATTATCTTATTTATTGCGGCGCTCGCCGCATTGATTATCAGTAATTCTGTTTTTGCAGAAGGTTATCAATCCTTATTAGAGACCTCTTTTGAATTCAAGATGGCGGGTCTTGTCGTTTCTAAAACTGTGCTTTCTTGGATTAATGAAGGATTGATGACAATCTTCTTTCTATTGGTAGGGCTGGAGCTAAAAAGGGAGTGTTTAATAGGGCATTTGTCAGAATTTCAAAAAAGAGTATTGCCGGCGGTTTCCGCATTTGGGGGTATGATGGTGCCTGCTTTGATCTATGCAATGATCACATGGCGCCATAATGCAGCATTGCAGGGTTGGGCTGTACCAGTTGCAACGGATATTGCTTTTGCATTGGGAGTTTTGTCCATATTTGGTAAACGTATTCCATTGGGCTTGCGCTTATTTTTAATGACATTAGCTATTTTTGATGATGTCGGCGCCATTATTATTATTGCTGTATTTCAAGCACACGAGTTGTCATGGATTTCTATTTTTTTAGCGGGCACAATCTTGCTTTTTCTATTTATCTTGAACAGAGTAGGTGTGCAGCGTTTGTGGATTTACCTCATTTTTGGTGTACTGCTTTGGGTGTGCGTTTTACAATCTGGGGTGCATGCAACAGTCGCTGGTATGTTAATAGCGCTTACGATGCCAATACATCATCAAAAAGGGGAAGACATTTCTTCTCTGGAGAGACTCGAAAAAATTTTACAGCCCTGGGCTGCCTATTTTGTGATGCCTGTTTTTGCTTTTGCAAATGCGGGATTACCATTAAAAGGCTTGTCGCTTAGGCTCCTCATTGATCCTGTCACGCTGGGTATTGTAACGGGATTGTTTATAGGTAAACAGTGTGGTGTTTTTGGCTTTGCCTGGTTGATGATACAGTCAGGATGGGCAAAGCTGCCGGAACGTGTCACATGGCTCCAGTTGTATGGGGTTGCATTGTTATGCGGTATAGGTTTTACGATGAGTTTGTTTATCGGGACGCTTGCCTTTCAAGATGAAGCACCTCTCTATCTTATTAAAGTACGAGCTGGTGTTTTGCTCGCATCGTTATTATCAGGCATCTTGGGTGCTCTTGTATTGCGTTTTGCTGTTGACACCACCCATAAACCCATGAACAATGAGCTCCTTTAAAACGCATGGTAGTCTAGATGAAGCGTATATTAATAACAGGGGGGGCAGGGTTCATAGGCTCTCACACGGTAGATTTTTTCCTGGAGCAGGGCGCCCATGTTGTGGTGTTGGACAATCTTGCGACCGGTAAAATCACGAACCTGAATTTGTTTCATCCGCATTTGCGCTTTATACAAGCAGATGTCCTGGATTATTCTACTTTAGTTAAAGAAGTGGCTTTATGCGATGTTGTTTTGCATTTAGCGGCATTGCCTTCTGTCGTTCAATCCATTGCAGATCCTATCCAGTCTTTAAATGTGAATACAGGCGGTTTTTTGCATGTTTTACAAGCAATTCGGGAAACGAATCCTGCTATACGTCTCGTGTATGCTTCAAGCGCTGCAATTTATGGGGCAGATACCGAGCTGCCTTGCTCGGATGAGATGGCATTACCCATGGCACCTCTTTCACCTTATGCACTGGAAAAAGCTAATAATGAGCGATATGCCGACTTGTATTATCGACTATTCGGCATTAAGAGCCTAGGGTTACGGTATTTTAATGTGTATGGTGACCGCCAAGTACCAGATTCACCCTACTCGGGAGTAATCTCCAAGTTTATTGCGGGCTATCAAAAAAAAGAGCCTTTGACGATTTTTGGCGATGGGTTGCAATCAAGAGATTTTATTCACGTTCTAGATGTTGCGCGGGCTAACTGGCTAGCTTCACAAAGTGATTATGTTGGTGTTTTAAATATAGCCACCGGCATTCCAGAAACCTTAATAAATTTAGTAAGTTACATTGAAGCGGCGGGTGGTTACAAATCACAAGTCAATTTTGTAGAAAAACGTAGAGGTGAAATTCCTCACTCTTATGCCCATGTCAATAACGCAGCAAGTCAGTTGAAATATCGTTATGAAATCGGTCTGGAAAAAGGAATTTCCTCATTGCTGAGTGATTTAAGCGTAAAATAAGCTATAATTCGCGCAGTATAAAAAATGCCTAGGAGTTGTGAATATGCAAGATACGAAAAATTTACAAGCCTGCACCAAGCGGTATTACGAAATCACGCGAGCCGATTTACCTTTATGCTGCCCATTGCCTAATCAACGTCTTTGGGATGCGCATCCTCGTGTTTATTTGCCCATTGAAGCGACGGGACATGTAGTTTGTCCTTATTGTGATGCAGAGTATGTACTAAAAGATGAATAAAAAAATTCTAATAGTTGGACCTGCGTGGGTCGGTGACATGGTCATGGCGCAGTGTCTTTTTAAATTACTTAAACAACGTGACCCGCATGTAGTGATTGATGTTTTAGCGCCCGCTTGGAGCTTGCCTTTACTGGCGCGAATGCCGGAAGTATCGAATGCTATCGTGATGTCATTAGGTCATGGACAATTAGGTTTGTATGAACGTTATCGTTTAGCCAAACGTTTGCGTGAAAACAAATACGATCAAGCCATTGTTTTGCCGAACTCATTTAAGTCAGCATTAGTTTTGTGGTGGGCACGTATTCCAGTTCGTACGGGATGGCGGGGGGAAATGCGTTATTTTATTTTGAATGATATAAGACATCTGGATAAAAAACGTTATCCACTGATGATCGAACGCTTTATGGCATTAGGCCTAAATAAAAATGAAAAATTGCCGGAAGTTTATCCGCTGCCTGATTTAAACATTTCTCCTGTTTCTCAGAGAATAGCATTGTCCAATCATCAGTTGATCAATCCTGTGAAACCCGTTTTGGCTTTATGTCCGGGCGCAGAATTTGGTCCCGCCAAACAGTGGCCGGAAAATTATTATGCGGATGTTGCTAATGTAAAATTAGAAGAAGGTTGGGATGTGTGGATTTTTGGATCACCTAAAGACCATCCTGTTGCCGAGCGAATTCGGGAGGCAACCGGCGAACGGGCTGTGAATTTAGCCGGAAAAACAAAATTGGAAGAAGCGGTTGATTTATTATCATTAGCCAACGTGATCGTCAGCAATGATTCAGGATTGATGCATATTGGTGCAGCACTACATAAACCTTTAATTGCTGTCTATGGCCCAACTAGCGCTTCTTTTACCCCCCCTCTTTATAAAAACGCCAAGGTACTTTCTTTAAAACTAGATTGTCAACCTTGTTTCCAACGCACTTGTCCGTTGCAGCATCATCGTTGTATGCAAGAATTAAAACCCGCTATTGTTTTGGCGACAATGTCATCCTTCGAAGCACCGCAGTCGCGGGTGATTCACGATGAAAGCTAAGGAGACTGGCATGCGAGTTTTAATTATTAAAACTTCTTCAATGGGTGATGTGATACATACTTTGCCCGCTTTGACTGATGCAGGAAAAGCTATTCCAGGCATTTCCTTTGATTGGGTTGTAGAAGAAGGGTTTTCTGAAGTAACACGTTGGCACCCTCTAGTTAAAAATAGTCTTCCTGTTGCGTTACGTCGTTGGCGTAAAAATATTTTTACACAAAAAACACGAGAAGAGTGGCATTCTTTCCGTCACTTACTGCGATCAACTCACTATGATTTAGTGATTGATGCGCAAGGATTATTAAAAAGTGCATTTTTGGCTTTAAATGCAAGAGGCAAACGTTGTGGTTTTGATTTTCATTCTGCGCGCGATCCATTAGCGGCACTTTTTTATCAAAAGCGTTATTCAACTGCAAAAGTAAAAGAACAGCATGCAGTGACAAGAGTGCGGGATTTGTTTAGTCGGGCACTAGGTTATAAATTACCGGCAACCTTGCCTGATTATGGTATTGATCGAAAGCGTTTTCAGCAAGAAAATGGTTCTGAAAAATATCTTGTTTTTTTGCATGGTACAACCTGGTCAACCAAGCATTGGCCCGAGGTGTACTGGATTGAGTTGGCCAGACTCGCCGCGATGCAGGGATTTTTGATTAAGCTGCCTTGGGGTAGTGTTTCAGAACAGGCGCGCGCAGAGCGTATTGCAGCTGCGTGTACTCATGCCGAAGTATTATCGCGACAAGATTTGACGGGAATGGCCAAGATATTGGCGGGCGCTCAAGCGATTGCGGCTGTCGATACAGGGTTAGGGCATTTGGCGGCTGCATTAGATGTGCCAACGGTTTCATTGTACGGACCGACAGATCCTGTTTTAACAGGTGCATTAGGTCAGTCACAAAAACATTTATCGGTTAATTTCCCCTGCTCGCCTTGTTTTAGTCGTGAGTGTACTTATCAGGATAAAAAAGATTTTTCTGTCAATCCGCCATGTTTCTCAACATTGTCACCTTCCCAGGTCTGGGCAGCACTATCTGAGTGGGTTTCTTAAATTAATAATAACCGGATGATCGGCTTTCACGAGCAGAAATAGATCCTGTTTGTGTGCTGGTTTCAGAAAAAGCATCGGCATAATCGTTAGTATGACTACTTCCCCGCTCAGGTAGGCGTGTTGTGTTATTCGAGAAAGCGGCATCTATATTGGGTACTTCATCGGGGGTGACGGAAAGATGAGGCTCATCAATATCCCCGACGTTATTAAACGCTTGTTGTTTTTTGGTAATTAATAATTGGTCTTTTGTAGGGTAAGCCGTGATTTGTATTCGGCTGTTCGCGCGTATTCCTGTGTTGGTAATGTTATTGGCGACTGGAAAATAATTGCCATAACCCACATATGTGAGTTTGCGGCTATCCAGACTTTGTGACTTGAAACCGCTGATGCCATTGGCCCATAAGAATCCGGCAACTTGTCTGGCACGGTCTTCTGATAATCGATGTTCAAAACGTGCGGAGCCAAATCCGCTTGTATTACCAGATATCATGATGTTGTTACAGCCATAACGGTTTAATACATTGACTGCACTTTTTAAAATAGGCTCTGCTTCTGGTAATAAATCCGATGAGTTAGTCTCAAAGAGTCTGTCTGATGGAATTTCAATCGTGGCATAATCACCTAAAGTATACACCTGACCGCCGCCTTGGATGATCCCCGCTGAATCAAAACGTAAAGAAGTGACATAATAACCCACAGCTCCGCCGGTCAGTGCAGCCAAGGCAATCATAGGTTTAGAAGAAACTCCCATGGCGGCTGCAGCAGTTCCACCCACGACAGCGCCTGCTCCCGTGCCCAAAGCACTGCCTGTTAGGTGATCGCTTTTATTAAAAGGATTATAACTGCACGCAGTCATGCTTAGTGCGAGTATGGAAATGAGGACTGCTTGAAATTTGAATTTGTAAATCATGCCATTTCCTGTGCGATTATTCCTCTAGCCATGAAAGGGTTAATTTTAGAATAGTACAATACCTAAAACCCAGACGCTATGAGTATACATTGCACCTCAATCAATGTGCTATCATGTTTTTTATTAAAGTGGGATTGGAGCAAGAGGGATGGATCAACAGCTGGCAGCACGTCCTTATACCGCATGGCAACTGATTAAGATTTACTGGCAATCAAGTCAACGTTTCTTCGCTTATTTTATGTTGGCTGTTGTGTTAGTGATGTCCATTTTTTTGGTTGGCATGGATGTAATCTTTACCACTTGGTATAACTATTTTTACGACGCCTTGCAAGATTATAATCGTCATGCCGCATTAGATTTGCTCGCGATCTTTATGTTTTTGGCAGCGGTGAACATCGTTGTTTCTGTTTATCGATATTATATTCAACAATTTTTGGCGTTGCGCTGGCGGCGATGGCTGACTGAACAATTTCTGGGACGGTGGCTTGAAAATCGCAGTTATTATTATCTGGAAAATTTCGATGAACATACGGATAACCCGGATCAGCGTATTCAAGAAGATATAGGCAGCCTTGTATTATCTACCTTGACTTTAACCATTGGGTTAATCAGTGCAGTAACTACGATATTTGCATTTATTTTTGTACTTTGGAAATTGTCAGGGTACTTAAATATACCTTTGGGACGATATGGCACATTGCATATCCCCGGCTATCTTGTCTGGGTCGGTATTATTTATTCCATTATTGGCACGTTATGCACATTCAAAATAGGTTATCCCTTAGTTGCTTTGAATTTTGAACAACAACGCCGTGAAGCAAATTTCCGTTTTGCAGCGATTGATGTACGCTCTCATGCGGAACATATTGCGCTTTATCGAGGAGAAGATAATCAAAAAACTATTTTGCAAAAAATATTTTCGGGGGTGCTTGAAAATTGGTATGCGATTATTTTGAGACAAAAATTATTATTATGGTTTACTGCAGGCTATAACCAAGTTTCAGTGATTTTGCCGTTAGTTGTGGCTTTGCCTAATTATTTTAATAAAGTCTTTAAATTGGGCGGTCTCATGCAAGCATTATCCGCTTTTTCACGTATTCAGGATGCTTTTTCATTTATTGTAAATTCGTATACCGCGATTGCGGAATGGCGAGCCGTGATTCGACGATTACTGACTTTTTTAAATCATATGGATGAAGTGGAGCAAGCAGCAAAGGCTCATAATAAATTTGTTTTTTCTGAAAACATGGACGAAAAAATTATTGCTAAAAATCTAACAATTAAAACGCCGCGGGGTGATACATTATTAACAAATGTTAATCAGGAACTGATTCATGGCCGGAATTATGTGGTTAAAGGCCATTCTGGTTTGGGCAAAAGTACCTTTGTTCGCACGCTTGCAGGTATTTGGCCTTTTGGCGCAGGAGAGATCTCTTTGCCTGAGAAAAAGAAAAGTATTATGTTTTTGCCGCAAACCAATTATATGCCATTGGGAAGTTTGCGAGAAGCCATCGTATTTCCTGACAAAATCCATGATGCACCGGATGAGCTTTTGATTCAGTTATTACAAGAATGTGATTTATCGCAATTAACAGGACGATTGCATGATGTAGAACGCTGGTCAGAACATTTATCACCAGGTGAATTGCAACGCATTGCTTTTATTCGCGTTTTAGTACATAAACCTTTCTGGGTCTTTTTAGATGAAAGCACTTCCGCTTTAGATTTGGCACATGAGAAGCAGGTTTATAATTTATTGAAGAACAAACTGCCGGATTGTTCAGTCGTCAGTGTAGGGCATCAGCCCAGTATTGACAGCTATCATGACCTGGAAATAGATCTTGAAGTGTACGGTACTTAACCTATTGATTAATATAAAATATAAACTCAGGAATAAATAGTTTTATGTCATGCGTTTTTTGCGCATCAAATTATGCTATTATTGCGCTATTCTTTTTAAAGTTATACACAACATAACAAGTCGAGGTGAAAGATGCACGGACTCTTACAGTTACCATGGTGGGGCTATATTGTTGCAACTCTTATTCTAACCCAAATGACTATTTTAGGTGTGACGATTTATTTGCATCGTTGCATGGCGCATCGTGCGCTTGATTTGCATCCGGCAGTGAGCCATTTCTTTCGTTTTTGGCTTTGGCTGACAACGGGCATGCGCACAAAAGACTGGGCCTCTATCCATCGTAAACATCATGCAAAAGTTGAAACATCGGATGATCCTCATAGCCCGCAGACGAAAGGGATTTTGACGGTGTTGCTGCAGGGCGCTGAACTTTATCGTAAAGAAAAGCAAAATCAGGAAACCCTCGATCGCTATGGTGAAGGTACACCAGATGATTGGATGGAGCGAAATGTCTACAGCCCTCATAGTACTTGGGGCGTTTATTCCATGTTGATCCTTGATTTTATATTGTTTGGCTCCATTGGACTGACAATTTGGGCTGTTCAAATGGCTTGGATTCCTTTCTTTGCAGCCGGCATTATTAATGGTGTGGGTCACTACATGGGTTATCGTAATTTTGAATGTCCGGATGAATCTCGCAATATTTCGCCCTGGGCATTTTTTATTGGCGGTGAAGAGCTGCATAACAATCATCATACCTATGGAACTTCTGCTAAATTTTCTGTGAAATGGTGGGAGTTTGATTTGGGCTGGATGGTTATTTGTATTCTTCGATTTTTTAAACTCGCAAAACCAAAACGTATTCCACCTAAAGTGCGTTTAGCATATGGCAAAAAATCTGTTGATATAGAAACAGTAAAAGCGATTTTGACTAACCGTTTTCAGGTATTGGCACGATATAGTCGAGAAGTGATTCGTCCAGTATTTAGCGAAGAACGCAATCGCGCAGGACAAAAGGAGCGCTCTGTATTACGTCGCATCAAAGCATTATTAGTACGTGAACCTTCTTTGGTTGATCCCGCAAGCCGTCAACAGTTAACGAGTGCACTTCAGCATTACAATTCTTTAAGTATCGTGTATCAGTTCCGTTTGAAATTACAGAACCTGTGGGTTAAAAGTACGGTTTCCCAGGCGGAATTGCTGGAAGCATTTCAAGAGTGGTGCCGACAAGCGGAAGCAACGGGTATTAAAGCGTTGCATGAGTTCGTGAAGCACTTAAAGGCGTATGTTCCTCATAAGGTTTCATAATAGTATAACTTCAACATTTTTAGCGGGCCCCACCGTTAACGTTTGCGATGGGCCCCGCTAAAAACGCTGAATAGTTCCCCTAAAACAGACAAAAAAAACCCGCTCATCGCGGGTTTTTTTACATCAAAGTAAAGCCGTTAAATTTTGCCTTCTTCAAACACAACATGCATACCTGATTTGCCTGTTTCAGGATTAAAAGCACGCTTATCAAAATGCTTTTGCTTGCGTTTTTCGGTAGAAGTACGTTTGTTCTTGGTTGTTGTGCGGAAAGTTCCGGTTTTTTTGCCAGCTTGGGTTAAGCCTGTGGAAACCATTTTAATTTTATCGCGCATGACTTATGCCCTACCTTCTTCTTCGCGTTTTTTGATATCTTCCAATACTTGTTTGATGCCGTATTTATCAATAATACGCATCCCTTTGGTGCTCACGCGTAATTTGATATAACGTTTTTCATCTTCTAACCAAAAGCGATGTACCTGGAGGTTTGGGCAGAAACGGCGCTTGGTTTTATTGTTTGCATGGGATACGTTATTTCCCACTATTGGGCGCTTTCCCGTGACTTGACACACTCTTGACATAAATTCTCTCCAAATAACATCAGCTTAATCTTAAGCCTTATCGCCGCGGATGGGTAAAAAAATTGCAGCGCTACTCTCAAATAGCTAAAGGCAGGTCGCGATTTATACCAGAAAGCCTTCTTCAAAGCAACCCTACTTCGGCAAAAGATAATGTTTGGTTATTGCCGACGACAATATGATCAATGACTTGAATACTAACGAGAGTCAATGCTTTTTGTAATAGCTGAGTCGTTTCCTGGTCAGATTCGCTGGGGGTGGGGCTGCCTGAAGGATGGTTATGAGCGAGGATGACTTTAGCTGCATTATGTTTTAAACCGCGTTTGACCAGCTCTCGCGGATAAACATTCGATTCATTGATGGTGCCGTGAAATAGCTCCTCGTAACAGATTATCCGGTTAAGGTTATCCAGAAATAGGCAGGCAAAAACTTCATGAGGATAATCTTTTAGGCGATTGGCCAGGAAGCGTTTAGTCAGATAACTGTTCGTGAGGGGCTTTCCTAAGGGTAGATCTTCTTCCAAATAGCGGCGGCCTAGTTCGATGGCTGCTTTTAGCGCAGCATATTTGGCCTTACCCAACCCTTTTTTTTGAAGTAAGAGCGCGGGATCTGTGTTAATTATTTTCTTTAAGCCGCCATGCTCTTGTAATAATTCACGCGCGATATCTAAGGCTGTTTTTCCACGCGAGCCTGTGCAAAAAAAGATCGCAAGTAGCTCGGCATCGGAGAGGTTTGCAGCGCCATGAAGAAGTAATTTCTCCCGGGGTCGTTCAGTGAGAGGCCAATTAGCAATTGTCATAGTAAATTTCCTTCATTATGATGGGGGCTTAATGTTCTTACCCTTGGGTGTATTAATGGAACGGTGTTTATTAAATAAACAAATTATATTGGGCGTTACGGGCGGGATCGCGGCTTACAAGAGTGCGGATTTAGTGAGGCGATTGCGTGAAGCGGGTGCCTGTGTGCGTGTGGTGATGACTGAGAATGCTAAACAGTTTATAACTCCCCTCACGATGCAGGCAGTCTCTGGCAATCCAGTGCATGATGACTTGTTTGATTTAAAAGCGGAAGCTGCGATGGGTCATATTGAATTGGGACGCTGGGCGGATGTGATTTTAATTGCGCCTTCGAGTGCCGATTGTATGGCGAGGTTATTGCGGGGAGAGGCAAACGATCTGTTAACGACGCTTTGTTTAGTCACGAAGGCACCGATTGCACTTGCACCCGCCATGAATCAGGGTATGTGGAAGAATAAGACGACGCAGGAAAATGCGCAAGCATTACAAAAAAAAGGAATACATATTTTTGGTCCAGGTGAAGGAAGTCAGGCTTGTGGTGATACCGGGTTCGGCCGTATGTTAGAGCCGGTTGAGTTAGTCGCAAAGGTTGCGTCTTTATTTGAGACGGGTCGTTTGAGTGGCAAGAGGATCATTATTACTGCAGGGCCTACGCACGAGCCTATTGATCCAGTTCGATTTATAACCAATGGAAGTTCTGGGAAAATGGGTTATGCGATTGCTGAGGCTGCTATTGCAGCGGGTGCGCAGGTGACATTAATCAGCGGGCCTGTTCATTTAGAAACGCCGCCGCATGTGAATAAGATCGCAGTGACCACCGCCCAAGAGATGTTTGATGCGGCGATGTCTCGCATAAGAGAGTGCGATATTTTTTTTAGTGTTGCGGCTGTGGGTGATTATCGCAGCAAAGTAATTGCGCCACAGAAGATTGCGAAAACAGCATCGACTTTCATGTTGGAGTTAGAGCGCACTCCAGATATTGCAGCCACTGTGGCAGCGCTTCCTGAAAGACCTTTTATTGTAGGCTTTGCGGCTGAGACAGAGAATGTTTTAGGCAATGCTAAAAAGAAGTTGATGAATAAAAAGTTAGATATGATTGTTGCGAATGAAGTCGTTACTGGAATGGGTGGAGATGATAATGCAGTAACTGTATTGTGGAAGGATGAACAAGTTGAATTTTCAAAAATGGAAAAACGTAAGTTAGCAAGAAAGTTAATTGAATTAGTCGTTGTTCAATATTCTTGTGAGCGAAATGAAGTTTTAGACAGTGCGGTTCGTTAATTATAGGAAGGAGTAAAAAATGCAGCATAAAGATAATTTGGATATCATAAATTCTTTAAGTGATAAGGAGTTTACTTTGCCTATTCAGGTAAAAATTTTGGATAAACGTATCGGTAATGAATTTCCTCTGCCGCGTTATGAAACATCTGCTTCTGCGGGTCTGGATTTGCGCGCTTGTCTCGATGAGAAACTTGTTTTGCAGCCCGGTGAGACTCATTTAATTCCCACGGGTATTGCTATCTATATTGGAGATCCAACGCTTGCTGCTGTGATTTTGCCTCGCTCAGGTCTGGGGCATAAGCATGGTATTGTATTAGGTAACCTTGTTGGATTAATTGATGCTGATTATCAAGGCCCTCTTATGATTTCTTGCTGGAATCGTGGTCAAAATATGTATACTATAGAGCCCGGTGATCGTATTGCACAATTAGTCTTCCTACCGGTTGTGCGCGTCAATTTTGAGGTCGTCAGTGAGTTTGATGAAACTTCACGTGGGACCGGTGGTTTTGGCTCATCAGGAAAAAAATAACGAATGACTATGTTGCAATCTTCTATTTCAGTAAATCCTTCTATTTTTCGTGCTTATGATATTCGCGGGATTGTAGGCAAGACGTTGACTGAAGAAATTGTTTATGCCATTGGCCGTGTGTTAGGTTCTTTGGCGCAGGAAAGCGGTGATCGTTGTATGGCGGTTGGCCGTGATGGTCGTTTGTCGGGGCCCCGATTGGTCGATGCATTATGTAATGGCATATTAGACAGTGGTTGTGATGTCGTGAATATTGGGATGGTACCAACTCCACTATTGTATTATGCAACGTATGTACTCGATACTCGTTCGGGGGTTATGTTAACGGGCAGTCATAATCCGCCTGATTATAACGGCCTAAAAATGATGATTAATGGCCGAACACTCGCCGAAAATGATATCAGCGCTATCTATCAGCGCATTATGGTAAAAGACTATCTTTCAGGAGAGGGACAATTAAGTTCTCTTGAAATGATTGAACGATATAGCATTCATGTTGCACGTAACATTCAATTAGCACGTCCACTTAAAATTGTTGTTGATTGCGGTAACGGTGCGGCAGGAAGTGTGGCACCTGAATTGTTTCGTCGTTTAGGTTGTGAGGTGATTGAGTTATTTTGTGAGGTAGATGGGCATTTCCCGCACCATCATCCGGATCCCAGTCAAACCGAAAATTTACAAGATTTAATTCGAAAAGTAAAAGAAACCCAATCTGACATTGGTCTGGCATTTGATGGAGATGGTGATCGTTTGGGGGTGGTGACGAATCGCGGCGATGTGATTTGGCCGGATCGTTTATTAATGTTATATGCAATAGACGTGTTGGCGGCTCATCCGGGTGCAAAAATTATTTATGATGTGAAATGCACACAACATTTAGAAAAACTGATTCGCGATCATGGGGGCGAGCCTGTGATGTGGAAAACAGGTCATTCACTGATTAAAGCCAAGCTTGCTGAAACACGCGCAGCTTTAGCAGGTGAGATGAGTGGTCATATCTTTTTTAAAGATGAATGGTATGGATTTGATGATGCTATTTATGCAGGTGCGCGGTTGCTTAAGATTTTAGCCGCAGCGAATCAAAATAGCGGTCAATTGTTTGATGCGATTCCTAATAGCATTAATACTCCTGAATTAAAAATTGATATTGAAGAAGATGAAAAGTTTGCATTAATGAATGCATTAATTAACGAAGCTAATTTTAGCGGCGCAGAACATGTGACCATTGATGGGTTACGTGTCAATTTTGCAGATGGTTGGGGATTAATAAGGTTATCCAATACGACACCCTGTCTAGTCTTACGTTTTGAAGCGAAAAGTGAACCCGTATTAAAGAGCATTCAGGCGTTATTTAGAAATTTGTTATTAACAATTAAGCCAGAATTAGAATTGCCATTTTAAACTTAGTGATGGAAATCCTATGTCTGAAGCATACGATATCATAATCGTTGGTAGCGGTATTGTAGGTGCGGCAACGGCGCTTGCGCTTGCTCGTTCCACTTCTTTAAAAATTGCGGTGTTAGAAGCAAAAGTTTCAGATGATCATCAGGAGAAAGCGCGTTACGACCATCGTGTGAGCGCTATTTCACTTGCTTCAAAAACTATTTTACAAAATCTTCACTGTTGGGAATCTATTAAAGCCAAACGTGTGAGTGCTTACACGCAAATGCATGTATGGGATGCGGCTGGTGTAGGTGAGATTCATTTTGATAGCCAATCCATCGGTGAGTCTCTCCTGGGTTATATTATTGAAGACCGTGTGATTCGAAGGAGTTTGCAAGATCAGTTTCAATGTTATCAAAATATTGATTTTCTTTGTCCTGCGATAGTTGATATTTTAAAAGAAAAAGAAAATCAGATTGAGCTTGTCTTAAGCGATCAAAAAACATTACAAACAAAACTTCTCATTGGTGCAGACGGCGCGAATTCATGGGTGCGTACGAACGCGAATATTGAATTTAAAAATTATGATTATGCGCATACTGCAATCGTTGCAACGGTGAGAACAACATTACCGAATCAAGCGACTGCTTGGCAGCGCTTTTTGCCAACAGGGCCGCTTGCTTTTTTACCATTCGATGATCCGCATGATTGTTCAATTGTATGGTCTGCGGAGCATGAGTATGCAAAAAATCTATTATCGTTGGACGATGAAGCTTTTTGCGAAAAGCTGAGCGATGAATTTTCAAAAAAATTAGGCGTTATAACCTCAGTGAGTCAGCGGTATTCTTTTCCATTGCGTATGCGTCATGTCAAAAATTATGTAAGCCCGCATTTGGCATTGATTGGTGATGCGGCGCATACACTTCATCCACTGGCAGGCCAAGGTGTTAATTTAGGGTTGCTTGATGCAGCAACGCTTGCTGAAGTGATTATAGATGCGCACAAAAAAAATCGCGATTTTTCAAGTTTGTCTACTTTGCGCCGTTATGAGCGCTGGCGTAAAAGTGATACATTGGTGATGCTGACCTTGGTGGAAGCACTGAAACAATTATTTGGTAGTCATAAAAAATCAGTGCAACAACTTCGTAATTTTGGTTTGAATTTAACAAATCAATTACCTTTTATTAAAAATTTTTTAATCAGCTATGCATTAGGTAAGCGAGGAGATTTGCCGGGGTTGGGAAATCTCTAAAGTATAAAATTTTCGCATATCCCAGCGGGCTGTAATAGTTTTAATTTGATGAAAACATTTTTTTTTAACGGTATACTTCTTGCTGGATTTTAAAAGATAAATGGAATGCTTAAGATTATGGGGAAAAAAACAGCATTATATTCCTCTCATTTGTCGGCGAATGCCAAAATGGTTGATTTTGCCGGTTGGGAAATGCCTTTGCATTATGGTTCTCAAGTGCAGGAGCATCATCATGTGCGTCAGGATGCGGGTGTGTTTGATGTCTCGCATATGACTATTGTGGATGCAAAAGGGCAGGAGGTTGCCGCTTTATTGCGTTATCTGCTTGCAAACAACGTGGATCGTCTGACCTCAGGAAAAGCACTTTATACTTGCATGTTAAATCCTCAAGGCGGGATCATTGATGATTTAATTGTTTATAAAATAAGGGATGATTTTTTTCGTTTGATTGTTAATTCAGCGACGCATGATAAAGATTTAGCATGGTTAAATGAGCATGCAAAAAAATACTCTATCACATTGGTTGAGCGTACTGATTGCGCTATGTTAGCTGTGCAAGGACCGCAGGTTCGAAATAAACTTTCCGCTGTTTTTGATTTGAATGATTTGAAAGTTATTCTTGATTTAAAACCATTTCACGCTGTTTCCTTGAATTCTTTATTTGTTGCGCGCACCGGTTACACCGGTGAAGATGGCTTTGAAATTATTTTACCTTCTGATGAGGCCGCTGCGTTGTGGGAGAAATTAATTGCCGCTAAAATTTATCCTTGCGGTTTAGGTGCGCGTGATACGCTGCGGCTGGAAGCGGGATTGAATTTATATGGTGCAGATATGGATGAGACAGTCACGCCGTTAGAATCAAATTTAGCCTGGACTGTTGCCTGGGAACCTAAAGAACGCGATTTTATTGGACGTGATGCACTCGAAAAACAACGGCAATCCGGCGTTATGCGTTGTCTGAAAGGCCTAGTATTGTTAGAGCCAGGTGTTTTGCGTAATCATCAAAAAGTGATCGTGGAAGATATGGGTGAAGGGGAGATTACAAGCGGGAGTTTTTCGCCTACATTAAATAAAGGGATTGCATTGGCTCGTGTGCCTCACACAATAGGAGCGCAATGCATGGTGGAAATCCGAGGGAAACAACATCGTGCAGAGGTGATCAAACCACCTTTTGTTACTAAAAATAAAACGGCAGGATCTGTTCACATTTCAGCGGACCCTCATTCCAAGCGTCACAATGGAGTGGATGTAAAGTCATAGAGGCGTGGAGTATAAAAATCAGGATAGGGTGAAATAGATAAGCCAAGTCTAGGTCTTAGTTTAGGAGTGGAAAAATGAATAGTGTGCCAAAGTTTTTGCAATATTCAAAAACACATGAATGGGTGCGTCGAGATGAAGATGTGCTGACGATAGGAATTACTGATCATGCGCAAACAATGTTAGGTGATTTAGTTTATGTAGAATTACCTGAGATTGAAGCGAATCTTGAATCTGGGCAAGAGTGTGCCGTTGTCGAATCTGTCAAAGCAGCTGCGGATATCTATGCTCCGGTTTCAGGAGAAGTCGTTGAAATTAACGAAGCCTTGTTTGAAACACCGCAACTGATTAATGAGGATCCTTACGGAAAAGGCTGGTTATTTAAAGTTCGTCCTTATGATAACGATACCCCGCATTTATTAAATTCCGAGCAATATTTAAAACAGGTTGCATCAGAGGCGCATTGAAATACTGAAAGCGAGGAAGCTTATGCCATTTATTCCGCATTCTGCAAACGACATTAAGGAAATGCTGGCAACAATTGATGTAACAAGCATCGAGCAATTATTTGAAGAGATTCCCGCTCATTTGCGAGTTAAAAATATGCCGGCTATTCCAGAAAGTTTAACTGAAATGGAATTAGGCCGTCTGATGCGTTCGCGTGCCGAACAAGATAGCGGACTACTTTGCTTTATAGGAGCGGGCGCTTATGAACATCATATTCCTGCGGCCGTCTGGCATATTGCAGGCCGCGGTGAATTCATGACGGCATATACACCTTATCAGGCAGAAGCAAGTCAGGGAACATTGCAGCTGCTTTATGAATATCAAACCATGATGGCCAGCTTGATGGCATTAGATATATCCAATGCATCGATGTACGATGGGGCAACTGCATTGGCAGAAGCAATTTTAATGGCGGTTCGACTAAATCGTAAAAATAAATCGAACCGGATTTTATTACCGAGCTGTGTGCATCCTTTTTATCGCGAAGTGGTTAAAACGATTGTTACACAACAAGGTATTGAGCTTGTTGATGTTCCATTTGATGAAAAAACAGGGCGTCTTTCTATCGAAACCCTTGAAAAAATGACGCATGAAGAAATAGCAGCCTTAGTGATTCCGCAGCCTAATTTTTTGGGGATGCTCGAAGAAGTGGATACGTTAACGGATTGGGTGCATGCAAAAAAAGCGTTAGCCATTGCTGTTGTAAATCCGATGGCGATGGCTTTATTAAAAGCGCCTGGTCAATGGGGTCATGCGGGTGCCGATATTGCTTGTGGAGAAGGACAACCTTTAGGAGTGCCTTTATCATCCGGCGGTCCTTATTATGGTTTTTTATGTTGTAAAAAAGAACTGGCACGTCAATTACCAGGACGAGTTGTTGGACGTACAGTTGATCTGGAAGGTAAACAAGGATTTGTATTAACAATGCAGGCGCGCGAACAACATATTCGTCGTGCGAAGGCAACATCAAACATCTGTACCAATCAAGGATTGCTTGTTGCTGCAAGTACGATTTATATGAGTTTAATGGGACCTCATGGATTACGTCAGATTGCTTTGATCAGTCATCAGAATGCAGAATTATTACAGAAAAAATTAACAGCCATTAAAGGTGTTGAGTTGGTTTTTGAGGGCCCCTATTTTCATGAGTTCGTGATACGGGTTCCTCGCTCTGTAGAATTTGTGCTGCATCAATTAGCTAAATCAAAAATGCAAGGGGGCTTTGATTTATCTAAGGCATATCCTCACTTGGGTGAATGTCTGTTGGTGTGTGTCACAGAAACAAAAACAGCAGAAGATATAGATAAATTTGTGACAGCGTTAGCTTCTGTTCTTTCTTGCGAGGATCATTCACGAGATAAAACGGAGAAAACAGAGCATGTCAGAACTTATCTTTAAGTTATCACATCATGGCCGTTGTGCTACCGCTCAAATACCGCGTCATGTGGCTCAAAAAACAACAATTCCTTCTCATTTATTGCGAAACGATGAGCCTTTGTTGCCGGAAGTTTCTGAGTTGCAAGTGGTGCGTCATTTTACGAAGTTATCGCGTGCGAATTTTTCAATTGACACGCAGTTTTATCCGCTGGGTTCTTGTACGATGAAATATAATCCGCGCGGTATACATCAACTTGCAATGCTGGAAGGTTTTTTAAATCACCATCCTTTTTCCTTACCCATAAATAGTCAAGGCTATCTTTCCTGTGCTTATGAGTTGCAGGAAATATTAAAAGCAGTGACAGGTATGCGGGGTGTATCGTTAACACCGATGGCTGGAGCGCAAGGTGAATTTGCGGGGGTTGCGATGATTCGTGCTTATCATCATGCTAGATCAGATTTGACGCGCACAGAAATATTAGTACCTGATGCAGCGCACGGTACAAATCCTGCGACCGCTGCGCAATGTGGGTTTGAAGTGCGGGAAATTCCAACGGACAAAGAGGGGAATGTTGATCTGGATAGTTTACGCAAAGTCGTGGGGCCGAAAACCGCGGGAATTATGTTAACGAATCCATCAACGTTAGGGGTGTTTGAACAGAACATAGAAGAAATTGCGAGTATCGTTCATGAGGCCGGCGGTTTACTTTATTATGATGGCGCGAACTTAAATGCAATTCTTGGGAAAGTGCGTCCTGGCGATATGGGTTTTGATGTGATGCACATTAATTTACATAAAACATTTGCAACCCCTCATGGCGGCGGCGGCCCAGGCGGGGGACCGGTTGCGGTGAGTGAACGTTTAGTGCCTTTTTTGCCAATGCCTATTGTTGCAAAAAAAGAGGAAACTTATTATTGGCTAACAGGGAAAGAGTGTCCGCAAACCATTGGACGTTTATCGGCTTTTATGGGCAATGCCGGTATTATTTTACGTGCTTATATGTATGCACGTATGCTTGGCAAGGAAGGTATGGAGCGTGTGGCTGAATTTGCCACACTGAACGCTAATTATTTGTTAGCAAAGTTGAAAGCCGCAGGTTTTACTGCCGCTTATGCAAATCGCAGGGCGAGCCATGAATTTATTATCACGCTAAAAATAGAAGCCAAAGAATTACAAATAACCGCATTGGATGTAGCAAAGCGGTTATTAGACTATGATTTTCATGCGCCGACGATGTATTTTCCTTTATTAGTCCCCGAATGTTTATTAATAGAGCCGACAGAAACAGAAAGCAAAGAAGTGTTGGATGCTTTTGCTGATGCGCTCATTTGTATTGTGCAGGAAGCCAAAATAAAACCTGATCTGGTGCGTACTGCGCCTCATACATTATCAGTACGACGATTGGATGAAGTGAAAGCAGCTCGTGAGTTGGATTTGGTTTATAAAGAAAAATAGAATTTTAATTTGTGCCAAAACTAGGCGATGTTTCTTGATAACAATCGCCTAGTTTTTAATAGCTATTTCTTGATTTCGAGCAATTCAACTTTAAAAATCAATGTAGAATTCGCAGGAACAATGGGTGGGCTGCCTTGTTCTCCATAGGCCAAATCAGAAGGAATATAGAGCATCCATATTGAACCGACAGGCATTAACTTCAGAGCTTCTGTCCAGCCTGGGATGACTCCGCCTACTGGGAAAGAAGCAGGTTCATTTCGTTTATAGGAACTATCAAATTCTTTGCCATTGATGAAGGTGCCTACATAGTTGACACTGACTACGTCGGTCTCTGTGGGTTTAGGACCTTTGCCTTGTTTTATTATTTTATATTGCAATCCATCAGGCAATGTGACAACGTCTTTATTTTTTTTGTTGTGCTTTAAAAAAGCGGCGCCTTCCGCTTGGTTTTTATCTAGTGCTGCAGTCGTTGTTTTTTTTGCTAAATCCGTTGCGATTGGGTCGGATGCAAAAGTGTTAACGCAAAATATGCTAAGCGCAATTGCTGCTATCTTTGTCAGTTTCATTGTGATGTTCCTAGAAGTATAAATTTGCAATCATAGCATATTATCGCGATGATTATGGAAGTTCTTATTTGCATTTATGGTGTTTAATATTATATATTCCTTGCTTTCCAAGATGATTTTTGTTGAAGTGAGAGCCTAGCTCGAGAGGAAAAATTGATGAAGACGTACATTAAAAAAGGGTTTCTTGCAGGCCTTGTCCTGTTTTTTTGGGGCGCGTTTTCATGGATGGTGCTTCCTTGGCATGGTGCAACGCTGCATAGTTTTATTAACGGTCCAGCAGTGGCAAGCGGATTGGAAGCCAATGTGCTTCAGTCCGGTATATATGTAACACCGATGGGAATGGATAGCAGTCAGGATAAGGCGCACCAAGCCTATATTTTTGCATCAGTGCATTTGCAAGGGATGCCATCCTCCATGATTCCTGCCTTGATTATTAGTTTATTAATTCAAATGGTTGCTGCAATTTTAGTGGCTTATATGCTGAGTAAAACAACTGGTTTAACTTATTTTAAACGAGTGAAATTTGTCGGTTTCTTTGGGCTTGCTGCAGGCATTGTCACTTATCTTCCTCTTTGGAACTGGTTTTGTTTTGATGCTTCATATACATTCGTCATGATGGCGGATTTATTAATAGGATGGATATTGGCAGGTCTGGTTTTGGCAAAAATTCAATAATATTTTAAGCAAAGCCTATCGTGAATACGCTTGTGTCTGTTTAGAATGGGGATTGTCCGTTATAGTTTATGAGCCCTATCTACTTCTATTGCTAAGGCAATTTGATTTACACAGGACTCCAATAATCGCATCTGTTCTGGTGTAAATAAACGTTCAGGTTGATTCGGGCAGACTCTGAGTATACCGATTGATTTTTTAGAAGCGAGAAGAGGAATGTAGGTTGCATTTGCAAGAGGAAGTGTATCTGTGCCAAGTCCCGCGCTCTGGCCTAAATCATAGACCCATTGCGCAATACTTTTTTCTTTATCATTTAAGATGGCGACAGGCCCTGATTTTGCATGAATGGTAAGCGTATTATTTTCAGGAAGCAAAGCAATCACATCACTATCTAATAATTCAGCAAGATAACGTGTGGCAGCTGCAAGCAAGTTGTCTACGCCGCGAGTCGACGCTAATTGTCGGGAAAGACTATAGAGCGCATTGGTATGATGTTCGGCCAGATGAATAGCTTGAACTTGACGTCGTGAAATAATAGCTAAGTAACTGATGATTTGCGTGAAAATGAAGAAAAGCAATAATGATAAATTTGACGGCGCATCATTCATTGTGAGGCAATAAAAAGGAGGGATAAAGCAAAAACGGAAAAAAAGCATACTTAAAATAGAAGCTAATAAGGCAGCACCATATTCTCCAAATGATGCAGTAATAGCAACTCCCATGAGATAGAGCACTGCAATGCTGCTGTTATTCAGATAAGGATGAAAAAAATAGTTAAGCGCTGTGACAATCCCTGTAATCATGATGGCAATACCATAAGAACGCCAGGATGTTCGTTTATATTTGAAGGGCAATGCTGTATCGTCAAATTCACCCGTAATGAGGTACACATCAATTTCACCGCTTTGTCGAATAATTTTATCGGCCAGGCTACCAAAAAATAAATCTCGTAAGCGCGAGCGAATTTCTTTCCCAATGACAATGCTAGTAATGTTATGTTCTCGTGCAAAATCCATAATTTCTTTGCTAACATTTAAGCCCGTGAGAATCGTTGTTTGTGCGCCCAATCGTTCGGCGAGATGTAGATTTTGAATGGCGCTATTGCGTTTTTCTTCAGAGATTCTAACCTCAGGGGTGTCGACATAGACCGCAAGCCATTCGGCTTTTAAACGGCTTGCCATGCGACGAGTTGTACGAATTAATTTAGTAGATTTGTATTTTGCGCTCACACAGACGAGCAGCTTTTCTTTGGTAGGCCAAACGTGTTTAATGCCAAGGTCTTGCCTATAATTTAATACTTGAGCTTCCACGCGTTCGGCAGTAATTCGTAGCGCTAATTCGCGTAAAGCTGATAGATTTCCTTTACGAAAAAAATGTTCGACGGCGAGCGATGCTTGTTCGGGTATATAGACTTTTCCTTCCTGTAAACGCTTTAATAAATCTTCAGGAGGTAAATCAATCAACTCTATTGAATCAGCCAATTCTAGCATAAAATCCGGAACAGTTTCCTTGATGTGTGTATGTAAAATTTGAGACACATTATCATTTAGACTTTCTATATGTTGTACATTAAGGGTGGTATAGACATTGATACCACGATCTAAAAGTTCTTTAATATCCTGCCAGCGTTTGGCATGACGCAAGCCCGGAGCATTAGTATGGGCCATTTCATCAATTAGTATGATGCCTGGGTTTCGTTTTAAGGCGGCGTCCAGATCAAATTCAGTCAACTGATGTCCGCGATACTCGATTTTTTGACGAGGTAATATTTCAAGATTACTTAATAAAGTTTCTATTTCGTGCCGGCCATGAGATTCGATAATTCCAATGATGACATCAAGCCCCTGAGCGCGTTGCATATGCGCTTCCTCAATCATAGTATAGGTTTTTCCTACACCGGGGGATGCGCCTAAAAATATTTTCAGCTTTCCACGTAATTGATGGCTTTCTTCTTCTTTTGCAAGCTTTAAAAAATCTTCCGGGCTGTGACGTTTTTTTGACATGAGTCACCTATAAATTATTCAATGCAAGGTTAAGTTGGAGTACATTCACCCGGGGTTCACCAAGAATTCCTAAAGAACGATTTTTAGTGAATTTTGTTATTAAAGACAGAATTTTTTCTTCTGGAATTTTTCGTGCTTTGGCAATTCTAGCTGCTTGATATATCGCAGCAGTTGGACTAATTTCAGGATCTAATCCACTGCCTGATGCGGTTACCAAATCAACGGGGATGAGCCCTTGTTTTTTAGGATTATTTTTTTGTAATTGTTCTGACCTGGTTTTGATAGTGGATAAATAATCTTTGTTAAGTGCGCTGTAATTAGAGCCTGCTGAGTTACTTGCATTGTATGGAAAAGGTGTTGTCTCAGAAGGGCGGCCCCAAAAGTAATTTTCATTTGTGAAGGATTGTCCTATGAGCTGTGATCCTATGACTTTGTTGTTGAGTTTTATGAGACTGCCATTCGCTTGAAAGGGGAAAAGAATCTGAGCAATGCCAGTCACAAGTGCTGGATATAATCCTCCTGTTAAAAGAGTCATGAGAATGAGTAAAATGAAGGCTATTTTGAATTGTTTAATTATAGTCATTTATATTCAATCCTTAAATAAATGCGGATAATGATATTAGAAGATCAATACATTTTATTCCAACAAACGGAACTATCAGACCGCCTATTCCATAAATAATGACATTACTTTGCAATATACGTGCGGCAGATCTTCTTTGATAACGCACACCGCGTAATGCTAGCGGTAATAATAAGATAATAATAAATGCATTGAAAATAACAGTGGATAATATTGCACTTTCAGGGGTTGCAAGATGCATGATGTTTAATTTATTTAATATTGGATAGGTAGTCGCAAATGCTGCAGGAATAATTGCAAAATATTTAGCGAGATCATTAGCAATACTGAAAGTTGTTAGAGCTCCCCGTGTCATTAATAATTGTTTACCTATTTCAACGACTTCGATAAGCTTTGTTGGATTTGAATCTAAATCGACTAGATTTCCGGCTTCTTTGGCTGCTTGTGTGCCCGTGTTCATCGCAACGGCAACATCGGCTTGTGCTAATGCCGGTGCATCATTTGTGCCATCGCCTGTCATCGCAACTAAATGACCTTCTGCTTGTAATTTGCGAATCAGTTTGAGTTTATCTTCCGGCGTTGCATTGGCAAGAAAATCATCAACACCTGCTTCAGCTGCAATGGCAGCCGCGGTTAAGGGATTATCACCAGTTACCATGATAGTTTTAATTCCCATTTTTCGTAATTCAGAAAAACGTTCACGAATACCACCTTTCACAATATCTTTTAAATGAATTACACCTAATACGTTTATACCATCCGCTACAATGAGTGGCGTTCCACCTTTACGTGCAATCGTTGTAATTTTCTCTTGCATTGAAGCTGGGAAGGTTCCATTCATTTCCTTCAAATATTTTTCAATAGCTTCAACAGCACCTTTGCGAATTTGTCTGCCGCCTAGATTTGCACCACTCATGCGTGTCTGAGCTGTAAAGGGAATAAAAGTTGCGTTAAGTTCGCTGATTTCACGACCGCGTAAACCATATTTTTCTTTGGCCAATATGACGATGCTGCGTCCTTCAGGTGTTTCATCGGCCAGCGATGAAAGCTGTGCTGCGTCCGCTAATTGTTCCATGCTCACACCGTCTGCGGGTATAAACTCAGTCGCTTGACGATTGCCGAGTGTAATCGTTCCTGTTTTATCCAGGATTAAAGTATCGATATCACCCGCCGCTTCAATGGCGCGACCCGATAAGGCAATAACGTTAGATTGAATCATACGGTCCATGCCCGCAATGCCAATTGCAGAAAGCAGACCTGCGATCGTTGTAGGCGCTAAACAAACAAATAAAGCAATGAGAACAGTAACTGAAACAACCTTACCCGTTCCTTCAGCGCTGACACCATAGATTGAAAAAGGTAATAAGGTCGAACATGCGAGTAAAAAAACAATCGTAAGTCCTGCCAGCAAAATAGTGAGAGCAAGTTCATTCGGAGTTTTTTGACGTTTTGCGCCTTCCACTAATGCAATCATTTGATCAATAAAGGTTTCGCCTGGATTAGCTGTAACACGAATAATTAACCAATCTGAAAGAATTTGTGTTCCCCCGGTGACAGCATTGCGATCACCGCCGCTTTCTCTAATTACTGGCGCGCTTTCTCCGGTGATTGCACTTTCATTGATAGAAGCGATGCCTTCAATCACTTCTCCATCACTTGGAATAAAATCGCCTGCTTCAACTAATACAATATCACCTTCTTGTAATTTATCTGATTGGACTAAGGTTATCTTAGCGTGACGTTCGGCTTTTGATAATTTTTTTGCTTGTATTTCACGTCGAGCTTTTCGTAACGCGGATGCTTGTGCTTTACCACGGCCTTCTGCCATGGCCTCAGAAAAATTGGCAAATAATAAGGTCAACCATAACCAAAAAGTAATCGCCAAAATAAAATACGTCGGCGCCTCACCATGTCCCATTAAAGCTTGCACGAATAAAGCGGATGTTAATATTGAGCCTACATAGACCGAAAACATCACGGGATTTCGAAGTTGATGCAAAGGCGATAATTTTAAAAATGAGCTAATAATAGCAGATTTTAAAATGGTCAGATTCCATGATGATATGTTAATTGCCATAGAAAGCTCCCAGTTTGAGATATTCTGCAATAGGCCCTAAGGCAAGTGTAGGGAAAAAAGTAAGTGCCCCCAAAACGCTCGCAACACCAATTAATAAAATAACAAAAAGCAAGGTATCGGTAGGTAGTGTGCCGGAGGTTGTTGGAATTAATTTTTTATGTGACAAAGATCCTGCAATTGCAAGCACAGAGATTGCGATCCAAAAACGCAGCAAAAGCATTTCGATGCCACCTGCTATAGTATAAAAAGGTGTTGCAACCTGGAGTCCAGCAAAAGCACTGCCATTATTATTGCCCATGGAAGTAAATGCATAGAGCATTTCTGAAAAGCCATGCAAAGGCGGATTTCCAATCGATGAAACTCCCATTTTTGTGACTGATGCGACGGCAGTTAACAACAGTACGGCCAATGGCATAATTAATACAGCCACTGTAACCATTTTCATTTCATAAGGTTCAATTTTTTTTCCTAAATATTCAGGAGTCCTGCCAACCATCAATCCCGCAATAAAAACAGTGATTATTACGAGCATTAGCATTCCATATAAACCTGAGCCCACTCCTCCGAATGCCACTTCGCCTAAGTGCATTAACCATATACAGGCTAAACCGCTTAAAGGCATGAATGAATCAAGCATCGCATTGATAGAACCATTTGAAGATGCCGTCGTTGCATTGGCCCATAATGCAGAATTAACAATCCCAAGGCGCGTTTCTTTGCCTTCCATATTACCGCCTGAAGATAGATTGGGCTTTATAGTTTGATCGATACTTAGATGAGTTAATGCAGGATTGCCCTTTTGTTCGAAATAAATAGTCATTGTCACGAGAGGTATAAATAAAATGAACATTGCCAAAAAGATAGCCCATCCTTGACGTTTATCTTTAACCATAATTCCAAAGGTATAACAAAGCGCTGCAGGAATAAGCAAAATAGCAAGCATTTCTAAAAAATTAGAAAGCGGTGTGGGATTCTCAAAAGGATGTGCGGAATTAGTATTAAAAAAACCGCCGCCATTCGTGCCTAGTTGTTTAATAGCAACTTGCGACGCAACAGGACCCATGGGAATTTCCTGTTCTGTTATCGTTACATTTTCAAGAATCGGATTGCCGTTAATATCTTTTATAGATAACCCAGCCGAATCTATCTTTGCATGTTGGTAATTGATCGTTTGTAACAAGCTCGCCTTTTGGTACGGCTTGAAATTTTGAATGACCCCCTGAGAAGATAAAACGAGCGCAAGAATAAATGAAAGAGGGAGCAGTATATAAAGGATACTTCGTACCATATCAACCCAAAAATTACCAAGGCTATGCGTTTCATGACGAGCCAATCCACGAATAAAAGCAACTAATAAGGACATGCCGGTTGCAGCGGATAAAAAGTTTTGTGCCGTAAGTGCAACCATTTGGGTGAAATAACTAAGCGTCTGTTCACCACTATACGCTTGCCAATTTGTATTTGTGATAAAACTCGCGGCTGTATTAAACGATATATTTGCAGGCACTCCCGTAAAATGTTGTGGATTTAAAGGCAAATAGCATTGTAAACGCTCTGTCGCATAGACGGCCAAAAAGCCTAAAAAATTAAAAAGCAGCAGAGAAGAAAGATATTTCTTCCATCCCATTTCTTGCTCAGGCTGTATGCCGCTTAATTTATAAATAAAATATTCAAAAGGACGAAGCAGGCGATTGATCACGCACGCTTTATTTTCATAGATTTGGGCCATGTACCAGCCCAAGGGTTTAACACACGCAAGCAAGATCAAAAGATACACGACAACCTGGAGGATACCATTTTCCATCCTGGTGAAACTCCTTTTAGAAGGATTCGGGTTTAAACAGCACTATTAATAAATAAATAAACAAAAGTAATGTAATAATGCCGCAAATTAAATAGAGACTCATTCTGTATTCCTTGATAACAAGTCAAAAAAGTGAATGAGTGCCAAACAGAGTGCAAAGAAAATGACGGTCATCGCGATGAATAAAAGATCTGCCATGATCAAGACTCCTTAATAGCATTAAGTATAGCAAAAATCTTTAAATAATGTGTTCTAATCCATAAACCAAATGATCCAATTGCAGAACTTTTTGACACGCTAATATAATACCGGGCGCATAACAATTCCGATCGATGGTGTCACACCGAAGTGAGAGGGTTTCTCCATCGCTGCCAAAGAGAATCTCTTGATGTGCCATCAATCCGGGTAAACGGATCGAATGAATGGGAATTTGTTCATACAATGCACCCCGTGCACCCGCAATAGTCTCATGCGTTTTTTGCCTTTGTTCTGGCTGTGATTTACGCGCTTGGGCTAACATACTCGCGGTACGAATCGCTGTTCCTGACGGGCTGTCTAATTTTCCTGCATGATGCATTTCAATAATTTCAGCTTTCGGAAAATATTTTATTATTTCTTGTGCGTATTTCATCATCAAAACAGCGCCTAAGGAAAAATTCGGGGCAATGATGCCTCCCAATTTGAGTTTGGAACAGCGTTTTTGTAAAAAATTGACCTGGTCTGGAAGAAGACCACTTGTTCCAATCACCGGGTGAGCACCCGCATCGATAATAGTGTTGGTATTTTTTAAAACAGATTCGGCATTAGTGACATCAAAGACAACTTGCGCTTGATTGTTTTTAATCTCACTCATCAAATCATCATTTTTTTGTGTCGTACCCACTAATAGAAAATCAGGATGTTCACTGATTGTTTTAACAGCAAGCTGACCCATTTTCCCACGAGCACCATTGACTAATATTCGGATCGGCATAGGTTTTATGTCTCATTAACACGGCAAGAAGTGTATTATATCCTGAGTTATATTTCTAAAGTAACAAAATAGGTTTGCTGTAAAGCATGATTTTTGAAAAAATGCCCCTCAGGGTGATAGAAGAGTACCGCAGCGTGATTGATGAAGAAGGTTATAGACATGGGATCGGAATTATTTTAGTCAATGCTAAAAGGCAGCTTTTTTTAGCAAAACGAATTGGGAAAATGGCTTGGCAATTTCCTCAAGGAGGAATGAAAGAAAATGAGACACCCGAACAAGCCATGTATCGTGAACTCAATGAGGAAATTGGGCTTAAGGCAGAAGATGTAAGAGTATTAAGTACAACTCGCCGTTGGCTGAGATATCGTTTGCCAGAGCGTCTCATTCGACATTATTCGAAACCGATTTGTGTCGGTCAAAAACAAAAATGGTTTTTATTGCAACTTGTGAATAAAGATACCCAAATTAATCTGGCAGCCACCGAAAGTCCTGAATTTGATTCATGGGCATGGGTTTCCTATTGGTATCCTTTAACCCAAGTGGTGGCATTTAAAAGACGAGTCTATAGTTTAGCTATGAAAGAGTTTGCACGTATTGTGTTATCAAAACGGTTTTGGGAATATCAAAAAAAATGATCCAGTATCCATCTATTAATCCCGTTGCCTTTCATATTGGGCCCTTTTCAATTTTTTGGTATGGGCTTATGTATCTTTTTAGTTTTGTAGCATGCTGGGGAGTGTTGGCGCTACGCATTAAACGTTCTCATTTTGATCGTGGTTTTACTCTGGAACAATTGTCAGACATTATTTTTTATGCGGCCTTGGGCGTTGTGGTAGGCGGAAGGCTAGGGTATATGTTGTTTTATGCCTGGCCAACATTCATTACAAATCCATTATCGATCTTAAAGGTTTGGCAAGGAGGCATGTCTTTTCATGGTGGTTTTCTAGGCGTCCTCATTGCTTTAAGTTTATATGCTTATAAAATTAATAAATCGCTGGTGGATTTGACGGATTTTATTGCACCTGTCGTACCTATCGGATTAGCCGCCGGTCGCATAGGTAATTTTGTCAATGGTGAGTTATGGGGACGTGTAACCGATGTGCCTTGGGCCATGATTTTTCCAAATGGCGGGAATCTGCCTCGTCATCCTTCTCAGTTGTATGAGTTTTTACTGGAAGGGGTGGCCATGTTTGTTATTTTATGGTTTTATTCTCAAAAACCACGACCACGTTGGGCAGTCTCAGGGTTATTTTTAATCTGTTATGGTCTTTTTCGTTTTTGTATAGAATTTTTTAGGCAGCCAGATGCACAAATTGGATTTATAGCTTTCGGCTGGTTGACCAAAGGCCAGCTGCTTTCCTTGCCGATGTTTATTTTAGGCATAGGAATGCTGATAGGGGCCTATACCTTTAGAGGAAATAAAACATGCAGCAATATTTAGATTTTTTACGACATATCCGTGACCATGGAGTAGAAAAAAAAGATCGCACCGGAACGGGCACATTAAGCGTCTTTGCTTATCAAATGCGTTTTGATCTGAACAAAGGATTTCCTCTAGTAACCACCAAAAAATTATCACTGCGCAGTATTATTCATGAACTATTATGGTTTTTGCAAGGCGATACTAATATTAATTATCTACGCGAAAATAAAGTCACCATTTGGGATGAGTGGGCCGATGATCAAGGTAATTTAGGTCCCGTTTACGGTAAACAATGGCGAGCTTGGCAAGGTACCCATGGGAAAATCATCGATCAAATGAGTGAAGTGATTCAACAAATAAAACAAAACCCAGATTCACGACGTTTAATCGTGAGCGCATGGAATGTAGGCGAATTATCCAAAATGGCATTACCTCCCTGTCATTTATTATTCCAATTTTATGTTTCCCAAAATAAATTATCTTGCCAATCCTATCAGCGCTCTGCCGATTCCTTTTTAGGCGTGCCCTTTAACATTGCATCCTATTCTTTATTGACACACATGGTCGCACAACAATGTAATTTAGAGGTAGGTGAATTTATCTGGACAGGCGGCGATTGTCATATCTATTCCAATCATATCGAACAAGTCAATTTACAATTATCACGCGACCCCTATCCTTTGCCAAAGCTACACATAAAACGCAAACCCGCCTCACTTTTTGATTATCAATTCGAAGATTTTGAAATCCTCGATTACCAAGCCCACCCCCACATAAAAGGAGAGGTTGCTGTCTAAGAATCTTTATCCATGGGCAACTGTTTTAAAAACCTGATTTTTCAACTCCTACGAGTTATAAACATACCGCTCTAATATAGCTTTCGCTTTTTCGTTCATCAGAGGCTTATGTAATATTTCATCGGTGCCTATTTCCGCACATTCCTGTCTAATTTCATCCGTAATATGCGCAGTAAGAATAATAATAGGCACACGATGATTTGAGCCTTCTTCGATTTTTCGAAAATAGCTGATAATACTATTTCCATAAATATCAGGTAATCCAAGATCTGTAAGTACCAACTGATATTTTCCTGGCTCAAATAAATTGATAGCTTCATTTCCACTGTTTGCGATATCAACTTGGCAGTGAAGAGAGGTTAAAATCGATTTTACGACTGTTTGAGCAATCGGGTTATCCTCAATTAGTAATATTTTGACAGATTTAACAGGCGGTTGGGATGAAGTGAATACTTTGATACCTTCATACGGCTTGATATCAACTCTATTCGATAAAGGGAGTGTGTTATCAATTTCATGCTCTGCGGGAGCAAGCAAAGAAATTTCTAAAGGAACCGCAATAATAAATTGACTGCCCTGATTGACGGTGCTTGAGAGATGAATCTCACCTTTCATGTTATCCATGTATTTTTTTACTAAATATAATCCCAGACCGCTGCCTGAATTTAAACCTTTATTGGATTGTGTTAACCGTGTGAAGCGTTCAAATATCAGCGCATGCTTCTCTTTGGGTATGCCTATGCCCGTATCTTTTATAGTAATGAGCGCAATGATTTTTTTACTTGTTGATTTAGCGCCTAATTTAACCGCGATTTTAATGGATCCTTTGTCAGTGAATTTTACGGCATTCCCGACCAAATTCATGAGAACTCGAAATAGACCAGCTCGACTCCCCAGCATGTACTCAGGGAATTTATCATCAAAATAAACGAGTAACTTCAATCTTTTTTTAGTGATAGCAGGTTGAAATAGATCGATTATTTCTTGAATAAGCAGTCTTAGATTAAAATTTTCAGTTAACAATGCGGTATTTTTATCTTCTGATTTCGCAATATCCAAACAGTTATCAAAAAAAACCATAAGTTGTTGTCCGGCTGCGACAATGTCTCTCATAAATCCCACATCATTTTTATCAGCTAATTTGTTTGCGAGCATATCAGCTATTCCGATAATGCCAGCCAAGGGTGTTTTGATGTCATGACTCATGTTGGTAATAAATTCGGACCGTGCTTGGTTTGCCATTTCAGCTGCAAGTTTTGCTTGTTTTAAGGCGGCCTCTGTTTTTTTGCGTTCCGTAATATCAATGGAAACGCCAACCATACCTGCGACCTTACCATCGTTATCATAAAAGGGCACCCGGTTGGTTAGATAGTAAACAGAGTTTCCATCTTTCCCAGGAATGGGCGGTTCTTCTATATTAATTTTGGCTTGCCCTGTGGTAATGACAGCGAGTGTATCTTTTTTAAAAGAAGCCGTGGCCTCAGGAGACCAGCCTGCAAGTTCTCCCATTTTTTCAAATGACAACCCTTTAAATTCATCAATCGATTTAAAATTAAACCTGTCTCTTATACACATTGACGCTGCCGACGAATAGCCTTGTGTAGATCTCGGTCGTCGCCGTCGCCCTATA
>BMAG01000042.1 GCA_014132595.1 Gammaproteobacteria bacterium | reverse complement strand
CAAACTGATTTTGATGCGATGCAATTAAACTATAATAAAGTTTTTAAAAACGCTGCCCAATATAATAATTATTATTGGGCTAATCAAATAGCTTTATTTATTTTTGCAACCGTTCGCTTCGGAAGTGGACTATTTGTTTCCGCTCAATTTGCAACGATGATCATCGGAATTACCATCAATCCTGCGGCAGCAGTCGGTATTGCTGGATTATATGCATTGTATGGTTACAAAACTCGGAAACCGCCCATGACCGCTTGGCTAAATCCTGTCGGAGAAAAATTAAATATCGTTCAGGAAAAGGCTGAAAAGTTAGGATTACCAACTGAACATAAAGAGCTAAGCACCCAAGGAGCAAAAGGATGGTTTAAAAATCCTATGGCATATTTTAGACGAAATATGTCTAATGAAAACACAAAAGAAGTCACTCGAGTTATACAAGAACAAGTATCTAAAAATACGATAAATTGCGCAGCAATACACTAAAATATTATTATAAATGTATGTTCATGCATTTCTTAAAATAATTTGAAATGTCTGATTAGATAACTTGTCAACAATCATAAAACGAGGTTGCTCCATAGATTTGAATTTTTTATTAGCCTTCTGATAGCCAATCGTAAATGCCATTTCATATCCTGCTTTTTGAGCTTCTCTTTCTAACTCAGCATTATATATCCCAAATGGCCAAGCGAGCAAAGTGACACGACTACCCATTTTGTTTTCTAATATTGTCTTTGAAAGAATTAATTCTTTTTGGACATATTTTTCATAAGCTGCAGGCGAAAGTCTTCTTTTTGCGATTTTAAAATTGGGATGCGAATAAGTGTGGCCCTGTATATCAAAAAGTCCTGTGTTTTTTAATTCTTTTAATTGTTCCCACGACAAATAATGTTTTTCAGTTGAAATGCTTCCTGGATAAATAAAAAGAGTTACCGGAATATTGAGTTTTTTGATAATTGGATACATATAAGTATAAACAGACTCCCAGCCGTCATCGACCGTCAGTACAACTGGCTTGGGGGGAAGGGATGCGCGTTTGCCTTCTAAATATTCGACGGCTTCTTTTAAAGGGATAAAGGTAAATCCATTATTTTTTAAGAGTTTTAAGTTGGCTTCAAATTTTTGAGGTGTGACTGTCATACTGCCTGGAACTGTCGGATTTAAATTATGATAAAGAATAATGGGAATATTTAGATTAGGATTATTTGCAAAGGATGAAATAGGGAAAGGAATTAATAAAATTAAAAAAAAATAATAAATAATTTTCATATACTCTCCTTAACAAATTATTTTTGCAGCGCTTACTTTTTAATTCCATTAAGTTATCATACTCTATTTCCACGTTTTAGATCTAGTTAAAAAAAGAATCAATTTTTGATAAAAAAATTGCGAATTTTACTAAAACGGGCTTAAATTAAACTATTTAAAAAAAGAGGGGACCTTGATGATTTCACTCAAAAAGCAAGTGGCTCTTTGTACCGTAGGCACTGTCTTTGAATGGTATGAGTTCTCTATTTTTGTTTCATTGACACCGATAATTTCCAGTTTATTCTTTCAAAAAAGCAGTCATTTCGCTGCTATGTTATCGACCTTTGCGATTTTTGCATCGGGTTATATTATGCGTCCTTTAGGTGGACTTTTTTTCGGACATTTGGGAGATATTTTAGGTCGAAAATATACTTTATTATTGACTATTTTTTTAATGACAAGCGCGACTGTCTGTATTGGTTTAATTCCCATAGGCACCGCATTTTCAACTTATATTTTAATATGCTGTCGATTGATACAAGGCTTTGCGACAAGCGGAGAGTATCCCAATGGATTAACACTGCTTGCTGAACAGCAAAATCTAAAATCAAGCGGATTTATCACAAGTTTTGGCATATTCGGGACAGGCGCAGGATGTTTTTGCGGGGCATTAGCTTATGCTATTGCTTTGCATTTTTTAGGATATGAAACGATGTTACAAGGAGGATGGCGTATTTTGTTTTTATTAAGCGCGCCATTAGGCGTATTAGGTTTTTTGTTAAGGAAAAGAATATATGAATCAAATGAATATATCACTATAAAAAAGAAAAATCTGATTCCTCGATCACCGCTGATAAAGTTATTCAAAAATCATTCAAAAACTTTAATCAGAATGTTAGGCGTAAGCATTTTTTTAAATATATTAGTGTATTTCAATTTTTTATACCTAGGTAACTATACCCTAAGTATACATAAAATAAATACCAGCAATGTGGCAAGCTTATATTTATTAACAACGGGTATATACGCCACATCCGTATTATGCTTTGGATTTTTATCCGATTACTTCAATAAAAAATGGATGCTTTTGAGTGGATGCATTTTAGTAATAAGCTTTATTTACCCTCTGTTTGAAATGACAATTACTAATAGCCTTGAAATGCAGTTTTTTGCCCAAGGGTTATTATCGCTATTGATGGGAATAATGCTAGGGCCGTTTGCTTCTATTTTAGCGAATGCCTTTCCAGCAGAGGTACGCTGTTCAGGGCTCAGTGTTATATTGAATTTTTCTGCATCCCTATTTGGAAGCACAGCACCCCTTGTCTGCTCAGCATTAACCAAAACGTTTAACACACCTTTCGCACCTCTATTTTATATTATTGGTATGGGAATAATTGCATTATCCTCTGTGATATCTATCTGGTATTTTCAAAAGAACTCGATACCAAACTCACTGATAGATAATGCAACTGGTTATTCTGCGCCATGATGACTCTAGTAAAGAGAGCCGCTCTCAACTTCGAGGGAAACAAGTAAAAAACGAGCTCTCCTGAGCGAAATCCTGCCTAAGTTCTCTGCGAGTATTTGATAATAAATGCATACCTTGAGCAAAACTATATGTAAATGGCGAAAAAGATGGCCCTGACACAGGACTTTTAAATTCAGCCGGCGGCTTGATTGTTTTATCAACAGGAGTAACTTTTGATGGTTCATTAATTTCACCATCCGGTGTGCCTGGTACATGAATCGCGGGGGTTGTTTTTAGTTCCGACTCAGATTCTTTGGCTTCTCTCTCCATATCCAGGGAAAAGCCATGATTGCATTTAATATCCTTTTGAACTTGCTCAGTCATTTGTTGCAATAGTTTTTCATCCTGAGAAATATTCGACATTACTTGTGATGATTGTTGTATTTGTTGCGATAAATTTTCATCGGAATAAATAACATCTTTTTTCAACCCTTCCTTGTCATATTCTGCCACTGCTGCATCCAACATGCTTTTATGCTTATTCTTGATAACCGCCGGAAGTTCAGCCTCCTGGATTTGGTGATAAGCTTCTTCTAAATATTCAGATCCGCAATTCAACAAGGAATGTACCATGTTCATGTAAAATCTTTTACTGATTATGTCTGAATTCAAAATATAAGCATATGCCGTTTTAATATAATAGACACGGCTCAAGAGCCCTTGTTCAGTGACATTAATCCCTGATGCTTGAACTAAAAGTATGGCGGTGGTCAAATCAACTTTATGGGATGTAACCGCTTCTTTATAAATGTGCCACATTTTTCTTAACAGAACATTGGTTATTTCTTTTTTCAAAAAGGTGTTCAAGTAGTAGTTAATAGACCTTGAATCACTACCAATTAATTTTCCTAGCGCTTTAAGATCGAACAAAAGCTTTCCCTGTCTTTTGATTTTATCATTTATCAGTGGGCCCAGATCTTCGCAATAAACATAGCGAGGACTTGTATTTGCTTTTTTACGCTGGTGAAACAAGGTCGATGATTGTGGCATTATTAACTCCTACGTTTTTTTATATGATTATTTTTTTGATTGACTCACGATTTTTTTAGAGTCGCGCTTTGATCCCAGATCTAGGTACTTCAACATCTTTTCCATCGATCTTTCGGTCTTGAAGAAGATTCTCAATTCCCATCATCGAAAACCCAAAGGCTTTGCGCAATTCGCTAACAGGTATCAATTTTTTTAATAAAACAGGGTCTTGCATTGTCTCAGATCTGAGTTGTTGATCGTTGATGATCTTGATTCCATTGGCAAATATCATCCCTTCCGCAAGATGACTTATTAATATGGGATTTCTATAATAAAGAGTTTGCGCAAAAAAATAGGCCGCTGTGAAAAAAGCTAATATTCCTCCGATGGTGATATCCCGTTCTGTACGATCTAAATAACCATTCAATAATGCGTGAATCTCTTGCTTAACAAGTGATTTTTCTCTTGAAGTTAATATCTCAAATTTCTCTTTTAAGACCGTCAAACTGCAAGCTCTCGCATCTTCTGATAATGTATCATAATTTTTTGTATATTCAGTCATCAAATACATCAATTCATATAAATGACTTTGTTTTTTAACCCAGAAACCATATCTACCACTCATCATTTCTATAACCCCGCCCCTGCCTGTAAAATCATAAGATCGCAAAGTTTACCTAGAAAAAAGAGACAATAAAATAGGGCTAGATCATAAAGTTCGCTTGACATTTCACACTTAGAAATATATTTTATTGATCCATCTTTTATAAATTAGCACAATAATGCATCGAGAAAAGACCCCCCAAGAAGACGAAGCCATCGCATATAAGACTGCGAAACAAAACGAAAAGCACCCTGATTATGTCATACGACTATTAGAGCCCCACTATCACAGTGAAGCTAAAACGCATAATTTATTAATTATTAGAATGTTAGCAGAAGCCTATATGCACAAGGGCCTTGAATCAGCTGAATATACGACTCGCGCTTTACCCCTTTGGAAAATTCTACGAGAAAGCTCAAGAAAACAACTAAGTCCTAATTATCCGGATATTGTTAAAATTCTTGCTTCTCTCATGATCTGTATGGGCAATAAATCAGATATAAGAGAACTTTTGGCACAAGAAGCTTTAAGTATCATGAAAGAGCATGAAAAAGCATTTTTGTTTATGGGAAGACATCGTCGGTTAGATGATAGTTATTTAAAATCCATGCGTTACAAGATTTGCATGTCAGCAGCGATATTTAATTCGGCCTATGGCAGTCTGCAAACGGACATAAAAATCCAGATAACATCTTTCGATAGAGCTAAAAAATATTTTATTACGATCTTAAAAGAAAATCCGACTGATTTAGCTGCGCTATTGCACTATGCAAAATTTATTGTGGTTGAATCTCGCAATAATGTTCAGTTAGCACTCGACCTCTTATTACCTCATCTCGCTAGGCATGGAAATATTCCAAGTTATAATTTTGCTTTAAAGCAACTTTATTCGATGAATAACGAAGCACAAAACGCAGCGGCCTATGAAAAACGATATCAGGATCTTTGTCCTTTAGAATCAAAGGGACCCAAAGACGACCTAATCCTACTTTTTGATCATCCTGTTCGATTAAAGACTCTTGATAAATGCACAATTCCCGAAAAAGTACAAATGGCAGTATTGCTTGCTAACGAAAGAAAATTTGATGAAGCAAAATCAATTTTATATGCCGTATTAAAAGAATGTCCAGACTATCTCAAAGCCCTTGAAACACTTGTCACCTTTGAAGCATCTTCTAGTGCAAAAGGTGACCCCACAAAAGCCCTTCAATTATGTAATAAAATATTATCATTGAATGACAAATCAATTACAGCATTATTATTAAAAGCAAACTTGATGTTGAAATCAGAGAAAGCAAACGATGCTGATATGGCAGAAGCTATGCGTCTATTTGAAAAAGCCTTTGAATATGGCTGCAGAGATTCTTTGATGATCGGTAAATTACTTATTTTTAGTATTACATCTTATAACTATGAAAATATTATCAAGTATTCATTAGAAGTCGCTTCTAGAGAACCAAGTCCAATTATTTATTTTTATATAGGATTTTCTTATTATCAGCTGGATCAATTTAAGGAAGCACATGAAGCATTTAGACAAGTGCGAATCCATGATAAATATTTTGAACAAAATCTAGTTTCTTTTTATTTAATAAGCTGTTTATTTCATCTAGCTCAAACACCAGAAGATTATAAAGTCTGCGCTAAAAAAATAAGTAGCCATCTTGCACGTAATAAGTCCGATGAAAATAAAGCAGAAATGGACGCAATGGTAGAGCGATTAACATCCCTGAGTATCCATGTTTATCAGGCTCAAAGTGATAGTATACCCGCTGTGGAAAATTCCGATGATTCAGCATCTACCCCATCAGATCACACTCCGCAAGTCCCAGAATATGTTAAAGTAAAAATTAAAGAATGGCTAGACAGCTATAGCTCAGAAAATGAAAAAGCCATGTCTGATCTCTGCGATAATACCTCAACAGAAATAGAAGAAAAAGAAGAAGACCTTTATCCTATCGGTGATCCGAAGTTACAGATTTATGGATATATAGCAAAAAAAGATAAAATACCCTCTGGATTATTGAAACAATACGAAAGAACTTTGAACAAAGGTCACTTACTCAGTATTAATGCCAAAACTAAAGCGGGGAGTAATCAGCATGGGATTGAGAAATTGCATGATGGTCGA
>BMAG01000041.1 GCA_014132595.1 Gammaproteobacteria bacterium | reverse complement strand
CCTTAAGACATTATATTTTTTATTCCAAAACTAATGGCCTTGAAACAGCCATCTCAAAACTAGGTAAAAAACTAATTTTTGATTTAGATAAGCTGGATCAGTGGTTAGCAGAAGGAGGATGTTGACATGAAACCTCTAGAGCAAACCCCAAGGAAGCGCCTCATGCCGCCAAGCAATTCAGTAGCTTCCAAAGGGCTTAAACATCGCCGTTACAATACCACCGCGACCTCACAGCGAGCAAGTATCCTGCACTGGTTCAGTGACATTAGCCCACGGCTATCAACTATAGACGCACGGGAAGCAATGGGAATCATGAGTCCTGCCTCTAGAATTTATGAACTGCGGAATATGGGTCATGAGATTATTTTAGAATGGGAAAGACAGCAAGATACAACCGGAACAGTTCACAAAGTCGGAGTTTACATTTATCTAAACCGTCTAAGTGAGGTGCGAAATGTCTAAATTTAACATTGATTGGGAGCAGCTTGAACGCTCCCTATCATCCCCAAAATTATGGACAACCTCCGATCAGCGCTATGTTCTTCTTAAACAGCAAATTGAAAACATGAACCTACCTGATATAGAACGCAATAGAGCAATTCAGTCCCTATGTGATTACTTAAATTATTAGAGAGGCTGAATATGTCAATTGAAGCATTAAATTGGGCATTAAAGCAGCCTCTTCATGGTTGCCGTAAATTCGTATTAGTTGTTCTTGCATATCATGCCAACAATACAAATCAATGTTGGCCTGGCTTAAAAATCATTGCAGAAGAATGTGGCATTACACGATCTAGTGTCATAAATCATTTGAAGGAAATAGTAAAACTTGGGTTGATTGAAAAGGAAAAACGTTTTGATGACAGAGGGTATCGCCGGTCAACTCTTTACAAATTACACCTTGATCAAGGCATAGAAACCCAACGTAAAAATTCCCAACGTGGGCAAGTCCAACGTAGGGCATTTGAAAGCCAAGGTCAAGATTTTGGTATGTCCAAGGTTAAAGATTTAGACGGCAATATAATAGAAAGATCATTAGAACAGACAATAGAACAAACAAATACCAGTGAAGTCATAACTTCATCTGACCTTGTACCTATAAAAACTCAGCCAGCCAACACAGAGGAAATTTTCAATTATTGGCAGTCTGTAATGAAACACCCCCGCGCCAAGCTTGATAGTAAACGACAGCGACGAATTGCACAGGCTTTAAAGCTTGGTTATTCAGTTGAGGAATTAAAACAGGCAATCAATGGTTGCGCCTTGACGCCTTATAACATGGGCAGAAATGATCAAAACCAGCGGTATGATGATATCGAGTTAATTTTACGTGACGCCTCACACATTGACCGATTTATCGCTAATGCAATTAGTCCACCTGTAACCGAGAAAAACAAGATTTCAACAACAGATTTGATGACAGGGGTAGTCTTATGATGACAGCAAATGAAATTTCACAACAATTAGCGCAACGCACAGAAGATATTGCACGCTATTTGTTACCCAATGGCAAAAGAGACGGTAACGAATGGCGTGCTGGGTCAGTCAATGGCGAGGCAGGTCAATCACTGGGCGTTCATTTAAACGGTGAAAAATCGGGAGTATGGTCTGACTTTGCAAGTGGCGAAAGCGGCGACTTATTAGATTTATGGTGTGCTACACGGAAGATAAAACTTGCTGAAGCAATCAAACAGGCTGCCTGCTACCTTGGTGTATCAATGCCTCAATTTTCTGGTCATAGGTCTTTGCGCTTTGCTAGGCCATCACAGAAATATGCCTCTCGATTTAACACAACGTCACCCGTCATGCGCTATTTAATGGACGTAAGGAAGCTGACTATTGAAACAATTCAAGACTATAAAATCGGCGAACAAAGCCAAAAAATTGTTTTTCCATACTGGCGCGATGGCGAACTAATTTTTATCAAATATCTCGGTGTCGAACGGATCAATGGAAAAAAACAGATCGCTGTTGAGCCAAATTGCGAACCCTGCTTGTTTGGATGGCATCTAATTCCACCTAACGCGCGCAGTGTAACGCTATGCGAAGGTGAAATTGATGCAATGACCCTGCATCAGTATGGCTTCCCTGCTCTTTCTGTTCCGTTTGGTGGAGGTAGTGGTAATAAGCACAAGTGGCTTGAATATGAGTTTGATCGATTGTCTATTTTCGATGAAATCTATCTTTGTTTTGACAATGATATAGAGGGCCATGCTGCGGTTAGTGAATTAATAGACCGTCTGGGCCGCCACCGTTGTCGCATTGTGCAGCTACCTCACAAAGATGCTAATGCTTGTCTACAATCCGGTACAACTAAGGGTCAATTTAACGATTATATCCATAATGCTCGATCTCTCGATCCAGATGAGCTAAAGAACGCAAGTGCGTTCATTGAGCAGGTTATTGATGTATTTTATCCAGTAACAAGGAGTGTCATTGGTTATCAAGCACCCTGGGCCAAGGCACAAGGAAAGATTGTTTTTAGACCAGAAGAGCTTTCCGTCTGGACAGGAATTAATGGTCATGGAAAGAGCCAGTTTCTAGGCCATGTAATTTTACACAGCATGAAAAACGGAGCGCGAGTTTGTATAGCAAGCCTTGAGCTTAAGCCAAGACGATTGTTGGCACGCTTAACAAGGCAAGCCGCAGGGTTAGCTTTACCATCAGAAGAATATGTACAGGCCATTTTTAAATGGTACGAAGATAAGCTATGGCTGTTTGATTTAGTCGGTACAGCAAAAACAAAACGTCTGTTAGAAGTATTTCTTTATGCCCGCCAGCGTTACGGCATTGATGTCTTTGTAATTGATTCTTTCATGAAGCTTGATATTGCCGAAGACGATTATAAAGCACAAAAATCATTTATAGAGCAACTTTGTGATTTCAAGAATCAACATAATTGCCATATACATATCATCGTTCACCCGCGTAAAAGCGCCGATGAATCGATGGCTCCTGGCAAATTAGACAACAAAGGTACAGGGGCCATTTCTGACCTTGCAGATAATTGCTTTACCGTATGGCGCAATAAAAAGAAGGAAGAATTATTACGTGTTCAATTAAGCGGAAAAAATTTAACGTCCGATCAATTGGAGAAACTTAATGATGTTGACTCACTATGGTGTTGCGATAAACAGCGTAATGGTGATTGGGAAGGCAAGATTGGTTTATGGTTTGATTTGGCTTCATTTCAATATCTAAATCACGCAAAGCAAAAGCCAATTCAATTCGTTGATTACTCCAATTGCGTCAACGATAAACAATGAACGGTCCTGATCTGAACCTGATCTGAAGAGGAAAATAACATATATGAAATTTCAAAAAGGCATTAGTGGCTGCCCATCTGGTAGGCCAAAAGGAATTGCTGACAAACGAGTGGAGCTTCGTAAATTACTTGAGCCTAACGCAAAAGCTCTTGTTGAAAAAATAATTGAACTAGCACTTGCTGGCGACATAAACGCGCTGCGTCTTTGTATTGAACGTCTTATCCCTCGAATTAAAAATGAAACGATAAAATTTTCCATGCCTGAACTTGATTTAACAAAAGCACAATCACTGCTTGTAATCGGGTCAGCAATATTAGAGGCCGTTGCTAATGGTGATATTGCGCCTGAACATGCTTGTCATATTGCTGCGTTAATTGAGGGTCAACGTAAGACGATTGAAACAAGCGAGCTCGATGCCCGCATTACCGAAATTGAACATCTGTTTAACTTAAGAAAGAAAATGGAGAAAAAAGATGCTACAAATTAAAGAATCAAATTACCAGCAATTAAATCCAAGTGAGCGAGTAAGCCTGACAATTGCAGCGTTATCACGCGGAGACACCGAAGAAGCAAGACGTTTATATAAAACGTGCCCTAAGTACCACTATCTTGCTACAGATTATGACTTCACTAGAAGGCTTGATGCAGTTACTTGGGTTGGCGAGAAATATGCGGAATTATGCCAGTACTATTACGACAAGATTTTAATAACGCAAGCATCAATTTCAGCGGTAATACTGGCAGGCGAAAAGATGGCAGAAAAGATGCCCTTCTCTTGCAAGGATTTGGAAGAAGCTAGAATAGGCCATATCAGCACCTTAAAGGCGATTCACAAGGCTCTTATTGAGTTTTGTGAGGAGGTTGGTGTCAGTAGCGGCCAGCTTGTTATATGGATGTGCCAATCGGCTGAACGTAGTGGTATTGATGGCTATCTCAACCTTGAGGGTATTGATCCAGACGGTGAGTTTGCTCTCCATGTAAAGAACAAATTCTTAGCACATTGGGAGAGTAATTGTGGGCTGAAGTAATTTTAAGGATTTTTTACATATGGCACTCCCAATAATTTGCCTCAATAACTCTAATGTAGTTAAATTTAAGTACCTAACATACTATTGAGATTGATATGACCCTGGTTTATGGCGGCGCTGATGAAGACATAGGATTTCTCGTCGGCGATACGCTTATAAGTTTTGATACGGTGCGTGATGGTAGTGCGGGAAATTTTGATGCGAATAACCACACATTAAAAATACAAATTCTTAATGCATCAACTGCGGTTGCTTTTGCCGGAGTAGTTGAGGCTGCGTTAGCTATAATTAATAAATTAAGTATCGAAATCAAGGCTAATCCAAATATAGACGTCCCAGATAAGCTTTACCAGTTGCACAAAAATCACATTACGAAGATAGCTGATCCTCGCTTAACAGACTGTGAATTTCTTGTTTTGCAAATCATGGGCAGTGCAAGAAAGCTTGCGAAAGTGACTGCGCATGAATGGACGTATTACGAACGTGCATATATTGGCGATGCGAATGAATATACTAAACTGATGCAACTTCGGCGCCCATATCAGGCTCCAACGACTAGATTAGTACAGCAGTCGGATGGCTCTTTTCGTGAAGAGCCATTAGTAATGAGCAAAGGTAAGATTGATTTTGCTGAGGTTTCTGATGCAATGGAGCGACTTACGCACCAACTAAAAAGTGAAACTGTTGGAGCTGTCTGTGGATGTGTTACACGTGTAGTTGATGCTTGGCCTTCAGGTGACCTTGAGTATTTACAGTCGATAGAGTCAGGTATCTCTGCCGAAGAGGGAGTGACTGGCTATACCTATCTTTCTTCAAATTCGGAGGTGCGCGGAGTCGGAATTTATTATAGGTCAGGAAAGATGGGTTTTCTTTTCATTGTAGGTGATACTGAGCCAAATCAAAAGGAATATGCGGATACCCTTGCTCAATTTATTGATATCGCCCAGAAAAAATATAGACTTAATTTAGTTGGCGGAACATGGAATGAGTGAAACGAAATAATGAGTCGAACTCCTATGCTCGACTCGCCAATTCTTTTCGATAGCGTCGATACTTTTACACCTGATTAGTTAATTATTTTTTAAATACATGTGCTCTGTGATAATCAAGAAAATCTCTCTGTTCGCTGTTAAATATCCCAACATTTTTATCCGAATTTACACCCCAAGCATCAAGAATTTTTTTGTCTAGCGCGGAAGATACTAGAATTTCACCATTATCACCGAAGGATATCAAACCCTTATCAAATAAATGATCAATATGCGGAGCAAGAAGCAGACCGTTACACCCATGTAATTTTTCTTCATCTGAAGAATCTTTCCACGGTTTGATATGACTCGCTATTAAGTGTATTGGATCATATATGTTTGTGACTCGACATTTATCTTCGTTTAATTTTACATTAAGTTTAAATACACCTTGGCCGCGTCGTGATTTTATTAGTTGTGATTTTGTTGTCTCGCCAATGTCTGTGCGACCTTTAATAGCCGCAATTTGTATATCATCGGCACCGTCATATTCATTTACGTAATAACCTGTAAATTTTTTATTATTAGATTTCCATAGTTCAATTATTTTTTCATATTCATCATGGGTTAATAAGAAGTTAGTATGTCTGGGGGCTGTTACAATAGTCATTTCATTTATTGTAGCTTCATTTTTTATATCATCAATAGTTATCATTCCATCATCGTCTGTCAATCTGATGTCATTTAATTTAATCCCAACAAGCATATTTGTGGGGTCAATTGGTGTTGTCCAAAGGTCTTCACGCATTTTTTCTGGATGTTTAACATCAGGTATGTTGGTTGGTTCTTCTTGAATTATACCGCTTGCAATAATACCTCTTGGAAAACCATCCATGTTACCTCTCCAAATAAAAACGGTATCGCCTATTTTGATCTGGTTTCTATGTTGCTGAGCGCGCCAATAGATATAGTCATCTATATCTTGTAAATATTGGTTTACATCATATTTTTTGGGTGTAGCTTGAAATATCCAATAATTTGCTGATTTGTTCGTCATTTGATTCTCGTTGCTTCGTGACCATTATATCTAGCTGAATGTAATACCACGGAAAATAATGTTTAATTTGATACTCATAGTCCGTGGTTCTATGAGTATACCACACCTATCCTTACAGGATGAGCAAAAAACATCCATCATTAATAAAGATAGGTCAACGCATACGGGAACTCCGCAAAGATCGGGGATTTTCGCAGGAGGAGTTTGCTGCGGAGGTAGGACTTGATAGAACATATATGGGCGGAATAGAGCGCGGGGAACGGAACATCGCTGCGATTAATTTAATTCGAATTGCCAAGGCGCTAAAAGTTGAGGTAGGTGAACTGTTTCCATCAGTAAGATCACTCTGGGTTAACTGAACTTAATCAAATTGATAATCCAAAATGGATGGCAACCTAATTAGATTTTTATCACTAAAATATGAATTTTCTAATTCAAATTGGCCAGACCAAAATCTCTCTCTTTCACTATGGGTTACATTTGGATCTGCAT
>BMAG01000040.1 GCA_014132595.1 Gammaproteobacteria bacterium | reverse complement strand
CGGCAGCCCGGGAACTGGAAAAACTCATTTCATTACACATCATTTAACTTCAGGAACACCTTTCTGGGGTGAAGATGCAATTATTCAATGGCTCACTGCGGATCAAACAGATCCCAAGCAAAAACAATATTTGCTACTTGATGAAGCCAATATGAAAGAACCTGGGTATTGGGATTTTTTAAAAGACTTAAGCACTGGCGAAATTTATTATAAAGGCAAATTCTATCCTGTCGATCCTAAAATAAAAAAAGTTATTTTTACTGGCAATCCTGAAAATTACCCCAATAGACATTATCATGAATTTTTGCAACATGTTCCTAAAGTTTATTTTAAATCACACACACACGATTATCTAAGAGAACGTATTATCATTCCCGCCCTTCAAACTACCGGTCTCGATGAACAGACACAAGGTGCGGTTGCTGAAGGGTTCATTTTTGCTTATCAACAAGCAAGAAAAGCTTTACCTTTTGAATGTTTGGGCATACGAGATGTTCGATCACTGATCGATCAGTTAAAACATTCTAAACCCCAAAATAGCGCTGACGCTAATCAACAGGCTTTATTGGCATGTCAGGCTGTTTTTTCAGGTTTATTTAAAGATCCTGCCGACAAAAAACAATACTTATCAAGTCTGACTTCTTATTTTAATGTTGCAAGAGCGCCTTTACGCCCATTACCTGATTTTCCAAATAAAGATTATTACGTACCTGAATCAAGACAAATACTATGGCATCAAGTCAATCAGTGTATTGAGAAAGGTGGATTAATTACACCGGGTTCTCGCAGGGCTATATTAATAGAAGGCCCATCTGGCATTGGAAAAACTGAAATGATGCTGCGAGCGCTCGAGCATCAAGGCTTTATCAATCACGAAAAATATGACCCAAGAAATCCACAAAAGCAAAAAGTTTTTTTTCATCTCACTATGGGCAGTGAAAATATTCATCTACAACTTCAAAAGGCATACGAGCTAGGAAAAAAAATTCCTGTTGCACTTGTATTGGATGAATTAAATTTATTAACCCCAGAAAATGAAGCGTTATTAACAGCGGTGCTAGAAGGACGATCGATTGACTCGATTTCGACAAAAACAAAAGAAAATACAAACAATCAAGAGCCTGAAAAAAAAGAAGAAAAATCCAATTTAGTTGTATTAGCCTCCCAAAACTCGCAATTTGAAGCGGGACGAAGTATGCTTTCATACGCACTCTTAAATCGATTTGATCGTTTTTATGAAGAACCTTATACTCGAGAAGATTACCTTAATATCTGCGCTCAATCAGGAAAATTTAATGAACCACATCAAAATGCTGCACGATTTGTCGATCGTTTTTTGAAACAACACGAAAAACATCCTTCTAACATTAATGCCCGTACTTTTTTTGAAACACTTCAAAATTTACGTAGCCCAATAAAGAAATCACATGCTTCATCTTCTTCTATTTTTACAGAAAATAAATCGGAAAATGATGCTAAAGTAGAAAGCGTACCCGTTCAACAGATAAAACAAACTCTCCATGATTTTGATGAATATCTCAAAGTCATTGATGCAAAACGCGCATCCCTTGAGAAAGATGCTGAAATTAGCAAAGGTTGCCATGATGCCTGGATCGCCATGAAAGCATTGTATGATACTGCACATACAGCGAGACTGAATGTTAAAGACACATCGCCAGAAACTTTAGAAAGTTTGAAAAATACTTGCCTGGAAGCAGTTAGAATTGCCAAGCAATCTGAATTAAAAAACCCGCGAGAGTCACACATGGATCGATTTTTATCTCACCTAACGATATGGGGAAGCAAAAAAAATATTAAAGAAAAAAAACGGCCTATCGCGGAGACTCCAGCATCAACCGAAACTGAGTCCATCAAGAAAGTTAATGAATTTGAAAGAAGAGTATTATCAATCAAGACGGGCCGCTAGGTTTTTCATTTATTATCACCCAACGTATCCAAAGCCCATCGCGGAGAAACTTTAATTGTTAAATCCCCATGCTCACCCGCTAACAACCGCTGACATCCTACATATGCAATCATGGCACCATTATCCGTACAAAATTCATGTCGAGGAAAATAAACTGCAGCACCTTCAGCAGTCACCATTTGCTGCAACTGTTCACGTAAAGCAAGATTTGCTCCCACACCGCCTGCAACAACTAATGTATTCAATCCAGTTAATTTTAAGGCACGGCGACACTTAATAACGAGGGTTTCAACAACCGCATCTTGAAAAGCTCTCGCAATATCAGCACGAGTCTGCTCATCTAATGAATGCCCGCTAATAATATTCGCCGCAAATGTTTTTAATCCGCTAAAACTAAATTCTAACCCCGTACGATTAATCATCGGTCGTGGAAAATGAAACCGTTTTGAATCTCCTTTTTGAGCCAACGCCGATAAAGCAGCACCCCCGGGATAACCTAACCCTAATAGTTTGGCGGTTTTATCAAAAGCCTCCCCCACCGCATCATCCACTGACTCGCCCAATACTTCATAGTGACCAAACTTCTCAACATTTACCAACATCGTATGGCCTCCGGATACCAGCAAGGCAACAAAAGGATAGCTAGGCGGGTTCGGTTCAAGCATTGGCGCAAGCAAATGCCCTTCCATATGGTGCACCCCCACGGTAGGCAGTGCCCAAGCATAACCTATGCTCTGTCCCACAGTTGCCCCCACTAATAAGGCCCCTACTAATCCCGGGCCTGCCGTATAAGCAATCCCGGCGATATCCTTAGGTTTTGAGCAAGAAGCAGCCATTGCCTCCTCGACTAACCCAATGACCTTACAAACATGGTCTCTAGAGGCCAATTCAGGCACAACCCCGCCATACTCCGCATGAACCGCCACCTGACTATACAAGGCATGGGCCAACAAGCCCATTTTTGAGTCATAAACCGCCACCGCCGTCTCATCACAAGAAGTTTCAATACCTAAAATACGCATTTCGCTTTGCATTTCTCTCAATAAGTCATTAGAATCTGCCATTCTTTCACAAACTACCGAACGGAGTATAGTGTTAACAATGCCAAGTATACGCGTTAAAGAAAACGAAAATTTTGAAATCAGCCTGCGCCGCTTTAAGCGTCTGACAGAAAAAGCCGGTGTATTGTCCGATTTAAGACGCCATGAATTCTATGAAAAACCCACCTGGAAGCGTAAGCGTAAAAAAGCATCTGCTGTAAAACGTTTTCAGAAAAAAATATCCCGCGCAGTCACTGCGAAGGACAAAGATAAGCAACGGGGTTAATTTTTATCTTTAAAGAGTAACGAATCATGACGGAATCCGCGATCAAAGGAAAAATTACCGAAGACATGAAAGAAGCCATGCGTGCCCATGATAAGGAACGCCTGGCAACAATTCGTCTTATCTTGGCCGCTTTAAAGCAACGTGAAGTGGATGAACGCATTACGTTAACCGACGAAAACGTACTCTCTATCCTTGATAAAATGTTAAAGCAACGCCGCGAATCGATCGCTCAATATCAAGCGGGAAATCGCCCCGACCTCGTACAACAAGAAGAAAAAGAAATCCAGGTTATTCAGCAGTACTTGCCGACACAACTTTCTGATTCAGAAATTAACGCCTTAATTGATGCGGCCATTCAAGAATCGAATGCCGCCTCGATGCGTGATATGGGCAAAGTCATGGGAATATTAAAGCCTAAATTGCAAGGACGTGCAGATATTGCGGCTGTCAGTGCAAAGATTAAAGAACGATTACCTGCTTAAATTTCTTCTACATTTCTCATTCATCAACCCATCGTAAACGTCTGCAATGGAGAATTTGACGCAGCATCATCCATCCAGACCAAACATCTTTATCCTTCATTATTACATTCCCCAAAAGAATGCTAGAATGAGAAAACTAAAAAATCCTTCCCTTACGGGCCTTGAATTTTAAGGTAAGGTATATGTCACAATTACAGATACCACGCGACTTTATTCAACTCTTATTAGCGCGTACCGAGCTCGTCGATTTAATTGATGGCCGTGTTCCTTTACGCAAAAAATCCAATAACAACTATTTTGCTTGCTGCCCCTTTCACACGGAAAAATCGGCTTCTTTTTCGGTTTCCCAAAACAAACAATTTTATTATTGCTTCGGCTGCGGCGCTCATGGCAATGCCATCGATTTCCTCATGCAATTTGATCGTCTTTCCTTTCCAGAAGCCATCGAAGCACTCGCCAAATTTGCCGGCATCGAAATTCCCCGAGAATCAAAGATTCCTGCCAAATCGACGAATAATGATGATATTTATGAGCTTTTAGCCGATGTTACAAAATATTACCAGACACAGTTGCGCAAATCAGAGCATGCTATCGATTACCTGAAACAACGTGCCATGACAGGCGAGATCGCTCGTGATTTTTGTATCGGATATGCCCCGCACGGCTGGGACCATATCTTAAATACCTTTGGCAAAACCTCTGCCTTAAAACAACAATTACTCAATGCCGGCATGCTGATTAAAAAAGAAGAAGGCGGTTATTACGACCGTTTCCGAGAACGCATCATGTTCCCCATCCATGACAGGCGCGGCAGAGTCATCGGTTTTGGCGGACGGGTCCTTGATAAAAGCGAGCCTAAATACTTAAACTCTCCTGAAACACCTGTTTTTCAAAAAGGCCATGAATTATATGGGCTATACCAAGCATTAACAGCCAATCGAAAACTCGAACGTGCTGTTATTGTCGAAGGCTATATGGATGTCATTGCGTTGTTTCAGCATGAAATCACTTATGCTGTCGCCACCTTAGGCACGGCAACCACTGAGCATCATTTGCAACGTCTATTCCGTTATACTTCCGAAATCATTTTTTGCTTTGATGGTGATCAAGCCGGACGTACCGCTGCCTGGCGCGCGCTGCAAGTTTGTCTTCCCATCATGCGTGATGATATTCAGATCCGCTTCATGTTCTTACCGGATGGAGAAGATCCTGATTCTCTAGTACGCAAAGAAGGAAGATCAAATTTCGAACAGCGCCTTCAAGCCGCCTCCACTTTTTCCAATTTCTTTTTTCAAGCAATCAGCGCCCAATCTGATTTAAGCAATATGGATGGCCGTGCACGCTTCGTCAATTTGGCAACCGAATATCTTAACCAGCTGCCCGCAGGCGTCCTGCAAAAAATGATGTTTGAAGAGCTCGCTAAAAAAGCTCGAATTGATGTAGCCAAAATTACCGCTCCTCAAAAACCAGTCTTTAAAAAAGCACCCTCGATTAAAGCACGCGCCCCTTCCTCTCTTCGATTAGCCATCACTTTACTCGTGCAGGAACCACAACTCGCTGAAAACGTGAGCGAAGTCTTACCTGTTTTTGAAATTCCAGGTGCCGCTTTATTTATCGAGCTTCTTGAAAATATTAAACATTATACCTTTCCAAATACCGGCGCCTTGCTTGAATATTGGCGCGACCGAAAAGAAAGAAAATTACTCGAAAAACTAGCACGTACGGAACATACGATTCCTTCTGAAGGCATCAAAAATGAATTTTTAGGCGCAATCGCCCAATTGAAAAAACTCGCCCACAATCTAAAGATCCAGCAGCTATTAGAAAAAGCCAGCCAAAATACGCTGACCCCTGAAGAAAAACAATTACTTCACGAATTGATTCACACCAAAAAATAACGCTTCTACCCCGCATTTTAGCTCATCAGAGACTAGTTCAAAACGAAAACAACGGGTATAATGACCCGAACGTTTGGTACCATTTCACCACCCTGAGTTAATAGGTCAAAATATGTCAAAAAATGTGGATCCACAAGAACAACAGCAATCTCGTTTAAAAGAACTCATTACCCGCGGAAAAGAACAAGGTTTTTTAACCTACGCCGAAGTGAATGATCACTTACCTGCAGATATCGCAGATCCAGAACAAATTGAAGAAATTATTAGCATGATTAATGACATGGGTATCCGTGTCACCGAAGTGGCTTTAGAAGCTGAAGAATTATTATTGGCTGATAATGAAACCTCAACCGATGAAGTTGCTGAAGAAGAAGTGGCAAGCGCACTGGCCGCCGTCAACAGCGAATTTGGCCGCACCACAGATCCTGTCCGCATGTACATGCGCGAGATGGGCAGCGTCGAATTATTATCTCGTGAAGGCGAAATCGCAATCGCAAAACGTATCGAAGCCGGCATGAACCAAATGCTGACAACACTTGCAAATCAGCCGCAAATGATTGCTGAAGTATTAGCAGATTATGACAATGTTGAAAAAGGTGAAATACGCTTAAGCGATATTATTAGCGGTTATATCGAACCTAATATTTTTGCGGATGAAGAAACGGCTGATAAGGAAAAAACCGCTGCGGCTGTTGCTGCTGTTGCCGAAGAGGATGATGAAGAAGAAGGAGGCGAGTCCGGCGGTGATTTTCTTGAAGAAGAGACAGGCCCTGACCCAGAAATCGCTAAAGCGCGTTTTGCTGAATTACGCCAACTTTATGACGACACGATGGCTGCCGAGAAAAAACACGGCACTCAAAGCAAAAAATGGTTACAAAAACGTGAAGAACTCGCTAAATGTTTTATGGACATTAAGCTTGCCTCACGTCAATTTAATAAGTTATCCAAGAAAATGCGCAATCTTCTTGATGAAATTCGCACACAAGAGCGTCACATTATGAATCTTGCTGTGAATAAAGCCCGCATGCCTCGCAAGCTTTTTATTAGTTCGTTTTTAAATAACGAAACGAACCTTGACTGGGTAGAAGGTCATAAAGGCAAAAGTCATTATAATGATCTTGCTGCCTATGCCTCCGAAATTTCACGCGCTCAGAATAAATTAATTTCATTACAAGATCTCATGAAAATGTCGATTAGTGAAATTAAAGAAGTCAATCGCCGGATGTCGATTGGCGAGGCAAAAGCGCGCCGCGCGAAAAAAGAAATGGTGGAAGCAAACTTACGATTAGTTATTTCAATCGCAAAGAAATACACAAACCGCGGTCTGCAATTCCTGGATTTGATTCAGGAAGGGAACATTGGCTTAATGAAAGCGGTTGATAAGTTTGAATACCAACGCGGTTATAAATTCTCAACGTATGCTACTTGGTGGATTCGCCAGGCCATCACTCGCTCGATTGCCGATCAAGCCCGCACAATTCGTATCCCCGTACATATGATTGAAACCATCAATAAATTGAATCGTATTTCACGTCAAATCTTGCAAGAAACCGGTTTAGAACCCACACCTGAAGAACTCAGCAAACGCATGGATTTACCGGAAGAAAAAATTCGCAAAGTATTAAAAATCGCAAAAGAACCTATTTCGATGGAAACACCAATAGGCGATGATGAAGACTCACACTTAGGCGATTTTATTGAAGATGCCAACAGCGAATCTCCGCTTGATGCTGCAACCAACACCGGCTTATCCGAAGCCACTCAAAAAATATTAAATTCATTAACGCCTCGCGAAGCGAAAGTCTTACGCATGCGCTTTGGAATTAATATGAACACTGATCACACGTTGGAAGAAGTCGGCAAACAATTTGACGTCACCCGCGAACGTATCCGTCAGATTGAAGCCAAAGCCTTACGCAAACTCCGCCACCCTTCGAGATCAGAACAATTACGTAGTTTTTTAGAAGAACAAGAGTGACAAAACTCACGATGACTTGTATACTTTCGCGCTCATGGGTGTACAGTAAACAAGTCATCATTCCCATAAAGCTTTTAAGGGCTCATAGCTCAGTTGGTTAGAGCAGGGGACTCATAATCCTTTGGTCCTAGGTTCAAGTCCTAGTGGGCCCACCAGTAAAATCAGGTAATTATAAAAGTTTACCGAGTCGCCAACCCATCTATGGGGCACTGGCGGGGCACTTGAAAATAAAAAGCAGCAGCACACCACAACAAATACCTTTAGATTTCTTAACTAACCTCAAACATAGGTTAGACTAATTTATAGTCAACTCTGCAAAAAACGGCCAAAACAAGCATCATTTTATTGCTTACAAAGAAGACATTAAATATAATCCAAGGTTTTGAAAGATCGAGCCAATTAACTATATTTCCCGCAACTAAGCGGTAAGGATATTCTCACATAGGTGTTTAACAATGCTGCATAAGCCAAATAGCAACGATTCTGTAGACATTGATGAAAACATCGATCATTGTGAGCCCGAACCCCTCGACCGAGTGAATAACGCCATAGGCGAGAGGGTAAAAAATAAAGTTGTAAGGCTATTCACTTACATAGAGAAACTTTTATCCCTTAACGAATCTATAGATAGGGATTTTAGGACAACTGCAACAGAGCTCTCCCCATGCTGGCTAGCCAATCTCCCACTCAATGCTGAAAATCTCAGCGTACGAGCATTTGAAACCGAAGAAACTATTAATACTAACCAACGTGAAGCCTGGATAAGTGTCACAAAAAAGCTCATAGACCCTGCGCCAAAATTACCAGAAATATTAAATGAGTGGATAGGAGCAGTCACCCCCACTCAACCACCCAGACCGAAAGAAAAAATTTCGCGTGAGGTAAAATTTAATAATGATAAAGAACGGATTGCTGAATTTAAAAACTACCGAAAAGAATACAAGGAAGGAAATCCAATTCCCCCCTCACTACAAGGGTGGGTCGTTCTTACACCAGGCCAGCTACCAACTAAAATAGAAACCAACTATGTCAATGATCATTGGCAGGATCATGCAGAGTTACATCAATTACTACGCGGCTACATCGAAAATGAATGGACCCCATGGTCAAAGAAGGTTTGTGATATCTACTTAGCAAATGCCTTATATGATCAACTTTTTGCCTTAAGGCAATTATTAAATAATGAGGGCGATAATTATGAGCTACTCCTTGGTCATGGATTACTTACATGGAAACACGAAAAAGTAGGTGACATTTATTCACCTATATTTATGACACCCTTAGTAATTGATTTTGATGCTGCAAACGGCGTCATAGATATATTACCAGACACGTTATACCGCGGATTTGTAGAAATATCTTCACTATATGAAATGGATAGTTTAAATGAAAGTGATTTAGATAAATGGGCAAGCAGAATAAATGAAAAACCATTTGATTTCTGGCATCTTGAGTCACTCAAACTACAATCTAAAACTTTAGTTAATTACTTATCCTCGAATAGCGAAGATACTTTTGAAAAAGGAATGGTCGCTGAACCACAAATAACTGATACAGCAACGATTTGGAATAGTCCTGTTATATTTTGCAGGAAAAGAACAAATAGCTTATGGTCAAAATATGCTGAAGCAGTAAAAAATGATATAGAAACAAATAGCGAAGAGCCAACAGATTTCATCAAGGACCTTATTGGCGAATATGACAAAGAGTCAAATAATGTTGAGCACTTACATCATGATGTAGACATAGATACCCACGAATATCATGAAATAAATGAAGGTGAATTACTCTTTCCATTACCGTGGAATGATGAACAAAAAAGAATTGCTGAACAAATAGAAGCAAATTATGGCGTTGTTACAAAAGGACCGCCAGGTACTGGAAAGACACATACAATTGCAAATTTGATTTCAAGGTTTTTATCTCAAGGGAAAAGTGTTCTGGTAACATCCCAGACAAGCAAACCACTCCATGTTTTACGAGACAAATTACCAAAGGATATCCGCTCATTAGCAGTCTCCCAGCTACAGTATACCGTAGGAAAAGATAATGTTCTCCACCAATCAATTAGCGAAATCAGCTCAAACCTTGGCGAGAGACACACAAAATTTAGCGAAGATCGAGTTAACAACATTAGAAAGGAATTAAGGTCACTTAGAGAGACCAGAGCATTACTAGCTAACCGTCTGCGCGAATATATTCTTGCAGACACAAGGGAAACTATAAATATTGATGGAGTGACCTACAAGCCAATAGATGCTGCAAAATTAATTAATACACACCACAATAATGAAAAATTATCCTGGTTTCTAGATATCATTCCATTTGATTGTGAAATTAATTACACAGCCGATGACGTGAATGAAGCTGCTTCACTCCTTGCTGAGCTAGATAGAAGTGAAAGAGATTTATATAAATTCAAAATACCAAATACTTCGACCTTCCCACCAAATGATGAAATCGCGAAAATATTTTCTAACTATCTTGAATCGAAAGATGCATCGAAATACTGGGACAATAAATGTGATAAAATTGAGTTAGAGATTGATTCTTCAGAGATAGCTAGCGTATTAGATAGGTTAAAGAATGCAAAACAAATACTGAGCTCCATACAAGAAGAATATCACGTTAATATTTTTAATAAGTGCATTGCAAGTCACCATGAGCGCGAAAAATGGAATATCATAATTTCAAAAGTAAATGAAAATATCGAACTAATTGGCAACTACAGAAACGATCTACTAGGAAATGTGATTGATGGCGAGTCATCATTGACACTCCATGATTTGTTAGATGCCATCAATATTTTGCATGAAAAATCTTCAAAAAAAGGACAAATTGGCCGCATAGAAAAGCTCTTACTATCTTCAAATGCAAAAAACATATTAGCATCATATACAGTTAACAATAAGGTACCAGACACCACAGAAAGGATATCTTTGCTTCGTAAAAAAATACTCATCCACAAATCAGAAAGCGATGTTCGTCTTTTACTTACTCAAGGATTTGACAGCATTGGATCACATCCAAATATCGAATCTATCGGTAAAGATAGCGTTGCCCTAAATGAGTCAATCTTATTAATTTCTAAAATTGCTAACTATTGTTCTGATTATAGTGATATTGATGCATGGATTAAAAAATATAATCAGCTTCCAATACTTCAGTTTACATCTATAACTGATATTACCGAACTTGAAAAACTCCTATCATCTTTTTATGCAAAAATGATGATGCGTCGTGCGGAGCTTGCCTTATCTGAACTAGATCAATCTCTTTCAATCACTGAATATACTGCTCACGAAATTGTTAATGAGCTGAAGGAAGCTATTTCAAAGAGAAGTATTAACAAATGGAATACCACACTTGATAAAATCAATTTCCTCCAAGACAAGCAGATAAAATCAATACGCCTTAGCGTATTATCGGAAGAAATCAGCAAGTTTTCACCTGTATTTTACAGAAATATCTTAAAACAAATTGATAATGGCGGTTGTTTTGTTTGTCCTTCAGAATTAAACCTCAAATGGCAAATCACCAGATTGGAATCATGGCTCAATCATATACATAAAGGACTAGACATTGATTCCTCTCAATCAGAAATTGAACGGTTAGCTAAGCGCGAATTAGACCTAAACGCTGAACTTATATCGGTCCTCTCGTGGCAAAGACAGATTGATAAAGTGACTAAACGAGAGCGAGACGCCCTAATGGCTTGGTCAGATGCAATGAGAAGATATGGCAAAGGCACTGGCAAATACGCCAAGAGATGGTTGAGAGAAGCACAAGAATCACTAAAAGAAGCTAAATCTGCCGTGCCTGTATGGATTATGCCAATGGTCAGGGCGGCACAAATGTTTTCTGATCCAAAAGCTGGGATGTTTGATGTAGTAATATTTGACGAAGCTAGCCAATGTGATATTCGCGGATTAACGATTAGTTATCTTGGTAAAAAACTGCTGGTTGTAGGTGATCCAGACCAGATTAGCCCTGCTGGTATCTTCCAAGACCAAGAAAAATCTTTTGATCTAACGTCTAGATATCTGTTCGACATTCCGCATAAAAATAGCTTCTCGGTTACATCTAGTTTATTTGATCTAGCAAAAGTAAGAATACCCACCATGATTCAATTGAATGAACATTTCAGATGCGTGCCTGAGATTATAGCGTTTAGTAACCATTACATATATGAATCTAAGTTAAAACCATTACGGTATCCTCACCCTAAAGGCTTGCTTAAACCCTCATTAGTGCCAATGTATATTGAAAATGGTTACCAAAATACTAATAACAAGGTTAATGAACCTGAAGCTCACGCAATTGTAGAGAAATTAGTGGAGTGTTTAGAAGACCCTAATTATAAAACTAGGCCAGATGGCAAGCCTTGCACCTTCGGGATTATTTCTCTTCTGGCCGCAGACCAAGCTAAATATATCAAAGGCTTGATTTTAGATCATCCAAAAATCGGTGAGAGCGTAATTGAAGAACGGCAAATAATTTGCGGCGATGCATACGATTTTCAAGGCGATGAGAGATCAGTCATTTTTCTTTCGATGGTCAAAGCACTTGATCCTGATAAGCAGAATGATACCGTCAAGGCTCTTACAGACGAGGGGGCAAAACAACGGTTTAATGTTGCTGTCACTCGCGCACGCGATCAAGTATTCCTCTTCCACTCAATTCCGTTGACTGAATTTAAGAATCAACAAGATTGGCGATATAGATTACTTAACTGGTTCTACGATCCTCGACTAGAAGAATTGAAAGCAGGTCGCGAGGCACTGAAGAAACAGTTTGATTGTGGCCGCGCTTCTCAATTTTCATTTGACGTTGGAAATCTCATTCTTGATCGTGGATATAAAGTTTTAGCTGAGTATGAAGTAATAGGACGTCGAATTGATTTGGTTGTGCAAGGTGAAGATGCAAGATTAGCCGTTGAATGTGATGGCGATCAGTATCATACACTTGAAAACTTTGATGACGACTATGCTAGAGAGCAACAACTCCGTAGAGCTGGCTGGGAATTTTGGCGCGTCACAGGAAGCGCATTTTATCGTTACAAAGAAAATGCTCTTGAAAGCCTATGGAAAAAGTTAGAAGAGCTTGGTATCAAGCCTGTAATTGATGTAATAGATTGAGGAACAAAAAAATGCGATTGCAAGTCAAAATGACGATGATTGAAGAAATTGATGAGGAAATGGGTTTAAAAAAAGAACTTACTTTCACACAGACCTACGAAGACAATATAGCAGTTTGCATCTATGACGAGGATACGAGCGATAGCACTGAGATCAATGTATCAAAGAACGATTTGATAAAAGCACTGACTGTATTGCTATCATAACTAACCTCTACCATCTCAATGACAAACCAATCTATTCTTAAATGGTTCCACGAGTAAAAAATGAAAGAACGCTATTTCACAAAATCGAAATTTTCTTTATCGATGGAATGTCCAACAAAACTTTACTATGCAAGCAAACCTAATGAATATGCCAGCACAAAGTCTGATGATCAATTTTTAAAAGCATTAGCTGAGGGGGGATTTCAAATAGGTCAATTAGCAAAGTGTTATTACCGCGACTCAAACCCCATTGATTTAAGCGACTTATCTAATGATGATGCCGCCTATAAAACGAGTGAATTATTGCTTCGCGATGAAGTCGTAATATTTGAAGCGGTCATTATTCATAATAATCTTTTTTTGCGAGCCGATATTTTAGTTAAGAAAAACAATCATTTTAGGATAATTGAAGTTAAATCATCATCAGCCAACCCAAACGATCAACCAGTCTTTATGAAAAAACGAGGAGGAATATTATCTGACTGGCTCCCGTATATTCATGACATTGCGTTTCAAAAATTAGTTTTACAAAATGCATTTGAAAACTCTACTATTTCAGCATACCTTATGCTTCTTGATAAAACATCAACATGCCCTACAGACGGGCTAAACCAAAAATTTAAAATTTCACTCGATACCAATGGCCGCACAAAAATAATTGTTTCGAAAAGCCTTAGCGATGAGGATTTATCTAGAAAACTGTTACGCGAGTTCAATGTAGATGATGAGATTAACTACGTTTACAACGTAGAAAAATATAAAGATGGCATGTCATTTGATCAGTACGTTTCATATATTGCAAATATGCATGTCAATTCTGAAAAAGTATATCCAATTCCAGGGAAAGTTTGTGCAAAATGCGAATTCAATTCGCCTGACTCAAATACGTTAAATGGATTTAGAGAGTGCTGGGCTGAAGCTTGCAATTTTAAAAATAGTGATTTTGAAAAACAGTCTATATTAGATGTTTGGTACTACACAAAGAAAGACGAGCTTATTCATAATGGCATATACCGACCTATTCAACTTAATGAAAATGACATCAATCCCAAGCCTGACAATAAAGCTGGCTGGTCCAGAAGTGAAAGGCAGTGGCTACAAGTACAAAAAGCTCAAAACAACGATCAAACAGATTGTTTAGATAAAGATGGATTAAGTTTTAAGGTTGATAAGTGGGTATACCCACTACATTTTATTGATTTTGAAACTGCTATGCCAGCTATTCCACTTAATAAAGATGCGCCACCTTATCAACCTATCGCGTTTCAATTCTCTCATCATGTACTTCATCAAAACGGAAAAATCGAGCATGTCGATCAATTTATAAATAATGAGATTGGCGTTAATCCCAACATAAATTTTGTAAGAACATTAATGCTGTCGCTAAACAGAGATAGCGGAACTATTTTCCGTTATCATAACCATGAAAATACTTATCTCAACTTTATTTACAGGGAAATTTTTAATTCAAAAGATCATATTGAAGATAAAGAGGCATTATTAGATTTTATAAAATCAATAACACAATCGCCTAGTGATAGTATTGAAAAATGGACTGGTGATCGCTGCATGGTCGATCTTTGCTACTTAGTACAACGCTATTATTATGATCCTGCTACAAAAGGGTCAACCTCAATTAAAAAAGTTTTTCCGGCAATATTACAACGCTCAACTTTCTTACGTGATAAATATACCAAACCTATTTATGGCGCAACAGATGGAATTAGCAGCCTGAATTTCAAAAACATGCAATGGCTTCAAAACAAGAACGGTAAAATTATCGATCCCTACCAGCTATTACCACCTCTATTCACTGACATTGATATCACCAATAAAGATATTGATTTATTGTTTCCTGACATCGAAATTAAAGGTGGTGGCGCGGCATCAATAGCTTATCTACGTATGCAGTTTTCTTCTATGACACCCATAGAACGTGAGGCTTTAACTAATGCACTACTTAAATACTGCGAACTTGATACCTTAGCAATGGTTATGATTGTTGAAGCCTGGCTGGATATGCTTAAACAAACCTAGCCTCCTATTATGGCCAACCATACCTGTGTCATATTTATCCAATCATAGGTCTAATTTCATCTTAACTGCCCCATGAGTGCCCCACAGCCATAAATATTACTGTCTAATACCTTGAATTATGTCGCATAAACGTCGTAATTCAATGTGATTACTAATCCTATGGCCTTATTTTGTTATTTATTGTATCTTACTGCCACTTATTAACTACCATAAGCTTAAGAAGGTTGCTGGTATGGCAAATATTGAAAAGCGAACCACGCAAGAAGGTCAAACAACCTATCGGGTAAAAGTCAGGCTCAAGGGCTACCCATCTCAAACCGCCACCTTTGAACGATTAACCGATGCAAGAAAATGGGCACAGCAAACTGAAACTGCGATTCGGGAAGGCAGGCATTTCAAAACAACCGAAGCGAAACGTCATACGCTAGGTGAAATGATAGATCGTTACGTAAGAGACATCATGCCACACAAACCCAAAAATCGAACAAATCGCACTTTACACCTCAACTGGTGGAAAAATGAAGTTGGCAAATACACGCTCGCTGATATCACCCCAGCTATTATTGCGGAACACAGAGACAAATTAGCAAAAGCGATGACTAATCGTGGCGGACTTCGCTCACCTTCAACCGTTGTCCGCTACATGGCTGCCCTTTCTCATGCTTTCACCATAGCAGTCAAAGAATGGGGATGGCTGGATGATTCCCCTATGCGCAAAGTCAGCAAGCCTAAAGAACCTCGCGGACGAGTGCGCTTCTTATCAGACGATGAACGCTCTCGCCTCTTAGCTGCCTGCAAAGCAAGTGAAAGCCCTTATCTTTATATAACCGTGGTATTGGCTCTCTCTACGGGGGGCAGGCGAATGGAGGTGCTTGGACTTCGTTGGCAGGATGTCGATTTAGCTCGCGGTATTATCACTTTACATGAGACCAAGAACGGAGATAGGAGAATTCTGCCATTAGCTGGACATGCTCTTGAACTAATGAAAGAACACGCGAAAATTCGGCATGTAAATTGCGACTTGGTTTTTCCTGGTAAGAATTTTAAAGACCCCGTTGATGTCCGCACCCCCTGGGAAAATGCATTAAAACGTGCAGAGATAACTGATTTCAAATGGCACGATCTTCGCCACTCCTGCGCCTCTTACCTTGCAATGAATGGCGCAAGCCTTGCTGAAATCGCTGAAATTTTAGGCCATAAAACCCTTCAGATGGTTAAGCGGTACGCACATTTGAGTGATGCGCATGTTAGTAAAGTTGTTGCAAATATGAATGAGAAAATTTTTGGAGTTTAGTTAATGGCTAGTAAATCGAAACAAAAAAAGAATATGGCCATAAAGGCCGCAAAAGAAAAAAGAATAACACTAGGCGATTTAACCAAAATAGAACGTGAATTTTTATCTAACCCAAGTATATCACCTTCTGAACTTCAAAAAAGATTCCCTTATATTGATTCTACCACTTTGAAAAAATTCAAATCTATATCTGAACAATTACAAAAAAAATTTAGCACATTAAATC
>BMAG01000039.1 GCA_014132595.1 Gammaproteobacteria bacterium | reverse complement strand
CTTCAACCATAGGGTCTGATTGCTTGCGTCAGATTTGGTATGAGTTCAAAGGGTTTCAAGCAACGGAAGTACCAACCAAAACACGTCGTACATGGACAATTGGCAAAGTGCTTGAAGGTACTATTTTAGATTGGCTCACAGAGGCTGGCTTAGAAATATCTAGGACGTGGGGTAATTTAGTAGCAGAAAATATGCCTTATTTTAAAGGTCATCTTGATTCTGTTTGGATGAAAAACGGAAAGCCATTTGCAATTTTAGAAATTAAAACTGCAAAGGATGCAAGCTTTCTGATTTTTGTTAATAAAGGTCTTATCAAATGGCAACCTCAATACTATGCACAAATTCAAACGTATATGGGAATGAGCGGCATTCATCGTGCTTATATTTTGGTACTCAACAAAGATACCAGTGATATTTCAGATGAACTCGTATTATTTGACGAAGTGTTTTACGAAAAGTTACGCGGCAAAGCTTCAATGATAGCAAATGCACATGCTGCACCACCAAAAATAAATGGTTCACCACTTTGGTATCAATGCAAAATGTGTAAGTTTAATAAGGTGTGTCACAAATGACCACCAACATAAAAGAATACAAACAATCTATTTTAGATATGTTTCATTCGCTAACTGAAATAGAAATAGAAGCAACCAAAGACGCCATAAAACGTGACCCTGAAAAAAATAGTGATTTAGGAACTGTTCATTTGATGGCAGTCAGTCGTTGCCGACAGATATTGGAAATAATTTTAGAGGACAGTAAAAATGAATGAATTATCTAAACCACAAGCAAATAATTTATTGCCCCCTGAGCAGCAAATTTTAGATGCACACCAATTTTTAAAGGACTTCTTAGCTAAGTTCGATCAAGCTAAACGTGGCGGTATTCATGACTTTATGGAAATTTCACTGTTTAATATGGTGAATCTAGCTATCAAAAACATTGATGCGTATTTACAAACAGGTCACCACGAAGTAAGCGCAACCGAAATTATGCACATTGTCGCTGACTCTTACCAAAAAGTTTTGGATGGTATTAAACGTAATTTAGGCAATATGAGACCAGTGAATTTCAAATGAAAAATTATCAACAAACTATTTCAGATGCAATAAAGCATGTTGCCAATGGTGGCAAGATTCTTATGTGGCGTCCAAGATGTAACGGAAAACCAAAAATGTTTTACAAACTAGATGAAAATAAAAATGTCGTGCCATCTTCAAGAGAAGAATGGGCAACATTTATAGAAGGTAAATTGCCTACTAACTACAAGCATGTAGGCGATGATATTGTGAATGGTCATCGAGTATCAACTGTATTTTTAGGCTTGTGTCATAATTTTGATTATCACGATAAAACCCCAATCGTGTTTGAAACAATGGTTTTTCAGAATGATCGAACCGATATTTATCAAGAAAGATATGCTACATGGAAGCAAGCTGAGGAAGGTCACCAACGAGCAATTGAATGGGTTAAAAATGGATGTAAAGAGGATGAGTTATGAATGAAACAGAAATACAACAATTAATTGATACAAATTATCGATTGTTACTTTTGCTTGGTTTTGCAACATCTATTGTCATGGATTACGAAAGACTAGAAGCTTATCACGACAATTCACATAAATGTAAATGGTTCTATGATTCAGTAGATAATGTAGTTTATAAAAATAAACCATTACCACCAATGCCATAGGATTATTTATTAATGAACAAAAACTATGTTGGTAAAAATATTTGCCCGTATTGTTTGCATAAAACAGATAGTGCAATAAATGAATTTGATGAAAGTGTAAAACCATCAATTGGTGATATTACACTATGTATTAAATGTGGCGAGGTTTCAGAATTCGATAAAAAAATGAAATTAATTAAATTTAATATAAGTCAATTAGATGTTGATGAATTAAAAGATATTCGCCATAAACAATACACAATTGCTATGATTCACTGGAAGGAATCTCAATTACAATGAAAACCCTTAGACCCTATCAACAGGAAGTGTTAGACACACTTAGGGCTAAATTAAAGGAAACGGACTATCCTTTGTTAGTGAATGCCAGCGTTGGTGCTGGTAAGTCACTTATCATCGCAGAATTATTACGTGTGATAGAACGTGCTGGATGGCGTGCATTATGCTTAACAATGAATAGTACGCTCATTCGCCAAAATACAGATACCTATATTGCTCAAGGTGGTCGTGCAGGAATTTATTGCGCTGCCCTTGGCATGAAAAATACTGATGAACCAATCATTTTTGCATCGCCTATGTCAGTGAGAGGCAGCATTAAAAGGTCGGGAAAACTCTCTAAAATTCCTTTTAACCTTATTGTTGTTGATGAATGCCATAACATTAATTTTAATGATAGAAGCACATCTTACATGCGGATATTTAATCATTATTCGTATTTATCACAATTGCTAGGTCATAAACTTCGTTTCGTTGGTTTAACGGGTACACCTTATCGCGGTAAAGGATATACCATCGTTGGCGATGACTTGTTTTTTAAAGAGGAAGTATGCGCCATTACCGCAGAATGGTTAATTGAAAATTCTTATTTAACTCAACCAATATGGGGTGTTTGCGATAAATCACTTCAATATGATTTTAATAAGTTAAAAGTTAATTCATTGGGAAAGTTTAATGCCAATGAATTGGAAAGTGCCATTCATAAAACACCCCGTTTAACCGGTCAAATCATGGCTGAGGTTACAGAGATTGTTAAAAATCGCGTTGGCGCATTTATCTTTGCATCAAGCGTTAAACACTGTCAGGAATGCGCTGAGTGGCTACCACCAGACCAAACCGCTGTTATTACTGGTGACACACCGGATAAATTACGCGAACATTATATTGCCCAAGCTAAAGCTGGGCTTATCAAATATTTGGTGAACGTAAATGTATTATGCACGGGTGTGGATGTACCTACTTTTGACACTGTGGTTTTCGTGCGGCCTACTGAATCTCTCGTTCTTTATATGCAATGTTTGGGGCGTGGTTTACGTCTTGCCAACGGCAAAACTGACTGCCTCATTCTCGATTATGCTGGCAATCTTGATAGGCATGGCGACATCGATAACCCTGTTATCAATAAAGCGCTCCGACCTAAAATTGATAATGACCCTGATTATTGTATTGAATGTTTTAACTGCAATACTTTAAATACGCTTATGGCTCGACGTTGTATTGGCAGCAAAGATGATAAACGCTGTGACCACTGGTTTGAATGGAAAGATTGCCACCACTGTGGAACAAAAAACGATATTGTTTCACGCTATTGCCGGTCATGCCAAGGTGAATTAATTGACCCTAACCGTAATTTGAAAGATAAAGCATCTAGTCAACCACGATTTGTTTTTGATGTAAGTGAAACAGAGTATTTGCTTTCTATTTCAAATGGGCATCCATTATTTATAATAAAATATTCTGTTATCGGTGATAGTGGCTATATTTCTAAGCGAAAAATTCATGAAAGTTTTTCATTAGGAAGCGAAAAGTCTAGGAATTTCTTTTATCATACTATCGTTAAAAAACACTTTATAGGTTATAAACCAAACCAGCGTATTAATTATGACTTAGAGGACATGGAATATCTAAAAGAAGTTATACAAAGCAATTTGCTCCTCTCTCCTACCCGAATTGAATGTATCAATAAAGACGATAAAAGGCTAAAGGTGGTAAAAAAACACTTTGCTCATTTAGGCAATTCTGGTAGTGACATCCAATGAGTAACTTCACCAAAAAAGAAATGATCTCTATTATGAGGATTATAAATTTTATTAGCTTCCATACAAAGGTAAGCATCCATAGCAAATATTTTTACTGACCACGGACATTCCCCATAGATTTTTGGGTGCATCTGAGGTGTTCTTCTTCCTACTATAATTGATGTATAGGTTTCATCTTTACTCTTACATAGCAGTAATACATCATCAATTTCACAAGGCAATTCATCTTTTACGCTTATCCATTTATTTTGCATTCATATAACCTTCTGGGTCTTTCCACATTTGCTTTTCCATAATTTCATCGTATGTTTTTTGCATTTGCTTTTCATCAATATCATTGATGTTAGTAATATTATTATCTCGCATGTAATTACTGATTAATTTTCCCATCAGCAAAACATCTGTAATAGATAATCTAATCATTAAAGCCATTTTTCTACCTTTTAGTTTCTATCAATCTCATTCTGAATGTACCAAATAGCCTTTTGTAAATCTTCTTTGCCACCTTTCAATTCAGCACGCCATAAATATTTAAACGCATTGCCAATATTAAAATTCATGTGACGAGTGATGTCGATACATTCGATGCGACGTTCACAACCTGGGCATTCGGCTTTGCTTGAATTGTAATGAGGGGGATGATTTACATTATCTGTCATAGGCGTTTCCTTTGGATTATAAAATTGGATCACAAGTTCTGCATTAAATACCAATTTACATTTGGTGCAATGCAATGATTGTCCTTGGCTTTCTGGATAATCAACAAGGTCGTGAGTAACGCAATTTATACACTTCATTCTACATCCTTAAACTGGTGGCAATCGACCAGAATTGCACTGGTTAGACATTTCAAGCAATCTCTAAATAGCTAGAGAAGGTCTCCAAGTGGCTATAACACTTGTCGCTAAAATTACTGGCTCTGATAAATGCCATGCTTATTTTAGGGCTCGTTATGGACTACATAGCGGTAGTCACCACAGCTATACAAGTCACCATTTCGCATTGCGTTTCACTGTCAACGCCGCGATTGCCATAAACTGGTGGCGCAGAGAGGGAGTTGCACCCTCTGCGGAATAGGGAAGTCCGTGACCGTCATCCATCAACGCGGGTTTATTCCGCTCCGGCCCCTACGACAGTCGCTCACGTTGTGAGCCTCCTACGCCATAAATGTTATTTGAGCGGGCGACTAGATACTCTTTGAGGAGTCACCCCATACCCTTTCTAATCGACCTAACCGCTTTTGTTAGACACCGCTGACGCCACGGTACGGTTATGGTTTGAAGATTTCCACCGGTGACGAAACCGGCTCACGCCCTCTCAAATAACATTTAAAGGCATCATAATGTCTTGATGCCTTAATGTCAATATATCTTTATGTCTTTATGTATTGTTCTAACATCTCGATCAAAACAGGGCGTAACTTCCTATTTTCCTTGATAAGCTTCATTTTGACTTGCTTATAAAGATTCTCAGGAATACGCAATGTATATTGTTGATTGGTGGCAGCCCGTTGGGTGAGTTTCTCATGATTTGCATCTTTATCAAATTCAACCCCTGATTTAATTAGTGCCATGATAAAAATCCTCTAATTCATTAACAATAGCCACAATTTCTTTAGTAGCTTCGGTCATTGCCTCACAAACAGTACGCCCTTCCGCGACAGATTTTGCATATTCTTGTCGTTGACAAGTTCCGTGGACAAATACAGGAAGATCATAAGTCATCAATTGCTCATGGATTTCCTTACCTAAAGTAGTGCCTTTAATCATCCTGCTTACAATAAAGGCTGCTTTAAGTTTGCCTTCCGTCATTTCGATTCGCTGTTTAACCAATTTCACCAAATCTTCGGTAGCCCAAATATCATAAGGAGAAGGTGGCACAGGCATTAAAACCACATCAGCGGCTTTAATAGCACATACCGTTAAGGGTGACATCCGTGGGATGCCATCAATAATAATGCGCTCGTAACGGTCTTTAAACTTAACCACATCCTTATCCAATGTGGTCACTGGTAAACAGGTAAGATCGATTAAATCGCCACCTGATTCTTCATGCCAGCGTAATGCTGACCCTTGACTGTCTGAATCCACAAGTAATGTTTTAAATGTTCGTTTGGTATATTCCCGCGCCATATTAACCGCGAGCGTTGTCTTGCCCGTACCACCTTTTTGATTCAAAAGTGAAATTATCATATCATGATACCTTAATGTATTGTTGTCTTGATGCTTTGACATAATGATGTCAAGATATGTATATGTCAAGATATAATGATTTCATGAGGGGGATTTTGATAGCGGTAGTTACCATTAAGCGCAGCTACATTATGGTAATGCACCCCATCAATAAGAGTTTCCCCGTATGATTCATGGATATGACCGAATATATGGTGTTTGAGGTGCTTTAGTTGTTTTACACGTTCAGCAAGGGATGAACTGCCACAACGTCTTGGCTCCGATTCCATATCTAAAATATTGTAAGGGGGGCCATGCGTGATAAGTACATTGGTATCATCCGGTATCTCATCCCAATGGGGTTTTAATTCAGCATCTTCTTTCATGAAAGCCCAATTGTTAAACCAAGGCACCCAAGGGCTACCATAAATATTCAAACCCTCCAAGTTGACCCCTGAATCCTCCAAGTAGATAACATCAGAGTCAAAGTAGCTACCAAGTATCATGCGTTTATTCCACATAAGCGAAAAATCATGATTACCTGCAATGAATATGCGGTGCTTAAATTTGTTCTTTAAGCTACGAAACCAATTACCGACACTGATAAATTCATTATGATTACCACGCGGTGTTAAATCCCCTGCATGAATGAAAATATCACCATCAGGAATAGGAACTTGCTTGTGTTTACTATGTGTATCAGAGGTACAAACTATCTTTACCATAAATCCTCAAACTACGTTCTACATGGAACACGACTTAATGTAATCCTTTAAGTATGTACTAATAACTTCCCGTGCGGCATCAGTTCCCCAAACACAAGCAACCTCATAACCACGGGCTGCTTTCCTTTCAAGAAAAGCTTGTTGTTCTTTGCTAGGCTTATTATTACCCACTTTAAGCTCAATCCAAAGCCCTGCCTTGCCATTTAAAGGGAGAGCAAGGAAAAAGTCAGGCACGCCACGTTTAACGCCCATACGCTTTAAAATCTTGCCATGGTAATATTCAGCACCACCGCGCTTTTCAATGGCACGTTCATTGGCAAAATGATGAAAATCATCCTCTAGCTCTGGATAATGATGCTTAAACCAATTAACCGTATTGATATGGTCTATGCGTTCATTCTGAGCCATAGCGAAACTCAATATGACCACATACCATACAAACATGCCGGTCTAAGCCTGTCGCCTTAGATACCGACCAACGATGAAATCCAAACCAGCATAAAATACGTTTCATTTACCCTCCCTGAGCATCACAGCGACATCTTTTGCACGTTGACCTACTTGGGTAGCCCATTTGCTGTTAAGCGCTTCTTGGGCTGCTAGAGTGTAATTTTGGGCTTCTAATGCCGCGATCATGCGCTTGAATCCCTTGAGCCTTGGAAGCCCAAGGTTAAAGCACATATTGATTAAAGCTGCCTTGACACCCTCTGGCTGGGCGGTGTACCACGAACATGCGGATAATTCTCGTTCACAGCTATCAAAATCATTATCAAATAGGAAGTCAGCCTCTTTTTGAGAGATGCCATTGTCACGTAAATTTCTCCCCCATCCAATCGTCAAAATCCCTTCGCTATCGAAGTAGGGATGCAACTCACAATCTTCACATTTTTTAATCCAGTTTTTAACATCCTGTTTTTGCATAATAACTCCTTATTATGTCACTGGATTTCCCTCATCTGCATTAGCTTGTTCATTTAGAACAATTTGAAGTGCAACTGAATGAATTTGCTCTAATAGCTCATCATCAACTTTGGTGGGTGTAAATGCTACAATTTGCTTTGTTATTAAATAGACAATGGTAACACCTAAAACAATATATCTTTTTTGTGGCATTACAATAGGTGGAAAAACTGTTACAAAAACTTTTTTAAGTTTCTCAAAAAAGTCTGACATGCTTCACCTCATTCCTTTAAGGCAAACATTCATAAAAGACGGATGCCACTAAAATGACATCCGTCATCCGTTAAGGTTACACAGTTGGTATAACTCTATACCAAACGTGCGCTACCATATCGCTATCACCAGTTGTAAATGCAGCAGTGATATTAGACAGGTATAGACCTTTGTTTACAGTGGTTGCAAATGGTAAATCAACAACACCTGCATTGAAGGTGAATGTATTGCTTGCAGTTGCTTGGAAAACAGCAGCAGCTTTAGTCGTAGATGCAATCACACCTGCGCCATTAGCTGTAGAGTCATACTGTACCGCTGCAACACCACCCGCTGCATAAGCAGCAGAGTTATACGTCATTGCTAACTGCATTTGCTGTAATACAAGTAATGTATTAGCACCACCCGCTGCTACCAGCAATTTTGGAGCTGCATACATGCCATTGAATTCAGCCGCAGTAATAGGCACAGCCGCATACTTTAACAACAATGGGGAAACCATTGAGGAAAGCACTTTGTTTGCGCCAATAGCCACAACACCAGTATTACTAATCGTTGTATCACCAGACATCGCAACGCCTGTTGCAATATTAGATGAATTACCAACAAAAATACGGCCATCTAATAAAGTATTGCTCAAGCCGCCAGCCGCAGGGTTGGCAACAAAAGTTTCATTAGCTGCATCGTATTTAAACCAATTTACTAGGAAATCAGGCGCATAAGAAATCAGCACCATATCCGTGTCTTGCCATTGCCATTCACCATTGTTTAACGCTTCAACGTCAGCTTTAATTGCATCACTAGAAAAATAACCAGCGGTTGTAATTTCTGCTAACGTGTTATCTGTGACAATCGCCACAATGTTTGGGTCACCTACAAAGTAGCGTCCAATTGCTGTAATAGACATATCCATTATCTCCTTAAGGTTATCGAGTTTTATGTTTAAGATTTCTACGTCTGATACGGTCTAAATCATCCATACCTAAGTAGCCGACGCCTTCCGCCGCTGCATCAGTACGAACACCATATTTACCAGAGTCACCCGCACGGTCGATGAGTTCATCATGACCAGCACGACCTTCTCCTTTACCTTCTCTCACTTCTATCGGTTTACGTGGAACATCGTCATAAGCCATGATTTTACTCCTTACATTATTTACGACCTTTTTTTACGGGTGCCTTTTTTTTCTGCATCTTAGGCTCTTTACTATCCAAGTTTCGGATATTCTTTTCGGGTAGTTTCTTGGCGTTTTTCTTCATCCTTTTGCCCCCCTTTTACCTTTATCTAAAATACGATTAGCTTTCGCATCAATCTTTGCTTTAGAAGATGAAGAAAGCTTGCCCTTTTTTACCATTTGCGTGGCACGAGCCTTTGCATTAGCTGCATGGGCTTTGTCAGGCATTGGGTATTTCTCTTTACCTGGCAACCCAAAATCACTTTTGGGAAGCTTGTTTCTTTGCTTGCTCGTTAGCTTCGCCATTGCTATCTCCTTGATTTTCTACTGGTTTTACCGCAGCTAGTTTTGCCACTTCTTGTTTAAGGTTTGCTTCATGTTGAGCTATCAATTGTTCTAGCGCAAAAACAGCACCTTCAAGTTGATGAAACTGAACCTTTGTTTGCTCTTTTTGTTGCTTAAACATATTAAGCTGTACCTGATACTGTTGCAGTGTAGACAATACAGGGGCTTTAGGTGCTTGTGCTGCTTGTGTTTCTTGTGACATATCATTTTCTCCATTAAGGTTTTAAGACATCAGGTACTTTTGTTTTCAGCTCATCAATTGTTTGCACATCACTTAAATCAATTGCTGGGGCATCCCGTAAATCTTGACGTTTTTGCATAACTGCTTTTAATGCAATCATGTCAGCATCATCGGGATTGTTGCCCATCAATTTATTTAATACTTTTTCAACTGCTTTATTAAATTCAATGTCAGCGGCATCAAAAACGTTAATACGCATATTTCTAATGCGATCAAGTTGTAATGGTTTAGCCTTATCTAATGAAACATCGATACCTGATTTATCGTCTTTAATAACCCAAGCATTTCTATATTGCTTATCAGTAGGGAGCTTTTCACTATCTACAACAAGATATTCTGTATTGGGCGGTATATCTTTTAATGCAACCCATGCAATTATTTGTTCGTCATTTTCAAAAATATAACCCATTGCTTCGAGTTCTTTTCTTGTCGGAGAGTCAGCATCAAACATTTCCGGTGCAATATGCACTAATGTTGCAAATCCTTTTTCATTTGTATAACAAATCACCTTAGACATTAGATGTCTCCCCATACTGAAACCATGTTGTAAACACAATCCGTTAAAGTTCCATTAAAGTCAGTTGATTTTAAGGATACACTACCAATTCCATTTGTTCCCATAATGCCAAAAAATCTATTTGTGCCATCATTGCACCAATAATTAACGTTATTATTGGTCGAACTAAATGATGTGGTGTAATTGACGGTAGTTGTTCCTGAGCCACCATCAGTTAATGAAGTCACACCAAATGACGCATTAATGGTAGTTGTGGTCACAGAGGTATAATAAACCCATGCTTTAGGATGCGCTGGATGAAACTTTTGACGACCAGGTGTAACAGCGGCAGTAGTTGATGTCGCTGTCTCTTGTTCGGCTTGAGTAGCTGGTGTTGCTAACAGCGTACCGAAACCTAAAGTAGCAGACCCATTTGTTTTTACTACTTGGTCTGCCGAACCATCGGCGGCTGGTAGTGTAAACGTTAGATTTCCACCAATAGCTGATGGCACTTTTAAGCCTATGTAACTGGTTCCATTCGCAAGGAAAAATCTTAATTCAGCATCACCGGTAGCATTATTAGGACTTAAAAAGAAAAGATTTCCTTTCGACCGTAGATTTAAAGCAACGGTGCCATCTGAACCCGTCGCATCAATAAGCGCTGGATTACCAGTGGAGTTATTACTCATCGTTACGTAATTGACAGCACTTGCAACTGAACCAAAACCTAGAACATGCAAGCCAGCACTATCATTAATAAATGTTGGGGCTTGAATAACGCCAGTTATTCCAGTCAAGGAAGTAATATCTGAATTTGCACCTTTAAGTGCAAAATTACCTCCGAATTGCGTATAGCTAAATGCAGTAGTATCGACTGTTACAATTAGTGAAGTATTATACCAAACAGTTCCAGCCAGTGTTGAACCATTCTGAACGATAATCAAGCCAGTATTATTAATTTGCTCTGGCGTGTCATATTCTACTGATCTTGTAAGTTGCCAAGGAATACTAATACCATCACCATTGGTCGTGAGTTTGTAAATCCCTTCATTTGCCGCAGCAACGCCTGTTCCAGTATTTTTAACTAAAACATCAGCATTTAAAGGAATAGCTACCCCATCTAAACTTAATGCAGCAAAAGTTCCACTTGCATCTGTTAATGTTGCCCCCACTCCTGCACCTGCTTGGGTTGCATTCATGGTTGTGTTAATTGTGGCAGCATAAACACTCATACCAATCAAAGCATTTTGATCAACATAAAATTTGGTTGCATAATCTTGTGGATTTACAGGGTCAAGCGCATTGATAGTACGAGCCACACCGCCCAAATCTATATCGCCCGTCATGGTCAGCCCAGCAAAAGTAGGACTGCTAGTAGGTGCAATATCTTGTGGAGTGGTTAAAACCAGTGCGCCTGTTTGCGGAGTTCCGCTTGTTCCATCTACGAGAACCTGATTTGCTGTTCCCTCTAATGAAGTCACCGCGCCACCCACTAAAGCGTCAACGTATGTTTTATTGCAAACATCATCGCCAACTGTGGGTGCTTGAGTACGAGTTAAAGCATCCCCTGGCGCCCAATAATCTGTGCCATTGACCGCAATATCTAAGGTCGCTACACCCAATGTTATACTTTGTTTCAATAATCCATCAGCTAATGCTCCCAAATTTTGGGCATCAGGAAGGCTAGGATCGGCCGTATAAGTAATGAATGGGCCTTGGGTAAACGCACTTTCTTGTAATTGCGTCCACGTACCTAAAACTGCATCATAATACTCGTATAGTTGTTCATCAGTATTAAAACGCAAACGATAATTAACCGTAGCCGAAGGGGTCGGTCTCTCAGCAGTAGTGCCAGGCGGTAAAAATGTCCATGGATTATTGAACAACACATTCCCACCAGCTTTTAACCCTGGCGTTTTCTTGTCGTTGTCAATATCCCCGCCATCCGTCATTTGGCTAAACTTTATAGTATCGACCATCACGTCATCCTTGTGATTGAGTTGATATTAACCTTGGAGTTGTCTTAATGATACTCCAATATAGGCGTTAGTATCAGGGGTTATAAAATGCAGCACATCCCCACCGCGCACGTAGCGCTTCTTGGGTCTGAATTCATTATATTGCTGCGTGCCAACCGTTCCAACAAGTGGGAGACTAGGCGTGGCATTCTTGCAAACAAACACATTTGAATCAGCGGTATATTCAAAATATGCCTGAAATTGTTGCTCTGGTGTGCCAGGCACCGTAAAAGTTTCTTCAACACCCACCCCACAATTCACTTGCACACAAGTGTCGCTGAAAGGCATTGTTTCGATGTAGTTTGCATTGTATTGAATAGTCATAATTACCGTCCTTGTGATTAAATTTTATACCGAATTACCTTTCTAACTAAAGCAGTAGGCTGAATATTGTTATGTGGTGTATTTGGCGAACCATTCAATGTAAATGTCACATTAGAGTTTGCCCCCACACCAAATGGGAATATTGGCCCACCACCACCCGCTTGAATGCCAGACTGAGAGTTAATAGTACCAGTTATTGGCGAAGGCAGTTCATCTTGCACCAATTGATGCGTTGCTTCACCACCTGTAAGCCCCGTACCATTTGCATTTGAGAACAACGTTCCATTTGAACCCGCAGTTACATAACCCTGTAATTGTGGCAGGTTAAATGTTGTTGAGCCATCACCTGCACCCCACGCAAAAAACCGAACTAACGCTGGGCCTGTGGCGGTTGCATTAGCAGACATAGTGATAGTCGTTCCCACGATATTACTAATCGTAGTCGCTGCCGGAATACCAGTCGCTTCAATTGCCATGCCAATGTGATAATCATCGGCTGAAACTACGGTAAATGTATTAACTCCATTTGTTAAGGTGACTGTTTCAGTCGTGGTTAAAGCTTGAAATAACAAGTAATCACGGACACGATTTCTAGTTGAACCATCACATAAATAGTAATTAGTCGGCGCACCAAACCCAGCATAATCAATAATCGTTCCAACCGGCACAAGCGGATAAGAAGCATTATATGTGTGGTCTATTTGGCGATTAATTGAGTCTTGTTCAAATGAAGGCTCAATAGGAAGTTCTTGCACCACAAGCTGAAAGCTCGTCAAATAAATATCAATGTTACTTGGCAGATGTAGTAAATAATCGATGTAAGCGGCTGGTGGCGTATTTGGATTGGTTGAAGCAGGTAATGACGCATGACCAGTATATTCGTTCCATGCCTCATTGATAGGAGTCAATGTTAAAACAGTACCTAAAACTGAGCTATTGGAATCAACCAGAGTTGCATCAATTGACTGAGGTGTTCCCTCAATTCGTGCAGTGACCGCTGTGGAAACTATTTTATCAGCCCAAAGCATTCCATTTTGTTGGAATCGCTGACGCAACATAACTGAATCAGTTGTCCAGCCATTCATTGTCAAACGTAACGCATAAGGTGCATTGGACGGATTAGTGTTTGAATTATTTAATGCAACACGCTCAATCGTCACAGTACCCGTGCCAGACAACAATAATGTCCAGCCTGGCGCCAACTCAATTGGGTCTGGGTCAGTACCAGAAATCGTCACCGGATTTTCTAAATTCATCAGAGAAAATTGAGGATTTGTTATCTGATTACTTGATGCAAATGCCACAGTATCAACAGGCGTTGAACCACCGCTACCTGCAACATAATTATTTATTTCGTAAATAAGCGGGTCTTGTTGTGTCGGGCCTTGGCGAAACTCAAGACGATACACTTTGTCAGACTCAAAATAAATATCCACTGGCAATGTGCCATTTGCTAAAAAGCGAATGGGATTTGTCCATGGCAAGTTTAAATCAGGGTCATGATAAACGGTTGCAGGAATGTATGGAATAGTATTTTCTAACACAAATAAATAAAACGTGTCGTCAAATAACTTGCCCTGCAAATCTACCTCTGACCATATTGGATTTGCGCCTCTTATCCCTAATGCAGCCATATTAATATCCTTATTAAATTATTTCTTGGGAGCCTTGTTAGCCTGACGTTTCTTGCTATATGCAATCGCCACAGCTTGCTTTTGAGGCTTTCCAGCTTCCATTTCGCGCTTCACATTTTCAGAAAAACCTGCGCGTGTTTTCGCTTTTTTTCCGCTAACAAGTGGCATAATCAACTCCATGTCAATTAAATGAATTTTCTTCCTATTTTGTAAGTCGTCTTTATAACTCTAAATAATTTTCGTAATCCCGTGGTTTTTTCATCAAGTTTTGCGCTTGATTCCTTCAATTGACGACGTAAATCTTTTAGCTCTTTTTCAGTTTGCATTTTTTCTTTCAATGAAATATTTTTGCGTTGCGCTGTTTTTTGTAAGGACTCAATATGTTTTTCCATCTTAGCAATTTCTTTCTTATTGCTTTCAATTTCAGCTTGCAAGTCATCCGCTTTTTTCTGCAATTTGCTTGCTTCGGTTTGACGCGCAGAGATTTCGGCGTGATGTTGTTTAGCCATCTCAGCATTGGTTTTTGCTTGTTCCATAGCAGCATTAGCACTTTCTCGTTGTGATAAAAGCTGCTTTAAATCCGGCATTTCATCCAAATATTCACGTGTCATTTCATTTGGCATGTGAATCGATTGGCGACCTGCTTTGCCAGAGAAATAACGCTGACCAATAATATTGCGTAATAACTCAGGGTCTTGTTTTACAATTTCACGAACCAATGGCATCCCTTCTTCATTGGTACGAAGTGATTTAATAATATTGTCTGACAATTTTCCTTCATGTGCTTTTTCAACAACAGGATTATTGCGCAATGGATATACTTGTTCGGAATAACCCTTATTGACACGCTCAAATTCAGGCTTAAAGTCGCCTAAACCAGTGTCTAAAACCTCTTTCATTTGGGCTTGCATTTTGCGTGCTTCGGTCAAAGCCGCTTGCATTTTTTGCTTTTCGACTTCCTCAACACGTGGGTCACGTAAACGCTGACTCAATTTAAACGTACGGTCACGAAAGTCTTTGTATTTCGCTAAAAAGTCAGCCGCATTGGTATCCGTAATGGTGGGTGCCACTTCCGTTAATGTTTGCAAGTAAGGATTGTTACCTTGCGCTTGTTTCACATCGGCTTTCTTTTGTTTTTGGATGAATTCATCCATTTTTCCGCGTTTTAATGCTTCAAACGCATCAGCACCAAAAGTTTGAATCATTTGTGATGGTGACATCGCATCATAATCTAGCTTTTCCATTGCATTTTTAGGCATGTGGAAATTAGCATCGGCAATATTGCTCGTGAATGTCTTATAAGCGTTGTTCCAGTAATCTTCAATTGCATTCACACGGTTTGATAAGCCTTGTGCTGCACGCACGTCATGCTGCGCACCTTCATTTAGATGCTGTCCAATGTTGGATTCAATTTCATTGCCCATGTTTTCTGCATTTTGCAAGTGTTCTTGTGAGCGAGCTAAGTTTTCCTCAGCCTGTGGCAATTCAGTTTCGGCAGGTTTAGTCGCTACCAAGTCTTTTTGCAATTGACTTGCTTCATCCGTCATATTTTGGATGTCTTGCTGACGTTTGGTGACGTTATACTGCATCAAATCAGCATCTGATTTGCCAATTTGCTGCTTGGACTGAGCAATTGCAGCCTTATTTGCTTCGTCGGCTGCTTGGGCTTCGGCTGTTTTTTGCTCAAGTTCAGTAGATTTTTGACCCACCTTCTCGCCAAGTAAAGCTTCATTCGCTGCCAATGCGGTATCAGTCTTACCAAGTATCTTAGAACCTGTCTTTGTAACACCACTAACAGCCGCTTTCCCAAGACCTTTACCCAATGGCCCTAAAACGGGTGCGAGAGATGCCAATTCACGAACATTTTTACTGTTTGGGGTAGGCTCACCGAAAGTGGCATTGACTATGCCCTCAGTTGGAATCTCTGGGGTGTATTTCTTCAAGAAATTAGATGCACGATCAGACTCAAGCCCAGCCACATATTGGGGAATGTTTAAAAGTGCATTACCAATATTAAAAGGAATGCTGCTAAGACCCGCACCAACATCTTTTGCTGCACCCGTGGGATTAGAAACAGCCTCATTTAAAAGTGCGGGAACTCCTTTGACAGTCGTGCTACCCACATTTTTTAAGAGGTTCCACGCATCCGACATTAATTTTTCTCTGGGTCGGTCTAAAATTCCATGTTGGGTATACTGCATAAATTGTTGGCGCGCAGCTTCCTTTTTGAGTGCAGCCTGCATCATTTCAGGCGTTGCCTCGTCTGGAAACTCATGAATTTGACCATCAACATCCACTTGTTGAACCATAGTTATTCCTTAACTAATTGGCCGCCAGTCATTTTCCACTTGGTCACTTTGCCTTTTCCACCACCAGTAGAAGTGCCACTGCTACCTGGCTTTGGTTTGCGTGTCATGGGTGGAAGCGGTACGGGTAAATCTTGCCCTGTTGCAGCTTTATATTGCGCATTTAACGTGTTGTAGTCATCTTGAAGGTTCTTTTGGATGCCTTCAAACATACCATAATTGTAATCCTCTGGCTTCCATGAGCTAGGCTTCACATTTCCTGCCCATTTAACCGCTTGGATACCACCACGAGATGACGCATATTTTCCAAGTTCAGCCTGTAATTTACCCGCCACAGTCGTAAACTTACCTAATTCTGGGTTATTGGATAAATTGAGGGATGAAGCAAGCCCAGACCCAATACCTGTTAAATCAGGATTGTTGTCTAGCAAGTCATAGCCCTGTTGCACCAAATTAGCGCTGTTTGCCAAAGCAGTTGCTTGGTCACGAATCTTGGATGCTTCCTTAGCGGATACTGTCTGCGCTCCCTGAGATTCCATTCCTTGTACTTTCTGTACAGTCATTCGACCACTCGGATAAGTCGTGAAAACCATGCCGCCAGAAATATGCTGCACAGGTTTTGGAATGCCAGGCACAAGACCGGCAACCGCATCCAGTTTAGCTAACCGTGGATTGCCAGGACGTAATTCATGTTCACCTTGCTCACCTTGAGGCACAACACCCGCAGTCGTTGTGACCGGCGTAGGCACATTAGGTGGCATTCCAGCCGCAGGTGGTGCGCCTGCCGCTCCTGGCACCGGTGGTGTGATATTTGGTGGCATGTTTACCGCTGGTGAACCCGTACCCACATTAGGAGTACCACCCATTTGAGGTGGAGTTGCACCGACAGGGGGGGTAGGTAAACCATTACCTGCTTGCGGTGGCATTCCAGGTACTACAGGTGCAGCCGGTACTGGTGCAGCGGGTGCGCTAGGAGTTCCACCAGCACCTGACAAGGCATCTTGAATTAGGTTTTGATAAATTTTCTTAACCGCCGCCTCACTCGCCGCAGTATTATGCGCATCTTGATATTGCTGAATCATGTAAGGCAGCAATGTTTGCGCACGACCCTGTGCCTGCTTTTGAAGCTCAAGGTTTTGCACAAACTGGTCTTGTTGTTGCTTTAGTCGTTCGCGTTCAATGACTGGCTGAATCATGCGCGAAAACATGCTGGAGCCGGTATCGACTCCCTTCAAAAAGCTTGTGCCTGGCAAATCAGGCATCGGTATATTAAGTGCCATTATTTACCTCCAAAAGACCAACCACCGGCATTTTCTTTAAGCATTGAGGCAAAGCCTGGGGCTGCACCCATCATATTCTGCATCATGCTACCTGGCGCTGCCTGTCTACCAAAAGCCATTTGCGCTGAGTTTTCACCCATACCCATCGTAGTATTGCCAAAATTCATAGCATTATTACTCATGGCATTAGCAGTATTAGCACCCGTATTAAAGATATTTCCAGCAATATTGGCACCAGCTAAGTATTTCTGCATCAAGTTATTGAGATAGTTTTGACGGTCATCTAAACCAATTTGTGTTGTGCCGCCTTGGATAGCGTTTAAGGCAGTATTTGACCCCATCAAGCCTAATCCGCTTGCTGCATCAAGCCCATGCTCTTGGGCTAATCCTTCGGTATATTTCGCTGTTGGGGATTCGGTATAGCTTTTCATCCACTCAGCTTCTAATGCGGCAGGGTCTAGCAATTTATTCATGGCACCAGAATAATTGCCATAAGCATTCTGCCCATATTGATTATAAGGCTGTAAATAGCCTTGACCTTCGTTATACAGACCACGTGCTTGCGCGTAATATTTATCAAGCTGTTGTTGGGCTTTTTTATAAGCTTCACTGCCATCATCTGAGAAGCCACCCATCAAGCCACCAAGCAAACCACCGGCTGCCGCACCCCATGGCCCAAATGCTGCGCCTGTGGATGCCCCAGACAATGCACCTGTTCCTGCGCCTCCGAAATTAAATCCCATTTTCCATCTCCTTATGGATATGGAGTCGTGGTGAATTTCACCAACGAACCCGCTTCCCGACCGACATATACATTATTGGTCGTATCATATAATAATACACCATCACTTAATTGACCTGCCGATTCCATGTCATTAATTTGTGTTTGCGTATAACCTATCGCCATCAATAAATTTAGCGAATTTTGAATATCTGATAAATTCTCATTTAACGCATCAACCAAAACCCAAAGCCATTGTAAAAATTGTGGGTCAAATTGTGTATTGCTTGCAACAGGCACTGCGTCAATTCGGTCAAGGAAAATAGACATTAGTTTGCCCCTCCGCTGACGCGCTTGGTGTTACGCACGCCACCCAAAACCACAATGGGAGCGGATGACACACATACTAATTTGTAACATCGATTTCTTGAGCATCCAAGCTCATACCAACGCATTCGCCATCGGTACTCACCCAAAGGGCTGAATTCTCTGAGGTCGGCGGGTAAGAATGTTTCTCCACCATCATCTGAAAAATACAGTTCAAGGTAAGGTTTAAACAAATCACAGTAATGATTATCATCAAAGGCTGGTGTGTTCGAGCCTTCCGCAATAATGAATTTATCATCCTCTGTAACCATATAAATGGGATGCGTAGGTGTGCTATCTTCTCCAACAATAAATGTAGTGTTAAGGAATGGCGCACAGCTTTTGTAAAACGTTTTATTGCCAAACACAAAATCGATTTCAACGTACTCATCAGCGAACTCCGCATAATCATCTAAAAATAGCTGTTTGGTCACCAACTCATAACGCATTGGAAATTTCAAAAACGCATCATCCGCTTGGTCATCTGGCTGGTCTGGATTTCTCAATTCATTGTGATAAATGTTGCCTGCCATCTGATATATAGCAGGGTCATCCTGCACAATGACCAAGTGCGTATTATTGAAATAAACATGCTTTTTAATTCGATTACGTTCGCCATTTAATTCAATGCAACGACCCCATGTTTGGGTCTCAAAATTGTATTCAATCGAATTGGCATTATCGGTAATATCAACATCACCAAATCCAATAAACGTTCCCGCAGCCGCACGATAGAAAATGGTATTTTCATATTGATATAAAAACCCATCGACTTCCGTAATTAAAAACGGGCTTAATGTGTCAGGATGCGTTGAGTTCTCAAGCAAAACGTTAATGGCTTGCGATGATATATCTTGCGGTGCCTGTCCATTACTCATCATAAAAGACACCAAACCTTCTTGGTTTTTCGCAAGCCAAACCATCATACCGAAACCAACCGACAAGCTATTAGGGTCAGCTATTCCAAAGTCAAAATTGTATGAACTATTTATTTTCCAAGGAAATTCACGGGTAACACTTCCAACAGTAATTTGCGTTATAATATTTGCCCATACGTCAGTGGTGAAATCACACATGATGTATAGCTGATTATGTAACACTGCAAATTGCCCGATAACACCTGATGCACGACCATTTAATGCTGCACCATTTATCGTGAAATAAGTGCTTGCAGTACCTGATAAATTGATCGTCGATAAATAGAAATCCGGTGTTCCTGCTACGCTCACAACAAAGCGGTTACCGAACGCCGCAACGTAGAGAGGTTTGCCACCAGTAGTTGCACCACCAGGGGCGTTCGGGTCGGTAACCACCTCGGTTGTGACATTGGAACCATCTTCTTTGATTACAAAGATTTGGTTTCCATCTGTCATCATATTGTAAACCAGCGTACCGACAGCAAGGGTCGCAAACCAAATGGGTGTACCCAAAGCCACGCTGATTGGTAAGACTTTACGGTTATAAAACCGGTCATATTGATAGACAGTTGTACCGTCTACCACGTACAGAAAATTGATGGATTTGAATTCAACACGGGGTTGGGCATTAAATACAAGCCGATTCTGATTCAGAAAGCGCACGTGTTGCCTTCCCATCGCCGGATATAGTGCTTGCTTCTTTTTACCTGAATCGACTTGTATACCGTACCAATTCGCGCAATCCATAGCGCCAAATTGGGTAAAACGCTGCTTGTCGTAGTAACAAAAAATTGGCAATGGCTCGATACTGGCAACTTCCTGTTTATTCAAGACAGCCATTAAATACCTGCCCTGACACGCCACGCGCCATTCAATAAGCTTTGTTCATCGCCAGCAATAGACAAGTTGACTTCCGAAGCCGCTTCCATTTGGGCTTTCAATTCTCGGTAGTCAGCCTCTAAATCTTGCGTCCATGCACCACTTCTTCCTTTAAACTTCGCCACATATTTTGCCACTGCATAGAGGAAAAATAGCTCTTGATAGTCTGGCAATCCATCCAATGTATCGTTGGCTGTCAATGGCAATTTCTGGAACTTTCCCCGTGCAAAAAACGTATAAAATTGGCTTGGCGCAGGATATAACTGCGCTCGCACCACTTTTGTTTCGGGAAAAGTAATAATAAAGCGCGGCAAGCCCTGTAGAGGCTCATATTTCCATGCCGCCAAGAATTCATCCCTGCTTTGGTCAATCAAGGGGTATGTGACACCACTTAATTGAAGCCATGCGCTGTCCAAGTTAGCGAGTCGTCCTTCCCTGATGTATGCAATATTGGGTGTAGGTATTTCGTGTGAAAACGTTAATACTGACGCACCCGTTAGCGTTGCATTCATGGTCATCGTGACCACATTACCCACAATCGTTAAAATTTTCGCTCCAACGGGAATCCCTCCCCCTGAAACACCATCACCGACGCTATAAATCGTGCCATCAGCCACGTTAAAACTTGGAGAAACCGCAGTGAGGGTGCAAGTTTCTTGCTGAGTCGTCACAGGCCCGACATAATCAGGGGAAACAAAGTAAATTTCCTTGACGGGAAGATTTATATCGACAGTAACAGTTTTAGCGATTGTTAAGAGTAACCCTGTTGACGCGTAATTCGTTAAAATTTGATTTAATACCCGAATAGCCAAGTTCTCATCGTCACCGTGCAATGGCACAGTAGGTGTTGAGGCTGTAATAAGTCGGTACATCTGAAATACAAATTCACGAACTGTACTCGCCATGAGTTGCCTCTCAGTTATTGTCCGTCTTTCACTTCAAAAACCATGTCATCGAGTTCGTCATGAGGTATTTCGCTGCTTTCTTCCTCAATTTCTTCGACTTTCACGGGCTTGGGCTTTGGTTTTGATTTACGGTTAGATTTAGATTTTGGCTTAGGCGTTGCATCACCTTCGCTTTCTTCCATTTCTTCAATTGGTGCTACGCTATCCATAGCGTCTTTACGAGTTGCAAACCAAATACCGGATTCCATTGCTGCTTCAAATGCTGCCCATGACTCAACAAGCTTTTTTTCACCATTTGGGCTATATACATTCGCACGGAAATTTTCTTTGCTGATGCGTCTACCAAGATAAATTACTGATGTTCCTTTCATCCTTCACCTCTCCAAAAGATGATGCCCCCCGTAGCACGAGGGGCAACCATTGCTTACGAACAAATACGAACCGCAAACTCTGGGTTAATTGCGACACCGCAAATAACGTCGATACGGTCTAACTGTTCGTAGTTTCTGATGTCAGCACCCAAGGAATAGGTCATTGCCAACTTGTACAAGTCGGAATAACGGGTAACTGCTTCCACACCGCCTCTCAATTCCTTGATTGGGGGAGCCGCAAATACCACTGCTTGAGTGTGATAAGCCAACGAAACGTTATGTGAATCTCGGAGTAACAGTTGCGCGCCATTGGGAATAGCTGCACTAATGTTTTGTCGAGCGCCACTGATAACGATAGTTGGATTGACAGGAATAACAGCGGTGTCACCATCGGCTGAGATAACATCGGCTGTTACAACGAACTGAGCGCGTTGTTCTAAAGCTTCGTAGGTTAAAGGGTTAATCATGAAAACGCCGTCATCTTCGTCGATTTCAATGATGTCGCCTAATGCAAACACTAAAGTGCCAGGTGCTTGACCAAGGCTGTCAACTTCGATGGTGTTACCATCAACAATTGGGCCATTGGTTACAACACCGCCTAACTTAAAGCCTGCTGGGGGACTTCCACCTGCTTGCCCTGCACCAGCAATTTGACGCTTCAAGAAGTTTGTCTTGAAGAAATCAAATCCAGACAAGTGACCTACGAAACCATCAATTAAAGCACCGGTATTAACCGTGTTGTTGAAGGTGTTGTATAAGTCATTGGAGAGGTTTGCACATACGCGTGGGCCTGCACCGACGTAGCGTTTGCCATCTTCTGGAATCGCTAATTCAGTCATGTAAGCATCAGCACTTAAAATCGTGTTGAAGTCTACTGGAACGCCAGGCGTACCAACTGCTTGATAGGTTTTGTTTTGGAATTCTTCCGCAATGAAGCGTTCCACCATATTACCTAAGCGTTTTGCACGAGGAGCGTTTGCCATTTCCAAATAAGGTTCGTCACGTGCGCGATCAAAGGTTAAGTTAAAACCTGTGTATTCGAGCATGATTCGGAATTGCTTGGTAATGGAAAGTGGTCTAATGACCTGTACGCGGGCTTCGGATGTCGCACTCGCACCTTCACCGCCTAAATATCTTTCTTCTAAGCGATAGTCGAGGGTTTGACCGGTTGCAAAGCGTAGGTTTTTGAAGTCGCCTTCAAGGTTGCGGTTAGCGGTTCTTGCAAATGATAAAGAGTTCCAGAAACGTACAAATACGTCGTCCAGAACGTACCGAGTTTCTCTAAATAAATTAGCCATGTCGTTCTCCCTGAACAAACAAATGGTTTGGATAATTGCTCTTACGAGCGCCTATTTACTTCTCATTTGTCCGACGGGCGACAAGGTTTACGCGTCTAAATTTCTGGGTGATGGAATCCCTTACTCATCAACGTTAATATAGGCTTGCAACTACAGTTTTGTCAAATGTCAAGATGAAGATAACCGAATTCGGTCAAGTCAAAACCGAATTCGGTTTGTCGGTTACGCTGCGTCAGGTGCTTCGCTCTGAGGTAGAGGTACACGTTCACCTAAGAGGCATAAGGTCTTGATAGCAGACTGGCACGCTGACTCATTACTAGTACGAGCTAGCGCAACCGCACGGGCTGCTGCTTGGTTTTTTTGTTCACTTGCTTCATCAGCAAATGCTTTTAATACTTCATCGATTTGAATAAATAATTTCCTAATTTGTGTCATTTGTTCAATGTATGAAGCTTCAATGTTGGTAATAAAATCTAAACGAATATCTAAAGCCATTTTCTAAACTCCTTATCGATTTCTAGCATGACGGTTTTTTACAGATGCCAGACGTTTTGCATCGGCTTTTGCGAGCAAGTCATCGCCTGACGTATCTTTTTGCTTAGGTTGAACCTTAGCGGTCGTATCATCTCTCGTTTTCCCCAATGGTCTTGGTGCCTTGGTGGTAGGTTTGGCGCGTCGCATTCTTTCTTCAAGTTTGCCCATCTCAACCATGCGCGCATACGGGTCTGGAAGTTTTGCGATGCGTTCTAACTCTTGCGGATTGCGTTTACTCGCCGCATAAATGAATGCGGTAGGGTCGCTCATGCCACGTAAGGCAAGCGTCATCGCATCATCAATGGGCTGGCTACCGACAACCTCACGAAAGTCGTCAAAACGCTCCATCCCTTTCTGGAATTTCTTGGTAAATTCTTGATGGGCTGCTTGCTCTTGACGTTCACGGGCTGCGCGTTGCTCGTCTGCTTGCAAATTGGTAACGGTTGCCTTTACAAAGTCAGACAATTGCTGTTCCCAAGACACTTCATCGTTCGGGTCGTACTTAAAGTCTTTGACTGCTTGCTGGACTTCCTTGCTAGCGCCTTGTTGTTGCAATTGTTGGCGTAAAGCTTGCAATTCACGGTCGCGTTGCTCAATTTCCCGTTGATATTGCTTGTCTTTTCGCTCCAAGCGCTCTTTCATACCCTTACTCATGCGCTCTTTTTTGTTGCCATACTCGTCTACGTCGGAGTCATCATCGTCTGATTCGTCCGATTTTTCATCGTTTTCTGACTCGTTTTCCTCATCTTCATCGTTTGATTTGGCTTTTTTGTCGTCTGCCTCATCTTCATCGTCATCGTAGCTCACATCACTTTCAGTACCGGCGTCATCGTCCTCCATTTCTTCGATTTCTGCCTTTTCTGCACCCTGCTTTTGCAACTTTTCCTTATGCTCTGGGGTTGCTGCCTGTTGACTATTACCGACACCTGCTAACAAATCATCAATACTGCTTATTTCACTCATAGTTCCCTCTCTACATTGGTTTATTGAACTTTTGACGTCAGAATCTTGACCAAGTTATCGGCGTGCGCGATGTCTTTATCGGACTGCGTACGATGAGTCTCAGCCATGAAACGCATTTTGCTTTCCTCGATGCTTCCTGCTAATTCAAGTTTTGCAATCTCAAGCTTCATTTGCTCAATTTCATAATCTGATTGGGCTTGCTTTTCTTTAAGTGCCAACTCTTTTTGTTTAATTTGAATTTGTGCTTGTTGATATTGAATGGTCGCAGCTAATTGCTCTTGCTCAGGTGATGGGCCTTGTTGCTGTGGCATCTCACCCGTTTTGCCCGCTTCGATGATTTGTGGCGATACACGGGTTTTTAAACGGTTCTTGATTTCGAGTGTGTTAGATAACGGTAAGTTTTCAGCATACAGGTCTGCAACCAAATTAAAAGTGGTTGGGTCAATCTGTAAGACTTCACGCAATGATTGCAATGCCACTTCCTTTTGACCTTCATAGCTTGGCCCAGGTTTTAAGCGTACTTGATAGGTGCCTTTCCTAATATCATTCTCAATTTGCTCGCCATACTCATCAGTTTGACGATTGATTGTAATGTTTTGCATTCCTTTGTCTGGCATCATTAGGGTTAACACGCGTTCGGTATCGTAAACCCTTGGTATCATTTCGTTGACAATTTCCCCACCAGTGGCAATGGCACGATTGATTGAATTGAAAAACACAAACGTAGCGTAGCTGCCTTGTCGTGTTCGAGCATCGATGGCTTTGCCTGATGCTTCATCACCATTGTTGCCCATTCTCGCAGGATACAATCCGGTCGATGTATACAAGTCTTGGATGGCAAGCTCGTATTGCTGGAAAAGAGATTGCGACAATTCAGGCGGCCGCACTTGCTCTGGCTTAAGTCCGTCAGGGTCTTTGTCATAGGCAAGTAATCCTTGCGTATTGGTTGGGTCTTTCCAGTTACGTTGAGTATCTAGGCTTTGTACAACCGTTTTCGGGCCTATCCATTGGTCATAGCGGCTAACTTTGAGGATATAGGCTGATTGGGTGCGGAGATAGTTGATATAACGTTGTGTATCGCGGCAATCACCAAAGAAAGAGCGGGTTACTTGTTTTCCGGCTTTATCGTAGTAACTGTTATTGTCTACGAAAACGAGTGGCAATTGCTCGCTTGGGAACTCTGTTTTGTCAAGCTCATAATCACCTGCTAAACGATAATGAATGATCTTGTGACGTTTAGATGGTCGTTTTTCTTCAATGCGCACCATTTCGCCATCATCCCAAAGCGTAATGCGCTCATCTTCATCAGGTGCAATGATGCCTTCATCATTAGGGGTCACATCAACGCCGGTATCTTGCGGCAGGATGTCATGGTCACCATCCATGCCGAAACTCTCAGGATTGTATTGCTGTCCTGTGCGATTGGTGCGGGTTGGTTGGGCTGATTGTTGTTCACCCATTTGGGTTAGTTGGGCTGCTAAATCCTGTATCCCACCACCTTGACCCATTTGTGGTTGTAAACCATCTATTGCACCGCCATAAGCTTGGATAGCCTGCATTTGTGCATCAAGCTCGGCATTTCGCTTGTTGATTTCTTTGGACTTCTCAATAAGCTCGTCCATTTCCTCTTGATTTAACACATTACCATTTGACAATTTGTATAAAGTATCTTTCTCATACTTACGCACATAATGATCAATAATAGTGATTGATTCCTCATCAGCCCAAGTGAACGGGCTACCGGAATCACCAGGTTCTACAGCAAGTGCGATTTCTTCCTCAGACTGCGTAATGCTGCTTGATTTTAAAATGGCTTCCTCAATTTCTTTCCCGTAAACGTCACGGAACTTGACCCGCGTCATGCGTGAGAGGTAACCACAATGCGTGCCATCTGTCTTACTGATGGATTCTGCACCCACATCCCAATAACAGCGTGTGGCATCCCTAAAATAAAAATATTCGATTTCAAGGTTAAATGACTTGCTATGCGAATAGTCCGTACCCACGCAGTACGCACCATAACCACCAATCGCCGCTTGTCCTGCTGCGACTTGATAGGTAAGTGTTGCAGGCGTTGAAAACATGATGTCTTTGGTGATGATTTCACGAAGGCTTGCGACTTTCTCATTACACCCAGTCATTGGCACAACTTGAAGCTGTGGAGTATTTTGCTGTTGTTCACCAAGTAGAGAGTTTGCCATCGTGCCAAGCTTATTGGATGTCAGCGGCACTTTGCGATAAGTCTTAATCATGTCATCTTCTTCGTCATCCGACCATTGCTGGCCTAAAACGAAATTGTGCATGAGGTGATAGAGGTCTATATTTTGCTTGAACGATTCGTAAAACTTTTCATACGCCACACGTGCTTGTCGAGCCATTTTCTCATTTAAGATAGCCATGGTCAGTCCTTTGTTTGTCAACTTGTCCGTTAGTGATTGTCAACTTTTGTGATTATATTTAAACCACATTATCAACTTAAATCAGCATTCCAGCGTGTCGTTCTGGCAATCTTGTTACTTGATAATTGCCCTCTGAAACGTATTCACCGCCAAAAAATGTCAACATGAGCGCTTCGCCACAATCCGGTGATAAGCATCCACGTTTTTTCATATCTTCCTTGCTCTCAATCAACAACCTATCGCTTGAGTCGTATTTGTAGCCAAACACGGTTAAATCAGTTTGAAGCTCGTCACTGTCTGGTATCTCAACCGGCATATCCTGCGTTAGCCAGTCGCGGGTTCTATCCCATAGCTCAGCACGCGTGTTTCGGTATTTCTTGGGTTGCTCAGGCTTTCTTGCCACATTCACACCCACCACAATATCACCATAGCCAAGCTCATGTAGTCTGTCCACAACACCCGCACCAATACCGATGCAATCAATACAAACACGCTTGGGTCGCTCAGTATCAATAATGCGTTTGATGATGCCTGAGAGTTCCATTGTATCGATATTGTAATGGGTTTCGAGTTTGTATGCCTTTCGACCTTTTCGCCTAATAATAGCAATTCGGTCATCACCCATACGCGACGGGTCAACACCAATCACTAAAGCTGCATCACTATCAACCCTGGCAGTACGTGCCTTTTGTACGCAATCAACATTGATGAATGTATCCGTAATGGATGAGAGGAAAGCTTCATCATCAGTGAACGGGTACTCTTGGCGAAACTTCCGGCACTTTTGCTCGTCATCACCCTTGAAGTCTTGCAGCTTGATGCGTCGCCAGTTCAAATGCCCCTTGGTCAAGCCATTTGATGCGAACTTCTCAAGCCAATCTGTTTCCTCATCCGTTGGCTTAAAATTGGGGTCATCAATGCAATATTCGTCTTGCCAATACCAAGGCACAAATATTGCTTGGTATCGTGTCTTACCGTTCTTGGCTTCCTTCCAATCACTGTAAAAGTCATTGTCGATGCCATTTGCGGTTGATTCCTTGATAACCTCAGTGTCTGCCATCTCAGCAACCGTTTGCAGCAAACCAAGACTAATGCGTGCAGCATCTTTGTAGAAGGCATACTCGGACAAATGCAAATACTGGTTTGTCATGGAGCGCCCAATTTCCGCACTGCCCGCAGTACCCACACGATAGCCAGAGCCAAGCCCGTCATACATGAGCTTGTTATCGTTTTTCTTGTTGGGTTGTGGAAACAATGCAGGTTCTATGTTTTCGCTATAGCGTTTCGTCATCTCAAAGATGGCGCTTGTTGCATCCGCCAAATGTGTCAAGATGAATGCCTTTTTGCCTTTCTTGGTAATAATCTTATGGAAATAGCGTGCTTGCACATACGTTGAAACGCCTTGTTGCCTGCCTTTCAAAATCAATGCACGCACTTTGCCTGTTGCTTTAAGCTGTGCCTCTAATCGTTCATGGATATAGAGTTGCGCACGGTTCATTTCAAACTTGCGCTCAACACCGCTCTTGTCATGGATGATAAGAAAGTTTTTCGCAAACAGTGGTAACGCTTTTAATATCCGTATCAACTTTGCTTCGTCCATGATTACCTACCTTGGTCGTCTAGCTCATCAAAACAAGCTTCACAAACCCAATCATCCAAGGATTTGCTAAATCTTCCCTCACCTCGGTTGTACCCACATCCGCAGTGATTACACTCAAAGTCGAAATCATCCATAATTACTACTCCGCTAACTTATCAATGAGCATTGCAATAACGCTCTTATCCTGTGGTTCTTTGTCCTCTGCATTTTGCCCGTATTGTTTAGGTAACAATTTAGATGCGAGCCATTTACGTGTATCAACACGCAAGCGCGAACGCGCTATCCATTCAGTGTTGCACGCATCATATTCGCTACCATCTTTTCCATATTTGGTAATCGTGTCATAAGTATCATCGTCTGAAATTTCCAAGCATTCTTCCGCTAATAAATCAGCTTGTTCACACTTCGCCTGTGCGTATTGGGTGCGAAATTCAGGAAAACGATGTCGCCAACGGTTAATAGTTACTTTGTCGGGTAGTTCAGGATATAGATTACAAAGCTTTTGCAATCCATAAGTGGTGGACGAGACAAGCTCACAAATAAGGTCACCCAACTCTTGCGTGTAATCAGTTGGGCGACCTACTTGTTTTTTATCCTCCGGTTTTTTCTTCGGAGTTCCCATAGTTTATGGGCCAGCTTGGACGTTGCTTTTAGCGCCCTTCATATCGTCGCCAGCTTCACCAGGCATACAATATTTAGGCTGCATCTTGGTTTGTTTTTCAACAGCTTTGCCATAAGCGCTCGGCACACCGTTGTAATGGGTGTTGCCGGTCTCGGCATCGCTTGATGTGTAATCTTTAACTTCGCTCATAAATTTTACTCCCTGTAAAAAATTATTAATCGATTAATAACGCGTTTCTTCTCCCTACGCTAGCAAATCAACAATAACATAAATGTCAAGTATTTGTGAATGTAAAGCAACTATATTGCAAATATTGATATGCCAAGTGTTGACATATATGTCAAGTGTTGATATACTGCTTTTCATCAACAACACATTGAGGGCAAAAAAATGAAACCAGTATGGGTCAAAGTAGATTGGAGCGAGTCAAATAAATTTGAAGATAACGAACTTATACCCTTTAAAGAATTTGAGACACGTTGCCGAGATGTAGCACGTAAAACAGGTTGCAACAGCGGTTATACAAAAACTAAATGTGAAATTTTATTTGATAACGGTAGCAGATATGGCTTGAGACTGGATTTAGCAGAAAACGATGACCACGGTTTCGAGGATAGAGCAAAGAAAACGATTGCTTGGCATGAAACAAAAGCAAATGGAACAAACACCATGGATAGCTATGTTGAATTTCTTAAAAAAATTGAGTGGAACTAAACATGAAAAAAATCACTATTGCAACTGTAAAAAGTTTTATCAAAAAAAATACTGAATCATTGTTTATCAATGTAAAAAGCAGATTCGATGGGATGACAGATGGCATAGAAGATAGAAACGGGGGCTTTCAAAAAATAAGAAAAGCCACTCAATTTCATGAAAGAACGATGGGTTATGATGGAATCAACTTCACAAGCTCAACAAAAAATTGGTGTGAACATTATGAAGATGATTTATACAAAGGATTTAGAGTAGATAATTGTTGCGGGTGTTTTATTGTAGCAATTCTTAAACGGACTTAAGGAAAAAACCATGAATCAATTAAACAGTTTTGCTTATGAATGTGTTGACCATTATGGAAGATTCGACAAGCTGGATGATTTTTACAGCTTGTCAGTTTCAGACCTACCAGACTTTGTTAAACATGAATTTGCAGCGCTTATCATACGAAGTGATGAAGCTTACGCATGTGAAGCTACCGGCCCTGATAACAAACATTGGGATAATAAAATGCTACCAGCATTAACCAGTTATTTAGCCAACTCAACTGACAAAGATGAAGCAATTGAATTTACTAGCACGTGGCGTGATTGTGTTGCGGATTACCTAACAGATAAAATGCAAGAATTGATCGATGACGCACTAAATGATTTTAATTCAGACAATGGTTATAATCACGAACCAAGTTACTATTACGGAGTACCTGCACATGGGCCTATCTAAACTTTTTTGGGCTGCTTGTTGGATTGCCTTAATAATTTACTGCCCACTACTGGTTTTTAAAATAGTGGGAGTAATAATTATTTTGGCGATTGTATTAGATTAATACAACGTTTTTGGCAATCGGGCCTTTAGGAGATGAACCAGGTTCAAAACTAACCTTGTCACCTTCTTTCAAACTTTTAAAACCTTGGCTTTGGATTTCTTTAAAATGCACAAAAAAATCTTTGTCCTCAGAAGCGATAAACCCAAATCCTTTTGCATCATTGAACCACTTTACAATTCCATTTTGCATTTGCGTGACATCCTATGTTTAAAAATCGATTTCTAGGGGTCAAATCTTCGATTGTAGCCACGATCTACTATTACCCCTACCCTGAACTATCCTTTAGCTACTGTTGCTCTAAGAGGCTCGTATGGCTTCATAGTGCCATTGGCATAATCGCACATTCCATACTCTTTCCAAACCTTCACATGGCAATCCAGAGTTTCAAATGAGATTAGCCCTTCCAACATATCGTTTTTGTCCTCTTTACTCAAGAGTCGGTTAGAAATTAGCTTAGGTGCAACCCCATGTTTGATAGCCAGTTTAAACAACATCCGTTTGCAATCTTCAACCTTCCTTGCATCTGCCACCTAACACCTCATACGTTTTAATTGCTCCCGTAGTTCATCAGGCATTCCGCTGGCAACTTTTTTGTAGGCGTTGCTTTCTTCGATGTGCTTCGCCTCCCGTTCCATTTGCTTCTGGCTTAATGCCTTGTTGTTCATCGCCTCTGCAAAGTCATGCGGTTTTTCGTTTTCCTTTCGCCATTCAGCTTTGCTTTTGCGGTTGCTGTTGTGCTTTTTTTGGGCGTTAGCACAAAAGCTTTTATTTTTAAAACCTTTTTCATTTGTATTTCTTATTTCTTTTATAGGTGCTGTTTCACCGTCCAACGGTTTTTCCGTCCTGCGGTTTTTCAGTCCACCGGTTGCGTTTCTGTGGATAACTTCAAACTCGCTGCCATTCTTGACCAGGATGTGATGGGTGCCAAATGTACCGTTGTCGAGTTTGTCTTGTGAGTATTCAATGAGGTAATTTTTATTGAGAAATGCGAGTGCGTCTTTTAGCTTGTCACGTCCAATGCCGAAGTGTTCCATTAGCTGGTTGCGGTGGACTTCCCACGCTTCCGGCAGGCTTGTAAGGTAGACCCAAATGGCGAGTGCCAAGGGGTGCCGAACGTTTTGCAGTACATAATTTAAGTGGATGGTATAGGGTATTTTTTCTTGACGGATTTTCGCGGTATCTAATTTCTCGATTGACATTCTTTTGCTCTCCTATGCAAGCAAATCCATTTGATTGAGGGGAGACAGGTGTACTAAAACATTTTCTTTTGGTCTTGGCATGTTATAATGGCACCTGTCTGGCTAGTCTGGTTAGTCTGGTTACTGTGTTTAGTTTCTGTCTCTTGGCTAGTTGTTCAACCCGCTAAACAATGAAGTAAGCAGGTTTTATGTTAGTTTTTGTAAATGATCGGTCGCCAAACTTTCACATTTACAGAGTCGAATTTTTGGCAGGGAAGCCCTACCCTTTTAGTCTATTCATACATAAACAAGCGTGTTATAGTAAAACTGTGTTTATTTTTCATGCTTAAAACTCCTTATGTGTAAATTGAAAAAGCCCGATAGGTCTCACACCTTCGGGCTTTAACATTTATTGCTCATCTTTAAACTCTTTGAGCCATTGTTCTACAAGTTGTACCTCGGTGGTACTAAAGCATAACAGATTTGCATTCTTTGGGTCACGCTCATGAACAGAATTAGCAATCTTTTCCAAAAGTTGCTTCGCTTTGGAATGTAAGTCCATTTCCATGAAAACTCCTTAAACATTTACTGTCCTAGAAATATTAGCCTAACATATCCAATGCCATAAGTCGCACTGGCGGCAACCGACTAAGGCGTCATCATAAGCCATTAGCAATCCCTCTTGCCAAACTTCTAGCCTGTGAAATTTGTGACGACGCCAAAACCGACACCGTAAATATTTAAGCCACCCTTTTATTAAATTTATCCTGCGTGCCTCATTGTACATTTTCGCCTTCCTTGGGAGCATGAAGTTTGACCGCCTCGTTGATGTCGCCAATTAAATGGTCATTTATGTATCGATGCAAACACCACGCAGCCCAGACTGCACGGTTGCGCAATGTTTTGTCTGTGCCTTTTAAGTGTTGCAGTAAATTTTCAAAAAAGTCGATGTGCGCTTTCACGCTTTTTTTGGCTTCTAGTATGGTGTTATATTCCTGTGTCATTTTGCTTTCCTTTATTTTGAACATGTTTGTAAAAGATATTAAAAATGGATTGAACAACTAAAAGCACCATTAAAAATATCAGAATTAAAAGCCCTACAATGGCACTAAAAGTCAATTTATCCGTGGAAATAATTAACGGGAAGATAATTCCCGTTAATATCGTTGCTACAAAAAAACAAACTGTACTCAAAATAATTTCTAGTTTGTTAGGTGGGTGTGACGGTTCAAGCATGTTTGCTATCCTTAATTATTTCAATAAACGTGGTATGGCGAATCCCCAGGCTAACCCTTCAATCACACATTCAATAAAAGTTAAATTCATTTGCCGAGTGAAAAAATAATTCATGACGACTAATCCCATAAATGCGAAACCAAAACCAAAATCAAGTTCAAAAAATCTATCTTTGAATCTACCCCAGCGGGTGCGTTTCATTTTGATGGCTTCGCTTAATTCAACGGTAATCGTGCCATTAATCATACGAAACTCTGGTGGGCATGGATGGGTATGCTTCATCATTTGTTCCTCAGTATCAAAATTACCGTTACACCATAAACACAAAAATCTTTTGGACATCCTTATTCTCCACATATCATGATTTTGAGCTTTTCCTTCATGTGACCTAAATTGTGTTGCCCTTCAAGTAATGGCTTCATCATCAAATACCAATCACCAATTTGTTCACAAATAAAAAGTATTTGGTCTTGAGTAAATGTTTTTTGCATTTGCTTTTTACGCACATACCATCCTTTAATTTCAGGATAACTTTTCTCAATCATGTCAATTGCTTCCTGCCAGCCCTTAATCATCTCATCAATTTGTTCATCAACTTCATGTGGTTCTTGGCCCTGTTTTTCTATTTCATATTGTGCTAATGCGTCACGTGAACTCTCGTACCAATTATGTAAAGTATTATTCATTTTTAAATAGCCTCGCTTAAAAACCCGATTGGAGCAGAATTAATATTGTTGATGTTCTCATTGCTAGGACAATTGATAGTTAGACAAACTATATGCGTATACCAGCCAATTCGGTTATCAAAATTATTGAATTTAGATGGGTAAGGTGAAATTTCCAACGTGAAATCGCAAGGGTCTTTCATCCAAAACATTTGGCTAATAAATGGCTGACATGCTTGATGCAACTCCTCCATATTTTTAACCAATACCGTTGTGTTCAATGAATCTTGCAAACTCCCGCGATGAAATCTAAACAGTGGCATTGGCTTTCTCCTTTTCATAACGCTCGGCATAACCTTTGTCACTTTTATCAAAAAACTCAATGGCATTTTTAAAATATTGGAAAGTTTCTTCGCCGCTATGGTCTTTGTTACAACAACGTGAAGCCCTTTCAATTATTGATTTAGCCATTTTGTATAATTCATATACAGTTTCATTCATCTTTTTTCGTCCATTCCGTTTTCAATTCACCCTTCGTCAAGCGCTCAAGCTTGTATTGAGCATCCTCTGGCACAAAACCCCATTTCAGCCAATTACCCAGCGTAGACGTTGACATTCCCGTCATTTTTCTAAAGTTATATTGGCTTCCATAATATTTTTTAACGTCTTGTGGTGTCACGTCATACCCTCCCTCCATTAATTAATTCTAAAAATAGTATATAACAAGTGTTGACACATAACAAGACTTGATATATTCTGGCCCTACGTCAATACCGACGCAGAACATAATCTAAAGAGGTAGTAAGTATGAGAGCTATTAGAAACGTAGTACAAATGAACGATTTTAAGGATGTGAATAACGCTATGGAACGCGAAATCGGATTATCAGAAAATATCAAGGAATTGGAAAAGGTTAATAAGCAGTTAGCGAGACTGTCCTTGCGAAAGGAAGAATTAACCGAATCCATTATATCAGCGATGGGTCATCAGCACGAAGGCCAGCGCTCTTATGAATATGAAGTTTGGAAAGTCGAGATTAAAACACCTTTTGTTTATTCACTCAATAAAAAATTGTATGAATCAGGCAGTGTACAACTTCCAGACAATTTTAACCCTATCAAAGAATCTGTTTCTTATTCAGTTGATAAAGTCCTCTGCGATAAGTATTTAGCGGAAGCGCCTAAAAAGGTTCGTGATGCGCTTGTTGAGTTAATCGATAAAAAGCCAGGCAAGGCCAGCGTAACAATCAAGGAGAGATGCTAATGAGTAATACAGTATTGATTATCGGTCAATCAGGAAGTGGCAAGTCCACTTCCTTGAGAAACCTAGACCCAAAAACCACGTTCATCATTAACGTGTTAGACAAGCCTTTGCCATTTAAGGCTTTTAAAAAGAACTATCGCCCTTGTACGAAGGAAAACAAGGCAGGAAATTACTTTGCAACCAATGATTGGTCGCATGTAGTCAAGTGTATTGAAATGGTCAACAAAGAGCGTCCAGAAATTACAACGCTCGTCATTGATGATTGGCAATACATCCTAGCGTATGAATTTATGCGCCGCGTGTCAGAGAAAGGGTTTGATAAGTTTTCAGAATTAGCAAACCACGGTTGGTCAACGATTAATGCGTGCTTAGGCACACGTTCTACGCTTACCACTTTTATTCTCGCACATAGCGATGTTGATGCAACAGGACGCTCGAAGTGTAAAACAATAGGAAAAATGCTCGATGAGAAAATTACCATCGAAGGATTATTTACTACTGTACTGCATTCACGTGTTGTTGATGGCGAATATAAATTTCAAACGCAATACGATGGGGAATTTTTAGCAAAAAGCCCAATGGAAATGTTTGAGGAGCATCTAATACCGAACGATTTAGTTGCGGTAAAACATGCAGTCGAAACTTACTTTAATGATGGGGTATAAACTATGAGCGGAAGTTTTTGGGATTCAGATTTAGGCGATATAACAGGTAAAGCGGAAGATGCGTTTGCAAAATCATTTATGCAAATACCGGATGGCACAAAGGCTTTGGCTAAAATCCATAGCTTCACCAACCAAGTCTACAAAGATTCAGGTTTCAAATATTTAGTTATTGAGTGGGAATTGCAGGATGGTGATTTCAAAGGTCAGAAAGTCCAACAGAAATTAAAAGTTTATGGTGGTGACCAATACGATAAAGATTCAGCAAAAACACGTCATCGTGCTTTGAACATGCTTAAACTTTTGTATCAGTTATTTAACATAAAGCCTAAGCATACAAATCCACCGAGCGACCAAGACCTTGCATCTTTCAGTGGCAAAATTGCAGGTATCAAGATTCGTGAAACAGAACCAAATGACAAAGGTAAGCAATACAATTGGGTTGCAGAGGTGCATCCCTCACAAGGATTTAAAAGTGAAACCGGCGCAGGTTTGCCCGTGATTGCCCATACCTCAGTAAGCAATCATTCATCAAGCCAAAGGTCTGATGTACCGTTTGATAATAATGACCCAGGCCCAGACCTGTCAGATGATGTTCCATTTTAAAAAGAAGGCAAGAATGTGAGTAGAAATGAGTTAAGCAAGAAAATTGAAAAGATACAGTCGCGGGATGATAAAAAAACCCGCGACTATATCGGGGCTTCAACCATAGGGTCTGATTGCTTGCGTCAGATTTGGTATGAGTTCAAAGGGTT
>BMAG01000038.1 GCA_014132595.1 Gammaproteobacteria bacterium | reverse complement strand
GTTATCGACTAAGTCACAATTTGAATTTATTGAAAATATGTATCATGAATTAAGAACGCCGCTAAATGCTATTATTGGTTATAGTGAGTTATTAAAAGAAACCGCGGAAGAAGATGGATTAATGGCTTATCAAATAGATTTAAAGAAAATTATTGATTCGGCTAAACAGGTTTTGATACAGATTAACAAAACGCTTGAGTCGAGTCAGGTTAATCCATTGAAAATGGTTGAGCATATTCGGTAGTAAGGTTTTTAAAAAGCTCGGCCCAAAGATGAAGTTCTGCATTTAATGAAGACTTAAGCTGTAATAATGGCAAAATATCATTGAATGAAACAAACGTTGCTTAGCAATTCCCCTCTCCCGCCCTAGGAATGAGTTTAGAAAACGAATTTTGAGAGCGGGAGAGGGGAATTGCTAAGCAATGCTTGTTTCATTCATGGCTTTTTTGTAGTAGGAATAGCCAGCGCATCGAAGACACTAGCTAAAGCCTAGCTTCGATTAAAGAGGGTTTATTTGAGCACAATCTGGCGCAGGTTATTCTACTTAGCAAGCACATTTGAAAATGCCTCACTAAGTAGAAATCTATTAAAGCTTTAAAGGCTTACCAATTAAACAAGGTTGCGTCTAATTTACGATTGACCGGCAAGTAGGCTCGTTCGTAGGGGTATTTTGCAGCGAGTTTCTCGTTGAAATCGATGCCCAATCCAGGTTCATCACCAGGATACAAATAACCTTTATTGAAACTGTAAGCATGTGGGAACACTTCGTCAGTTTCGGGGGTATGACGCATGTATTCTTGAACACCGAAGTTGTTAATAGCAATATCAAAATGTAATGCAGCAGCCATGGTAACCGGTGATAAGTCGGTTGCACCGTGACAGCCTGTCTTCACATGATAAATTTCCGCCATAGCTGCGATCTTCTTCATCGGGGTAATACCACCACCATGAACCACTGCCATACGTAAGTAATCAATTAATTGTTCTGTAATTAAAATATGCGCATCCCAGACAGTGTTGAAAACTTCACCGACTGCAAGTGGTGTTGTTGTATGTTGTCTGATGATACGGAACCCTTCTTGTAATTCAGCAGGAACGGTATCTTCAAGCCAGAAAAGATGATAAGGCTCTAATTCTTTACCTAAACGGGCTGCTTCAATAGGAGTCAAACGATGATGACAGTCATGCAGCAAGTGAGGCTCAGAACCGTAGTTATCACGGAGTTCTTGAAATAATTTAGGAATATGTGCTAAATATTTTTCAGTTGACCAGCGATACTCTGGCGGTAATCCTTTTTTAGCGGGTTCATAAAAAAGTTTATCTTTAGAAATACCATACACTTCTTCCAAACCAGGAACACCTGTTTGAACACGAACGGCTTGATAGCCCATGTCCAAATATCGACCAGCTTCTTGTACTGTTTCGGAAATCTCAACGCCATTCGCATGACCATAGACCATCACAGCTTCACGGCTTTTACCACCTAATAAGTTATAAACGGGGGTATTTAGCATTTTTCCTTTGATGTCCCATAATGCCATATCTACCGCGCCAATCGCAGCCATAGTAATAGGTCCACGACGCCAATAGACGCCTCGATAAAAATATTGCCAAATATCTTCAATTTGTTGTGGATCGCGGCCGATTAAGCAGGGAATCACGTGATCTTCTAAATAAGAGACCACAGCCAATTCACGGCCATTCACAGTTCCATCACCTAAACCATAAACACCTTGATCTGTATAGATTTTTAAGGTAACAAAATTTCGACCGGGGCTTGTTACAAACACTTTTGCATCAGTAATTTTCATTTTGTGTCTCCATCGTTAGACATTTTTAAATCGTTTAATCGGTTACGGCCAATCACAGGATATTGTTCCACTTCATAAACCGCACCACTCGTCGGTATAGACTCATCCGATAACCAAAATGTCACATGCGCTGCGACATTATCGGGTGTTTGCAAGCGTCCAATCGGCGCATACATGAGAGGAATTCGTGTTTCCCAATCATGAGGTAAGCCTTCCTGTTTTTTTAAAGCCACTTCATTCTCCGTGGGTGTCCAACCTACATTAAGTTGATTGACACGAATTTTTTCAGAGCCTAATGAGTCCGCCAAATTACGGGTCATCGTCATTAATGCCCCTTTTGACATGGAATAGCATAATAAATCAGGCTGGCCGCAATAGGCATTGATAGAACCAATATTCACGATACTGCCGCCGTTTTGCTTACGAAAAATTTTTGTCACTTCCTGGCTTAAAAAAAGCGGCGCTTTGACATTCACATTCATTATATTATCAAATAATTCAACATCGGCTGTATCGATTGTATTACGAGGATAAATCGCCGCATTATTCACCAGGCCATGAATGGTTCCATACGTATCAATGGCCGCTTTTACTATTTTATTACAGCTTGCAAAGTCATCTAAAGAGGCAATAACATACTTTGCCGCATGACCTAATTCATCACACATTTTTTTCATGCGGTCTTCATTACGGCCGTGCAGCATGACTTTTGCGCCTTGTGAAACACATCGGCGTGCGATAGCAGCACCTATACCGGTCGTTGAACCTGTAATTAAAATGATTTTGTCTTTCAACAACATTCTATACTTCCTCTTTTCAATAAATTATTCAGCGGCGACAGCCTCAGTTTGGGTTTCTAAGGAGCCCCCTACCGGCGTCGGCATAAATTTTTTCCTTCCGATCGCGATACCTAATTCTCTAGGCGCTTTTCCAGCACGTAAATTTCGTTCAATTTGTTCCAATGAACATCCTTTAGTCTCGGGTACCAGGAAGTAAACAAACAACACACCCAGAACACATAACGATGCATATAACCAAAAGGTTCCACTAATTCCGACAGCATCGATTAATGTTAATAAGGTCAATGCAACTAACATATTAAACGCCCAGCAGCAGGAAACAGCAACACTAATACCGATACCGCGAATTTCTAGCGGAAAGATCTCTGAAATCACCAACCACATGATCGGCCCTAAACTCATAGCAAAACAAGCAATGTAAAATATCATGCTGCCTACCGTAAGCCAGCGCAAATAAGCGAGCTCAGGAAAATAAAATGCAATGCTTTGTGCAACTAAACTAATGCACATACCGCCTAAACCCATTAACAACAAGGGACGTCTGCCCCATCGATCAATCAAGGGTAATGCAACAATCGTGAATACCACATTGAAAATACCAATCGCAAGAGTGGCTAAAATCGCGGTCGTCGCTTCGCTGAAACCGGCCTGTTGTAAAATGGTGGGCGCATAATAAATAATCGTATTGATACCCGTGACTTGCTGAAAAAAAGCAAGCCCTAAACTAATAAACATAATAGGACGTAATTTTTTAGAAAATAAAAGACGCCAGGTTCCTCGATTTTCTTGAATGCCTTGTTTGATTTCAGTCATTTCGCGAGTCACGTCCTCGGAAGCGCGAATATTTTTTAAATTTTCTTCTGCTTCTTTGAGCATTCCTTTGTAAACCATCCAGCGCGGGCTTTCCGGTAAAAAGAATGTTCCTAAAAATAAAATGACAGCGGGTAATACACCAAACCCTAACATCCAGCGCCAATCACCCTTTTCTGCAAAAATATAATCTATGACATAAGCTAAAATAATGCCGAGAGTAATCGCGAGCTGATTCAATGAAACTAAAAAACCACGAATATTGGATGGAGCAATTTCAGCTAAATAAAGCGGTGCTGTAGAGGAACCTATTCCGATGGCCATCCCTAAAATAGCTCTGCCTAAAATTAAAAATTTATCATTGGGTGCAACGGCTGTCATGAATGTACCGATGACAAAAATGAGAGAGACGATCACAAGCGCTTTTCGACGCCCTATTTCATCAGTCATTTTACCGCTAATGGATGATCCTAAAAAAGCACCCAGCAAGACCGCACTCACGGTGACGCCTGTCATCATAGAGGTGAGCTGAAAATCCTTACGAATGAAGAGGATTGCACCTGATATAACACCCGTATCATAACCGAATAACAAGCCTGTAATGGCAGCGAAGGCAGAGATAAAATAGACTAAATAATAGGAGCGAATCCTAGCCACCATAATACGTGTTCCCCTTACATAAAATCCAGACTGCGTACTTTTCCACAAACCGGGCATTAAATCAAGATCTCAGCCAAGAAATTTTGGTTCTAATAGCCCTTTAATACCAACATTTAACGCAAAGATGCAACCTGCCTGAGGATCTTTTATTAACTCCTCCTGGCTCAAGCGTGTACTTGCCGATGTAACATACAATGTCGTTAAATTTTCTCCGCCAAAACAACAACTTGTAGGTCGTCGAACGGGCATTTTGATGACTTCATCAATCACTCCATTCGGTAAATAACGTGTGATACACCCGCCATCCCAATGCGCATTCCATACCCCGCCTTCGCTATCAACTGTGACCCCATCAGGATAACCAGTTTCTTCAGCCAGTTTTGCAAAAATTCTTTGATGAGACAATGTCCCTTTTTCCATATCAAAATCGTATTGATAAATAATTCGTGCGGGTGAATTACAAACATAGAATGTTGAGTTGTCAGGACTCCATGCAAATCCATTGGATACTGCAAATCCTTTAGTGATTTCAGTCGCTTTTCTGGATATATCCAATCGATAGAGTGCACCGATATCAGATTGCTCCTGCAAATCTTTCGTACCTGCCCAAAAGCGTCCTGCACGATCACATTTTCCATCATTAAACATTACACCATCTGCATCAGTTAAAACAGTATCCATCATTGTCACAACACCTGTGGGCAACATGATAGTTGCAAAACCATGACGCATTGCTGCAATTAAACCACCGGCTTTACGAAAACCAATACAACCAATTTCAGTTGGCATCGGCCAGGCATGATGTTCTCTCGTTTGTGGATTTAAACAATGTAAGAATGCTTTTTCAATATCAACCCAATACAACATTTGTTCTTCAGCATTCCATAAAGGGCTTTCACCTAAAAGTGCAGGTTCATTATAAATGCATTCAATTTCATTATTTAAAACTGTTACGCTCATGATATTTCCTTACAATGTTTAAAATTTAAGTGCGAAACATATAAAGTGGGATCCATCACGCCTGCATCAAAAAATCCTTTTCGACGAAACTCACAACTATCACAACATCCGCAGGAGCGGCCTTCTGAATCTAGTCGATAACAAGAAACAGTCATGCCATAGTCAATTCCTAATTTTAAACCCCATTGGATGATTTGACTTTTTTTAAGTTCTATTAATGGCGCATGAATTTTCAATTGATGGTGTCCTTCCACCCCTGTTTTAGTTGCCAAATTTGCCATTTTTTCGAATGAACGTAAATAATCAGGACGACAATCCGGATACCCTGAATAATCCAAATGATTTGCGCCTATAAAAATATCTGATGCGCCAATCACTTCCCCCCAAGCTAAGGCCATCGATAAAAATATGGTATTTCTGGCAGGAACATAAGTCGCTGGAATTTGATAATCCCCTTTAAAATCAGGAACAGCAATATTCTCATCGGTTAATGCAGAACCACCGATCTGGCTTAAAAAATCCATGGATATAATTTTTTGTTCTTTCACGGAAAAATATTTCGCGATACGCTGAGACGCAATGACTTCGCCATCGTGTTTTTGATTATAATGAAATGT
>BMAG01000037.1 GCA_014132595.1 Gammaproteobacteria bacterium | reverse complement strand
ATATAATACCCTCTTAAACCGAGGAGAATTAAAAATGATATCAAGAATGAAAAAAATAGGTTCAGATGTAATAGAATACGATAGCACAACAGGTCGTATGAGTAAGATTGGTTCTGAAGACGTTCATTATGATTTTTCTACTCAAAAAAATCATATTGTTAAAATTGGTAACAAAACAGTCTATTATCAAGGTGATCGATTTCATAGCATTGGTGATGAAAGAGCAATTTATAATAAGGATGGAACCGTAAAATGTTTTGGTGAGAGAGAGGTTACCTACGAAATATTGCCTCTATCTTCTGTTAAAACACAAACTCAATCTGCGAAAACTGCCGAACTTAAATTTCCTTTTTGGGAAAAATTAGTCATGCAGCCAGTTTTTAATCAACCTGATATAAAAAACGAAAAGAATGTTAACGCGCCGGCCATGGGCAAATTTTGAGTTTCATCCAGACTGAAGGCGCGCTTATTTAATCTAAGCCTTGGGTGTTTGAAGGCGTTGCTTGTTAGGATACATGGCTACGGTGCATTATCGATAACCTGAAAGTTTGAACTCAGGAATAGCCTCTGCGCGCTTTTCGCTTGTTTGCATAGAATCTGCCGGACTTTTAAAAAAAGAAGCAACAATATCTAAAATCGGTTTTGTGAGGATGAATGGGTCTGGCAGATTCTTAATGCCTTGTATCGCAGTTTTGTTCATAACTTCCTCGAGAATTTCGAGCGGTAATTTACCTTCTTTAGCTGCTTTTACAGCATTTGCTCGAGTATCGGGGTTTAACATTTTTTGGGCGTGTAATTTCTGGAGCACCCACGAAATGCAATGCATATGTTGTTTTACTTCAACAATAGCATCTATATTGTCTTTAGTGGATATACCATAATCCGTCAATTTTTTGACTTCACTGCAAAAAGTAAATGCACATTCTCCTGCTCTCATGGCTGCAGCGCGCGTGTCAGGTGATAATAATCGGTAGAGATGAAGATTGAGAAGTGAGATTTGAACAATCAGACAGTCTTCGCCTAAAGCTTCAATTTCATTTTGACTAAGCTGAGTGAGATCGCCATGTGATCCTACTCTACTTGTGTTGAGTTGTTGATTAATGCATCGTGTGCTATTTTTTTTAGTTTGTGCTGCTCCCATGACGATGTCCTTTTAATTTTATGAATCACATGACATAAATGTTCAAAATCTTCTTCAGTGTGTGCGGCCGTTAAACAAAACCGAATGCGACTTTTCCCGAGGGGTACGGAAGGCGGACGGATTGTTGCGCCTAAGATACCATGTTCTTCTAATAACGCACTCATTTCTAATGTTTTTTTTGCATCGCCCACAATCCATGGAACAATATGAGTATTCGAATTACCATAATTAAGCCCATTTATTTTTAAAAGTTCTCTAAAACGCGATGCGTAGTTTTCAATACGTTGACGTTCTTGTTGAAGTACAGGAACTAACTCAAGCGCTGCATCAATAGCGCCTAAAACGGCGGGTGAGGTAGCTGTCGAATAAATTAATCCTTTGCATTTATTAATAAGATAATCACGCATGGTTTTAGAACAAGCGATGTAAGCTCCAAAGCTCCCCAGGCCCTTACTAAAAGTGCCCATAATGATATCAATATCGGTGGCAAATTCAGGGGCTTTACCAAAGCCGTATTTCCCATAGACACCGACAGCATGTGCATCATCTACATATAAAAAAGCATCGTATTTTTTTGCGATCGGAATAAGTTTTTCAAAATCCACTTGATCACCATCCATGCTGTAAATAGATTCGACGAGAATGAATTTGGGTAGCTTATCCTGCTTATGTTTTTCGAGTAACTGTTCAAGATGAGATAAATCATTATGATGAAATCGTTTTATTTCAGCAAAGTATCGTGTCATTGAAATCAAACTATTGTGACAAAGCCGATCACAAAAGACCAAGGGCTTTGCTTTTAAAACAGTTGGATCAAGAAGTGCTTCAAGAACGGATGTGTTGGCTTGATAGCCTGCGCCTAAAATTAATGATGTGGGTTTACCCATCGCAGCTGCTATTTTTTTTTCTAATAAATCGTACGCTGAAAAATTTCCGGAGACTAAACGTGAGGAGGCGGAACCCACGCCGAAAGCTTTTGCATATTCATGACTTCGCTGGATGAGCAGCGGATGTTTTGATAATCCCAAATAATCACTGGAAGAAAAATTAATGAGTTTTTTTCCCTTATAATCGACATACATAGGAGATATTTCATGATGAGCAGCAACATCTACACTTTTTAATTGGCGTGGATAGGGGTTTTGATTCAGAAAAATTTGATATAAATGTTCTAACGGCATGAAAAACTCATGAGTAATAAAAAAATGCCTTCCCCATAGGGTGGGAAAGGCAGAAGAAATGATAAATAATAGACATTTTAATTAAAATCTTCACTATTTTTTTCTTGTGCGGCATTATTGTCATGACTTTTTACATCACCGCGGCGTATATGTGCATAATCACCGAGTTGACGTTTGATTGCATCAAACGCATCACGCACGGCGATATAGACATCTTCATCTTCCTTGTTGCAGACGACAAGCTCTTTGCCAGGAACATCCAGATCAATTCGTGCGCTGTACAACTTTCCTTGATGTTTATGTTTCTGTGTTGATTCAACAACGACATGACAACTGAGTATTTGTTGATAGAATTGAGTCAGTTTTTCTGCTTTGCTACGAATGTTGTCTTCGAGCGCTTCTGAACCTTGAAGATCACGAATTGTAATTTGAATGGGTATCATAACTCTCTCCTTTCTTCTTGATATAATATTATATAAAAATCACCTTGATGTTTTTATGATTATCTTTATACTTCGCGTATGAATTTTGCATCTCCTAATAGTAGCTCAAACCTTCTATCTCCTAGTATAGACACTAACTGTATTTTTTACACTATCTCATGTCAAATTTACTTTATTTAAAAGTCATAGGGAAGGGGAGGCCGCTTGTATTATTGCATGGATGGGGATGGCATTCCGGTATATGGTCATCTCTTGTCCCGCATCTTACTGATAAATTTCAGCTATTTATACCAGATTTGCCTGGGTTTGGACAGAGTCCTGATTTTACAAAGAATTATGAGTTAGAAGAAATTGCTTTATCTTTGTTTGAAAGGGTGCCTGAAAAAGCCACCTGGTTAGGATGGTCATTAGGCGGTTTGATTGCTTGGTGGATTGCTGTTCATTATCCAGAAAAAGTAATGCAATTAATAACAGTTGCAGCATCTCCTAAATTTGTGAGTGATGAAAATTGGTTTGGTGTCCCTTTAAATGTATTGAATCAGTTTTCTGTTCAGTTAGAAGAACAATATGAAGAAACATTATCTGATTTTTTACAACTTCAATTACGAGGTCATTCTAAAAATCAGATATTACTAAAAGAGTTAAAAACTCAGTTATTACCGATGGATTCCTCTGCATTAAAAGGCGGCTTGCGTTTATTAAGGCAAACAGATCTACGACCCCATTTATCAACGATTCATATTCCAGGCTTGCATATTTTTGGGGGCATGGATGCACTTGTTCCATCGAAAATGATTTCAAGTTTGCAATCTTTGATCGCAGGGCAAACAGAAACGATCAAACGAGCGGGACATATTCCATTTTTATCGCAT
>BMAG01000036.1 GCA_014132595.1 Gammaproteobacteria bacterium | reverse complement strand
CAGGCTGAAAAAATGACTGAAGCAGGTTATGAGGAAACATTGAAACGTATTGAACAAGAAAAAAATAAAATTACGTTAAGCGATCAATCCATTGTTAAAGCCCAACAAGAATAGGATTGGGACAATCACTAAAAATTGCATCCACTCCCCAATCCAATAATTCTTGCGCACGATCAATATCATTCACGGTATATGCGAGGAGCAAATAGCCATTTTCTTTTATTTCTTTGACACGAGCCTTCGTTAATACTCTCTGATTAAGATTCACAGAAACTGCCTGCACTTCTATACATAAAGCTTGCCAATCGGGATACCACTCATCATATAACACGCCAAGTGTAGCCGAAGAAGAAATTTTTCTTACCATTCTCAAAACAATTGGCGAAAAGCTTGTGATCAATAGTATAGACGGTAAATACGCTGAATTCTTTTTTAAAGTTTCAAAGACACGTTCAACCGTTGCGTGTTCGTGTCCAGGCAATGGTTTTATTTCAAGATTGCCCGCAAGATGTAGATTATGTAATAAGTGTAATACATCTCGTAATAAAGGAATTCTCTGTTCAACAAATGCTGAATCAAACCAACGACCCGCATCCAATGTTTTTAGATAAGAATAAGGATAACTTGCGACTTGACCTTGCCCGTCTGTCGTACGTTCCAGATCATCATCGTGAATAACAACCGCTTCACCCTCACTTGACAACATGACATCAAATTCCACCCACTTCAGACCTAAGTGCTTTGCTTTTATAAAAGCAGCTAAGGTATTTTCGGGCGCATGGGCGCTGGCACCCCGATGAGCAATAATGGGAGGGATGAGCGAAGACTTAATAGCAGATAAATCCATGTCAGATTCCTTTTGTCCTTATAAACTTTATTTTAAGTCAACCATCCATCAGCTGCCATTCATTTATCTCAAGGATCCCATGGTGAATGCGGACACGTTCGTGATGCGTCTTGGCTAGAATTTAACGCTTGACCCTCTCCTTATTTATCATCAAACTAGCCGCCATGTTGGAAAATAGCCCATTACATCCACCCTCGCTCACAGGTCAGAATTTAAACCTTACCTGGGGTCATTTATTGGGCGCAAGTATGAGCCTGGTTTTAAGCAACCTCATTGCGGAACATCAACAGCCTATCCTTATTATTACCCCAGATTCATTTACTGCTAATCGCCTTGAATATGAATTACATTTTTTCCAACAATCACAAGGTGTGTCGGCTCCTATTTCTTTCCCGGACTGGGAAACTTTACCTTACGATCAATTTTCACCCCATCAAGATATTATTTCTGATCGTTTGTCTGCCCTTTATAAAATTCCAGCGCTACATAAAGGCGCTGTCATTATCCCCATCTCTACCTTAATGCATCGTCTTGCTCCTTGTGATTTTTTAGACAGCCATATCTTTTTACTCAAGCAAGGTGAAAAATTAAACATAGAGAATACGCGAAAACGTCTCGGGAAAGGAGGTTATCGTTGTGTTGAACAAGTGCGCGAGCATGGTGAATTTGCAATACGCGGGTCTATTATCGATCTTTTCCCCATGGGTAGTGACACACCTTATCGAATCGATTTATTTGATGATGAAATTGAATCCATTCGTACTTTCTCACCAGAAACCCAGCGATCCCTAGAAAAAGTAGACAATATAACGCTATTACCGGCAAAAGAATTTCCATTGAATGAAACTTCGATTGAATTATTTCGACAGCAGTGGCGCAGCCAGTTTCCCGGCAACCCACTGAATTGTCCGCTTTATGGAGATATTAGTGCCGGCATTTGTTCACCCGGCATTGAATATTACCTCCCGCTCTTTTTTGAAAAAACGGCTTCATTGTTTGATTACATACCCAAAAATAGCATTATTGTCACCGTCGGATCCGTACATAAAAAAGCAGAGGAATTTTGGCAGGAGATACAAACACGTTATGAACAGCGCGCCTACGATATCACGCATCCTATATTGCCTCCTCAAACCGTTTTTATTCCTGTTCCCGATATTTTTGGAAGTCTGCGTCAATATACCCATCTCAAAATCACGCCAGACAATATCGATGCAGATACAAACCACATACGCTTTACAACCGGTGCTCCTGTTAATTTAAAAGTAGACCATAAGGCAACCCGCCCTCTGCAAGCGCTTGAAACATTTCTAACAACCTATACAGGCCGAATATTATTTTGTGCTGAAACAGCAGGAAGGCGTGAAGTATTATTGCAATTATTTAAAAACATCCAGCTGACACCCACTCTTTTTTCTTCCTGGCATGAATTTTTAAATTCTTCTATTCAATATGGTATTACTGTTGCAGCGCTCGATGAAGGTCTCACATTGATGGATCCTCCGCTAAGCGTCATTGCAGAAGCACAGTTATTTGGCGAGCGTATTGTTCAACGTCGAAAACGCAAGGAAACATCCCAGGATATCGATGCTATCATCAAAGACCTCACCGAGTTGCAAGTCGGCGATCCTGTTGTGCATATTGATCATGGGGTAGGTCGTTACTTAGGATTACAAACATTAAAGGTCGGTGAACAGCTCGCTGAATTTTTAAGCCTGGAATACGCAGAAGGTGATAAGTTATATGTCCCTGTCGCATCCCTACAACTCATCAGCAGATACAGTGGAGCCGAACCTGAGCATGCTCCCTTACACAAACTGGGTCACGAACAATGGCAGCGTGCCAAACGCAAAGCAGCAGAGCAAGTATCCGATATCGCTGCAGAGTTACTCGATATTTATGCAAAACGTGAAGCTCGCGAAGGTCATGTTTATGAAACCAATGATGGACAGTATGCAATTTTTTCTGCCGCCTTTCCTTTCGAAGAAACACCCGATCAACAAAAAGCTATTGATGAAGTGATTCGGGACATGAGTTCAGAAAAACCCATGGATCGCCTCATCTGCGGCGATGTCGGTTTTGGTAAAACAGAAGTTGCGATGCGTGCGGCCTTCATCGCAACACAAAATGGCAAACAAGTCGCAATTCTTGCGCCCACAACATTGCTTGCTCAACAACATTATCAAAATTTTCAAGATCGTTTTGCAGATTGGCCTATTCAAGTGGCTGTGATGTCTCGCTTTAAATCCGGCAAAGATCAGAAAAAAACGATAGAGGATCTCGAACAAGGCAAAATTGATATCATTATCGGTACTCATAAATTATTACAAAGCGATATCAAATTTAAAGAACTCGGTCTTGTCATCATTGATGAAGAACACCGTTTTGGTGTACAGCAAAAAGAACGACTCAAGGCATTGCGTGTAAATGTAGATATTTTAACGTTGACAGCAACCCCTATTCCTCGCACCCTCAATATGGCCTTTTCAGGTATTCGCGACTTGTCCCTCATCGCGACACCACCCGCGCGACGCTTGTCTATTAAAACATTTATTCATGAATATCAAAATGCACTTATTCAAGAAGCACTTTTACGTGAAATCATGCGCGGCGGACAAGTTTATTTTATTCACAATGAAGTCGCGACGATTGAAAAAACTGCTCGAGAATTAGCACAACTCATTCCTGAAGCACGCATTGGAATTGCACATGGTCAAATGAATGAACATGAACTTGAACAGGTAATGGCTGATTTTTATCATCGGCGTTTTAATGTTTTAGTTTGTACAACCATTGTAGAAAGCGGCATTGATATCCCGTCAGCCAACACGATTATTATTAATCGCGCGGATAAGTTTGGACTCGCGCAATTACACCAACTCCGCGGCCGCGTAGGACGATCCCATCATCAAGCTTATGCTTATTTATTGATTCCTTCGCACAAAAACTTAACTCCGGATGCGGCCAAACGTTTGGATGCGATTGCATCCCTGGAGGATTTAGGGATTGGCTTTACATTGGCCACCCATGATTTGGAAATTCGCGGCGCTGGCGAATTATTAGGCAAAAGCCAAAGTGGGCAAATGCATGCCATTGGGTTTACGCTCTACATGGATTTATTATCCCGGGCTGTATCGGCTTTAAAAGAAGGCAAACAACCCGATTTTGATAATACCTTCGCACTTAAAGGGACTGAGATAGAATTACAAATTACCGCGCTCATACCTGAGCATTATTTGAGCGATGTTCATTTGCGTTTACAACTATATAAGCGGATTGCCAGTGCGAAAACTTCCAGTGAACTTGATGAAATACAGGTAGAAATGATTGATCGTTTCGGTTTGTTACCTGAGCCTGCAAAAAATTTGATCGCAATCACCTTGCTTAAACAACGCGCAGAAAAATTAGGTATTCTTAAAATTGAAGCGAATAGTAAAGAGGGTAAATTCGAATTCAATGAAAAACCGAATATTGACCCCATGAAAATCATTAAATTGGTTCAAATGCGATCACAACCATTTCGTCTTGATGGCCCAAAACGATTGCGTTTTACACTACCCGAACATGAGACAGCCGCACGAATTGGGCTCATTGAAAAGATTTTAGAAGAACTCGGACAACCTGTGGTAGAATAGCAGCCGTTTTTAAACTGAAAACAATCAAAGGAATAATTACGATATGCTAAAGCGGTTCTTACCAAGCCAAGAAGGGTTTTTTCGCTTATTCCAAAATACAGCCGATATCATTGTTGACTCAACAACTCAATTCCATACCATGCTGCACAATTTGGACAAGCAGCAGCAATATGTGGATGCCATTGCTGCCAATGAAGAAAAAGGGGATCAAATTGCCCATAGCGCATTTGAACTCTTACATAAGACTTTCATCACACCTTTTGATCGTCATGACATTCATGAGTTAACTAGCGGTCTAGATGATATATTGGATTTACTTAACCGCTGCGCACAACGTTTTCCTTTTTATCAACTCAAAGAAGTTCCTGAAGAGATGATTAATCTTGCTGAATTAAGCATGCAATCCAGCATGCTACTCAAGCAAGCGGTTTATCGTTTACATTCTCTCAAAAAATCAGATGAAATTTTTAAATTTTGTGATGAGATAAGTCATAATGAAAGTAAAGCACATCAATTTGTCTTAGCCGGTGAAAAAAAATTATTTGCCCACGAAAAAGACTTTAAACAGTTTTATAAATTAAAAGACATCTATGAAAAAACTAAATTAGTGATTAATAGTTGCCAGGATGTCGCAAATACTCTCAAAGGCATTATTCTCGAGTACTCTTAAACTATGATCTCAACCCTGGTCATTATTACTATCATTTTTGCATTGCTGTTTGACTTTTTAAATGGCTTTCATGATGCAGCAAATTCGATTGCTACCATCGTTTCAACACGCGTTCTAAAACCGCATTGGGCTGTTTTATGGGCGGCAACATTTAATTTTATCGCTTTTTTATTTTTTCATTTGAATGTTGCAAATACCATCGGCACTGGATTAATCGATCCTTCGATTGTCGATGTTAATTTTATATTAGCAGCCCTAATTGGTGCGATTACCTGGAATATTGCAACCTGGTATTTTGGCCTTCCGTCGAGCTCATCACATGCACTCATTGGCGGACTATTAGGTACTGCCATCGCAAAAGCAGGTTTTTCACCCCTGAAATGGACAGGCATTTCAAAAGTATTAGCCTTCATTGTCATTTCACCTTTGCTGGGTTTAGTTTTTGGTTTATTGCTAATGTTTATCATCGCGAGAATTTTCTTTCATTTTACACCGCATCGTGTTGATCAGTGGTTTCGCAAATTACAATTTATATCATCCGCCTTTATCAGCCTGGGGCATGGTGGCAATGATGCACAAAAAACAATGGGTATCATTGCGATCTTATTATTTTCCACCGGCGCACTGGGTCAACATTTTTATGTGCCGCTAGCCGTTATTGTTTCTTGTAACTTTGTCATGGCATTAGGAACCTTATTTGGCGGTTGGCGCATTGTTAAAACGATGGGCATGAAAATCACCAAACTCAAACCCGTCAGTGGGTTTTGCGCTGAAGCGGCCGCTGCATCCACTTTATTTATTGCGACAGCATTCGGTATTCCTGTCTCTACCACCCACACAATCACAGGCTCTATTATTGGTGTAGGCTCGCTGAATGGGCATGGTGCCGTTCGATGGGGAGTCGCAAGAAGTATTGTATGGGCGTGGCTTTTAACAATACCCGCAGCGGGATTAGTTTCGGCGCTAGTTTTTTGGGTCATGGGGTTAATAGGTAATAATTAAAAAAGTTGATCGATGAAAAAAATCAAATTATATTCATTATTGATAATCACTCCTTTATTCATCTTATTGAATAGAACAATTTTTGCGGATATGCCTCAAGATTTTTATCCGCATTTTCAAGTAAGCATCGATAATAAATTAACAGAAGCCGTAATTGCTACCTTTTATCCTTCCCATTATTCCCCTGACGTTTGGAATGGTGCTTGTTCAGAACGAGTATTTCCGTCGTACCCTAAAACACTTTGTAAAGATGTGCAAGAACTCTATCAAGGAATTCCGGCCTACTTTACTACCTATGACACTGCTTTGTTGCCATCTGATCCCTTTTTTCCTCCAGCTTCAAATTGTGGGGGAGGAAAATTCTTTGATATGCCGGATGGAAGAGTGGTTTTTTGCAATATCAATGAAGATAAAGTATTCGCGAATCTTCTCAAACCATTCGCCGGTGATATTGTTATCTCTAATGCCACCAATGGAAAAGAACTCGCAAAACTTCATTATGTTTTGCAAATTCATCAGGCGACACGATGGACTAAGCTTCGACGAATGAATACAGAGATTCTTCCTGCGGATGAGGGGCGCTATATGCAATGGGATCCTATAACCTATGAATCTTATGATCCAAAAGTTTCTGTAGACATTAAGGAAAATTATCCGACAGGTTATAATTGGTGCTGGTTAACGGATGACTCCAGCTCTCAACAACGTGAGCAAGGAACCACACCTTGCACTTCAAGACCTGTTATCACTTTATCAGTTGCCCCTCCAGAAAAACCGATTTCCACTACCGGACCGTATTATTAATACATAGTCAATGATTCCTGTCATTCCCGCGCAGGCGCATTGCTGTCCGATTAATCGGTATGTTTTATGTCGGCTCAGCTCATGCATTAAAACGCAGACGTTCACGATTCGGTTATTATCAATTGAATAAATTTTGATTTATCAGCTATAATTCAGAGTCATTTTTAATTACAAAACAAGAGATCCCTATGAGATTGAATAATAAACTTTTTTTATCATTGATCATTGCGCCCTTATTAGTTGCTGCAAATACTACAGTTTTTGCAGACAATGCCGAAGATTTAAATCCACATTTTAAAGTCACTATATATAACGATCTAGCTGATGATATTACAGCCACCTTTCATCCTACAAACTATGCATCCGACATCTGGAATGGTGTTTGCAGCGATCAGGTGCTTCATACTTTAAACAAAACCCTTTGCCGCGATGTGCCAGAATTAGCAAAAGGTATCCCAGCTTCTTATTCCGTAGGTGAAAAATTACCAGCCTCGAATCCTTATTTCACAGGCGATACTTCTGCGATAACGTGGGATATCCCTATCCAAAAATTCTTTGATATGCCCAACGGAGTAGTGGGTTTCGGTATAGCAAATGCCTATGAGAAAGCTGCATATCCACTCAAGCCTTTTGAAGGAGATCTTGTCATCACGAAAACGACGGATGGAAAAGAAATTGCAAAGATCCATTATGTATTGCAAATTCATCAAGCTACCAGATGGTCTGCCTTTGAACGTAGTCACTTTTCCAAAACAGTTCTAAAAACGCCTTATGATGAAGGTCGTTATATGCAGTGGGACCCGATGAAGACAACATCCAAAGATCCTGGTGTGAATGTCTCTATCTTTGATAGTAATCAAAATTGGTGTTGGTTAAACGAAAAAAACAGCCAGGGATGTTCCGTATCCCCTTCCATCGTGTTATCTATCCACTCTGATGTTCACAAAGAAGTAGCAGATGATACCGAGGCACAATAACGGAATTAAAAAGGGATCTTGAGGTTTCATTTCTCATTATCCCATTTTTTTAATTGCTCTAATTTTTCAGCAATCTTCACTTCTAACCCACGATTCACGGGATGATAATATTGTCTTTTAGCAAACCCTTCTGGAAAATAATTTTCACCTGCGGCATAAGCATTCGGTTCATCATGCGCATAGCGATATTTTTTTCCGTAACCTAGCTCTTTCATTAATCGAGTTGGAGCATTCCGCAAATGAAGAGGAGTTTCTAAGGAGCCTTGTTCTTTTGCATCACTCATGGCTGCATTGAATGCAACATAAACAGCATTACTTTTAGGTGCAACAGCAAGATACACAATAGCTTGAGCAATGGCTAATTCACCTTCAGGGGTGCCTAGCCGTTCATAGACTTCACACGCGTTCAGTGCTAATTGCAAAGCACGAGGATCCGCATTGCCGATATCTTCACTCGCCATACGTAAAGCACGGCGAGCAATATATAATGGATCACAGCCCCCATCTAACATACGAGAAAGCCAATAGAGTGCAGCGTCAGGAGAAGAACCTCGCACGGCTTTGTGTAATGCAGAAATCTGATCGTAAAACGCTTCACCGCCTTTATCAAACCGCCGCACGCTTTCTTGTAAAACTTCTGCTAATAATTTTTCAGTGATCACTAATTTTTTCTGATGAAGCTCAGCAAAATCTGACAGAATCTCAAGAAAATTTAAACAAGTTCGCGCATCACCGTCGGATGCTTGCGCCAATTTTTTTTGTAATTCGATAGGAAAATCCAAGTCTAAATTTCCTAATCCCTTTTCTTGATCTTGCAAAGCACGTGCAATCACTTGCACCAATTCTTCTTCCGATAAACGCTTAAGTACATACACGCGCGCGCGAGACAACAATGCATTATTCAATTCAAAAGAAGGATTTTCAGTCGTTGCACCGATCAAGATTAATGTGCCATCTTCCACATAGGGCAAAAAAGCATCTTGCTGTGCTTTATTAAATCGATGCACTTCATCGACAAATAAAATTGTTTTTTGGGAAGTTGTTTCACGTGCGCTTTTAGCCTCTTCTACAATGGCCCGAATATCTTTAACACCTGAAAAAATAGCAGATAATTTTTCAAATCGTGCATTCACACGTTCAGCCATCAAACGCGCGAGTGTTGTTTTACCAGTACCTGGCGGCCCCCATAAAATCATGGAATGCAAGACACCCTGCTCGATTGCTTTACGTAACGGTTTATCCTTTCCTAATAAATGAGCCTGTCCTACAAATTCATCGAGTGATGCAGGTCTTAAGCGTGCAGCAAGCGGTTGAAATAAAGCTGTTTTATCGGTTTTTTGTTTCATCAATCACATCAGTATGCGCAGGTGGTTTAAAATTAAATAATGATGCAGATACGGGTTGGTTCATCGAAACATTGTAAAATTCAATGACCGTATTATGACCTAAATGATCCTGCAAGTCCATTTCACTGATTTTTCCCTTTGAAAAGCCCATTTTAATAAAAGCCAGCATGCTATCACGACTCTTTGGCAATAAGACAAACCATTGCATTGAAGCAGCCTTATCAATCGTTTGAACACTAAAATTTTTCTCCAATGCAACCGATGGATTACTTAATAATAAAACAGGCGTATTTTCTATTTCTTTATTGAGATAACGAATAGTCACCTGCTCTAATTCAGGATCATAAATCCATAATCGTGTATTGTTAGCGACAATCAATTGAGCCACGGGTTTAGTCACACTCCAACGAAACTTGCCCGGACGCGCTAAAGCCATTTTACCGACCGATTGCTCTGTCTGTTTCCCTTTATTATCACTAATCGTTTGCGTGAAGTCTGCTTGCAATGATTGAATCGTTGACAATAGCTGAGTCAATTCCGCACTGGGTGTAATTGCATAACAATTCATTTGGCAAACAAACAGAATCAAACAAATAACTAACCGCAACATGACATAATCTCCTAAAAAAACAGATCTATTGTTACCACCAACCCCATCGTGAATGTGAACGTTTGCGGGCCCGCTTGCGTCTATTTTATAGCATTATTATTTCACTGCCGTCATTGCGAGCGAAGCGAAGCAATCCATCTTTCAAGCAATACTTTAGAGTCCAAAACACTGACGGTGAAAATGAGCAGACGCTACTATCATTATTCCGGCGGTGCGTGAGCTAACACTTCGCGTGAACCGCTTGAATCCATCGTACTCACAACGCCGGCTAATTCCATATCTTCCATAATTCGAGCAGCGCGGTTGTATCCAATGCGTAAACGACGCTGCACTAATGAAATGGAAGCACGGCGCGATTCTGTGACAATTCGCAACGCTTCATCATATAATGGATCTGCTTCACCGCCACCCTCTTCAACACCCCCAGCACCCGCTTCGCTCACACCTTCAGTGACTTCTTCAAGATACGCAGGTTTACCATACGATTGCCAAGTCGCAACCACGCGATGCACTTCTTCATCGGCCACATACGCACCATGTACACGAACAGGCACACCTGTTCCCGGCGGCAAATACAGCATATCCCCATTTCCTATCAACTGCTCAGCACCCTGCTGATCCAAGATCGTGCGCGAATCAATTCTGGATGATACTTGAAACGCAATACGCGTTGGAATATTTGCTTTGATTAATCCCGTAATCACATCTACCGAAGGACGTTGTGTTGCTAAAATTAAATGAATTCCCGCAGCACGTGCTTTTTGCGCGATACGTGTCACCAATTCTTCAACCTTTTTACCAACAACCATCATCATATCGGCTAATTCATCTACGACCACCACAATCATCGGCAAAGGTTGTAACGTCTCAGGCTGATTTGCGATTGCTTTTAACCAATCAGGCGCAGGTATTGGATTACCCTCTTTAGTCGCTTCCATCACTTTCATGTTATAGCCTGCCAGATTTCGCACACCCAATGATGCCATTAAACGATAACGTCGATCCATTTCTCCCACACACCATCGCAAGGCATTGGCAGCATCTTTCATATCCGTAATCACGGGCGTTAATAAATGCGGAATACCTTCATAAATAGATAATTCCAACATTTTAGGATCAATCATAATTAAACGTAATTGTTCGGGCGTGGCTTTAAACAACATACTGAGCAACATGCCGTTTAAACTCACTGACTTTCCAGCACCCGTAGTCCCTGCCACCAATAAATGCGGCATTTTTGCCAAATCAACCACAACAGGAAAACCCGCAATATCTTTACCTAATGCAAGACTGATCGGTGAATGCGATTGCGTATAACGTGTTGATTCCAGAACTTCCCTCAAGCATACGATTTCACGATGCTCGTTTGGAACTTCTAACCCAATCACTGATTTACCTGGAATCACTTCTACAATACGCACACTGGTGACCGACAAAGAACGCGCGATGTCTTTAGCTAAACCGCTTATTTTGCTGACTTTGATTCCAGGCGCAAGATCCAGCTCAAAGCGCGTGACGACAGGCCCTGGATGCACAGCAACGACTTTGACTTCTACACCAAAATCCAGTAACCGCTGTTCAACCAATAAAGATAAATCTTCAAAACTGACTTTTGAAAATGCTTTTTCTTGAGACGGTGTAGGCGGGTTTAATAACGTTAAAGGCGGTAACATCCCCGGTGAAAGTACGACAGGAGGCACCTCTACTTTACTGCTTTTTTTAACAGGTGAACGTACAGGTTCAGAAATTTTAGGTACAGCTAACTTAGGCTCAATCATAACGGGTTCAAGCCTAGGTTTAGCCGGTTTCTTTATCTTTTCTGACGTCTCCAACAGGGAGGAAGCAACCGTGCTGTCAGCTTTCGTTTTAATTTTTTCTATCCATAATTTAAATACCTGATACAGTTTCGCCATTTGTGCGCCGACTGCATCAATTAATCCTAACCATGAAATACCGGCAAACAATGTCACGCCGCATAATAACGCTGTAAATAAAATTAATGCACTGCCAACAGGATTTAAAATTTGCTTAAGTTCAACCGCAAGCACATCTCCTAAAATACCACCCGCATTGGCAGGTAAGGAAATCGTTGCGTGGGGAATATAAAGATCTACCAAGGCACAACTACTTAGAACAATTAAAATAAAGCCCATGGATTTAAAAAAGAATTCACTCTTTTTAAATAAACGTTCCTCGGATGATTCTTTCACGCCTAACCAAGCAGCAAAAACAATCAATGGAGGTAACACATACGCAATACAGCCAAAGATCGAAAGAAACAAATCAGCCAAAAATGCTCCGACCCTTCCACCGCCATTTAAGATCTTATCGCTTATACCCGTGCTGGACCAACTGGGGTCTGTACTGTGATAAGTCAAAAAAGCTGTCAATAAAAACACAGCAAGCGCTGCGGCAATAATTAAAATACCTTCACGCAAACGATGCCCCATTTGAATCGCAATAGGACGGCGGGTGGATTTATTTTGCTGTGCCTGTTTCAAATGTTTACGCTCCAAATTTTCTATTTATAATCCTAATAACTTACCGTACTATAACACTCTTCAATAACCCGAGAAAATAACGACTCCAGGAATATTTACACTTTATGACAGCACCTATACATCACCGTTTAATTATTCTAGGTTCAGGCCCTGCCGGATGGACTGCTGCCGTTTATGCAGCGCGCGCCAATTTAAAACCCTGTGTCATCACTGGAAAAGAACCTGGCGGTCAATTAACTACTACGACTGATGTCGATAATTGGCCAGGCGACGTCGAGGGACTCCAAGGACCTGCCTTGATGGAACGCATGCAGCGTCATGCCGAGCGTTTCAAAACAGAGGTTATTTTTGATCAAATCAATCAAGTGAATTTAAACCAGCGTCCCTTTGTATTAGAAGGTGAAAAAACATACACTTGCGATGCGCTGATCATTGCAACGGGCGCCAGCGCTCAATATTTAGGACTTCCTTCTGAAAAAGCTTTTATGGGCAAAGGTGTTTCAGCTTGCGCTACTTGTGATGGATTCTTCTACCGAAATCAAAAAGTCGTAGTCGTAGGCGGCGGCAATACAGCTGTCGAAGAAGCGCTTTACCTTTCAAACATCGCATCCCATGTCACGGTGATTCACCGCCGTGATAAATTCCGCGCTGAAAAAATGCTCTCTGATCATTTACAGGAAAAAACAGGGGATAAAGGCAATATCACCGTGGAATGGAATCATGTCACGGAAGAAATTGTGGGTAATGCAATGGGTGTTACTGGAATACGAGTTAAAAACGTCAACACCGGTGAAGTTAAACTCATTGAAACAAACGGCGTTTTCATTGCAATTGGCCATAAACCCAATACCGATATTTTTACAGGCCAGCTGGAAATGGAAAATGGCTATATTAAAATCCAGAGCGGCTCAAAAGGAAACGCAACAGCCACCAGCGTCCCAGGCGTATTCGCCGCAGGTGATGTCGCAGATCCAATCTACCGCCAAGCCGTCACATCGGCAGGTTTTGGCTGTATAGCGGCGCTGGATGCGGATAAGTTTTTAGATAAGAATCACTGAAACGCCGATAGGCATTATAAACGCACGCAAGCCAGAAAGCCGTCATTGCTGGAAAGGTTGATTACGCTTTTTGCTGTCATTGCGAGCGAAGCGAAGCAATGACAGCAAAAAGCGCAATCAACCTTTCCAACAATGACGATGGCCCATCCGGCTCTTGCTTCTTGCTGTACTTTAAGGCATCATTCTGTCTTCTGTTATTCCAATTTTAGGAACACTATGCCAAAAGAAGATCAAATTGAAATGGAAGGTACGGTTATTGATACCCTTCCAAATACAATGTTCAGAGTAGAGCTTGAAAATGGCCATGTCGTTATCGCGCACATTTCCGGCAAAATGCGTAAAAATTACATCCGTATTTTAAAAGGCGATAAAGTAACGGTTCAGTTGACACCTTATGATTTATCAAAAGGCCGCATTAGTTTCCGCAGCCGAGATGGGAAATCACCTTCCGACAAAGAAACCAGCGGCACCGAGACAAAATCTGAATAAAAAAATACCCTGCTTTTGACGGCAGGGTAAGTATTCCGCAACATCATCCCTAATGAACGTTATCCCCTTCCAATTCTTCTACTGCAAATTTAAGCTTTTCATCTTCAGCGCTAATCAAAACATGTCCGCCTTTATTTAACTTACCAAACAAGAGCTCTTCGGCCAACGGACGCTTGATCTGCTCCTGAATCAATCGTGCCATCGGTCTTGCTCCCATTTTCTTGTCATAACCATGTTCTGCTAACCAGTTCCTTGCGGTATCATCAATTTCCATCACCACATGTTTAGGTTCAAGCTGAACTTCTAACTCCATCAAAAATTTATTCACAACATACAGAATCGTCTTCATCTCAAGCGCTTTGAATTGAATAATCGCGTCGAGTCGATTTCGAAATTCGGGTGAGAATATTTTATTGACCGCACCCACCACATCCGTTGCAGCTCCTTCATGCTCTGTGAATCCGATAGAGACTTTATCCATAAGGTCCGCACCCGCATTGGATGTCATGATAAAAATGGTATGACGAAAATCTGTTTTTCTACCATTCGTATCGGTCAGCGTACCATGATCCATAATTTGTAATAGTAAGTTGTATACATCGGGATGCGCTTTTTCAATTTCATCCAGCAACACAACAGAATGAGGATGTTTATTCACTGCTTCCGTTAATAAACCCCCTTCATCATATCCTACATACCCTGGAGGTGCGCCTATCAAACGAGAAACCGTATGACGTTCCATATATTCAGACATATCAAAGCGAATCAACTCGATACCTAATAATTTAGATAATGATTTACATACTTCCGTCTTTCCAACACCGGTTGGGCCGATAAACAAGAATGAGCCAATCGGTTTATTGGGATCACGCAACCCCGATCGTGCAAGACGAACAGCGGCACCGAGTGTTTCAATTGCTTCATCTTGTCCGAAGATCATCATCTTAAGATCACGTACTAAACTCTTTAATACTTCGCGATCAGATGTAGAAACATTACGTTCAGGAACGCGGGCAATTTTCGCAACGACTTTTTCAATATCACTCGCTTCAATAACTTTTTTGCGATTCATCTCAGGCAATAGATATTGATAAGCACCCACTTCATCCACTAAATCAATCGCTTTATCTGGCAATTTCCGATCCGATATATAACGTGCAGACAATCGCGCTGCGGCTTCCAGTGCATCATCGGTGTAACTGACACTATGATGTGTTTCAAATCGGCTGCGTAAGCCTTTAAGAATATCAACCGTTTGCTCAACGGTAGGTTCTTTAACATCAATTTTTTGAAAACGACGAGCCAGCGCGTGATCCTTTTCAAAAATGCCACGATATTCCTTATACGTTGTCGATCCAATACAAGTCAGTTCTCCCGATGCTAGTAAAGGTTTAATTAAATTCGACACATCCATTAAACCGCCCGATGCAGCACCCGCACCGATGATAGTATGAATTTCATCGATAAATAAAATCGCGCCTTTTTGATTTTTTAATTGATGCAAAACACTTTTCAATCGTTTTTCAAAATCACCACGATATTTAGTGCCTGCGAGCAAGCTTCCTAAATCTAATGAATAGATCACCCCATTTTCCAGAATGCTCGGCACTTTCTTTTCGACAATCAATCGAGCCAACCCTTCGGCAATAGCCGTTTTACCAACACCCGCCTCACCCACTAACAGCGGATTATTTTTACGACGGCGGCAAAGAATTTGAATCGTACGTTCGACTTCATCTTCACGACCCACCAATGGATCAATCATACCCGCCGATGCACGTGAATTTAGATTTGTAGTGAATTGCTCAAGCGGGCTTCCGCCCACTTCTCCCTGATCACCTTCACCTTCCTCCAGATAATGTCCGCCAAATTGGTCTTGATCACGTGAAGTCGGTTTTGTTTTAGTTGATCCATGAGAAATATAATTAATCACATCTAAACGGCTTACATTTTCTTGACGAATCAAGTAAACACTTTGACTTTCTTGTTCACTGAAAATAGCTGATAAAACATTCGCACCCGTGACTTCCGTTTTCCCGGATGATTGCACATGAAAAACTGCGCGTTGCAAAACTCTTTGAAAACCTAAGGTAGGTTGCGTATCACGATCATGAATATGAGTTGGAATAACAGGTGTCGTACGATCAACAAACTCAATCAAGTTGTTGCGTAAACGAGTAAGATTAGCGCCGCAAGCTTTTAACACTTCAACTGCGCTTGAGTTTTCAAGCAACGCAATAAGCAAGTGTTCCACCGTCACAAACTCATGACGTTTGACTCGCGCTTCTTTGAATGCCAGGTTCAAAGTGTATTCTAGTTCTTTGTCCAACATGGCGCACCTCCGACGTTCGAGTTAGCAAACCTCTATGCTGCACAATAGAGGATGATCATGCCTCCTTGCATACTCCATGACTTGATCCGCTTTCGTTTCCGCTACATCCTTACTGTAAACTCCACATATTGCTTTGCCTGCCATGTGAATCTCATACATCACCTTGGTAGCCAACGCTCTTTCCATATTGAAGAACATTTCCAACACTGCTACAACGAACTCCATCGGTGTATAGTCATCGTTATGCATGATGACGTTATACTTCGAAGGTTCCTTGAGCTTAGGTTTCGCCTCCTGCACTCTTAACGCTGATCTTTCTTTAATTGCAGGTCCTGTTGTCATACCCCTCACCTTTACTTATAGTCTATAACTACCATTTTTTCCCTATTTCAGAAAAAAATCTATGGGGGCCATCCCCATGATAAAGCCATTCACTACACTACTTGGATGCAAAAAAATGCCCATTTAGGCCTAAAAACAGCCTGAACGGGCGAAAAAAGCAAGGTTAAAAACAGAAATAAAGACAGAAACGTTTAAAAAAAATCATTTTATCATATGGTTAATAATTGCCTTACCGAAGGCAGAACAGCTTATTTCTTGCGCATCTGGCATCATCCGCGCGAAGTCATAAGTCACTGTTTTAGCTAAAATGGCCCCCGACATCCCCGTTATTATCAAATCAGCGGCCTCAGACCAGCCCATATAACGCAGCATCATTTCAGCAGAAAGTATTAAGGAACCTGGATTCACTTTATCTTGTCCTGCATATTTTGGTGCAGTACCATGCGTTGCTTCAAACATCGCAACTTTATCACTCATATTGGCACCTGGTGCAATTCCAATACCGCCGACTTGCGCTGCAAGTGCATCTGAAATGTAATCACCATTTAAATTGAGCGTTGCAATCACACTATAATCTTTAGGGCGTATTAAAATTTGCTGTAAAAAAGCATCCGCAATGACATCTTTAATAACAATATCTTTACCTGTCTTTGGATTTTTAAAAACACACCAGGGCCCTTTATCAATTAACGTTGCGCCAAATTCATCACGTGCAACAGCATATCCCCAATCACGGAAACTTCCTTCCGTGTATTTCATAATATTGCCTTTGTGAACTAACGTAACTGAATCACGCTGATTTTCAATGGCATATTGAATAGCACGTCTGACTAATCGCGTGGTACCTTCCCGTGATACGGGTTTTATTCCAATACCGCAGTGATCTGGAAAACGAATTTTTTTAACCCCCATTTCATCACGAAGAAAACGAATGACTTTCTTTGCTTCATTACTATCCGCAGGCCATTCAATACCCGCATAAATATCCTCAGAGTTTTCTCTGAAAATAACCATATCAGTATTCCAAGGTTCTTTGAGTGGACTGGGAACCCCTTTAAAATAACGAACAGGACGCAAACAAACATATAAATCTAATTCTTGTCTGAGTGTTACATTCAACGAACGCATGCCGCCGCCAACCGGTGTAGTCAAAGGACCTTTGATAGAAACCACATATTCTTTGACAGCATGTAAAGTTTCTTCTGGCAGCCATGTCGATGCATCATAAACTGTTGTCGCTTTCTCGCCGGCATAGATTTCCATCCATTGAATCTTTCGTTTACCCTGATAGGCTTTTTTGACAGCCTCATCCACGACATTTTTCATCACAGGTGTAATATCCACACCTATTCCATCACCTTCAATAAAAGGAATGATCGGTTGAGAAGGGGTTTTCAAAGTAAGATCAGAATTGACGTGTATTTTCTCACCCGATGCTGGGATATGAATATGTTGATATGTCATTAATAATACTCCTTATTAGTAACCCAAAACCACTTTGAAAATCCCAAGCCCGATAATAGCAAGCGCAACAAAAATCAATAATAAAATCGCTGCCTTTCCGCCCATCACTTGATAACGTCCGATCGCTAATTGTTTATGATATCGACCGCTCCAAGCCATCAGACCCGGCAATAACACAATAAAGATCGCGCAAAAAATTCCTGCATAACTGAGCGCCTTAACAAAAATGCTAGGATAAAATAGCACGATCAAAAGTGAGGGTAAAAAAGTTAGTAAAAAAACCATCGCACCGCCCTTTCCTTTCTTTTCTGTTTTTAACCCATCCGCCAAAAAATCTGACAGGCCCAGTGACACGCTTAAGAAAGCTGTAAGGACACAAATGATTGTAAAAATATGTGCAATACTGGTAATTGAAGAATTTTGTAAAAAATATCTTAATGATTCCACCAATTCTGAAGCAGAACCTCCAGTTTGCATAAGATGTAATAAACCTTTGTCTCCTTCTCGCGGCAAAACACCTAAAATAACGAGGATCCACAAAGCATAGCAAATTAAGGGAATAAGACTTCCTATTAAGATACACACTCGAAGCTTTTTTACATCACCATCAAAATAACTTCGGAGACTAGGAATTAAGGGAGCAAAACCAAAAGATGTCAATGTCACCGTCACCGCGGAAACTAACGCTAAAGGGTGGCCGCCCATCAAATGATGATGATCAAGATAAGGTGCTGCAAACACAACTAATAAAGCATAAGAACCAAATTTGGCAAGCATCAGATAACGGTTAACATAATCAACCGGTTTAATGCCGCGACAAACAATATAACCAAACACCAATACGAACAAAAATGCATCGATCATGGGTGAAAAATGCACATGCAAAAACCCTGCCAACACATCAAAAATGGCCGAACCACCGGAAATATACGCTGCCAATAAAGAATACATGAGGAGAAGATAGGTAACCCACGCCACAGCCTCCCCAGGCCTGCCTAAGGTCGCTCGTGCCATTGAAAGCATATTATTACGAGGCGGTAACCACAAAGTGACTTCTAATATTAAAAAAGCACTGAACGTCATCACAATCCAGCAGGCTAACAATAATACTAACGAGCTTAAAAAACCACCTTCTCCCATAGCAATCGGTAAAGCCAGCATGCTTGCACCAATGGAAGTTCCAACAATCAGTAATATCCCCCCGAAAATTTTTGTATCCATTTTTTATTCTCATTCATGTATCATTTGCATTTTTGTGAGAGTCAGTAATATCACTTCACAATACAAAAGTCATTAATGATTTAGATTTTTTAGCCTTTTTAAAATATGAACAAACCCAAACAGATTATAGTAGGCATGTCCGGCGGCGTTGACTCCTCGGTGACTGCTCTTTTGCTTAAAGAACAAGGACACCATGTCACCGGTGTTTTCATGAAAAACTGGGAAGAAGAAGATGCGATGGGCTTTTGCCCTGCGAGTATTGATATGGCCGATGCCCAGTCTGTCTGTGATCAATTGCAAATTGAACTCCATCGGATCAATTTTGCAGAAGAATATTGGGAGCGCGTTTTTTCACATTTTCTCCAGGAGTATCGCGCGGGACGCACCCCCAACCCCGATATCCTCTGCAATAAAGAGATCAAATTTAAAGCTTTTTTAAATTATGCTAAACAACGAGGCGCCGACTACATTGCAACAGGTCACTATGCGCGCACCTATCACGAAGGTGAACAATTTCAATTACTTAAAGGATTAGATCCTTCCAAAGATCAAAGTTATTTTCTTTATTTACTCGACCAAGCGCAACTTTCACAAAGCTTATTTCCCATTGGTGATTTATCAAAAAAAACCGTACGACAAATTGCGCATAAAGCCGGGTTTAAAAACCACGAAAAAAAAGACAGCACAGGTATCTGTTTTATAGGCGAACGTAAATTTAAAACATTTTTGAGCGAATATTTACCAGCCCAGCCTGGCGACATTGTCACCCTGGAAGGAAAAGTGATTGGCAAACACGATGGCTTGATATTTCACACCATTGGACAACGTCAAGGCTTAAAAATTGGCGGACTTAAAAATGCCGCCGAAGCCCCCTGGTATGTGGCTGCTAAAAATTTAGCAGCAAACACCCTAATTGTGGCCCAAGGACATGACCATCCTTCACTTTATAAAAAGACTTTAATCGCAAGCCAGGTACACTGGATCAACAAACCACCAAAAGCCTTTCCTTATGCGCTCCACGCCAAAACTCGCTACCGCCAGACAGATCAAGCGTGTATCATTCATTTAATAGACGAAAATCAATATCGTGTTGAATTTACCGAGCCGCAACGCGCTGTCACACCTGGACAATCGGTCGTTTTTTACGAAGGAGACGTCTGTCTAGGCGGAGGAATCATTAATTAAGGGGCGAACCATTGCAAGACAAGTTTGACGATATCACGATTGCCTTAGCAGGCATGATTCAAGCCATCAGCTTAGCCAGAGAGATCGCACAAACTGGCAAAGTCGATGATGCTCCTTTTGAAACAACTTTAAACAGCCTCTTCCAAACGGATCCTCAAAATGTGACCGACGTTTATGGCGGCCTTCCAAATCTCAGGTTAGGTCTGGAAAAATTGATCAGCCTGTTAAATACAAAAACAAATGCCACCGCACAAACCATCCATTACATGCACGCCGTGATGAGCGTACAGAAAAAAATAAATGCCTCAAAAAAAATAAGTGAAGCACTCATCCAACGTATTAATCAGGCAAAAAAACAAGTCGCTTATTTTTCTTTAACACATTCCACCGTGATTGCAAATTTAGCAGATACTTATCTCAGCGCAATCAAACCCTTTCGTTTAAAATTTTTTATCGTAGGCAATCAAAGAATGCTGACTGTCCATGAAAATATTGAAAAAATTAGAGCACTCTTACTTGCCGCAATTCGTTCATCAGTACTATGGCGTCAAGTGGGCGGCTCTCGATTACAATTGATTTTTTTTCGCGGAAAAATAACGAAAACCGCAAAAAAACTACTTTTACAGATTGAAGGAAAATGATGTTATGACAATTTCAGCATTGAACGCTATCTCCCCGCTTGAAGGACGCTACCAAGAAAAAGTAAATGACCTGCGTCCCACCTTCAGCGAATATGGCTTAATCAAATTTCGCGTGATCGTTGAGATTCGCTGGCTGCAAACACTTGCAACCCATGCTAATTTACCAGAGCTTCCTTCTTTAAGCACTCATGCCAATAGCGTATTAGAAGGTATTATTGAAAATTTTTCAGAGCAGGATGCCGTCCGTATCAAAAATATCGAAAGTGTCATTAACCATGATGTCAAGGCAGTGGAATATTTTATAAAAGAACGCCTCGAAGGAAATGCAGAATTAGCTGCAGTTAGTGAATTCATTCATTTTGGCTGCACTTCAGAAGATATTAATAATCTTGCTTATGGATTGATGCTAGCTTCTGCACGCAAACAACATATTTTACCAGCACTCGATGAATTGCAAGATGTCTTAAAACATCTTGCTCATGAGTATGCAGACAAACCCATGTTATCGCGCACACACGGTCAACCTGCAACGCCTACCACGGTTGGTAAAGAAATTGCTAATATGGTCTATCGCTTGCACCGACAGGAAGAACAACTGATTAGTGCCATGATATTAGGTAAATTGAACGGCGCATCAGGCAACTACAATGCAATGGTTGTCACTTATCCTGAAGTCGACTGGCAGCAAATCAGTAAAAATTTTATTTGCCAATTAGGATTAATCTGGAACCCTTATACAACACAAATTGAGCCGCATGATTATATGGCGGAGTTTTTCTCCATTTTAATTCGTATCAATACTCTATTAATTGATTTTAATCGCGATATGTGGGGCTATATCTCGCTTGGGTATTTCCAACAAAAATCATTTAATCGCGAAGTGGGTTCATCAACCATGCCGCATAAAATTAATCCCATTGATTTTGAAAATGCAGAAGGTAATCTCGGTATTGCCAACGCATTACTTGAACACATGGTAACAAAACTACCTATTTCACGTTGGCAACGCGATTTGTCAGACTCAACGGTACTGCGCAATATTGGTGTTGCGATCTCTCACGCCCTACTTGCCTATCAATCTACTTGCCGCGGCTTAAGTAAAATTTCTTTGAATGAGGAAGTTGTTTCAGCAGATCTTAATCATCATTGGGAAATACTGGCAGAAGCTGTACAAACGGTAATGAGGCGCTACGGGATTGAACAACCCTACGAAAAACTAAAAACTTTTACGCGTGGACAAAAAATTACAGAACCGCTTTTGCATCAATTTATCTCAGAATTGCCATTAGAGAACAATGTGAAGCAAGCTCTGTTGAATTTAACACCCGAAACCTACATTGGATTTGCTGCGGATTTAGCAAAGAGAATCTAGCTTTTCGTAGTATACTGACAGTAATGATGTGCACACTCTACAAAGGAATGAGGCAGTATGGCGCAATCGTTTTACAATCGAATGGTACAAAAATTCAGCGACTGGCTCACCAAAGAAGAGCCGCCCGCTGAGACGCCGCCTTGCGACTTCAATCGCTTAAAATATGAAGTACGTCCAGGCGACGTCATTCTTGTCGAAGGACGAAGCCGTGTCAGTAACATTATCCGAGTCATTACGCAAAGCCCCTGGACACATGCAGCCTTATACTTAGGTCGATTGCATGATATCGAAGATCCCATACTACGCAAAATGGTGGCCACTCATTTAAAAAAACGTGAGAATGTGCGATTAATCATCGAAGGACTTCTTGGACATGGCATCGTTGTTTCACCTTTAAGCAGTTACCGATACCACCATTTACGTATTTGCAGACCGATTGGTATTGCTCCTTATGATGCAGAACAAGTCATTGCGTATTCAATTCGTGCACTTGGCTTACCTTATAATGTAAGACATTTTCTAGATCTTGCACGTTTTATGCTGCCCTGGTCTGTTTTACCTCGCCGCTGGGGTTCAAGTTTATTTCGCACGAGAAATGGTGAGCTGGAAAGTGGAATTTGTTCTTCCTTAATTGCTGAAGCATTTACGAATGTTAAATTCCCGATTTTGCCTTTTTTAAAAATAGATGCCAGTCACGTCGAATTAATTCATCGCAATCCCCATTTATTTACACCTAAGGATTTTGATTATTCGCCTTATTTTGAAATCATCAAATATCCTATCTTTGATCCTAATGAACCATTGCCTTATTATAGGCGTTTACCGTGGGCCAAAGAGGGTATGCTGCATCAGGGTGGCGGCATTATCAGCGAACCTCCGGTTAAAAAGAAAAAACATTCGAATTTTTTAAAAGAGTTTTTGTCAGGTAATCAAAAATCAGATTCAAAATCATCACAGGATGACGATGATTCAAAGCCCGAAACGGATTAAATAATTATAGAAGGAAAAAAGAATGTCCAAAAAACTCTATGCCTTATCTCTGTTATTGATATCAACAATAAGTCACGCTGATTTTTGTCCTTGCCCCAGCAGCTTTAATCTCATTCAAATTGGTAATACCCTCGATCAGGTTTTACAAAAATGTTGTGCGCCAATTTCTCGAAAAACTCATAAAGCCGAAGCACCGGTGCCGCAAAAATGGAGTTACACGATTACACCACCGCCAAATCCTGGTGGTGCTATGCAAGGTTCCACCGATTTGATCGTCACTTTTGATCAAACCGAAAAAGTAGCCAACATTAAAGTCAACGCGCAAAGTTTAACGGCCACCAACTGCGGTAAAGTTTCTACCGTGTCATTCGATGTCAATCAACCTAATATGATTCAAATAGGTGATACAATGCAAACGGTAAAAGCAACCTGCGGCACACCGATGTTTATTGAAAAGGGCGTTCCGCAAACCGACACTCAAATCCCAACACCCACGATCACTGAATTACAATACGCCGGGCCGCCCCCTGTGACATTATATTTTGAAAATAATGTCTTAACAAAAATTGAAAAACAGTAAAATGATTTTTAACTTAGGAGAAAACCATGATCCATAAAATCCACTGGCGTATTTTGATGACAGCCGTTTTATTTTTTCTGATCCAAAATGTATTTGCGATTGATGCCGATAGAAACGCAGTGCGAAAAGCCTATTCGGATTGGTGTGAAGCTGTCGGGAAAGCAAAAGGTGATGCAGCAGTCATGGTAAAATTTTACGCGCCCGATGCTATTTTACTTCCTACCCTTTATCCAAAAATTTTAATTAATCGTAATGGCGGATTAAATGATTATTTTTCAAAATTTACCAGCAAGCCGAATCTTCAATGCCAGCCCAAAAAAATCATGACTCAAATTTATGAAGACGTTGCTATTAACTCTGGATATTATGACTTCACCTATAACGATAAAGATGGCAACCTAAAAACAGTACCTTGCCGCTTTACATTTGTATATGAATTAAAAGACAAGCATTGGCTTATCATCGAACATCACTCTTCAATAAAACCTGACAAAGAAGTGATTTAACAGTGACTAAGCAGATTCGTACAAAAGACTTTATGCGAATCTGCCAAAATTATATAGATAGTTCGTTCCAGGCATTATCTCAGTATTTATTATTAGACTAAAGCAGCCATTTTGTGTTATAAATATGCTATACTTATGATAACGACAAAAATAAATACAGAACAATCAATACATTAAAAAGAAATTTTTTCTGTACATACAAAGAGGAACACCTATGCCTTTATCTAAAAAAAAGCAAAAAGATTTAAATGCGTTATTAAGTGAAATCATTACTGAGATAAGCAGTAGCTTTCAACAAAATAATGATGAAGCATTCAATCATATAAAATTTGCTATTGGGCTACCGAACGAGCTATCAGATGACGCTTTTGCTCAGCAAATAAGTCTCTTAGATGAGGGAATAAAAGAAAAATTAACTGAACTACGTGATTTGTATTTGAATAAGAATCCCGTATTAAATGATGCCAATCCTGAAGACATGAAAACTTATGTGAAAGGCCATGTTCTTTCCGAATGTGAAAAAAAATTTAAGGCAACGGCGCCAGTCACAACCGCTGTAAAAAGTGCAGAAACTAAAGCTGTTGAAGTTGAAGAAACACCTTTAAAAAAGATTGCAAGAATACTAGATTTAAAACCCGGCGACATTATTATCTCTGAAATGCCCTTTGAAAATCCAACTGCAAAAGATTTTGATAATTTCAGGTCTTTCACTCCTGGTCATACTTCAGTGTGGACTGGTGAACAATTTGATAGACCTTTTGCACATTCAGTTCGTGAAGGCTATAGACCACCCGGTTTAAAAGTATCAGGCATCTGGGAAGGTCGTCACATGGTATTTCGTTACAATGGTGATCCTTCTACTGCAACTCAAGCATCTTCCATGATCCGGAAATGGGCGAGTGCTGAAACAATATATTCCAAGGAAAAATATATACAGACCTATCCTCCTCAATTTTGGGATAATAGACATGAGCGAGATTTAAAAAATTATTTTAATGAAAGCAAAGAGCAAAGGACCATCGCAGGACCTGCGACGCCCTATGGCGGTGCTCGTGCTTTTTTTGATATTGCTAATTTAGAAAAAAATAAAGATTTAGCTAAATTAGGAGAAGAAGGTATACGACGTGCTATTAAATTTGCGGCTCTTCAAAACCTGGAAGATGCATCCGTCAGTAAAAAAGGTCAACGCTGTACGCCAATTGTAACTGCTGCATTTCAAGCAAGTATTTTAGCGCCCATTGTTATTCCTCAAAAAAGCAAAATTCCTTTTAAACAATTCAAAGGAAGACCGTTTTTGGAATATGCTGACCAGGTTTTAATCCCTAATTGGCGGAGCACACCTTTAGGGCAAGCTCTTTTAAAAGCAGTGACCACCCAAGATTATTCGGAAATTTTCCCCGCGCCTTTTTCTGTCGATCAACGGTATGCATTACCTAATAAATTATTTTCTCAGCTAAGTTCCTCACCAGATTTTGAGAAAATTGGTAATTTCAGTTATTTTAAAGATAGGCTGGTTCTAGTTGAAAAAGAAACTCCCCAAGTAAGGATACACACACAAGCATCTTCTTTAAAACGAGGATAGCGAACATCATTTCAATAAAACCTAAAAAAAGAGATCATTTAATGTCCCTTATCGAGGGCGCGAAAGCAAAAATAACAGTTTTTTCTTAAATGATTCATCAATCGTTGCAACAACAGGCAAATACCAAAACCGCTCGTCAGCCCATGATTCGCATTTTACTTTATCTTTTTCTGTCATCACTATGGGTAAAGTATCTGGAAAATTAAAATCTTTTTTCTCATACAGATAGTGATCAGGAAAAACATGTTCAATGATTTGAAGACCTTGTTCACGCAATGAGGCAAAAAAACGTTGAGGATTACCAATTCCTGCTACCGCATGAACTGAGGTATTTTTAAAATGTGCGACAGGAATATGCGTCTTTGGGTTCGCCAAGGAAACTAATTCATTTCCTTTAACCTGCATATGATAATACTTTTCGTTCTCTGACCCACCTTGCTGAATAACAAAATCGACTTGATTTAAACGTGCCTGACTTTCACGCAAAGGGCCTGCCGGCATTAAAAAACCATTTCCCAATTGTCGATCGCCATCCAGGACTGCAATTTCAATGTCACGCGCTAAACGATAATGCTGCAATCCATCATCTGAAAGAATCACATTACAATCGGTGATCTCTAATAGTTTTTTTGCTGCAGCAACACGATCCGCACAAATGACAACGGGACATTCGCTTTTCCGCACTAATAAAATTGCTTCATCTCCTACTACTTTTGGGTCGGAGTGTTCTTTAACTACGAAAGGAGTTGTTTGTTTGCTGCCACCAAACCCTCGACTGATAATGCCTGGGCGCCAATTTTGTGTTTTTAGAAAATCGGCTAGCCAAATAACAATCGGAGTTTTACCAGTGCCCCCGACGGTCAAATTACCGATAACAATGATCGGTACAGGAAAATGTTGGGTTTTTATAAACTGATGCTTATAGAAAAACAAACGCAGAAAGACAATCAAACGAAATAAATAGGAGAAAGGTAACAATAACAAAGTGAGCCACGTCAGCGAACGACAATACCAATGACGCTGCAGATTTAAAATCATGCCGGTTCAGCTTCCTTGAATTGCATTTTATAAAGTTTTGCATACAAACCATCTTCTGCTAATAAGTCGGTATGGTTACCCATTTCAATAATTTTACCTTGATCGAAAACAATAATTTTATCGGCATGCTCAACAGTCGATAAACGATGGGCGATGACGAGCGTTGTCCGGTGACGCATCAGTTCTTCCAATGCAGCTTGAATATACCGCTCGGATTCAGTATCTAAAGCAGAAGTCGCTTCATCGAGTATTAAAATCGGTGCGTTTTTCAAAATAGCGCGCGCAATCGCAATACGCTGTCTTTGTCCGCCTGAAAGCAAGACCCCATTCTCACCAATCAATGTATGAATCCCTTGGGGCAGCTCTTGAATAAAATCGAGCGCATAAGCTGCCTCTGCGGCTTGTAATATTTGTTCTTCCGTGACATCTGATAAACGCCCATAAGCAATATTATGCGCAATGGTATCGTTAAATAATGTCACATTTTGTGAGACCATCGAAAACTGCAATCGCAAATCCGTTAAACGGTAATCACGGATCGACACGCCATCTAACAAAATCTGACCCGAATAATCAGTATAAAAACGCGGTAATAAATTAACAATCGTGGACTTTCCACTGCCAGAACGTCCCACTAAGGCAACAACTTCACCAGGCTGCACCTTAAAATTGATATCATGCAGTACCGTTTTTTCAACATCGTAGGCAAAGTTAACTTCAGAAAATTCAATACGGCCTTTCGCACGCTTCAGTGGAATCGTTCCGGTATCCACTTCGGGTTTTTGATCTAAAAATTCGAATACCGTTTGTGCGCCGGCCAACCCACGATAAAGTTTATTTTGCATCGTGGTTAAATCTTTCATGGGTTTTAATAATGCGAGCATCGCGGCTACCATGGCTACAAAGCCACCCGGAGACAATAAGGAATGAGCAATATCCAAAGTCGCTACATACAGTGTGGCCGATAAAGCAAGCGCTGCGACTAATTGCACACCAGACACACTCATCGAGCGCGCCGTAATTAGCTTCATTTCACGTTTACGATTAACCTCAGTTGCTGCATTGAATTTATCAATTTCATTCTCCTGACCATCAAAGCCGCGCACCACTTTATAGCCATCAATACTTTCTTCTGCACAGTGCGTCATATCGGCGACGGTTTCCTGAATGCTTAAACTGATACGCCGAACACGCAAACTGCCGATACGCATAATCACGGTCACCAAAGGAATAATAATGAAATACATCAGTGATAATTTCCAACTAATGGAAAACATCACAATCAATAATCCAATAATTAAAAATGAGGCTTGAATCGCCGTCGTCAACACATCAGCACCGGCATTTGCCACTTGATCAACACTATACAAAAGAACTGATAAAATCTGGCCTGAAGTCGAATGATCATAAAAACGGGCGGGAAGCCGTTGCAAATGTGCAAAAATATCCTGCCGCAAACGCAGAATCACACTCCGCGATACAAAGGCAATATTATAAGTCGAAAAGAAACTCGCCATACCGCGAGACGCAAATGCAATTAAGACTAAAAGAGGGGCCCATCTTAAAAAATGCAGATTTTTTTCAACCAGCCCTTTATTCAATAAGGGTTTCAAAAAATAAACAAACCAGGCATCGATGCCCGAATAGATCATACCCGCCAGCATCGCGATCACGAGAGAAAGCCAATAATGACGTACATACTTGAACAAACGCACATATATAATGGCGGCATTCGCAACAGCTTTTGGTTTAGACATATAACTTTGATATCGTTTGAAAAGTGACTATGCTACCATAAAGTCACCCAAACGTAACTAGCAGCCGAGTGAGTGTTTTAAAACTATTATGATCACGATTGCAGACACCGTTGACCACGACCAGCCATTTATTCAATTTTATCAAGCGCATCCAGGATTATCTGCCATGGATCTGCAAGCACGATTAACCACGATCGCGGAATTTTTTCTAGATAAACCCTATCAATTCGAACCCCTGGGAGAAGGAATCCAAGGGATATATTCCAATTTGCCTTTGTATCGCGCGGATCAGTTTGATTGTGTGACCTATATTGATACATTGCTTGCGCTGGCGCATGCGGCTGATTTTAATCAATTTAAAAAGAACATTCTTCAAATTCGTTATGTCAGTCACCCCATTGATTACACAAAACGCACTGACTGGTTTACGGATCTTGAATGGAATCCCCGTCTCCAACAATTGGGCTACATACAGGATGCAACTTTAACCATACTGGATGAAAATAAAAAACCCGTTGCAATGCAGGCTTCGACTTTAATCAACAAACCCGAATTCTATGCACAAAAAATTTTAGCCAACTTGGATTTGCAAAATCTATCTGTTGAAACAGCAAAAGAACGTCTCGCGCAACTTCAGGCTGAAGGTAAAAAATTTACAACTCAACCCAGCGTCTTATCGTATATACCACTCACAACCCTATTTGATTCACAAGGTCAACCGAATGCTGCAATATGGATGCAATTTCCACTCGTTTCAGTGATTGAAGTTGTACGTCCTCATTGGCGTCCGGTGAATCCTAAAGACAAACAAACCGATTACGGCACTCATCTCAATGTGACACATTTAGGACTTGCAATTCGCACATCGACAGGTATTCTTTTTTATCATGCATCAACGGGTAAATCCGTTATTAAATTATTATTAACGGACTATTTGCATCCTTTTTTAGAAGATGTAAGACCCGCTCCCATTCGTGGTATTCATATTGAAAAAATAATCTAGAGGACAAAAATCCCATGCAAAAATTACAATCTTTAATCGAATCTGCTTTTGAAAATTGTTCTACACTCTCATCTGCTACGGCGCCGCATGATTTAAAGCTGGCTATTGAAGAGACGATAACCTTATTAGATCAAGGCAAATTGCGTGTAGCAGAAAAAATAAATGATCAGTGGCAAGTTCACCAATGGATCAAAAAAGCCATCTTGATCTACTTTCGTCTGCATGACAATCAAGTGCTGCATGGCGGCTTTACACATTATTTCGATAAAATTCCTGTTAAATTTCCAGATAGCAATGAAGATACTTTTAAGACGGTCGGCGCACGCGTTGTACCGCCTGCAGTCATACGCAAAGGTGCCTATCTTGCGCCGAATACCATTTTAATGCCTTCGTATGTGAACATCGGTGCGTATGTTGACTCCGGAACCATGGTTGATACATGGGCCACCGTAGGTTCATGCGCGCAAATTGGGAAAAACGTCCATCTTTCTGGCGGGGTAGGCATTGGAGGAGTGCTTGAACCACTTCAAGCAAATCCCACCATTATTGAAGATAACTGTTTTATTGGTGCTCGTTCAGAAATCGTTGAAGGTGTGGTGGTTGAAGAAGGTGCTGTTATTTCAATGGGTGTTTATATCAGTCAAAGTACACGCATTTACGATCGCGAAACGGGATCTATCAGTTATGGCCGAATTCCAAAAGGTGCGGTTGTCGTATCGGGTAACTTACCGAGCGCGGATGGGAAATATAGTTTATATTGTGCCGTGATTGTGAAGCATGTCGATGCAAAAACGCGGGAAAAAGTTGGACTTAACGCGCTTTTACGAGACATTTAATACATTCAGGTGATAAGGAAAAACAATGTCAGCTACACTTGCACTCACAGAAGAACTTATTCGCTGTCCATCCATTACGCCTGACGATCAAGGCTGCCAGAAAATTATTGCTCAGCGATTAAAAAAATTCGGTTTCCATATTGAACCGATGCGTTTTAATCAAGTCGACAATCTGTGGGCGCGTCTTGGTACTAAAGGTCCTCTTATTGTATTTGCAGGTCATACTGATGTAGTCCCTCCAGGGCCTTTAGATGCCTGGACCTCAAATCCTTTCGAACCTCAAATTCGAGAAGGATTATTATATGGTCGTGGGGCGGCTGATATGAAAAGCGGTTTAGCCGCCATGATCGTTGCTGTCGAAAATTTTTTAAAAAGAAATTTAGAATACACGGGCTCTATTGCCTTTCTCATTACCAGTGATGAAGAAGGTGCGAGCATTGACGGCACCAAAAGAGTCGTTGAAACACTGATGGATCGTCATGAAAAAATGGATTACTGCATTATTGGTGAAGCCACTTCAAATCATCTTATCGGTGATCAAATTCGTGTTGGCCGGCGCGGTTCATTAAGTGGAAAGTTAACCATCATCGGCAAACAAGGCCATGTAGCTTTTCCACATTTAGCAAAAAACCCTATCCATTTAGTCGCTCCCGCATTGCACGAATTAACATCCACCGTATGGGATGAAGGTAATGATTATTTTCCACCGACAACATTTCAGATTTCCAATTTACATGCAGGCACAGGCGCAAACAATGTCATCCCTGGGCAATTACAAATGCAATTTAATTTTAGATTTTCAACTGCTGTGACCGTAGAAGAATTACAACAACGCGTTACAACCATTCTTGAAAAAAATAAGTTAGAATTTGATTTACAATGGGATCATTCAGGCCAACCTTTCTTAACGCATCAAGGTACGCTTATTCATACTGTTCAAAAAGCCATAAAAGAAGTCAGGGGATTAGATCCTGTGCTCTCTACGGGCGGAGGCACTTCCGACGGACGTTTCATTGCACCTACCGGGACAGAAGTCATTGAATTAGGGCCCTGTAATGCAAGCGTCCATCAAGTCAATGAACATGTACGCGTAAGTGATTTGGATATTCTTACTCAAGTTTATGAAAAAATACTCGAACGATTATTTATTCCTACTCTTTAGCAGAGTAATTCGTGAACGTCTGCGAGCTCGTTTACGTCTTTTTCATTAAACCCTAACTTTTGATTGCACTCCCCCCCATTCTGGTTTAACCTTACGCTCCATTCATAGTCTTTCTCAGGAATATACGAAAATCCACTGAGAAAAAGATGCAGGAGAGATGTCCGAGTGGTTTAAGGAGCACGCCTGGAAAGCGTGTGTACGTTAATAGCGTACCGAGGGTTCGAATCCCTCTCTCTCCGCCATGTTTTGGTAACCAGCATTGGTCTCTTCGCGGCGATATGCCATGAACCCCGCCAGGTCCGGAAGGAAGCAACGGTAATGGCAGACTCGGGCGCCGAAGCCAGGCTGATATTGGTTACCTCCTTTTTTATTGCTTGCTGCTTTCGCGCCATCCTAGTCAATAACGCCCCTCTTGTTTCATCAAAGCTGCAAAAATTGCAGACGTTATTGGGTAGAATCCAGTCTTTTAGCGATCCTGGATCAGCCGCTAAAAAACTGGATCCTACCTAGTAACGCCTGTTATTATAGCTGCTTCGATTAAATGAAGAGGGGCGTTACTAGCTAGGATGGCACCGCAGTGAAACCTGCTCCTGCTGGAAAGCAAAAATCCTCCGTTTAATACCGTATGACTCATTTTACAGGACGAATAGCGAATGTCTTATCAAGTTCTTGCGCGTAAATGGCGGCCCCGTGTTCTAAAGGAAATCGTTGGCCAGGAACATGTGATACGCATTCTAACCCATGCATTGACCCAACAACGTTTGCATCATGCTTATTTATTTACCGGTACCCGCGGCGTAGGAAAAACAACGTTTGCACGCATACTCGCAAAATGCATTAACTGTGAAACCGGTATCACGGCAACACCCTGCGGTACGTGTCAAAATTGCACCGCGATCGATGCCGGTCGTTTTTTAGATCTCATGGAAATCGATGCTGCTTCTCGCACAAAAGTCGAAGATACGCGCGAGGTCTTAGACAACATTCAATACCAACCCACGCAAGGCCGATATAAAGTCTATTTAATCGACGAAGTGCATATGCTTTCTACCAGCAGTTTTAATGCCTTATTGAAAACACTGGAAGAACCCCCTCCGTATGTCATTTTTTTATTAGCAACTACCGATCCCAAACGTTTACCTGTCACTATTCTTTCGCGATGCTTACAATTAAATTTAAAACGCATTCCTGTTGAGCAAATTGCACAGCATCTAAAACATATTTGCGATCAAGAAAAAATAACCCATGAAACCGAAGCATTGCAAGATTTAGCAAAAGCCGCCGATGGCAGTCTGCGTGATGCGCTGAGTCTGCTCGACCAAACGAATGCATTTTGTCAGGGCAACATAACAACAACAGAAACACGTCAAATGTTAGGTAGTATTGAACAAGATACCTTATTCCGCTTACTGCATGCGCTTGCTGATCAAGATGGAAATCAATTAATAAACGAAATCTCACAGCTTGCAGAATTTGCTGCGGATTTCAATCAGGTGCTCGAAGATTTGTTAACCGTATTACATCAACTCAGTCTCACGCAACTGATAAAGAAATCACTTGATCCACAGGAACAAATCACACAACTTGCAAAACGTTTTACACCTGAAGAAATTCAACTTTATTACCAAATTGCACTCATTGGCCGTCGTGATTTACCTTTAGCACCTAATCCTCAACTGGGTTTTGAAATGATCATGCTGCGTATGTTAGCGTTTAAGCCTGCACCCGATCGCACCGTTAAACAATCTTATCACCCCCAGGAAAAAAAAGCGCCGCCAGCCAGTCCGCCGCTCGTTGCAGAAAAACCGAAACCTTTGGCTCCAGATCTAACAACATCAGCAACCCAGCCTCGTCAATGGTCAAACATTTTATCCCAACTACATTTAACCGGTATGGCACAAGCTTTAGCTGCCAATTGTACATTGACATCGATGACCGAAACTCAGATCACACTCACGCTGTCAGCACAGCATGAACCGATGTTTAATCCAAAATTGCTTGCGAGAATTGAAGAGGCCTTAGTCAATTATTTTAATAAACCGATCAAGCTTGAAATCAAACTCACTTCAACAGAAATCGAAACGCCAGCGAAGATCCAGCATCAGGAAAAGCTCACTCGTCAGGCAACAGCAACTGATGCGATTAAGAAGGATAGCGAAGTGCAGAAAATAATCAGTATGTTTGATGCGACGCTGGATGTGGATTCTATTCAGACGGTTTCGTGAGTTTCTCAGAATATCTGCATAGAAACTTAAGAAAAGACGCAAGCGGAATCGCAAACGGTCACGTATCCGATTTCCTTAAAATCTTTGTTTTTTATATTCTTTATCAAAGACATTTGCTAAAATCCCCAAAGCTTAACCAACAGAGGCTCTAAAAATGACAAAATCTTTTAATGATAAATCAGCAGGCTTAGGCGAGCTGATGAAAAAAGCTCAAGAAATGCAAAAGAAAATGCAAGATATTCAAAAACAAGTCACAGAAATGGAAGTCACGGGTCAATCCGGCGGCGGACTTGTTAAAATTCTTATGAATGGTCAGCATATGGCCAAACGCGTTACGCTGGATCCTAGCTTGTTGAAAGAAGAAAAAGCCATCATCGAAGACTTGATTGCAGCCGCCATTAACGATGCAGCAACCAAAATCGAAAAAGGCACCCGAGAAAAAATGTCCGCACTGACCGGCATTAAATTACCGGACGGTTTCGATTTACCAGAAGGTGGTTAATCCTCTATGCAGTTTAGCCCACTGCTTGCTCAATTGATTGAAGCGTTGCGTTGTTTGCCCGGCGTCGGCCCAAAAACAGCGCAACGGATGGCATTTCAGCTACTGGAACGTCAACGAGAAAAAGGCAAGCATTTGGCAGCCACGCTCCATCAAGCCATGCAAGAAATCAATCACTGTAAAAATTGCCGTACTTTTAGTGAATCCGAGTATTGCCATTTTTGCAGCTCCCCACAACGTGATCGCTCTCTACTTTGTATTGTAGAAAGTCCAGCAGATATTATTGCTGTTGAACAAATGGGTAGTTATCGAGGTTTGTATTTTGTACTCATGGGACATCTTTCTCCAATAGATGGCATTGGCCCCGAAGAATTAGGCTTAAAAGAATTAGCACTTTTACTTTCAGGCGGCACCATCAAAGAAACAATCCTCGCCACCAATCCGACGATGGAAGGAGAAGCAACCGCGCATTATATTTCTGAACTCGTCAAAAACCATCCGATCAAGGTCACTCGAATCGCTCACGGTGTACCCTTAGGCAGCGAATTAGAATACATTGACAGCGGAACACTAGCCCATGCTTTTGCGGGAAGAGAACAGCTTTGAAAAATTGTTTTAAAAAAATAACCTTATTTATTTTTCTTTTTAATTTTTTCGTACTTTGTTTTGCGGATGAACTCATTATTGAGCCAGACGCTGGACGCGCTCCCTTATTCACAGCGATTAACGATGCTAAATCGTCGGTTAATCTTTCTATGTATGGTTTTACGGATGGCAGTTTATTGCAGTCTTTATTACAAGCCAAACAAGCGGGGAAAAGCGTGCGGGTATTGCTAGAACCTCATCCCTATAAAATAGAAGATGAAAATAAAAAAGCGATCCAATTTTTACAACATGCCCAAATCCTTCTACATTGGCCAAGTTCACAATTTAGATTTTTACACCAGAAAACCATATTGCTCGATCAGAATAACGCAATCGTCATGACTTTTAATCTCACGCATGCGGCATTCAAAAAAGAACGTAATTTTGCAATTCTCATTACAGATCCTTCCATGGTACAAGAAATTCAACGCGTGTTTGATGCAGACTGGGCACGGAATCCTGTTGCTGTACAAAATCCGAATTTAGTCTGGAGTCCCGATAATAGCCGCAGAAAAATACTCTCTTTAATTAAAAAAGCAAAATTCAGTATAAAAATTTATACGCAAACACTGGCTGATTATGAAATCGTAGGCGCTTTAGCTGATGCCGCACATTCCAATGTCAAAGTACAAATTCTCTTATCCAAACTTCCTAAAAAACAATGCCTCAATTATTTAAAACGCGCCGGTGTTGAAGTGCATGTCAGCCATGAGAATTATATCCATGCAAAAGCTTTTATTATTGATCAGAAACGCGCGATGGTAGGTTCCATCAATTTGACTAAAACATCACTGGATGAAAATCGAGAGCTATCCGTGATCACTGAAGATAAAAAAATAATCCACCAACTCTCCGACACTTTTGATCGTGATTTATAACTTCAGGCGCTATTGGCTAGGATGACACTTTTGTGACAGCGCGTGCCTTTGTATGAATGACAAAGCACTGTATTTTTAACCATTAAAAATTACAGCCTTATTTTGCGTATTATCCTTTGCCTCGTCTTCCAATACCGCTCGCGCGTTTTTTCTACTTCTTCTTCTGTAAGCCAAATAGCCTACTCCAAACACACCAACAACAGAAACAGCTGGAGCACCCGCTACCGCAGCAACACCACATGCAATACCAAGAGCGGCATTTAAAATGAGTTCTTTGTTTGAAAATAAGGGTAATGCGTTAATTTGTTTTTTGTAACATTCCATTGCCCGTATTGCAGCAGGATCAACGTTCCTATTCTTTTGATCAATATCCGAATTAAACCGCGTCTTAAAAATTAATTCCCGAGTATAAAAATATAATTTTGCTCTGACTTCATCATTACACCCTGCTGCAGCAATTGCATCTTGCATTCTCTCAACTGCTGAACCATCAACGCGACCATCCATTTTTAATCTTTCAAATTCCCGCTTTTCATCCGCCAAACTTTTTTGTTCAACCGTCATAAAATCTGGCTTCGATTGTGACATAGGCAATCGTGTTAATATTGCGTCCTGATTGCCATATAAGGGACCTGCATATCCATCAAAAGTAACACAAGCAGAACCATGGGTATTTGGAACAAAAGTATATTTATACGGTTTTTTAAATTTTAATTGATCTAAATCTTCTTCCATGCCGCTTAAATAATTTAATCTTTCTTTAAACGCTTCTTTATTCTCACTACCGTTCCCTCCCGAGAAAATAAGCTCTCGATAACCGCCTTCGGGTAATGGCTTTAATCCATTCATAATATTCCGTAATCTATTTTCGCTTAACCCACCATCATAATGCATCATCGTAAGACGAATGATCGTTCCCTGAGCATCTCTTTCAATCACAGTGGTCGTGATACACGCAGTCATCCCGCCGGTGTAAATTCCATCATAACCTTCTTTATTATCGGCATCTAAGGTCACTATATTGACGGGTTTATCCTCTCCAAAAGGATTCATGGCAGCAAATTTTAATTTTTGCCCTACAGGAATAGGCGGAGTCACTGTCTCAGAATGAAGGACATATCGACTAGAAAAACGCTCCTCTTTGGCGTCAACAGCACCCTGATTTGCCATATTATTCAACCTCTTTGATGTAAATGTGCATATTATATGCTATTTTGGCTTATATTGCATCGTAAACGTGAACGTTTGCGAGCCCGTTTGCGTCTTTTCCCCCAATTTACCCTTCCAATATTCCCCGGTATGTGTACACTCCCTTATGAAAACCCCAACCTTTAGAGACGCAGGCGATGAGAAACCTACTGCCCCATTTAGACCGCTATTTCAAATTAACACAACACAACACCTCCACACGTATCGAAGTATTGGCCGGCATCACAACGTTCTTAACCATGGCCTACATCCTATTCGCAAGCCCCGCCATTTTAGCCAGTGCCGGTATGGACAGCCGGTCTGTTTTTGTTGCTACCTGTATCGTCACCGCCATCGGCAGCCTACTTATTGGTTTACTTTCTAACTTTCCGATCACACTTGCACCCGGGATGGCGCTGAACGTTTATTTTTCCTACACTATCGTCCAAAGCCTGGGGTATTCCTGGCAAAGCGCACTCGGCGCCGTTTTTATCGCGGGCGTTCTATTTTTTATTATGAGCGTCACCAATATCCGGCGTCTTATTCTTCAATCGTTACCTGAAGGACTTTGCATCGCCGTCGCCGCCGGTTTAGGCATTTTTATTGCACTGATTGCATTAAAAACCGCGGGCATCGTCGTCGCAAATCCCAAAACCATGGTGTCACTTGGCCATATTGGTTCCTGGGAAGGTTTATTATTTTTGTTTGGATTTTGCTTTATCACAATCCTCGAGCATTACAAAATCCCTGGCTCGATCGTCATTAGCATTCTGGCAACCACCTTACTAAGCATTATTTTCAAGGTGAGCACCTTTCATGGCATCATTTCTTTACCGCCGGCTCATAATAATGCCTTTCTCGCTTTTGATCTTAAACATTTATGGAACCAGCAAGGCATCGCCGTCATTCTGACGTTCCTAATTGTTGCATTATTTGACAGTACCGGCACCCTGGTCGGTCTTTTACAATTTTCCGGTCTCAACAAAGACACAAAAAAAACTGAACGATTATCAAGCGCACTCGCTGCAGAAAGTATTGCCACGATTATCGGTTCTTTAATAGGCACATCGAGCACAAGCCCCTATATTGAAAGTTCCGCGGGTATAAAAGCCGGCGGACGCACCGGCTTAACCGCTGTCACCGTTGCTTTCTTTTTTATCTGCGCTCTCTTCTTTTCACCGCTCGCAGAAACCATCCCCACTTATGCAACTTCATCTGCACTTTTATTTATCGCTTGCCTTATGATGCGCAATTTAACTCATATTGATTGGAACAATTTAACCGAAACTATTCCAAGTCTTTTAACAGCACTGATGATCCCCTTCACCTTTTCAATCGCTGATGGCTTCGGTGTCGGCATTATTTCTTTTGTGATTCTCAAAATTTGTTGCAAAAAAATACAAGATCTAAATGCGATGCTTGTTGTGCTCGCGCTCATTTTTATAGGATATTTTATTTATATTGCACATTCTTAATTCATCCTTTTTGCATCTAAAATACACACAAATTATACTCATGTTTAAGTAATTTACATTGCAGTTCTCTAATGGTACAATCCTTCCGATTTTTATTTTTTTCAATACAAAAGTGAGGATATATGGTTACAAAAACAATGACTAAAATCGGTGTAGCAGTTGCTTCATCATTCATGGTTATGTCTCTAGCTAATGCTGCACAACCAGGCGCATACGCTGGTATCGGTTTAGGTGCAAGCAACATCAGTGCTGCTAGTAAATCCATGTTTGTGAATACAACAGATACCGCTGGTAAATCAACAACCCAAAACGGCGGACTCGGTGGAAAATTATTTGGTGGTTATAACTTCAACCAATACTTTGGTCTTGAAGCTAACTTCGCAAATTATGCTCGTACTACTAACAAAATGACAGTAGAAAGCAACACTGCATCAGCCAAATACACAATGAGCACAATAAGCCTTGTTGCGAAAGGATATTTACCAATCCAACAAGACTTCAATCTTTATGCATTAGGCGGTGCTGCTGAAGTTTACAGCAAAGTTAACTACAGCAATAATTCCAACGGTGCGATTGTATTGAAGGACAATTCCAATTTACGTACAGGTTCACAAACAACTCGTAAATTACGTCCTGTAGTAGGCGTTGGCGCGAGCTACGATGTGAATTCACACGTAACAACCGGCTTAGAATTTTCACACATTCAAGGCAGCGGCAACACCAACACAAGCGCTAAAGCAATTCCAAGCGCTAACATGTTAACATTGACCGGCGCTTATAACTTCGGTTAATCGTAACATTCTTAAAGCCATCCTAAACAATCGTTAGGGTGGCTTTATTTTTTAGATCGCGCCTAATAATTTCTGATGAATCCCACCAAATCCTGAATTACTCATCACAACAACGTGATCTCCCGATTTTAATTTATCCGCAAGTCCTGTCACCAAACTTTCCACCGAATCAAATAAAGCTGTTGGCTGAGTGAAACTCTTTAAGACGTTTTCCAATCCCCAGGTGTCTTGTTCAGGCCGTTTACAAATCACCATATCCGCTGCATCCAATGAATTTTTAATGGTATCTTTGTGCACTCCTGTACGCATCGTGTAAGAACCAAATTCTAACACCACGACCATGCGAGCATCACCGATCTTGGCACGCAAACCCGCGAGCGTAGTCGCAATGGCGGTAGGATGATGTGCAAAATCATCATAAATAGTAATCCCTGCTTTTTGCCCTTTTACTTCTAAGCGCCGTTTTACATTTTTAAAATGCGGCAAAGCTTCCAAGGCTTTTTCCACAGCCACCCCCGCATGATGCGATGCGGCTATGGCTGCCAATGCATTTTCAACATTATGCCGGCCTAATAAATTCCAGCTGACTTCACCTACTTTTTCATGATTTTGTTTCACTGAAAAATGACTGCCATCAGCCGTGAGCATTTCCGCTTGCCAGAAACCGTCTTTCCCGCCAAAGGTGACAATCGGTGTCCAACAACCTTTCTCAAGAGTTGCTTGTAAATTCGCATCATCTGCATGCCGCACAATCAATCCATTGCCCGGCACCGTACGGACTAAATAATGAAACTGCTGCTGGATGGCTTCTAGATTGGGGAAAATATCCGCATGATCAAATTCAAGATTATTTAAAATTAAAGTTCTTGGGCGATAATGAATAAATTTTGATCTTTTATCAAAAAAAGCGCTGTCATATTCATCTGCTTCAATGACAAAATGAGCGCCTTCACCTCTGCGTGCCGATATTCCAAAATTTTCAGGGACACCGCCAATTAAAAATCCCGGCGATTGATTCGCATATTCCATGATCCAGGTTAACATGCTTGTCGTGGTTGTTTTACCATGTGTTCCTGAAACCGCCATGACCCAACGATCCCGTAATATAGTTTCTGCTAGCCATTGCGGGCCTGAGACATACGGCAGATTTTTTTCCAGCACGTATTCCATTGCGGGATTGCCTCGCTTGATGACATTCCCCACAATCACACAGTCAACAGTAGAATCAATATGTTGCGCTTCATATCCCTGAAGCAATTGAATCCCTTGCGCTTCCAGTTGTGTACTCATGGGCGGATACACATTGATATCAGAACCTGTAACATCATGTCCTGCCTGTTTTGCAATCTGGGCAATCCCTGCCATAAAAGTTCCGCAAATTCCTAAAATATGAATACGCATATGATCCCCCCTGACCTTAATGATTAGATGTGATACTATACCCGAGGCGATAGTAAACAAAAACCCATGGATGGGAAAAACAAGAATGAGTACTGATTCAATCCAAGCTTTATTCGATGCCTTACCGGAAAGCGCCGTATTGCTTGATCGGAGTGGACGAATCGTTGATTGGAATCAGGCCGCCACTTCCCTTTTTGGTTATTACAAAAAAGAAGTGTTGGGAAAATCACTCAACTTAATTTATCAGCAAAATCACCCTTTCCCCAAAATTATTCAGGAAATCTTACCGCAACAAAAAAAATGGATCGCTGAAACACGCTACATTCGCAAAAACGGCATTAAAGGGCTTTGCAAAACATCAGCCAGCTTGTTAAATCTCTCATCGTCGCATAAAGCTGTTGTCATCATTACACATCAGGATATTTTAAGCTATAAAACAGCTGAAACTGAGCTGCAAAATAATATTGCGAAACTCAATCAGACACTTCAAACACAACTCGAATCCTACTACGCAACACATCATATTTTATTAAAAGCATTACATTCACTTGAGAATAATGAAAAAACATTCCGCGAACATAAATTATTGTTTGATCTCTTGGTAGAAAATACGACGGACGTTATTTCTCGCCATGCACCGGACGGTACTTATCTTTATGCATCGCCTTCCTCAAAAACATTGTTCGGCTATAAACCTGAAGAGTTACTGAAGAATAATATTTACAAATTCATTCATTATGATGATATCAAAAAAATAAAGAAAATTTTTAACCGGCGTAAAGATGATGCGAATCATCAAGTCGTTTCTTATCGATTGCGCCGAAAAGAAGGCGATTATCGCTGGTTTGAAAGCAATATTCGAACACTCTACGATGAAAAAACCAAAACGATTAGTGAAATACAAGCAGCTTCTCGCGATGTCACTGACCGTATTCTTGATAAAAGAGCCCGTCTGCGCGGTCAACAGTTAGCTCATGTTTCTCGCTTAAGCAGCATGGAAGAAATGGCATCGGGTATGGCACATGAAATTAGCCAGCCTCTTTCTGCCATTATCAATTACACACAAGGTTGTGTCCGTTATTTAGAAAATAAACAGCATGACACCACACAAGTCACTGAGATCATGAAAAAGGCCGTGATACAAGCGCAACGCGCAGGCGAAGTGATTCATCGGTTAAAAAACTTCTTTTGCAAAGGGCAGCTTTTAAAAACGCCCTGCAAAATTAATAGTTTGATTCGAGAAACGGTGACTTTAATTCGTAATGATATTAATTTATCGAAAGTAAAAATTGAATTTGATTTTTGTAAAAATGTACAACTTATTTATGCTGATATCATTCAATTGCAGCAAGTATTATTAAATCTTATTCAAAATGCAATGGATGCCATGCAAGAAATCGATCCTAAATCGAGAAAAATTAATATTAAAACGAAAGCACTGGATGCAAATTCTATCGAAATAACATTGCATGATACAGGGCCGGGTTTTTCAAAAGACATGGTTCATAAAGTGTTTCAGCCATTTTTTACAACGAAGGCACATGGACGCGGTATGGGACTTGCCATTTGCCGATCGATCATTGAAGCTCATGGCGGACAATTTACAATTAATCCCAATACGAATAATAATAGCTGGATACGTTTTGTTTTACCGATTAACTAAAAGTAGACACTAGGAGGACTTTATGTCAATGGATGCAATTGTGTATGTCGTCGATGATGATGCAGCAATGGTTGAATCTTTATCCTGGATTATAGAATCAGTCGGTTTGAAAGCGAAAATTTTTACGCAAGCACAAGATTTTTTAGATGCCTATAAACCTGAACAGCACGGCTGTCTTTTACTGGATGTGCGTATGCCTGGCATGAGCGGACCTGAACTGCAAAGTAAATTATTAGCACTCAGCGCAACACTCCCCATTATTTTTATAAGCGGTCATGGCGATGTGCCGCTCGCAGTACGCGTCATGAAAGCAGGTGCAATTGATTTCCTCACGAAGCCCTTTAATGATCAAGTTTTATTGGAAAGTATTAATAGAGCTTTGCGTTTTGATAAAGCTAATCGGGAAAAACAACAAGAAAATGCACAAGCTGAAGCAAAATTTGCTCTTTTATCCCCTCGTGAAATACAAGTCTTACAAGGTATTGTTTCTGGTAAACAAAATAAAGTCATCTCATCCGAACTCATGATCTCGCTTAAAACAGTGGAAGCTCATCGTGCAAGCGTTATGAAGAAAATGGGTGTCAGATCTGTGCCAGAATTAGTCAAACTTGTCTTGACTAATGGTGTACAAGAACCAGTCACTCAAGAGTAGTTTTTAATCAAAAATTACATACTACGCTCTTAATCTAGCATCCCACCCTAACTTCATAGGGAAAAACCCTCGATTTCCACAGGGTCTCGGAGTATACCCCCATTGGTTTTTGCTAATTTTCATAGGTGAATATTCATGAGATGATGGCGATCCACTGTTGAGAAATTATTAGGGAAAGACTAGCGGTAGGTAGTAATAGACCGAATACAAGTTAGGGAGAAATACCATGAATGCGCCAAGAAATGTTTTATTAGTCACGAACGCAACGACCGATGCAGAGATCGCACAAATCAAACAAGTCGTCGCGCGTGTTGCCCAATCTCATTTAGCCATTAGAATGAGCCTGGTGCATGTGATACCTACCCTACCTACTTGTTATTTCAATATCCCTTCCATGGTTTTATTAGCAGAACGTTATTACGAAGAAGCAAAACAATCTTTAACTTATATAGGTAATTTTTTGGACATTCCTCAAAGCGATCAATGGATCATTACCGGTCGCGCAAGATCTGAAGTGTTGCGCTTGGCGAACTCTTTAAATTCTCACTTCATATTAGCAAGCAGTACAACGATCCCAGAATTACATAAATCTTTTATGTTTAGCCGAAAAATGCAAAATCCAACGCCTATCAGAACGATTGCACAAGTCGGCATGCTTGACGCTGTTAATCAATAATCCACCAGTTTACTCCCACCACTCAGTCCCAGAGAAGGATGACCTTCTCTGCGGAATGAGACAAAAAAATACTCTTTTCCTCCGCCGTTATTGTGAGCCCCTATGCCGTTATTGCGAGCCCTTCTGCTATCATTGCGAACCCTTCTGCCGCTATTGTGAACCCTTCAGCCGCTATTGCGAATCCTTCTGCCGCCATTGCGAATTCTCTGCCGTCATTGCGAGCGAAGTGAAGCAATCCAGCTCGAGAGCAAAGCTTCAAAAAGCAGGTCTCGCTTACTTTAAGCTTTGCTTGAAAGATGGATTGCTTCGCTTCGCTCGCAATGACGGCAGAGAATTCGCAATGGCGGCAGAAGGATTCGCAATGGCGGCTGAAGGGTTCACAATGGCGGCTGACGGGTTCACAATGACGGCAGAAGGGTTCGCAATGATAGCAGAAGGGCTCAGAAGGGTTCGCAATGATAGCAGAAGGGCTCGCAATAACGGCGGAGGAAAAGACGGGCGCGGGCGTCACGAAAAAACACACTTGATCTAAGCTCAATAACCAAGCTATAGTCCTGAAAAAAATTATGGAGCCTAATCATGTCTGAATATAATGCCCTCTACGCCCAATCTGGCGGTGTCACCTCCGTCATCAACGCATCTGCTTGCGGCGTCATTCAAACAGCCAGAAATCATCCCGATAAAATTGGTAAAGTATTTGCCGCTCGCAATGGTATTATTGGGGCGCTTACGGAAGATTTAATTGATACCAGTTTTGAAAGTGATGCAGATATTGCTGCCTTACGCCATACCCCCGCGGGTGCATTTGGCTCTTGCCGTCACAAGTTGGGCTCTCTTGAAAAACATCGGGCTCAATACGAACGTTTAATTGAAGTTTTTTCGGCACATAATATTCGCTATTTTTTTTATAACGGCGGCGGTGACTCACAAGATACGGCCTATAAAGTATCTCAAATTAGCCAAACCTTAGGTTATCCGATTACTTGTATTGGCATTCCCAAAACGGTAGATAATGATTTACCTTTTACCGACAACTCACCAGGCTTTGGCTCCGTTGCGAAATACGTTGCGGTTTCCATTCGTGAAGCGGGTTTAGACGTTGCTTCCATGGCGCTCACTTCCACTAAAGTTTTTATTCTGGAAGTCATGGGACGTCACGCCGGCTGGATTGCAGCAGCAGGCGGCTTGGCTGCTGAAAATGCAGCAGATGCGCCTCATATTATTTTATTTCCAGAAATTCCTTTTAACCCGGAAGCTTTTTTAAAGCGTGTTGATGAATGTGTTAAAAAGTATGGATCCTGTTCAATCGTTGCATCCGAAGGGTTGCATAATGAAGATGGCTCTTTTGTTTCTGAATCTGGTTTAGTCGATGCCTTTGGTCATAAACAATTAGGCGGTGTTGCCCCTTTGCTTGCAACCCTGATCAAAACAAAATTAGGACTTAAATACCATTGGGCTCTGGCCGATTATTTACAACGTTCCGCAAGACACATTGCCTCTAAAACAGATGTCGAGCAAGCTTATTCCTTAGGAAAAGCCGCTGTGGAATTAGCCCTGGCGGGAAAAAATGCAATCATGCCGATTATTGTCCGCGAATCGAATCATCCTTATCATTGGGTGATTGGTGAAGCACCGCTTGAAAAAGTGGCCAATGTCGAAGTAAAAATGCCGCGTGATTACATTAGTGAAGATGGTTTTGGCATCACCGAAAAATGTCGTCAATATTTAGCGCCGCTCATTCAGGGTGAAGATTATCCTCCTTATCAAGACGGACTTCCCGTCTATGTTCGCTTAAAAAACATAGCCGTCGAAAAGAAATTGGAAAAAGAGTTTCAAATTTAACGGTAAGACTTTGATGAATCCATTACCCAACATTAAAAATATTATTGCGGTCGCATCGGGGAAAGGCGGCGTCGGAAAATCGACGACTGCCGTTAATTTAGCACTTGCTTTATCTCAGGAAGGTGCACGTACTGGTATTTTAGATGCGGATATTTATGGCCCCAGTCAACCTTTGATGCTAGGCGTCACAACACGCCCTGATATCAAGGACAAAAAAACGATGCTTCCTGTGATGGCGCATGGTATTCAATCCATGTCCATTGGTTATCTGATTGATGAAACTTCTCCGATGGTCTGGCGCGGTCCGATGGTTAGCATGGCGCTGCAGCAATTATTAAATGATACGCACTGGGATAACCTGGATTATTTAATCATTGATTTACCGCCCGGCACAGGCGATATCCAACTGACGCTGGCTCAAAAAATTCCGGTAACGGGTGCCGTCATCGTGACGACTCCGCAAGATTTAGCCTTACTGGATGCAAGACGGGCTTGTGAAATGTTTCGTAAGGTGAATGTGCCCGTCTTAGGCATTATTGAAAATATGAGCCTTCATATTTGTTCTGAATGCGGTCATCAGGAACCCATTTTTGGTACGGGCGGCGGGGCTGCGATGGCAGAGCAATATGGGGTTGAGTTACTGGGCCAATTACCTTTGGATATACGCATTCGGGAACAAACGGATGAAGGGAAACCGACAGTGGCAGCCGATCCTGAAAGTGCAAATGCCATTCTCTATCGCGATATGGCAAGACGTATTATGGCAAAACTTGCCTTGCAAGCGGGAAATGAATCGGGTAAGTTTCCAAGCATTGTCATCAAAAACGATTAAGGACTGTGACTTATGAGTATCAAAGCCGATAAATGGATTCGCCGAATGGCAGAACAACATAACATGATCTCTCCTTTTGAGCCTCAGCAACTCCGTACAGATTCTGCCGGCAATCGAATTTCTCATGGTACCTCCAGTTATGGGTACGACATCCGCTGCGCCAATGAGTTTAAAATTTTTACTAACATTAACTCGGCGATTGTGGATCCTAAAAATTTCTCTGAACATAGTTTTGTGAATCTGACTTCCGATGTTTGCATTATCCCCCCTAATTCTTTTGCACTGGCGCGTAGCATTGAATATTTCCGCATTCCTCGTAATATTTTAGTACTTTGTGTAGGCAAATCGACTTATGCGCGCTGCGGCATTATTGTGAATGTGACACCGCTTGAACCGGAATGGGAAGGACATATCACGTTGGAGTTTTCTAATACGACACCGTTGCCGGCTAAAATTTACGCTAATGAAGGTGTTGCGCAATTGCTCTTCATTGAATCAGATGAGACTTGTGAAACGTCATATAAAGACCGTAAAGGAAAGTATCAAGGTCAACAAGGTGTAACTTTACCGATTGCCTGAGCCCCACTCGTAAACGTGAACGTTTGCCAGCCCGCTTGCGGCTTTTGTAATCTTGCCAATCAAGAAAATTTTGCTTAGAACTTCCCCTCTCTCACCCACGACATGATACAAGATCACTTATCTTAATTGCAGGAGAGGATCAGGGTGAGGGGAAACCTGCGACTTACCCTCACCCTAACCCTCTCCAGCAATAGAAAACAATTTTTAAATCATCATCTGAGGGCGGGAGAGGGAAAGTTCTAAGCAAAATTTTCTTGATGGCAAGATTATAAAAGACGCAAGCGGGCTCGCAAACGTTTATGTTTGCGAGCTAAAGCTTATTCTTCACCTTCATCCGCATCGCCGCCTGAGGTTTCTGTCAATGGAATATGACGGCTTGCATTGACTTGCTCGCGTAATTCTTTGCCTGGCTTGAAATGTACGGCATGTTTGGGTTCTGTAACGAGTTTTTCACCCGTTTTAGGATTGTGAGCTCTGCGGGGTGGACGGTAGTGGAGACAGAAGCTGCCGAATCCGCGGATTTCGATACGTCCGCCTTCGCTCAGCACATCTCCCATTTTTGTGACAATATGATTAATACTAAGAGCGATGTCTCTTTCTGGAAGATAAGATAGCTTTTTACTAATTTCAGCGATCAATTGTGATTTAATTAGCATGTTTTTCAGCAGTAGCGCTGCCTCCGTTTGGTTAAATATTACAGACATCCACCCTAAAAAAAATTATATCTCTTTGAACAATATAGTATATCTTAAAAAATAAATCCAGAAGATACGGTGCCACTAAGGGTAATTCCTAACACCCCTCTTTCTAAATTCAAAGCAAACCTTGCGACTATGACAAATAGATAGTTTATCGTGTAAGATATCTGTCTAAATCACGAAAGAGTGCTCTCACTTATTCATAGGGTTTTTATGCGAACTGCACGAATAGTTGGATTAGGAATTGTTTTATTCTTTTTTATGGCCAAAGCATGGTCAATCAAGGTGGATTCGCTTTATACAGCGACAGTTCCTGTCACCACACAACAAGAGTCCGAGCGTAAGCAGGTAGCCCAACAAGCATTAGAACAAGTCCTAATCAAAGTCACTGGGGATGCCCAAGTATTAAATAATCCTAAACTAAAACCGCGCCTTAGCTCTGCAGCGACACTAGTGCAGGAGTTCAGCTATACGGCTCAGCCTCAGAGTAACAATGCAACCACAACCCCCTATTTATTGGCATTGCAATTTGATCCTGTCAGTGTCAATCAATGGTTAACGGATGCAAATGTCCCAATATGGGGCAAGAATCGCCCTCTAGTTCTTGCATGGGTTGTGGATGAAACAGCCGGACATTCAGCAGAAATCCTCAGCAGCGATGCTAGCAATGATATCAAAACACGACTTCAACAAAATGCCGATCAGCGCGGACTACCATTCATGCTCCCTGTAATGGACATGACTGACCTCAATCAAGCTTCTGTTAAAGATGTGACAGACATTGCGATCCCTAAACTTCTCGATGCAACGAAACGTTACGCAGGTGATGCCATTTTAATAGGACATGTGACTGGAGATAGTAATGGACTGGTTTCTCAATGGAAACTGGTGCTGGGTGATAATAAATGGGATTGGAGTCTCACAGGAAAAAGCATGGCAGATATCGCGCCCACACTCATCAGCAATATCACCCAGGCATTGGCAACACGTTTTGCGGTTGTTGCGACGAACGCGGTTCAAAAAGATTTAATCATCAAAGTCACAGGCATCACTCATTATCGCGATTTTAATCAATTAACAGGTTATCTCAATCATTTAACACCGGTCGCCAATGTGGAAATTACCAAGATATTGGCAGATAATGACGTGATAGTGAAAGTCAGCTTACGCGGCACCCAGGATTCTTTTAATCAAGCGCTTTCAATTGGAAAAAAATTAACACCGGCTCCTGCAAATGCAACTGACACAATGGTGGTTTATCAATGGAATCCTTAAGCGTACAAGCATGGAATAAATTCTATAT
>BMAG01000035.1 GCA_014132595.1 Gammaproteobacteria bacterium | reverse complement strand
ATGAAGTACCCTTCGAACTGGGAATATGATAAACCTGAAAAAGGGACCGTTATTTTTAGTGGTAAAAAAGGCACATCCTCGTTTTATTCAACCGTGAATATCCAAACTATTTTAACCAAACAAAATGGAGGAGAGTTTGCAACGGTTGAGGAAATGATGGGCTCATTGAAAAAACAAGTTTCTGATAAAGCTTCGCATGGGAAAATTATCGCGGAAGGAAAAGCAGAATTACCGCAAAATCCAAAGCGATTTCATGGCGAGTATCTCGTGTTTACTTACACATACAAAAATCACGAGCTTAAGCAAATGCAATTTGTTATTTCCAGAGATGATGGCCAGGTGTTTTATGCCTGGGCCTATACCGCACCCATTGCTCAATATGATAATGACTTACCGACCGCAAAAGCGATGTATGAGTCTTGGAATATTGAATAAATAAAATCTTTTTCTTCTAGATAAATCGTACGTTAAATGAAAGTTTAGCGTACGTGTGTTATTATCCCAGACTATTTCCCATGAACAATTTTTAATCTGGTTAAAAGAGGCTTTTTTTATGTTGAATTTTATCTGGCTCTTTATGATGGTGATGTCTGTCATTATTGGTCTTATTACCGGAAAAATTCCTGAGGTTGTTTTAGCAGTTACTGACAGTGCCAAATTCGCTTTTACGTTGGCTTTGGGATTGACAGGTGTCATGGCGTTGTGGCTGGGTATTATGAAAATAGCAGAACATGCTGGATTAATTAATTTGCTTACAAAAGCTTTAAAGCCGTTATTGCTGTGGTTATTTCCAGATGTCCCTGCGAATCATCCTGCGATGGGTGCGATTGCAATGAATATGGCTGCTAATATTTTAGGTTTAAGTAATGCTGCAACGCCGTTTGGATTGCGCGCGATGGCGGAATTAGAAAAACTAAATCCTTATCCTGGTGTGGCTACCAATACCATGTGCACTTTCTTAGCGTTGCATAGCAGTAATTTGCAATTAGTTCCCGCAACTGCTATTGCTTTATTAGCCGCAACAGGTGCACTACATCCCACAGATATTATTATGCCTTTTGTATTAAGTTCGTTATGCGCGGTGATTGCAGCCATTGTCATTTCTAAAATATTAGAACGCTTAAGTAGGTTTAAGCCAGTGGAAATATCTGCAAGTGAGGAGACGGTATCATGACAATTATCTCTTTATCAGAAATCCTAGGGAATGCATTAATTTTGTTATTTTTAGTAGGCATTCCTTTATATGGTTATTTTCGCAAAGTACCTGTGTATGATGCGTTTGTTGAAGGGGCTAAAGAAGGCTTCCCAACGTTTATCCGCATCATTCCTTATATGATTGCAATGTTGGTTGCAATTGGAATGTTGCGCGCATCAGGTGCATTTGATTTACTGAATCATGCGCTTTCGCCTCTGCTTACAAAAATAGGTATACCTGCAGAAATTATTCCTATTGCATTATTGCGGCCATTTTCAGCAAGTGCGGCCAATGCTATTGTTGCAGACCTTTTGCATACACAAGGCGGCAATAGTTTTATTTCTCATTTAGCCGTTATTGTGTCCTCGACTACGGATACGACTTTTTATCTAATCGCTTTGTATTTTGGAGCGGCAGGTATCAGAAAAAATAGACATGCCATTCCTGCGAGTGTTATGGTTGATATTGTGGGTATATTATCAGCTATTTGGATTACTCAGTGGCTTTTGCAATGAAGCATGATGTAAGTATCATCAATTTTTAATTGGTAATTTAAAGAGAATATTATGAATGAAGAAAAGACGAATGAATTAATTAGGAAAAAATCTTTTTTGTCAAAAATGGGCAGTTTATTCAGATCTGAAAAACTCCCTCCGCTCGAAGAAAGGAAATGTTTCCTAATTACATCTTCCGGCCAAATGGGCACATTTTGGCTTGCCACGCAATTAAATAAGCATCCTGAAATTTTTTGTTCTCATTCCTATGATAAGCCTGCGTGGGGAGCCTCAGGTACTGCTTTAAGGGGCGAAGAAGGTGAAAGACAACGTGCAGTGATTAAAAAATATTTTGGTACTTTACCCTTGAAGCAATTTTTTGAAGAAAATGCAGAAGTCACGCCTAAACATTTTGTGGGTAATGTGCACGCTTATAACGTTGAGAAAGCTTTATCACTAGTTAAGAAAGAAAATTTACAGGATGTAAAGATAATTAATCTTATTCGCCACCCTATTTCCCGAATTAATTCATTTGTAAAATGCATGAAAAATGAATGGTTCGATTTTGGATATTTTGATCACTTGACATTTATTCCTCAGAATTACCGAGAGTACGGCCGAAAATTAGTGATTGAGTGTTTTGGTGAGAAACGATTAGCTGAATTTGATGATAGTCTGGATAAACAGTTTTTTGTTACTGCAGCAGTTCTTGAAAGAGGCACAGCGTATCAAGCTCAGATGGCTGAACAAAATAAAATCCCTAATATTAAATATGAAGATGCGACAACTTCAAAAGAATCCATGGCGCAAATAGTTCGATACATAGGTAATGATAGCTTAATTAATGATTATGATTGGTTTGATAAGGGCATTTCCTACAAAAAAATAAACTCTCACACGAATGCTCACCATGATACAATCCAGTCTATTTTTGAGGGATGGGATAATTGGAAAAAAGAACTTTATAGACACCTTGTTGCTGAAGACGTTTTTGAATTGTACTTAAGAGGACATTATGATTTTGTCACTCTTTGATTTTTGATAGGAAATAACAAGCAACCACGATAAGGTCCTTGCTTTTGAGTGTTTATAACTATGCAGGGACCCTGTTTCAAGCCAATGGTTACTAATTTATTTTGACTATAGTAAGACATGAGTTCGTAAAAAGTTTTTAAACTGGCATTTGTTTCCTCGGCGTATTTTTGTGAATAATAAGAAGCGGCATTAGGCGATATTTTCATTTCCGTTAGTCGATCAGATAAAAATATAGCATCATATTGTTGGTTGATTTTTTTTAAGTTCTCTTCTGTGTAAACACCAAAATATAAATAATTTGCATAATATGTCTTTCTTGAAGCGGATATCATCATGCTTAGTAAAAAGGGGTTGATGGGTTCTGCCTCAACGGGATGTCTTGCATCAGGTGTTCCGGGAATTACTTCAAGGCCAAAAGAACGAAGAGAATGAGTTTTTGCTTGTTCGTTAAAGAAATGCATGACTACATTGTGAGGGTTGGGTGTTATCGTTGATGGCTGTGGAATAAAATAGCCAATGGAATTGTTTAACAGGGGATCTTTATTGTGATAATCCTTTGTATAAAGCAATGTTGTAAGTAAGCCAAACTGAACAAGCAATAAGAGTGAAATGATGCTGATACGAAAACGCCAGCCATTATTTTTTTGTAATCCTAGGATTAACATCGCCATTAATATAGCGGGGAAGACGATAGATAATTTTCTCGTGACTATTTGTACGGTAAAAAAAGCTTCCCAGATAGGAAAAGGTGCCAACAAAAGTAAATAGAGAACAGGCTGAGAAAAGATGACTTCTCTAAGCTTCTTGCTTGTTAATGACGCCCCTCCAAAAATAGCAATGATACTAATCACGATAACCGCAAGTAATCCTTCTTCTCTTAAATAGATATGCAAAACGTTCCATGAAAATTGCGATCCTGATAATGAACCGGTATTCATCGCTACATCGCCTAAAGAGGTTCTGTATATCCATTGAAATGTTTCAAATGCAAAAGGTAAAAACCAAAAAAGAACCATTGCAGCAATGGAAGCAAATGTTAAAGAAAGGTAATTTTTAATCTGTGGTTTCTTAGCCGCTATTTTTGAAAAATGCATCATTACTAATAAAATGCCAGAAATAAGTGCGACAGATGCTAATCCGATAAAGCAAGAGTGAATAGTGTGCGCCATTTTTATATCAAGTGGGCCGCTATTATCGATGATGGAGATAATATGTCCATGTCGATAAGGAATTGCGGCGACAGAAAAAAATAAAAATGCTGAAAATAAACAAATAAAAATAATATTAACAAGCTGTTTTGCAGTAAAAACCTGTTTCAGGTACCCGCAAGACAGATATGCGATGAGAATAAGTAAAAGATGAGTAACCGCCTCAATAGGTCTTACAATCAACGCGAGCGTGGTCAAAATGATAAAACCATAAGTATGATTTATTTTACGTAAATAATCTGATTTAATGAGATGGTATAAAGAACCCATAATGCATGGAAAGAGAAACCCTTCAGCGTAAAACATAACGAGCTGTGCTTGTATGAAGGGCAATAAACAGATTAGGCTCGTTGAAATGACAGCAGATAATCGATCCACCTTTAATCTCATGAATAAATAAACATAAGATAAGCTTGCGAATAGCGACAAAAATGCAACTGAGCCATACGCGAAGAATAAGTTTCCTTGTGAAACTAGTAAAAAAGGAACCGACAAATTAGGGAAAAAAATAGGCCGCCATCCCCTGTCTACATAATAATGTATTAGGCCATGCCAAAACCCATGATCTTGAAAGGATTGATAAATAGTAACAGCAGTAGAGAAATAGTTTGCTGCATCGTTGCCGGGTAGTTGATTATTGTGAGCAATATAAAGCCCCGTGTAGATAATCGGCAAAAATAATATGATATAAATGAGATTATTTATTGGAGGGGTAGAGCGTTTAGAAAGTAGTGGCATAGATGTTTTTTTGTTTTATGCAGGATTATTCATTGGGTAATCCAAAGAATCGGGAACTTTTCTTTTCAAATTTCTGGATAAACCGAAAGGTATAAGACCCCAAATTCTTTCATGAAAATAAAAACACGCAATCTTTGATATAAACTCGACTAAACCAATATAAATGGCAAAACTCATTTTATGTGTAATCAAATAACTGATGATCATGGTGACAAATGTGCCGAAGATTCTCCAGCTCACTGCTTTTATTAGACTGCGTAAATGAGATTCTTTCATCGGTATTCCTTAAGCATATTCAATGGGTTGACTCGCTTCGGTGTCATAATCAGCGGGCAAATTTAACAAGGGCGCAGGGTGATAGGGTTGAATGAAACCCGCTTCTTGTAAAAATCCAATAATTTTTTTGACACCTTCATCAATGGATAGTTTTGAAGTGTCGATGATTATTTCCGCATCATGGGCTGGTTCATAGGGATCATCTACACCCGTTAATCCTTTGAGTTCGCCGTTTCGTGCTTTAGCATATAATCCTTTCGTGTCTCTTTCTTCGCATACAGAAAGTGAGGTTGAAATATAGACTTCAATATATCCGCCATATTGAGAAATGAGATGTCGATTTTCTTTTCTTGCGGAAGTGTAGGGTGCAATAGCCGCGCACAATGCAATACCCCCTGCCTTTGTCACTTCTGCTGCTACAAAACCGATTCTTCGAATATTCAAGTCGCGATCTGCTTTTGTAAAGCCCAGTTCATTGGCAAGTATTCTTCGTATAACATCACCATCTAGAAGTGTAATGTTTCTTTTCCCTTCGCTCATTAATTTTGCCATTAATGCTTGAGCTAAAGTTGTTTTTCCAGCCCCTGATAATCCTGTAAAAAAGAGTGTAAATCCATGTTTGTGTTTTGGGGGGTATGATTGTCGTAATTCATCCATGATTTCTGGAAATGAAAACCAATCCGGAATTTTGCGCTCATTCAACAAGGAATTACGTAATTCGGTACCGGATATAGTGAGAGGTGTTTCTTGAGCTTGTAATTCATTCACAGGACAATATTGTTTTCGTTCTTTGACGTACACCATTTCTTGAAAAGGTAAAATTTTAATTCCCATTTCATTTTGATATTCTTGAACAAGCTCTTGTGCTGCATAGGGATCATAAAAAGGTTTTCCCATGGAGTCGTTTCCAGGACCTGCATGATCACGGCCCACAATAAAATGGCTGCAGCCATAATTTTTGCGAATCAACGCATGCCAAAGTGCTTCTTTGGGGCCGCCCATTCGCATTGCTAAAGGCAAGAGACTAAGCGTTGCAGTGTGTGGCGGATAATAATGTAATATTTTTTGATAGCATCGCACGCGTGTAAAATAATCAATATCGCCTGGCTTTGTTAAGCCCACGACCGGATGAATTAAAATATGTCCATTAATTGCTTCTGCTGCTCTTAAGGTCAACTCCATGTGCGCGCGATGGATAGGATTTCGCGTTTGAAATCCTACGATATTTTGAAAGCCTGTATATTTGAAATATTGTTTTAGAGAGTGCGGTGTATGTCTGAGCTCTACAAAATCATAATATTTAGGCAGCTGAACAAGTTGCACGGTCCCGCCTAGATACCAATTTCCTGTTTTGTTAAGTAAATAATCAACTCCCGGATGCTTAATATCTTCAGTGCCAAAAACACATTGAGCTTCAATGGATTTTGCGGGCTTCCATTTGTCGGTGACTTGCATATGAGCTAGAAGAGAATTATCACTATCGCAAAGGGTAATATTTTCGCCTATTGAAATTTTTTCAGCAAATTCGTCGCTGACATCGAGTGTTATGGGCATGGGCCAAAGTTGGCCGTTTTTAAGACGGCTATGGGCTAATACATGTTCATAATCTGCTTTAGAAAGAAAACCTGTTAAGGGATTAAAGCCCCCGATAAGTAACATTTCTAAATCACAGCGTTGTCTGGGATTGACAACCCATTTAATGCCTTCCATATTTATTTTTCCAATGTTATCGATTCTTAATAGTATGGAATATACTATAAGCAAAACAAAATTAAACAAGCTTATTCACAATAAAAGGGGCGGCATGATAAAAAAATTAACAGATATTGCGCAAGAAGCGGGCCGCATCGTATTATCTATATACAATAAGTCTTCGTTTCAAGTCATGAATAAAGAAGATAATTCTGCTTTAACAGAAGCTGACGTCGCTTCTCATGCATTTATTTGCGATTCATTAAAAAAATTCTACCCTGATATACCCATCATTTCAGAAGAATCTGTGAAGCAGCAGGACTATGAAACTCGAAAAAAATGGGAGTATTTCTTTTTAGTTGATCCTCTGGATGGCACAAAGGAATTTATAAAGCGCAATGGGGAGTTTACGATTAATATTGCATTAGTCAAAGGAGATAAGCCCATTATGGGTGTTATTCACGCGCCGGTCTTGGATATAACGTATTACGCAGAAGAAAATAAAGGTGCTCATAAAATGAGTCAAAACAAAATTATTCAATTAACAAAGCGTTCTAAATCGGATAACAAAATATGTGTAGTGACATCGCGATCGCATCCTTGTTCTAAAACTCAAGCATTTTTAGATGATCTTGTATCTCAGGGGAAAGATATCCGGGTAACTACCATTGGGAGCGCATTGAAATTTGGATTGATCGCTGAAGGTAATGCAGATATTTATCCCAGGTTAGCACCTACGATGGAATGGGATACTGCAGCGGGTCAGATCATCGTAAAGGAGACAGGGAAACGACTGACGGTTGCAGGTTGTGATGAGTGCTTAAAGTATAATAAAACAGAGTTGGTCAATCCTGGCTTCATAGTTCAGTAAATTATATGCATCTAAAGATTTGAGACAATGCCTAGGGCCGTCCTTTCTATAAATAAGTACAGCATCTTGCAGGTTCCTGTGCTTGGGGATCCTGTTTTTGTGAATTTAAGGCTTGATTATTGTTGTTAGGTAGGAGCTTCTCAGTCGTATTGATTGTGACATCCTGTTGTTTTTGACTGTTTTGAGAAAAAACTCCGATAGTCTCATGATGAGACTTTTTCATTGCTGCCTCCCAGGATATGATTGAATGGCGTCGAGATTGTTTAGGGCTTTGTTCTATCAGCGAGCGTTTTTCTTCTATCTGAAGATCAATTAGCTTATTCTGAGTAAGATTTTCCTCATTATTATTTGTAATCTGTTTTTGTAAAGCTGCAGTTTGAGATAATGTATTATCATATTGAGAAGTATCCGAGGAAACGCGAATATTCAAAACCCCATTTGTTTCGTTCTTCTGTTCAGATTCAGGATGGGAATTGTATTGTTTCTTACAGAATAAATAAAGATCCTCTAAGATCAAAGAAGTATAAGGAGCAAATAAATTTATTAAGGGGTTGATTTTTTGGAGTATTAAAAATCCGTTATAAATTAAATCCGCCCGGTATTTTTCATACATGGGGTATTCTTCAATGGCCGCGCTATATTTTTTTGTCTTTTGACAAACCTGTATTTTTGTAAGAGTAGTAACAGGTGGTATACAATCCGATTGAAAAAATCGAATAATGATATCAATCGTTCCAACAATAAGAGACGCCAGATTTACTCTATAAAATTGCGAATGATTTTGGATAAATAGTGTGTTTGAAATATGTTGCTGGGCTTGGGAAAAATTAACATCTCGGTAGTCAAAAAAATCGGAGCCAGAAAATGAGTCAAACGTCGGTGCTTTTAAATGATGATCTGTTTCATTGACAGTCATCACACCGTAACAATTATCAACAATAATGACATTAGAAAGATCGCGACCAAATATCAGGGATAATATTTTTTTATTTATGGTCATGAAAGGATTCCAGAGATCCGAATTTTGTGGAATGTGCGGAGAGTTTTCACAAGAGGGTTGTAAAGGATCAAAATACGATAGTTCTCGACAATGCTGAGATGAGAAAAGACGGTACTTAATTTGATCGGGTGACACGTTTCTTTTTGCTGCTACTTTCTGTTTTAATACTTCCATGAGTTCACTATTTCTTTTTTCGGGCCCGCCTGAAAAAATGCTAATATTAGCAATATCTGCAAGATCAATAAAAAGATATCCGAACATGTCTACCACATTAGGCAGTAGTAGATAATAAAAAAGTTTACCGTCATGTTCTACAATTACTACGTTGTTTGCATGATAGTCTTGAAATGGTTCAGGCAGTTCTTTATTTCTAGGATCGATAAAAGCATCCATAGAATGTTTGGCAGTTTGCGCTACTACTACACCATCTAAATCAATTACAAATTCAAGCCTTGTCTGTGTCATGTTACTTTCTCAAATGTATTATCTTTGCTATAAAAGCAATTACTAATATAAAAATGGTCATAATCATATAGTAAAAAATAATCAATTAAAATGCGATTTAACAAAAAACGGTGTTTATCAGGGTTTATCTTCCAAGAGCGTTTTGCTAGGAAAGCTTGATAAAAAACAATAAAGCATTAATTTGCTGTCTTCCTGCTAGAATAAATCCGATAATATATTCATAAAAGCATGGCTGCTGAATGGAAAAAGGCAAAAATTACGCTAAGTTTGGATGAGCTCAAGGCGTTTGCTTAACTGTGTAGGCCAGGATTTCGAAAATCCGAGCTACCGGAAATTTGGTGCTCTGGTACAAATCGGTTACATTTCGTTGCGGGTTTAAGCGAAGGTTCGCTAATCCTCTATGAATTCTACTGGTGGGCCCACTAGGACTCGAACCTAGGACCAAGGGATTATGAGATATATGAAAACCATAAACCGCAACGGATAATAACTAATAACAATAATTAATTCAATAAGTTAATAATTTTCATTATTGCCAATTATTGTACAGAATTGCCATTATTTTTTTCTGAGTGCCCCACCAGTGCCCCATGGAAGTATAATTAAGAGTTAGGTTTAAAACCTTAAAAGAGGTAGCCTGTAGTGAGCAATCATTTTACTACTATCATAGTCGGGAACGGCCTCGGAATGGCTGTTAACCCTGCCCATTTTATCTTAGAGGCTGGATTAAAAATAGCGTGGTCTCAGCTAAACCAAGACACTCAAACTAGAGTAAAAAATTTAATCACAAATGGAGATGACCTCCTAACTGAGCAACAACTGGAAAAGCATTACGAAGTGATTCGTGCATGTATGATGCTAAAACGATTTGAATCTGATGCCGCTAATTTAAAGTGGCTCGACGAAAATGCGCGCGACTTCCCCTCGCAATTCCAAACATTTATAGAAAATACAGCCTGGCATTTCTGCAATTACAATGGTGATGAAGGAAACATGGCCAATCTGGTTAAGTGCCTCAAGTATTTTATTCAACACAATCACACTCATCTGATCACTTTAAACTATGACAAATTGATATATAGCAGTTTCGTAAATGACAAAGAAATCATGAATGGTTACAGTGGTGAATTGGTCGACGGCTTTCTTAGAGAGGGGTTTCGTCCTTGCCAACTTAATAGAGAATTTGGCCGTGGTTTTGGATGGTATTTGCACTTACATGGATCACCTCTTTTTTATACCTGTCCAGAAACTAATTTAGTTAAAAAAAGCCTTCTTACTGATACAAGTTATCAGTTAAATACACAAGGATTAAGAGAGCATATAATCCTGTGTAATAT
>BMAG01000034.1 GCA_014132595.1 Gammaproteobacteria bacterium | reverse complement strand
ATCATTACCTAATGCTTTATTCTATTTTCGTTCATATTTTCAGAACCCGATGCTATTTTCTAAAAGTTATTATCATTATTCCAGATTTTAGTACAATTACGACCAGAATTTTTTGCGGCATACAATGCTTTATCGGCACGATCGATTGTTTGTTCAACAGGAAAATTAGGATCTAACAATGTTAGTCCTATTGAAATGGTAATATTTATTTTGTCAGGAAGATTAAGCGGCATTGTAGATACTTCTTTTCGTATACGCTCAATTATTTCGTAACCTTGATTTAAATTTACTTGTGGTATACAAAGTAAAAATTCTTCACCACCATAACGAAATATCTTATCATAAGGTCGTAGGATTTTACTTATAAGATGAGCTAAATCAACTAATACAGTATCACCAGCAGAATGTCCATATTGATCATTAATTTTTTTAAAAAAATCGATATCTAGCATTGCAATACAACACGATTGACCCTCACGTGCAACAAATGCATGCTGTTCCCGCAATATGGGCAGCATACTAATTCGAGTAATGGTCATCGTAAGTGGATCACGATTATATAACAACGTTTCTAATTCATTTTTTAGAGTAAATATCTCGAGTCTCAGTCTCTCTCGAGCGCATTTGCGAAATTATCAAACTCAAGTGTAGAGATTGAATTTCCCGTATTGGATGTATTAAGTAAGTGTGCAGTTAATTCATGCATATGTTGATGAGATGCACCTATTGCAATGAACCCGGGATGCTCATGTAATTTTTGAGGTGCATGATTATAATACCACTGCCCAAAGCGACATTTTTTATAACTCTCTACATGAATATCATTTTCATCACTCTGTAATCGACAAACTAATGTTCGAATTAAAGAATTATGCCATTGCTGATGATTATAGATAGCTTGATCTAATTGAGCCATAACACGAAGCAATTCATCGCGTGAAACATCTTCAAGCAACATATCTCTATCCTTTTTTTGTTAATTATTTCTATAATGCTTTTTCTAAACCATTTTCATCATTTTGTGTTAGGTAAAATTTCGGAAAAAATGGACGTAGTTTAATAATAAAATCATAGGCCATTAATATTGCTCCAAGAGCAAATACTACATCACCAGGTAACCGCAACCATTGCCAAAGTATTGTGGTGTTATAAAATTCAAGACTTCTTGCATGTGCTAATCCATGTTCATACACATCCATCAACTGCGGCCATCCGATAGGGAAGAAATTGAGGAAAATCCATAAT
>BMAG01000033.1 GCA_014132595.1 Gammaproteobacteria bacterium | reverse complement strand
AGCTGTGTTTCAAAGATGGATTGCTTCGCTTCGCTCGCAATGACGGCAGTGCTTCGATGGCGGGCTGCTTCGATGGCGGGCTGCTTCGATGATGAGGCTGCTTCGATGATGAGGCTGCTTCGATGATGAGGCTGCTTCGATGACGAGGCTGAAGATTGAGTTTTGTGATATTTACTGTATAAGTTCCCGTTTTTCGGGATAACAATTGATAATTAAAACTAGGTTTGTGTTATGTCAAAACGTGATTACTACGAAATACTCGGAATTTCCCGCGATGCAGGCGATGAAGAAATCAAAAAAGCTTTCCGCCGTCTCGCGATGAAACACCATCCGGACCGCAACCCCGGAAACAAAGTTTCCGAAGAACACTTCAAAGAAGCCCGGGAAGCTTATGAAGTGCTTGCCGACGGCCATAAACGTGCGATGTATGATCAATACGGTCATGCGGGCATCGGCGGTTTTGCCTCTGGCGGCGGTGCCGGCATGGGCGGGATGAATTTCGGCGATATTTTTGGCGATATCTTCGGCGATATTTTCGGCGGTGGCCGCAGCGGCCCGCAGCGCGGTTCCGATTTACGATGCAACATTGAAATCACCTTAGCAGAAGCCGTCCTTGGTCACACTGTTGAAATCAGCGTACCTACCCATGTGGCCTGCTCCGAATGTCACGGCAGCGGTGCACGCAAAGGTTCCAAACCCATCACCTGTAGTGATTGCGATGGCTATGGCCAAGTGCGTATGCAGCAAGGTTTCTTTTCTGTTCAACAAACCTGTCCCACTTGCCGCGGCCAAGGCAAAGTGATTAAAGATCCTTGTTCTTCCTGTAAAGGCCGAGGTCGTCATAAACAAAACAAAACATTATCCGTTAAAATCCCACCCGGCGTGGATACTGGCGATCGAATACGTTTAAGCGGCGAAGGAGAAGCCGGAGAACCCGGCGGTGCGCCCGGGGATCTCTATGTTCAGATCAATGTACGTGCTCATGAAATCTTTACACGCGACGGCATTAATTTACAATGCGAAGTACCCGTCAGTTTTGTCATCGCAGCCTTAGGCGGCGAATTAGATGTACCAACCTTAAACGGACGTGTAAAATTAAAAATTCCTCATGAAACACAATCGGGTAAAGTATTCCGATTAAAAGGAATGGGGGTGCCGCCCGTACGAGGAGGTTCGACCGGCGATATGATATGCAAGGTTGTTGTTGAAACACCCGTCAATTTGACACATAAACAAAAAGAAATGCTTCAACAGTTTGAGAAAACATTATCTGCGGATAATAAACATAGTCCTCGATCAAAATCTTGGTTTGATCAAGTTAAAAAATTTTTTGAAGATATGAAGCGATAGGGAGAGGTATATAGACAATGACAAAAATTCCAATGACGGTAGAAGGTGCTACGATGTTGCGCGAAGAATTACACCGGTTAAAAACGGTTGAACGTCCTCGCATTATTGATGCCATTGCAGAAGCAAGAGCGCACGGCGATTTGAAAGAAAATGCTGAATATCATGCAGCGCGTGAACAACAAAGTTTTGTTGAGGGACGCATTTTAGAAATTGAAGGCAAATTATCAAATGCTCAAGTGATTGATGTGAAGCAAATACAAAACACCAATAAAGTCATCTTTGGTACGACAGTGACGTTACTCAATACAAGTACCGAAGAAAAAGTCACCTACAAAATCGTGGGTGATGATGAAGCAGATATTAAAGTCCATAAAATTTCAATCAGCGCACCCATTGCTCGTGCTTTGATTGGAAAATCGGTGGAAGATATCGTGGAAGTTACCACGCCGGAGGGTGTCACGGAATATGAAATTATTGCAGTGACGCATTCGTAGTTTTGTTTTAAACACAATCATTTTCTTTCGGTTTTATTTTGCGCGCGTGCGGTTGTCATTGCTGTTAAATTACATACTTTGCGTAACAACAAATTATGTAACCTTTACAGCAATGACAAGGGTTCACCGAGCTAGACTAATGAAGGTGGTTAAGCAGAGTAAGTATGAGGTCCCATGCCCAAAAAAAGCAGCAGCAGCCGTCGCTGGTTGCACGAACATTTCTCTGACCCTTACGTCAAAGAAGCTCAAAAAGAAGGATTTCGCTCGCGCGCTGTGTACAAACTCAAAGAAATCAATGACCGTGATAAATTATTCAAACCCGGCATGACCATCGTCGACCTCGGTGCTGCTCCCGGAAGCTGGTCAGAACTTGCAGTCAAGCTTGTTGGAAAATCAGGCCGCGTCATCGCATTAGATATCCTACCGATGGATCCCATCGCAAATGTTGAATTTATCCAGGGCGATTTTACCGAAGAAGCCATCGAGCAAGAACTGCTGCAGCGTCTTGGACCGACAAAAGTTGACTGGGTCATCTCAGACATGGCGCCTAATTTTAGCGGTATGAATAGCGTTGATATCCCCCGAATGATGACACTCGCAGAATTAGCATTAGCCTTTGCTTTATCAGTCCTAAATGATCAAGGCGGTTTTTTAGTAAAAACCTTCCAAGGTGAAGGATTCGATTCCTATCTGCGTGATATTAAAACCCACTTTAAAAAAGTCGTCACACGCAAACCCAAAGCCTCTCGCGGCCGATCCAATGAAATTTATATTTTAGCAAGAAATTAGAGGCCGCATTCCTATGTTGGGAAGAGAAGAAGAACATTTTGATCAAGGTTACACAGAATCTAGAAATATAAAATACTATCCGGTGAGTGAGGGCGAATATTCCGATCAGGAGTCAAACCCTACTTACCGGGATCCCCATTTTTTTCAGCAAGAGGATGTTCCTGAGTTCGCCGAACAAAAAGAAAAAACACCCGATACAAATCCAGAAAAAGAAGCCTTTGAAGATTTGATTGCACATAGCAATGATGTAACCCATCTCATGGATTTACTTAGTACTTCAGACTATAAACCCTCTCGTTTAATGATATTTCGAGCGGTGAATCTCTTAGATGAAAATACATCGAATGCGGAAAACTCCTCCGCTGTTATTTTTGCTAGAGAACATGCAGAAGTCGTCGCAAAAACATTAAATATTTTACGATCCACTAAAATTGACTTCCGCGTGATTGCCAATCAGGATGTTCGAACACTTGCCTATTTAAATATCATTAAAGCCGGCAAAGATGCAGAAAAAATGGCGATGGCGATTAAAAGATATAACGATAAGTGTCACGATATGCTTCAAAAATTTAGTGTGCTGGATGCTTACAGAATCATTGATCTATTTCTAAAATTGAAAAAAGCAGATGTCGGATTGACAGATAATCTTTGCGCATTCGTGATGGGGTCTGATAAACACAACAGAACGTTTCTTATCCAGGCATTGATTGATTTAAGAAGCGCTGAAATTCCCAATCAATATTTTCAAACATTGATCGTCTTGCATGACCAATATCAAAATGCGGGACCTATCGCACTTTTATTAGGATATTTAAAAAGAAATGGAATTGCTATTACCGATGAGATGTTAGAAGCTGTCATTATTGAAGCTCGCCAAGTCGATGAGGTGATCATCGAAATCCATCGATTAAAAAATCATGGTATCAAACCATCTCCCTCCATCATAACCTCATATTATCGCGCTGCATCCTTAATCAAGGTAACTAATTTTCTCATTGAATTAAAAAATAATAATATGCTACCAAAAGCTCTACAAACAGAATTGGCTGAAATAAAAGAATCAACATTGTCAGAAAAATCGGTGATGAATATTCTTAACTCTAAAGATCCTAATCTCATCTGTCGTCTCATGGTACTGCGGCGTGATTCTATCGATATTCAAGATGATTTTTTTGTGGAATGTCTGTTGTTATGTCCAGATGAAATTTTGAATTTGACAAATATATTTTCAGATTTAAGAAGAGAAACGATTCCCTTTGATGAAAACACGAAGTCCATCATCTATCAAGCTATTCAATGGGGTGTAAAAAAAGAAATCATCGACGATCTCATTGAAGAGCATCAAAAAAAATATGTGACGTATATAAAAAATAATCAGCAAAGCCTATTGCCAACACTTCCATCCGAGCTGATCAACTGCGTTATTTCTTTTTTTCATCCTCCTAAAATGGAGCTTCAAAAATTGACTGACAAAGAACCGAATGAAATCACAAAGAAGCAGGAAACAACGAAAAAAATTATATAAATCGCACATACATTAATCAAAATGAGAAATAGTTGATATAATTTATTTGATTTCAATATTTTCTACTGTTAGCATCAGCCACCATCATAAAATTTAGTAGTATGATTTATTGTCACAACGGATGTGAGGTATAAGTTTAAATAAAACCATTAACTATTTAAGAGAGTAATCACTATGTTAAGTCAACCTCCATCCAAACTCGTTTCAAATAATCTGGCACCCAAATTTTTAAGCGGCTCTAAAGACGCTGCTGTTTTAGTTGTAACCAATGCGCAAGTCCATGAGTTTCACTTTGAGGCTGATGAAAAAATAGCACTCGTTAAGGGCAAGCCGATTAAAGCGCGTTTTTTCTTAGTACAAAATCCTGAAGATAAAAATGCTCCCCCCGTTTTAAGTACTGTTTGGCATGCTGCTTCTGAAAGCTCTGAAAAACGCGCGCAAGAATTAGAACTTATCCACCAACAGGCAATGGCGATAAGAAATTATGTTGAACAAAAATTTGGTATACAAATACAAAAACATTTCATCAACGCAGATAGCAATGAGAATCTCCTCGGACTTAAAGTAACTGACAATGGAGACGGAGACCGTCACGTATTCAATCTCGAAGAAAATGCAATCAATTTACTTTCAAAAACGCCAGAAGCAACCGTATTTGAACGTGTTGCACCTAGAGTGTTTGATCATAGTGAAAAAGAACCTTCCCATGTTTTAATTAAACCTGTCTTTAATGACGCCACTTTAGTAAAAGGAATTACAATTAAACAACGCGGACCTGTCGCAGATGACAAGGCTCCTAAAGATCTAGTAGGAAGGAGAAGAAGAAAAAAAGCAGCTGAAGCTAAAAAAGCTGAAGAAGCTAGAACAGCTGAGGTCAAAAAAACAGTAGTTTCTAAAGATGCTCAACCTGCAGATAATAAAGAGGAAAAGAAAAAGACAGCAGATGCACCTAAGAGACCGTTGTTGGAACCTATGGCTCTTTTAAAAGAGCTTCACGAGGTTAAAACAGTAAAACATGAAAACGATGATGAACATGGTGAATATGAAGACCAGGATGAACAAGATGAACATGGCTCGCATGAACGTAAAGAGCCAGGAGTAAAGGCTATATCAGAGCCAGTGGCGCGTGAGCAACCTAACCTAAATGACCCTATGGTTAAAGCACAATCCTACGATGCGACGACGAATGCTCAAATAGAAAAACACAAAAAAGAAATACCGAATGATTCTAAACCCGTTGTTTTAGAATTTGAGTTTAAGACATATAAGATAGAAACGAATGAACTATCCCCCTCTGTAGTTCCAAAAACACAACAGAAAGAAACAGAACTAACATACAAACTCAAACAACCTGTCTATCCCATTAAGGAAAAAGACAAAACAGAAAAGACAGCAGGATCCTCAAAACAAAAAGAAGAACATAAAGCAGTAGCCAAGCCGAGTGTAGCTGCAACCCAAAATCAGTCTGCTGAATTTAAACATTCTATAGAATTAGCTGAATTAGCAGCTAAGTCTCACGTGGACGCAAAAATAGCTGAGTTAAAACAGGAAGTTGCACGAGGTGAGCAAAGAGCGCGCCCGGGTAAAGATCCTAAACCTTATAGAGTCGATGATTTTGGATATCATGATACAAAAGGAGAAGATCATCAACCTACTCAACCGAAAATTGGACGCGAAACGAATGGAATTGAATTCGGCGTCCGCGGTGGGACACCGACAGAGGGACCCAAAAAGCTTCGAAAGAGTGATGGACTTTTCCTACCTCAGTTTGAGAAAGATCACAAAGAAAGACGTAAGCGTGGTGTAGCACTTACCTATAAATTCATAGATATTATTTACAATAAACTCGGAATTCCTGCTGAAGAAACAATTAATACTACCACTTACGAGTCCACGGAGGCTGCATCAAAGTTAATGTTGCACTATCTCGCTGAAGTGTTAAAAAAAGAGAGAGAGGTGTTAGATAAGGATGCTAATCTTAGCCCACAGGATATAGACGACATCATCGCAGCTAAGCTTCTTGGCATACTTCTTGAATGCGGATATGAAGCACTTGGTACAGAAGAATATAACCATTTTTGTGTCATGATGACTCCTGAGCAGAAAGAACTCGTACGGTTAGAGATGCAGAAATTATTCGCTTCACCAATCGGTGAAGATAATCTTCTGAGATCCAAGGCGACGGCAGAGTATTTAAAGGATGTAGCAAAAGGAGAAGCAAATCCCAAAGATCCTTTCGGAAAATTAATACAACTCTTTTTCCAAAACTTGGGAGTATCTTGTGACGCCGGTTTTGAGATCATCAACGGTGAGCGTATGCAGGGCCCCGATAAAATTGATGATATAAACGCGGCGACTGTCATTAAAAGTACGATGAAGCCTGCACAACATGCACCTTCTGCGCCTTCATTTTCATCGAGTAGTTTTTTGCCCTATGACGGCTCTCTGGAACTAAAGGCTGCAGAAAAGCCAGCTATTGTTTTTAAAGTCTTGACAGAGTCAGGTAAAGGCGAAAAAGCTCCGCGTTATGAAGCAAAAGTTCGAGCGGGATTAGTGGAGGAAGGTTATATCCAGGAATGGAAGACTTTACTCGATAATTACATCCAAGAAAGAAAGTATGATAAACAATATGCCCTGAAAGACCGCCTCACCTCTTATCGTGATTTTCATCAGAGAGAGGCGATCGTTGAAGATTTAAAAAAACAAATGGACGATTACGCGAAGGTAGTCGCGATGGAGGGTCCAAAGGGTGAAATTGCCTTGCGCCAGGGTCTTTTGAAAAAAGTCCAGGAACTTAAACAAGGCATTCATGGTGTTAAACTCAGACGCTGTTTAAATCAAATGGAGTATCAACTTCTGACGCATGAAGCAGGAATTAATCATGTTGGACAAAAAACAACAGAATTAACAGGCGCTTTCTTTGCTCGCACGCATCAAGAAGAATATCTCGCAAATAAACACGATGCATTGAGCTTCGCAAATAATCCTTTCGCATCCTGTATTAAGGCGATTGACAAATTATATAAACATGCAGCGAAGCATAGTGGCGAAAGACGAGAAGCTTGCGATCGAGTGGTTTCCGAATCATCTGCATTATTAAATGATATGCTTAGGAAATACCATGAAAAAAATAGAGCGGATCAGAAGCTTGCCCTAAACACGAAAATGGACGCAGAGAAAAAGGCTGCAGCTCAAAGAACCTTAGACGAGAACTATGCAAAAGCATTCGAAGAGTTTAAACAACAATTCGTTGCAACGCTGCATAGTCAAGATGTTCTTATGAATGACCGTGATAAAAACCGAGGTAAAACAATGGATACCTGTCTTACCGTCGGAACATTCGGTCTCTTTGGCGCGCTTCGAGCAGGTAAGGCTGCGGCAACCAAGATGTTCTCAAATACGACGTCTTCAAGTCTTTTTGAAAGCGCGACAACTCGTGTTTCATTGATCGGTGAAATTGAAAAACAATTCAATAAATGCGTGCCTGCAATCGCTCCACGCCCAACCGTCGAAGCACAGCCTGCAATGCGCATGACAAAATAATTGCACTTTGCAAAGCTAACCAAAACACCCCGGTAGTGCTAAGCACTACCGGGGTGTTTTTTCTTTTCCCTAATTTATCCTAAGAATTTTATTCAGAAATTCCCTTTGCTAAGCACTACCGGGGTGCCACCATCGTCGTTGCTGTAAAGCTTACATAATTCGTTGATACGCAAAGTATAGCTACTTCGGGTTCCTTCCCCCTGCGGAGGAAGGGACCCAGAGTAGCTATGCTTTGCGTATCAATGAATAATGCAACCTTTACAGTTGCGACCTGAGTTATCCGCAAATTTTGCTTAGAAATTCCCTTCTCCTGCCCACAGTCGATGAGTTGAAAATTATTTTCTAGTGCGGGTTAGGGCTGAAGTATCGACGCCAATACTGTTTGCAAAACCACGCCACGACTGTCACCCCGCAAAATTTTCGTCAACGATACTTAATAAAAACACAAGCCTGGCACGAAAATTTGTGCGGGGTCCGGTTACAACCTCGTTTGTAACACTATCAAGGCTCAACCAGACCCCCCACAAATTTTCGTGTTGCGTCAGTTTTTTGTGTCATCTTGTTGACGAAAATTTTGCGGAGTGACAGTCGTGGCGTGGTTTTGCAGACAGTATTTGCCTCGATACTTCAGCCCTAACCCTTGCATGTTAGAACCCCGCACTACAGAGGGTGTTCTTCTATCAGCCCGTGGGCCATAAAAACCATAAAAAACCCCCCACAGAAAATTGTCAGGTTAAAAGAGTTGAGGTATGATGAATAAACCTAGTTCTGGGTAAAAAAAGGGGTTCTCGCCGGTGAATGATACGATCAAAACAATACTTCTATGGATGGTCGCGGGAATCGTTCTTGTTTCCGTATTCAATATGTTTGGCCCAAAACGCGATACAGAAGACAAAATCAGCTATTCCACCTTCGTGAACGAAGTTCGACAAGGTAATGTCAGCGCAGTGACCATCACTGATCAAGACGTCACAGGCGTGATGCAAAACAATAAAGCTTTTTCCACTTATCTTCCAATGTCCTATGACACCACACTCCTCAAAGATTTGCTCGATAAAGGCGTGATCGTCAAAGGCCGTCCGCCCGAACAGCCCGGTTTGCTCATGCATCTTCTGAGCCTTTTACCCTGGATCGTCTTATTTGCGATCTGGATCTACGTATTACGCCAGCAAACAGGCGGCGGGCGCGGTGGTGCTTTCTCTTTCGGCCGCAGCCGTGCGCGTCTATTAGGCGAAGATCAAGTCAAAGTCACCTTTGCAGACGTCGCAGGCGTTGAAGAAGCCAAAGAAGAAGTCAAAGAATTAGTCGATTTCTTGCGCGATCCCGGTAAATTCCAAAAATTAGGCGGAAAGATCCCTCAAGGCGTTTTATTAGTCGGCCCTCCCGGCACCGGTAAAACGTTGTTGGCACGAGCCGTCGCGGGTGAAGCCAAAGTACCTTTTTTCACCATTTCCGGTTCTGACTTCGTAGAAATGTTTGTGGGTGTCGGTGCCTCCCGCGTACGCGACATGTTTGAGCAAGCGAAAAAACAAGCACCTTGCATCATCTTTATTGATGAAATCGATGCAGTCGGCCGCCATCGCGGGGCAGGGCTTGGCGGCGGACACGATGAACGTGAACAAACCCTCAATCAATTATTAGTCGAAATGGACGGTTTCCAAGGCAATGAAGGTGTTATCGTCATTGCTGCGACGAATAGACCGGATGTATTAGATAACGCATTATTACGCCCAGGCCGTTTTGATCGCCAAGTCATCGTCGGGTTACCCGATGTCAGAGGCCGAGAACAGATCCTGCGCGTCCACATGCGTAAAGTCACCCTTGCTGATGATGTTGATCCTGCAATTATTGCCCGCGGCACACCTGGCTTTTCAGGAGCAGATCTTGCCAATATCGTCAATGAAGCAGCCCTTTTTGCAGCCCGTGCCAACAAGCGCTCTGTAGGCATGCTAGAATTTGAAAAAGCCAAAGATAAAGTCATCATGGGTGCAGAACGCCGCTCGATGGTCATGAGTGATTCTGAGAAAAAACTCACTGCCTATCACGAAGCGGGTCATGCCATTGTAGGCTTGATGGTACCCGAACATGATCCTGTGCATAAAGTCACGATTATTCCTCGCGGCAGAGCGTTAGGCGTCACCATGTTTTTACCTGAAGGTGATCGCTACAGTCACAGCAGAGAATTTTTAGAAAGCAAAATCTCAAGCCTCTTTGGCGGACGTATTGCTGAAGAATTAATTTTTGGTCCTGAAAAAGTAACCACCGGCGCTTCCAATGATATTCAAAAATCTACCGAACTCGCCCGCAACATGGTTACAAAATGGGGATTATCTACCAAATTGGGTCCTTTAACTTTCGGTGATGATGAACGCGAAGTTTTCTTAGGCCATGCTGTTGCAAGGCACAAAGAAATTTCCGAATCCACCTCCGGCATTATTGATGAAGAAGTGCGTGACATTATTGATAGAAATTATCAGCGTGCAGAACAAATCTTAAAAGATAATGTGGACAAACTGCACGTGATGGCAGAAGCACTCATCAAATACGAAACCATTGATATCGACCAGATCAACGACATCATGACAGGCAATCCTGTGCGTGAACCTGCAGGCTGGAGTGATACCAACAATTCTCAACAAAAAAAACGTAAATCGTCTAAAGAATCTGATGAGGGATTCTCAAAAGGCGCAGATACGTTAAATTCAAATCCGGTGCAAGATTAAATAGTGGTTACTCATTCTTCAAAAACTAAAGCGCGCAACTACTTTGGCACCGATGGCATTCGGGGTAAGGTAGGCGTATGGCCTATTAATGCAGAATTTATTCTTAAGTTAGGCTGGGCGGTTGGAAAAGTATTAGCACGTCAAGGTTACGGCAAAGTCCTCATTGGAAAAGACACCCGTATTTCGGGCTATATGTTTGAATCTGTGCTCGAGGCTGGATTATCATCCGCGGGTATTGATATCCATTTATTAGGCCCTATGCCTACACCTGCCATTGCTTACCTAACACGTACCTTACGTGCTTCAGCTGGCATCGTGATCAGTGCATCACATAATCCATATTATGATAACGGCATCAAATTTTTCTCGGCCTCCGGTACAAAATTACCCGATGAAGTGGAAGCCGAAATTGAAGCACAACTCGAACAAACCATGACAACCGTTGATTCCGCCCATTTAGGAAAAGCCGTGCGTGTGGTGGATGCTCCTGGGCGCTATATCGAATTTTGTAAAAGCACAGTTTCCTCAGAAACCAATTTAAACGGACTTAAGATTGTAGTGGATTGCGCAAATGGTGCAGCTTACCACATTGCTCCCAATGTGCTTCGTGAATTGGGTGCAGATGTCGTTGAAATCGGCGTTGAACCCAACGGTTTAAATATTAATTTAAACTGCGGTGCGACTCATCCTGCGACTTTGCAAAAACAGGTTTTGGAAGAAAAAGCCGATTTAGGTATTGCACTGGATGGTGATGGTGATCGTGTGATGATGGTGGATCATGAAGGCCATCTTTTAGATGGGGATGAGTTAATTTATATCATCGCGAAACACCGAAAAGAGCAGGGCACATTAAAAGGCGGCGTTGTGGGTACTGTCATGTCCAATATGGGTTTGGAACATGCGTTACAAAATTTAGAAATCCCCTTCGTACGCGTTGCCGTCGGTGATCGCCACATCATCGCAGAATTAAAACGACGACAATGGTGCTTCGGCGCAGAACCTTCCGGCCATGTGATCTGCTCAGATGCCGTGACTACAGGAGACGGCATCATCACGGCCTTACAAGTTCTCTCCGCGATGCGCAGCAAAAACCAATCCCTCGCAGAAATCAAATCAGGCTTGCATAAATATCCCCAAGTCTTAGTCAACGTCAAAGTCCCCGCGATTTGTGATCTCACCACCAAACCTCGCATACAAGCAGCACTAAAAACCATCGAAAAAAAATTAGGAAACAGCGGCCGTGTTCTTCTGCGATGCTCCGGTACCGAACCCCTCATACGCGTGATGGTAGAAGGCGAAGATGCCAAGGAGATCAATCAATTAGCCCATCAATTAGCAGCAGTTGTTGAAGAAGAATTCACTTTGTAAAGAACATTAACCCCCTTTCCTGACCTTTCTTCTCTGGAAGAAGGACCCCAAAGTAGCGGCGCTTTACGTATTAGCTATGATCAAAATATACGAAACTATAAATGTTTTGACTTTTAAAGCAAACTTTACATATGATTCATAGCTAAAGATAGAATAATTCGTTTATTTTTAAAACAACGCTAAATTTATTCGTATGACAATGATTAAATAACGAGAGGAAAAATTATGCTAGACCGCAGTCGAGATGAAAGTGAAGATGAAAATGGATGTGAACTAGAGACTGAAGTGCGATTTCCAGGCCAAGCAGACCAAGAAGTTGAAGCTAAAAGCAAAGAACTAAACAAGCCTGATTTACATAACCTTATCACTTATCTTCGAGAGCAAATAGTTTTCGGAGAAAAATTTCATTTCAAAAATCCGACAGAAGCAGCCACAAAATTAAACAAATTAAGTGAGCAACTTTCTCTTCTCGATGGTCTCATTGCGGCAACCGGAAAAAGAGCGTCTTACGCTAAAACTGAAGAGGATTTAAATACTTTGGTAAGAGAACTCTTAAACGGCGAGGTAAGATACACAGAAAAAGACTTAGAAAAAAAACTTGAAGCCATGGCTGCTCGCTCACTTTCACAAAAAGTAGCGGCTTTTTTCCGCGGAAGGACTTTTCTAGAAATTTTAAAAGTCATCGCTTTTGGCCTTGGAGCAGCAGCGATAGGTGCTGTTGTGAGTCCTTTTATGGGCATCGCTGTTGCAAAAGGTGCCACCATGTGCGGTCTGGCTGGAGGGGGTTCTGTGGCAGCGCATTCATTTTGGAATCGCAATCCAGTTGGCAATCAGATCAGAAATTTAAAAGGTTCTTTGCTAGAGTTGCAAGGCGGCCCAGCGTCTGATGAGCAAACACAATTGCTAAGCACACCATCATCTAGTAGGAAATAACGCTGCTTAGGAATTTCCCTCTCCCGCCCTAGGAATGAGATAGAAAACGAATTTTGAGTGCGGGAGTTAGG
>BMAG01000032.1 GCA_014132595.1 Gammaproteobacteria bacterium | reverse complement strand
AGCTGATAAGAAATATTTTGCCAAGTTATGAATTTTGTTAGATTTAAAACTGGATGAATTTTCAATTAATCTAATTTTACTCGCAATATATTCTTCCGTATAAGCAGAAAAAACTTCTGCTATTTGTTTTTTAGAAAGACCAAAGGTCATTTTTAGCATTTCTGGCTGCACATTTTCTAATGTCGTTTCTTCTTTGATGTCAGTTAGTTCAACATTATTTATTTGTTTAATGAGAAATTGAATCGCAATAACCTGCCGATTTTGTTTACGCATTTGAGAATCAACCGTAATGGGAGAGTATTTATTCACTTCTTCAACCGCTTTATCCAATACGCGTGTTTTAAAATCTCTAAAAATTTTATATTTACCTTCTTCGATCCCCATCAACTGACGAAATTTAGCAAGATTAAACCAGGGAGTTTGTCCGATATTTTGATAGCGTATGCAATTTTCATAAAGTGCCAAGCCATAGCTTGATTGAAATTTTGCTTGTACCTGCATATTTAACCGGCCATACAATTCTGGGCGATGCAGCAGTTTACGCATTTTGTTACTGTAAGAATAGGTGCAAATAGCGCCATCAATACTGGCATCGGCAATAATGGAGCTCGCATTCCAAATACCTTCTGCATCCACTTTATTACCATCGACTAAATTCCACTCGATGACAGTCGACAGTAGATTGACTAATGCTTTTTTTATAGATTTATGGTCATTGCTATCATAACCAATCAGTTTACATAAAGAACCAATGTGAATTTGATATTCATCTTTTATTAATAAATCATCATAGGCGTTATACAAAAGGGCATTTGCAATTTTTCTTTGTAATAATGAAAGCTTATTACTAGAGTGAATCGTTGCCACATGTTTCTTCAACTCTAATGACTTATTTTGCTCGAGCATTCGAGACTCCTTTCAGTTATTTTTTTATCCTGTAAATGTCACATATTCACACTTATTCATCCTGTAAGTGTCACACTTCGTTTTTAAACGGAGCAGTGATGGCATTTAAAATTGTTCCTCGTGAAACATTTTTTATACTTATTTAGCTGTTATTAGCCTGTTTCTGGCTTAAAACAGTTGCTGGATAAACTGCATTTAACTCATTTTCATCTCTTCTTGAACCGTGATTTAAATTTAAAATAATCACTTATAATTCAAGTAGTTAATGCATAGTTAAGTGACTTAACTATTTTTTTATCCTAGTAATCTTTGTACAATTGCCGTGCGAACAATCCTGCTCTGCACGCCTTCCATTGCTGGATATTGCTTTCTCACATGAATAATCGCGTCATCGAGTTGTTTCTTTAGGTCACGCTCCACGACAACCGATTCAAATTTTCCAAAACCATGCATTTCATCGTTCATTTTTACAAATTCAGGAAAAACCTGCATATCTAACAATCTTGCAATAGCTTCAGATACCCATCGGCTTTTACCGCGTAGATCATATCCATCTTTAACAACCTGTTGCTTCATATCCATCTGTAACATTTCAGGTAAAACAAACGTAATTTTTACTTTATTAGCCATAAATCCTCACTAGGTATGCAATTCTTCGAGTTTTTTTACTAACTGCTTAAAAGTATTGTTAATAGCGCGATAATCATTCCAATCCACTTGTTTAAAATGGATCGCAATGGGTGATAGTGCGTTATTTTTTAAAATAGAATCTAAAACAAGCTGTGCCACTCCCACATTTTTGGTAATACCCAGATTCACGCTCGTTGTTTGTCGGCCGCGACTTTCCACTGATTTTTTAATCTGAGCTATTTTATTGGGTTTTTGTGCTGCAATGGCTTTCAAACGTTTTAAGTTAGCACCCGCTAAACATTCATTTAAAGCATGCTCTTTTAAATCGGATGTCTGAATAGTTGCAATGAGCGCTGCTTTTTCAAGACTACGAATTTGATTCGTAGAAATATATTGTTTTAAGCCAGGATCCGCATCCAAGACGGCTTTATAATTCGCCGCGTGTGGTTTGGTACAACCAATAAGATTACTTAATTCGGTGACAGAAATAGATTTCTTAGAGAGGTTATTTTTTTCAAAATAAGCAGATACGATTTTTTCAAGATTGTTTAAGCGTTCCCATAAAGACAAATCGCTGCGTTCGACATTTTCAATCCATTGCAATAAACGGATTTTTAAGTCGTTCGGTTTGCTGTCTAAAATTTTTGCCTGGATATCAGTTTTTCCGGCAATAATGGAGGCTAGCGTTCTGCGTTCACCTGCGACAAGTCTATATTTTTCCCCAAACTTATAGACGACAATAGGATTAATAATCCCTTGGTCTTTTATTGAATTTGCAATACTTTGTAAAGATTCAATCTCTTGTTCTTTACGTGCATATTGGGGATCTGTAGGGGAAATGCCATGATTGGCATCCTCAAAAGTGAGTGCCAAATCACGAGGATTTTCAGGATCGACTTCAATTCTTTTTAACGGAACGACCTCTACACGTAACTCACCTGAATAGTCATGTGCAGCTTGAATAGTTTCTTCAATACCATTGGATAATGCATTGCTAATTGCGAACACCTTTTTCTTCGCCATGATTCACTTTCTCCATTATGTAACGACATGCGGTTTCATATTCATTACGAGCAACATTGTTAGCTGGTAATTCAAAAATACTTTTAGGGTTTGCATCTTCCACTAAAATTTCCGTGTAAATAGCACGCTTTTTAATAACGTGAGGCATGACATAGTCGCCTAAACCTTTTCCTTGTCTTAAACCGCTTAAAAATTGTTTGTGTAATTTAATATCTCTGACTTGATTCGGTAAAATGCCGACTAGAGTGATAGGATTATTGGGCGTACGGCAGTATGTTTCCTGTTTCCAAAGTTGCAACATGCCATAAATACCTTCAATGGAAAATTGTTCCATTTGTGCAGGGATCACAATATGACTTGCGGCTTTAATAGCAGCAATCGTTAAGGGGCCTTTGGAAGGAGGTGTGTCAATAATCACCATATCGTATGTATTTTGTACATCTTCGAGTTCTAGGAAACGTTTTAATTGTAAATGTACCTTTTCTACGACTTCATTTTTTGTAACAGCTTCAGCTTCTTGCAATTTAATCGAATGAGCGGGCAATAAATCGAGATTAGTAATAGAAGTTGGATAAGGTACCACCTCTTCTCCGTAGAAAATATTTGCAATACTGCTTCTTCCGTCCCAATCTTTATCAACCAGTGGTTCGTAATCAGGGTGAAGGGCAGGAATTTTGCCGCCTTTGTAAGAAGGATCATATTCCATTTTGATATAGCGGCCTGAAAAATTAGCTTGAGGATCCATGTCAATGATGAGTGTTTTCAATCCAAGTACGAGCGCGATGTATTCTGCAAGAATGATGGAATTTGTAGTTTTTCCTTCACCACCTTTATGTGTTGCATTCACTACGATCTTTGTCATGCAAATCGTCCTTAATCAAAGTTTGAAGATTAAATTAAGCTAGAGCATAACATGCGCTTTTAACTATGTTAAGTATTTCTGAAAAAAGAATAACAAACCGTTTGTTTCTTTTGTTTATTTGTTTAAATAATGTTTGGAAATTGCAATCCTTTGAAAGTTAGAGATAATTTAATTCCTCATGTGACATTTACGGGAGAGTCTGTGACATTTACAGGATACATTTGTGTCGTTTACAGGATGTTTTTGTGACACTTACAGGATAAAAAAGACTTGAGATGCGACGACTACAGGGAAGATGTGACGGATACAGGATGATTGAATGAATGAAAGTCATTAATTTATTAAGATATTTATTTGTGAGGTATGTTTTCTATTATAAGATGTGCGGCTTGTTTTTTTACTAACTTAACGAGGAATAAATGAAAAAAATAATTCCAATCATTTTTTTTGCCATCACGACGAATGCCTTTGCTGAAGTTATTCATTGTCCTTCACAAAATAACTATGCTGATTATGGTAAACAATGGGAGATCAGTATTGAGAAAAATGTTTGTGCTATTAATCCGGCCACACGCGATTATTTTTGCCGTGTATTTAGCAAGAAAATAGAAGATAAGATAATCAACATCGATATTACCCATAATAAGGTAACGCAGAGTACGAAGGGTATTGTCCTTGAATGTAGTGGTTTGTTCTCTTCTTCAGGTGAAGAATTTTATAACAATGGGAAAAAAGATCGGCTTAAAGCTGAATTAAGGATCGATATCAATGACTATAAGAAATGCACCGTTTTAGATAACAAATCGTTTGAATGTAAGTAAGGTTAAAAATGCAGAGTTGTCGGGCATCTAGCTTATGCCTGACAATGAAGAATTTTTGTCATGAACTGGACGTTCATAGAAATGCAGTTGGTTTTGGTGGTGCTAATTGAGGTGTTTCTTTGGGTGTGGGTGATATTTTCAAGAGCTTTTCATTTAATGCTTTAAGTGCAATGGGATCATTCAATTTGTTGATGTCGATTTCGGACAATAAAGTGAGGACCTGTGTATTAAGACTATTGGGGTCTCGTGAGTCTTTTGATTTTCCTTTATTAAGTCTTCGATCGGCTATTTCTTTGAACTTTAATAGATTTTGTATGTCCTGTCGGGCAACATCTTCTTTTTTGGGAATCACTTTCTTTTTAAAAAATCTAAAACTTTGTTTTTCAAATTTTGGATCGAGTATTTTTAATATTTCACCGATTCCTTGCGGTACTTTATGAGATTTCCCATTGAAAAGTACACTTGTTCCAGAGACTGTGTGCTCTTTGTCCCATTGTGGGATATGTGCGGTGATAATTGTTTTAAGTTGGGCGTAAAATTCTTTTTGTTGTAGTAGAACAGATTGTTCTTGAAATGTTTTTAAATTAACCATTTCGTATTTAATTGCCATTAGGTCTGCTTGGAGTTTTGCGAAATTTTCCATATTTTTTTGCACTTCTTCAGGATTCTTTGCTAGTGCGACAGCTCGAATTGCTAATGTATACCCTCTAGCAGGATCTAGAACTTTCTCTTTTTCTCTAAGTTTAATGAGATTTAGAATATTTTGATGTTCATTAACAATGCTATCAATTGCGGCGAGGTTTTTAGAAACAGGTTCTTTTAGGCTGCTATGCATACTCTCCAAAATCATTTTACTTTCATTTTGAAATTCGCCGAGCTCTTTTGCCAATGCATCAAATTCAGCTTTTTGAGCTTCTAATTGACGAATAGCCTCGAATCTTTCTTTTTCTAAATGTAAAATATTCACTTTCTCCTGTAATGTTGTTAAAGCCGATGGCACTATTCCTAAATTAACATCAGGTGGAAATTCTGCAGTTGAGGAAAGAGAGCCATCAAATAATTTTTGAAGAAATTCGTGATCATTAGATAGTTGTTGGAGATCAATTTTAATTCCTTCAATAGCCCTTACTGCTTGATTTATTATATCCGTCTGATTATCTTCGGCTAAATTGAAACCCATTATTTTATTGGTTTCTTCACTACTAGAGTAACTTTCGTTTTTTAAATCGTTAAATTTTTTAAATAATTGGGATAGGGAAATTAAATCAGCCTTTCTTTTTTCTTGTGCTTCTTTTTTTCTTTCGAGAGCATCTCTTCTTTCTTCTGTTTCAACGGAAGCTTTATATTGTTGTATAAAGGCATTTCGTTGTTCCGCTAATGATAGAATTCGAGCATTCTTTTCCTGTGTATCACCTCTAGTAGAGTGAGAGATAGGAATGATTTGGGCTTCTATACGTTGTATATCTTCTTTTAGTCGACGTAGTTTTTCTGCGTTCTCTGAAGATACATTGTTGATTTTACTGAATCGATCCTCGAGGGCTTGTAGTTCCCTATCTTGTTTTGCTAAGACGGCTCGAAAATCACTCTCTTGATTAGATCGCATAGGCTTCCCCCCTTATTTGGATGAAGACTACTTCATTAGTCTCTGATTGATTAAGTATAGGCCATATTCTTGTTTTTGTTATTTAACTTACCAGGATCTTCGATTATGCTTAACTTATTGTATGAGAAGAGAAAATAATGATGACAATGCCGAGTTACACACTTCGATACAGCCAAAAGGCTAAATATCTGCAATTAAGGGTATCGGCAAAAGGATTGGAGGTTGTGGTGCCTGGTGTTAGGCGTGTCTCACAAACCACGATCGAGCGATTTATAGAACAAAAAAGAGAGTGGATTATTCATCACTGGAAAAAATTGCAAGGGCTTCAGGAAAAAGAAGAAATATTACCTTTACAATTACCTGAGCGAATTTTATTGCGCTCGATTGAACAAACATGGGATGTATTTTACATGGCAACGGATTCTTCCAAAATTCGGTGTCTGACCAATCCCTGCAAGCAAATTAAGTTATTGGGCAACATAGCCGATCAACCACGTTGTATCCGGTTTTTAAAACAATGGTTGAAGAAAGTAGCTGAAGAACATTTGAAGGAACAGTTGGAGCAACTTTCTAGGCAGCATGGTTTATTCTTCAATGAGATTACTTTTAGGCACACAAGTACGCGGTGGGGGAGTTGTTCGAGCAGCAAAAATATCAGCTTGTGCTGCAAGCTTTTATTTTTGCCGCCACATCTGGTTAGACATGTCTTGCTGCATGAGCTTTGTCATACGAAGGTGATGTCTCATGGTGTTCGATTTTGGAAATTATTAACAAAGCTGGATCCAGAGTGTGATAGGAATCGATTAGAGTTAAAAAAGGCAGGGGAATATGTGCCGCATTGGGCTTTATAAAATCCTTAAATCTAATCAAGCCGTTTTAGAGATCTGCTTTTGCTTGATGGGCTTTGTTTTCTTTTGTAATTTTGCCTGACGAGAGTCGGAGGAGTACTTTGCTTCTTCTTCGCTGACAACACCTGCGGGATTTCCATCCAGATCAATACGGGTTGCGCCTGTGATGACATTTTTAAGATAAGAAGGGGAGCTGACGTAATAAGAAAGACTGCTAACCATGCACGCTTTATCGTTGAGGACGATATTGTCCTTGCTCCCTAATCGAATAACCAGGTCTTGTTTAATACCAATTTTTAAGGGTTGAACGGCTTGCATTTCCTTAAAACATTCAGGGAAGTGTGCTTTTAAGAGTTCAACACCATATTGAGCGTGTTCAAGCCAGGCGGGTTTTTGTTTAGCTGGGCTGGTCGCTTTTTCTGGTTTTTTTTGCGGAGATTTTTTAAGCGTTTCCTGGGTCGTTTCCGAAGTAGGTGAACCGAGCGCTAATGCTGAGAGCTGTTCTTTTAAAGTTAAATTACTCATGGTAAAACTCCTACAGGATATAGATATGGGGGATTACTGAATGATTCAGGGATTGGATTCTCATCACACTTTTCTGCTTAAAAAATACATTATACATTTTCCACACATTTCGCAAAATTACTAAATATGTACTCTAATAAGTTCTTTACTTAAAATCAACCTTGTTGATATAAAATCTCTGGAATTTGAACCTACAATTCTTTATTCATCAGTGAGGAAAATAGCAGAAAAAAGACGTAGACGGTTTTAGCAATGTTCACGTTCACGATAGGGATTTACGAAACACGCTGAAAGTTAGCTTTGGAATTTGGAAAATCATAACATCCTGATTTTTTCTAGAAAAAAATGAATAAATTAATGGGGGATATTTGGATTAGTTGTAGACTTTGCTGACCAAAGGATGGTAGATTCTACCACCTTAAAATTTTTGAATGAGGATTAACAAATGGCGCGCAAAAAACTAACAAAAAAAACAAATAAGGTCAGCATTAAAGTGAAACGTAAATCAAAAGTAACATCCTTGACGGTTTCTCAGATTTTAAAAAAGCTTCCTAAACAAATTAAAAAAGAATTAACGGTTTTGAAAAAACAAGCTACAAAATTAACATCGGCACTTAAGAAAGCAGAAAAAAAGAAAAAAGTAGTCAATGCAGCATTAAATAAGAAATCGACCATCAAAAAAATGAATGCTGCCAAAAAAGCATTTAAGCAAATCAATCAAACGATTAACAAACTCACCTACGAATCAGAAATGATTCATCAATCAACAGCTTTTCTTGCTGAGAAGCAGGCAGCGATTCTTGCAATCATCAGTCCTAATGAGAGTAAGACAACCGACAAGAAAAAAAATATCAAAATAAAGGCTGCACCCAAGAAAAAATCGCCTAAAAAATCACAATTACCTATGCAAGAGGAAACAACTCTCGATACGGAAATTGAAACTCCAGAACTGGTAGAAGAATCATTAACACCCGCATTGGAAATTGAGGGGAATGCTTAGGAAATAATTTTTGATGGGAACAAGGTGATACCTTTTTAATGACGTAAGGAGCATATATGAATAAATCACAACTGATAGCCTATATCGCAGAAAATTCAGAATTGCCTAATGCCAAAGCAGAAAAAATTCTTGCTGCGATGTTAAGTAGTATTGAATTAACGTTGACCAAGGGAGATTCTGTATCTCTAGTCGGTTTTGGTAATTTTGGCGTAAAGGAGAGAGCGGCACGTAAAGTTCGTAATCCGCAGACGGGAAAAGAAATGCAAATTAATGCAGCGGTAGTGCCTTACTTTAAAGCAGGAAAAGCTTTAAAAGAGCAAGTTGACACCAAAAAATAATCTGTCAATAAAATAAGAGCTGCCTATCATGAATTAAATTGATGAGTATAGGTAGAATTCCATGAAACGATTTGATAAGATGCAGGCCAACATGCAAAAAATTAGAGTTAAAATAAGACCAAATAGGGAAAACAAAAGACACACCGTTAAAGGGAGTTTATTATGATCGGGAACGAAGCATTACTAGAAACACTCAATAGCATTACATTGAAACAAGCCGTTAAAGATACTTTACGGAATTATTTTACCAATATTGGTACTGAACAGCCGGTTGATTTTTATTCTATTTTATTAGAAGAAATTGAGCGCCCTTTGCTGGAAGTGCTTATCAATCATACGCATTATAACCAAGTACGCATGGCTCAGATTTTGGGAATTTCGCGCGGCACATTGCGTAAAAAATTAAAACAGTATGGAATGTTGGATTAGTCGGTTAGGATAATCCATATCTATAAAATGTAACTGTCTTAAACAAACGCAAGCCTGTTTTTTCTTTTTATCTTGATAGGAAAAATGGGTTTGCTTCTACTTTTTTTAAGATAGGTCTAAGCATGTCAAATAATGTGACCTTGAAAGAAAAAATTGGACAAATGATTCTTGTCGGTTTTAAGGGTTTAATGCTTAAACCGGATGATCCTATTGTGCATGCTATTTTGGCTCAACAGATAGGCGGTGTTATTTTATTTGATTATGACTGTCAAACGCGGCAAGCCGGTCATCGTAATATTCAATCTCCAGAACAACTGAAGACATTGACTCAACAATTACAGACTTATGCAAAGCAAGCAGCAACGGTTAAAAAAAATCATTTATCCTCTTTAATCATCAGTATTGATTATGAAGGGGGTAAAGTGAACCGTTTAAAGGAAAGTTATGGCTTTCCAAAAACACAATCTGCAGCGGAAATCGGGAATGGCAGCTTGGAAAATGCGAAACGAGAAGCTGAAAAAATGGCGGCAACGTTAAAAGGATTAGGTATCAATCTTAACTTTGCACCGGTCCTTGATCTGAATGTAAATCCTGACAATCCTATTATCGGTAAATTGGGCCGTAGTTTTTCCTCGGATCCTAAAAAAGTCATCGAATATGCGGCAATATTTGCCAAAGCCTATCAAGATCAGGGGGTTTTATGTGCCTATAAACATTTTCCTGGGCATGGGAGCTCTGTGGAAGATACGCATACAAGTCCCTTTGTGGATGTGACAGATACCTGGAAAGAATATGAATTGGATCCCTACAAGGCTCTCATTAATAACAATCCCAGAACGATGATCATGACGGCTCATGTCGTGAATAAAAAATATGATATTTTTCCTGCGAGCATTTCTAAGTCAGTGACAACGGATTTATTAAGGAATTCTTTAAATTTCAAAGGGGTTACTGTGACGGATGATATGCAGATGGATGCAATGGCTAAACAATATGGTTTGGCTGAATCCGTTAAGATGGCGGTGAATGCAGGCGCAGATATTTTAGTTTTTGGGAATCAATTAGTTGCAACGCCGGAGAATCCACAAGAAATAGTCAATATTATTGATGAAGCTGTACAGTTGGGGCAGATTTCTGAAGAACGAATCGATGAATCTTATCAGCGAATTCAAACATTAAAACAATCCATTCAATAAAAAAAGAAATTTCATTTTTCACTTGACGAAGCAACCTGATTTTGATGTATTTGCATAATAAATAATTATTAAAAAAAGGAGTGCATAATATGTTTTCAGGTATGTTCTCAAGCGGATTGGAAGAAGAAACAGAAAAATATCGTCAAGAATATTCTTCGAGTTTTATTTGGGCAGTGCAAGCTGCTTTTTTGGAACCCTTCGACTGGTTATTCACCTTCTTTTATCGATGGCCACTTATTTTTTTTCGGGATATCTTTCTCAAAAATCCCGATACAGCAGCCCATGCATCGTTCGGCCCCCTTGTATGGTTTGCTGAGCATCCGTTCACCACAGAGACGGGCGTGGCTGCCATTGCTTTTTTGGGACTTGCAAAAGCTTGTGGTTTCTGGACTGAAACAGAATATCAAAATGAAATTAAACGACAAGTTCATCAAGAACAATGTGAAGAAAAACGGATTATTATCCAGGAAAAATTAGATAGTCTTCGTAAACAATTTACCTTTGACAATGATGATCTCATTAAAAGTCTCAATGAAAGACTACAAAATCCTCGGGAGGATGATGAGAATGAGAAAAAATTTTTTGCTAGATTTAAAAATGCCAGGATAGATGTTGATGAAAATGGAACACCTTTTGTCAAAATGCAGACCCAATTTAATCCCGAGCGCTTTTTACTCGCAATTTGGATGACTTTGTTTCTTTCTGCTTTCTACTTCTGGATTGGCTGGATTATCGAGGTTAGCTTAACAGCTTCCCTTGCCAATGGTATGCCGGGTTGTTCATTTTTCGTGAGTTATATCTTACCTCTTGCAGTCAGTGCTTTGACTTTCATGGGTTTTAAAACATGGCATTGGTTCGATCATCGTCATTCAAATGGTCAGATCAAAAATTCCGAAGAAGCCTATCATGAAGCTTCCTTGTTAGAATATTTATTGAATGATGAACTCAAGAAGAATTGGTTAAAACATGAAGATCTTTCGTTTGAATCGACACCCAAACCTGAAAATGCAAAAGAGCTTGCATTCTATGCAGGTGGTGTCGGGTTTCTCAGTGGTTTTTTACAGGCTCAATATGTGTTGTGGCTAACATCCGCTGCAGTGATGGATTACCTTCATTTCACAGCAGATCTTGCGGGAACTGTGTTTGCAAATGACTTCGGTATTGGGAGTGTTATTGCGGCCTGTGGATTTGCCTATAAAGCCTATCACGATAAATTGGGCGCATTGGAAGAGCATGTTGATTTAAAGATCAATTTGAATAACGTTCCTGACCTTGATGGAGAGATTGACAAACTTAAAGGTGACATTTCTGGATTAAAAACTCAGCTGAATGAAAAAAATTGGATGAATCAAAATGCACTGAGTTATTTCTTTGAGCGGTTAGGTAAAAAGGAATTCGAATTTTTTAATCATATTTACTATAAAATGTTATGTGATTTTACGATGTCATCGGTGTTTGTTGCGCGAGTATTTTTATTACCGAATACATCACCTTTTATGCCTGCTTGTTTTCATATGGCAGCAATTGCAGCATCGTTATCAAATCCGGTGACATGGACTTTGCTTTTTCTCACGGCTGTGGGGTGGTCTGCCTATCGATATCATGCTCGAGCTAAGGAAGCTCAATTTACAGCTGAAAAAGAAGCGTCACCCAAAGCTAAAAAAGAGGAATATCTGGCGCTTGCCAAGGAAAAAGAAATTTTGGTAAAACGTGTTAATAAAAATGAGAAGGCATCTCGTTTTTCTTCCGAGCGTTTGAGTGAGGGGCTTTCGAAACTTGGATTGTTTGGGCGTTGTTTATTGCCGGCACCTGCTGAGGTTAGTAGAGATACGGTCTATCTTAATCGTTATGCGGTTAGATAAAGTAAGTATCGTCCTTTATTGTGCCTTCGATGAGAGACTTCATCGAAGGCACGATGAGAGATAACTTTGTTTATGCTGCGACAGAATTATTAACCCATTCCGAATGTTCTAACCAATGTCGATCAGGATAATAAGCAACAACCACGGTGTCATTCTTGATGGTATCAACTAAAGGTTTGATGGTGTTTTCACCGACCGCTAAACAACCCCAGCTTCTGCCTAACATACCGCGTGATTTTGCAACATCACCACCTGCATACCATGCACCATGTACAACCACGTCACGATTCGCTGCGTTGTCATTGATGCCATGTTCTAATCCTTTAATACGTAATGAATAACCATGACCACCGGAATAGGTGTTCGTTGTCACAAACACACCTAAGCTTGATTTTAAACTGTGGGATGCATTTGAAAAACTTGTGGCATAACGTCCACCGCTATTTTTTCCATGTGCAACCCAGGTATTAAATAATACTTTATTCGTTTTAAGATCGATCACCCACATACGACGTTCATCAGAAGGTTTAGAAAAATCGATCACTGTTAATAATTGTTTTTGATCGAGACCCTTATCACGTGCTTTAAGATAAGCCGTCAGACCAACCTTTAAAACGGCTGGATCAAGATTGCTTGCCTGTGATTCAATCAAATGGGTTTTTTCTGTTACCCAATTATGTGAATTATTCGTTGTGTGTGTGACTGTTGTGTTTTCGGCAGTCACATTTTCTTGTTTTGAATTTTTAGATAAAAATGTATAAGAAACCAAACCGATGATGCCTACCATAAGAATGGTAATAAAAGATAAATATCTCATTGGTATACCCCTCGTTATTTTCTAATGTATAAAATTTGAAAGAGGAGTAGTATAACCTTTGAACATTAAGGAAATCTTAAGAAAACAGAAAATAAAAAATAAATATAGTTTAATCAATGAGTTACTTATACTTCACGCCCACAATTAGATGATCCAACATCAATCTTTTTAGAAATAAAGCAGCTTGCATGGCGACTTTTTCTTCATCAAACCACTTACCTAAGCCCTCACAAAGCTTTTTAAAAGGCATGCCAGCGGAAAGTGTCTGGAGCATATCATTTTCAGCAGGATCTAAAGAACAGAATAAAATATCGAGTTCTTTGCGCCAAATGATCCAGGGAACAGATATCTGGGTTTCTTCCGGTGTAAGTAAGATTCCATTTTCTTTAAAAGATTGCCAGATGGCCACTGCATTTGTTTGTAAATTCAATTGACGTAAGGATGGGTGGAGTATAAAACGCATCACAGGCCATTTTTTAGGAGGAATAGCCGCCATGTCTTCCACAGTCAGGATGTCACTTTCTGCCGCGTCAAAAGCTTCAGTTAACAACCATTCAAATTGAGCCATTTCGCTGAGACAGAGTTGATTTGTTTTTTCTTTTAAAAAAAAAGAGAGATCTTTGCCATACCAGCGAATCGATCGAAAATGAGAGGGATGTGTGTGAATATAGTCACGAGCAATCACATCAAATTCTTCTGCACCCATCAGTGCGCGCAATACTTCATAATCTTGTTCGAGCGCTTCTAATAGTCTTAGATAGTAACCATCTCTATAAACATTTAAACGTATGTTTGCAGGAACAGGTTCAATATCGACGACAGCAGTCATAATAGCATTTGATTTATCGAGTAGATAATTTTGAAAATCATTTTGCAATTTCTGCAGTTCACGCAACGGTGGGTACCTCCAGTACTTCTTTCGCGATTTGACGTGCTTGCTCTACTTCTTTCAGTAATTCAGATAAAGCAGGAATATTATCATCCCTTTCAATCATCGTTGAAATGGGGCCGAAGTGTTCTAAGGTTAATGCATATAAATCCCATACCGGCTGAATGACAGGTGCATCATGTGTATCAATAATATAGTGTCCTTGATTCGAATGCCCTGCGAGATGAATTTGTTGAACACGATCTTTAGGAATTCCATTTAAATAATCTCTCGGGTCAAACATATGATTGTAGGAGCTCACGTAAATATTATTCACATCTAAAAGAATCAAACAATCTGCGCGTTTTGCTATTTCCGCTAAAAATTCCCATTCTTCCATTTCTGCATTTAAATACGTTAAATAACTAGAAACATTTTCAATTAAAATTTGACGTCCAAAATAGTCTTGTACTTCTTGTATCCGCGAAACGATATGATTCACTGCTTCCATCGTATAGGGCAGCGGTAACAGATCATGCATATTTAAATCGTGAATACCCGTCCAGCATAAATGATCAGAAACCCAGGCTGGTTCAACACGCGAAATTAAATTTTTAACGTCTTGAAGATATGCCTTATCAAGAGGATCACAACTTCCGATAGAAAGTGATACCCCATGCATGACAAGCGGATAGTTTTCTCGAATGCGATCCAGAAAATAAAGAGGTTTTCCGCCTGGCACTAAATAATTTTCAGTCAATATTTCAAACCAATCTAAGGGAGGGTGCTCTTCTAATATGGTTTCGTAATGATCGGGACGAAGTCCTAGACCAAAACCAAGATAGGGTCTTTGTTTCATAGGAATAATGAATTTTGAAAAGGTTAAAAAAAACCGGACATTGCTAACGAATGTCCGGCTCTGATTTTACTTGTGGTCTTCTGTTTGAACAGTTCCACCTTTCTTGTCACACATTTTTTTAGACATTGGCATAACACCTTTGCCTTTGCATGCATTTTTGCCTTTGCAAGCATTGTCAGGTGTTTTACATTTACCTTTGCCTTTGCAGCTGTTAACGCCATAGCAATCTACTTTATGTTTGCCCATAGCAACGGATGCAACAGGTGTTAAAGCAAATACGCTAGCAGCGGTGATAGCTAATACAGCACCCGCTAATTTGGTTTTCTTGGTCATAAAGCTCCCTTTCATAACAATTCAAATAAAGAAGTGGCTCAATAGTGAGGTCATGCGTGATGTTTTTTGCAACAACACGCACCAGTATAAAAAGATTTATGCGCAGACGTCAAGATTCAATGGAAAAAATAGGACAGACCTACTTAAGTTAGAACCTTTCTTATTACGGAAAGGTTCTAATAAGTACAAATTAAATGTGCGGGTTTATTTTTAAAACTATCTCAGTAAGCCACGCATGACGGCGGTATGTTCGCTCATATCTCGTTTGAAATCATTAATTTCAGCAAGAATATTGATAGCATTCCTATGAGCATTATCGTGTTTTGAATAGCTTGAGACAGTGTCTAATATATTGCTAATTCGGGTTTGCATCAAAGCTTGTTGTTGAAGCATGAAGAGAGTATTTACATTGTTTTGATATAATGCCTTCTCCATTTCAATAGCCATTCTTTGATAGGATGATATGGAACTAAAAATATCTCCACCGATGGAGGTTGCGACTCTGTTTACATGTACTCCAGTCTTAATTTGATTACTTTCGACTAAAATAAATGAGATCATGCGCACGATCGATAATTCTTTACCCATTTCTATTTGTAAAGAGGCTCTGTCACTTTGGCCATTGAGATCATAATGTATTCTAGCAGCATCCGTAATATCACGGCGACTCATGATTTGCTGGGTTGTTTCTGGATTTGCTAATCTGTTAAACACTTCATCTTTTATTTCTTTCAATTCAGCTTGTTTGTCTGCAGGAACCAAATCGGGATTGATATAGTATTTATTAATTTTATCATTACCCACTGTATGAGCGAAGTTTGGATCCATTTTCTGAAAGAGGGCTTCAGCGGCTGCTCTACGATTGTCAGCATAACTTTGGAGTAATGTCTCGCGTTCATCATGCAGTTCTACGAGTTCTGTTTGCACTGCGGTCAGTAATTCTGCAAGGTTAGCTAATGATTGTAAGGCAGCATGATAAATAGAGCTGGTGCTTGTGTGAGTTAATAGTAATAACTCAGCATTTTTTATACCAAGTTCAAGTTGCTTATAATAGGCTTCGATGGCTCTGTTGTATTGCTCATTCAAAGTTTTGCGATTTTTGGCTAATTGTTCATCCAGTCTTTCAATTTTGAGGCGAAGTTGTCTTTGATTGTTAGCAATCATTTGTGCTTTATGACGAGCTTCTTTGGCTAAGAAATCATTTTCTGTATCATTTGCGAGATCTTTAGAAAGAGGGTTTTGGGGGTCTTTTAAGGCGGCTTCTAATACTTGTCCTGTTAAGGCGATATTCCCATTCATTTGAATTTCAGGTATTGTAATCAATTGATTTCTTTGCATATTTTATTAACCCCTTTTTGTATTGAGCTCTTTTTTAAAATTTTTCCAATTATAGGGTATAAAAACAAACCATTCAAGCAGAAGGCGGGTTTTGTTTCTCAAAATCAACGTTAAAATGATAGTTATTACCACCATGATCTTTAACATAATACATGGCGCGGTCAGCCACTCTGAGCAAAGTGCTGGATTCTTTGCCGTCGGTTGGGTAAATCGCGATGCCAATGCTGACGTGAACCTGGACTACATTTTCTTGAAGCATGATGGGCTCTGCGACCACTTCACGGACACGCTCTGCAACATCGGCAATTGATTGAATATCTTCCATTTTTTCCAGCAGGATAGCTAATTCATCACCGCCTAGTCGCGAAAGAATATCTTTGTCGCGTAATATATTTTTAAGGCGCGCCACAACAATGAGTAATAGCTGATCTCCCGCTTCATGACCATAGGTATCATTGACGTTTTTAAACCCATCAAGGTCTAAATATAATAATGCCAGAATGGTATGGTCCTTGGCGGCTGTTTCGATAGCGTCTTCAAAATAAGACTCAAATAAACTGCGGTTTGCCACATGTGTTAAGGGATCATGGGTGGCATCGTTTTTAAGCTGACTATTGGCAAGTTCAAGTTTGCTTTTTGCATCCGATAAACTGATAACCAGGCTTTCGTTTTCAAATTGTAACTGAAAGGATGTTTTAATCATTTTATGCGTTTTGAGGGTGAGCAGAATTAAAAAAAGAAAAAAAGCAGAGAACGTAAAAATAAGGAATAAGTTAATAGAAGTTTGAGTGGCGGCAAAGCAAACAATGAGCGGTGCTAAGGCGGCTATTAAAAAAATCAATGCAGCGTTACGAATAGGTGCAAAAGCGGGAACACTGCCTGCGCACACGCCTGCGAGTATGACCATGATGGGTGTTTGTTGAGGGGCGGCATAAGGCAAGAGAAGCGGTGTTCCTGTAATGCCCCAGCTCGCGCCGCTTAAAAAAGCACCGACGGTAAACAAGTTTTTCCATAACTCAATGTCATGTGAAGAAGGTTCAGATTGTAAGAAGATGTTTACTAATATGGTTCTTGATAAGGTCACTATCAAGAAAAAAGCATACCAAAGGTATATGTAAGAAAGTGGTGCGGAATTGAAATAATAGAGATAGATTAAGATAACGGTTGCGCAAATCCAGGATGCAAGGAAACTTAGTTTTGCCTGTTTGTAGGTGGCTACAACTAAAGCAACTTCAGTTTTTTGCTTGATATCATTTGCCAACGTCGCTGATAGGTTCATGGTTACTTCATGCCTATATCCTTTAGGTTATCATAACAAATAATTCATCGGTGTCAAAACGCTCACTCGCGATTATTTTTTATTTCGAGTATGATTTCATCACATTTTAATTATAGGAGACTTTTAATCATGACGACCGTGACATTACAAGGCAAAGCGCAGCATCTTGTAGGTGATTTACCTAAAAAAGGAAGTCTGGCGCCGGATTTTAGTTTGACTAAAACAGATTTATCTGAAATTGCGCTCTCTGATTTTTTGGGGAAAAAAATATTGCTGAGTATTTTCCCAAGCGTAGATACGGGTACTTGTGCTAAGGCGATGCGCCATTTTAACGAAGCCTGTAACAACATGCCGAATGTGACCGTGTTTTGTATTTCCGCCGATTTACCTTTTGCTCAAAAACGTTTCTGCGGCGCGGAAAATTTAACAAACGTGATACCGGTTTCTACTTTTCGTCATCCTGAATTTGGTAAATCTTACGGAGTCACTTTGACTGAAGGTCCTCTTGCCGGATTATTATCCCGTGCTGTTGTCGTTATCGATGAGAAAGGGAAAGTGACGTATACACAGCTTGTGCCTGAAATATCAACGGAACCTAATTATGAAGCGGCTCTTGCTGCATTGCGATAATGTTTTAATGGCCTCTCTTTGTGAGGGGCAAAGGAATTTAAAAAAATATGTCTTCACATTTCATCTACAAACAAGGTCAGCTTTATGCAGAATCCGTCAGTCTTCTTAAGATTGCTGATCAAATGGGTACGCCCTGTTATATTTATTCGCGAAAAGCGCTTGAACAAAATTGGCAGGCATTTTCAGATGCTTTCGGCAAAGTGCCGCATCGAATTTGTTATGCCGTCAAAGCGAATGCTAATCTTGCTATTTTAAATTTATTTGCTTCAAAAAATGCAGGGTTTGATATTGTTTCGATGGGAGAATTAGAGCGTGTTCTTGCAGCAGGCGGGGAAGCTAAAAAAATAATTTTTTCAGGTGTGGCAAAGCAAAGTCTCGAAATTTTACGTGCGATTGAAGTGGGTGTGGGTTGTTTCAATGTTGAATCTGAATCTGAATTGATGCGTTTACATACGCTTGCTGCACAACAAAATAAAATAGTGAATATTGCCATTCGAATTAATCCTAATATTGATGCGCGTACTCATCCTTATATTGCAACTGGACTCAGTGATAATAAATTTGGAATTGATATGAAGGATATCTTGTCTTTGTATAAAAAAATACAAACCTCCATGCCGCATTGCAAAGTGACGGGGATTGCTTGTCATATCGGTTCACAATTAACAGAACTAAGTCCTTTTGTGGAAGCTTTAGATTGTGTGCTTTCCTTAATTTCAGAGTTAAGAAAAATAGGGATTGAATTAAAACACATTGATATGGGTGGTGGTCTGGGTGTTCGATATCATAATGAAACTCCGCCTCCGATAGCAGCTTATGTTCATCAGTTTTGTGAAAAATTAAAAAATACAGGATTAGAGCTTATTATCGAGCCCGGACGGGCCTTGGTTGCGAATGCGGGAATTTTATTAACGCGGGTTGAATATATAAAAAAAACGTCTTCTAAAAATTTTGCGATTGTGGATGCGGGTATGACTGAGTTGTTACGTCCTGCACTTTATGAAGCATGGCATCCTATAATGCCGGTGATGGAGCGTTCGAATGCTCCTGAAATGCTTTATGATATTGTGGGACCTGTTTGTGAGTCGGCAGATTTTCTTGGGAACAATCGCTTATTGGCTTTAGAGGAAGGTGATTTAATCGCTATCGGTATGGTAGGTGCTTATGGTGCCTGCATGAGCTCGAATTATAATGCCAGACCTAAAATTGCAGAAGTCATGGTGGATCAAGATACGATTCATCTGATCTCAGCGCGTGAAACCATTCAAGATTTATTTGCGCGAGAACGACTCTTGCCAGCACTTTGATTTACCAATCACGCACATCGTCTGCTGTTCTCATGTCCATATCAAAATCAACGTCGCTTTGGCAGCCGCCATTACATGTTTCATAATAAGGCAATGTCCTATGATACTCTCGCACATTGACCCATGCACCACTGCAATCACTGCAGGGCGAAGGTATCCATAATGTATCACCAAAAGGAGTACTGTAGACATAATAGGTTGTAATGCTGTAATGGCTGCGTTTAACGTGAGACGTCGTTGAATGATATTTATGATGTTTACTTCCGCAGCGGTAATGATGTGTTGGAACATAGCGATAATGTGGCTCTCGACAAGTTACCGTCACAAATTCATAATCAGGAACGTATTGTGCACGATAATAATAGTAGGCTGCATTCGCGTTAGTGCCAGAGATTAACAAGCCTGCAATAATACAGAGCGAGCTCAACTTATTTAGCATAAGATATCCCTCCATATATACTTAGTATTTTAGCATTCGGTCTAATTTAAATGGGGTGCGATCACGTTTATATTTTGTAAACTAGATCAATATATGCATAAGATTCAAGAGTAAGACTGAAAAATGTACATGTTTAAAAGGCGTGCGCATTAGAATAGATCTGGCTATACTAGTTCCATATTACCTTCATAGAGAGCAAAACACATGGATGATGCAATTGACTCAACCCTCAAAAAAAACTATGTCAAAAAACAGGCTTGTTTTACGAAATTATCGGATAAAGAAGTTGATGAACTGGCAAACTTGTTAGTTGAAAAACGGGTAGCTCCTGGTGAAACGATTGTGACAGAAGGCGATCTTGTCGATAATGTTTTTCTTATTGTGAGCGGAGAAGCAGATGTCCGTGTTGCGACCATTAAAGATCATGCTTTAACATTTAATTCTGTCGCGACTTTAAAGCAGGGTGCTTCTATCGGTTTAAATGAAACAGGATTTTATTCCTTATCCGGTAAACGTACTGCAACGGTTGTAGCGAAAACAGAAATGATTCTTTTACAATTGAGTGTGGCAAAATTTCATGGTTTTGCATTAGCAAATCCTCATGTGAATGAAGTCATGCGCAGAAGCGGCGAGCAGTTTGATATTCGATCGGAACCCTGATTTTATTGATTAATAGGAATGTGGATCAATGGAAATTGTTGCACACTTTGAAATTTCTTATTATCAAACGTTAAATCAAGCTAGCCAATTGGTGAGTGACTCTCCTGATTTTGCAACTCCTGATCACTTAATTCATCTTTATCGTGCGATGGTTTTAAATCGCGTCTTTGATACGAAAGCAATTGCATTACAGCGTACTGGGAAAATTGGTACTTATCCTTCAACACGAGGACAGGAAGCTGTATTTGTTGGGATGGGAGATGCGTTGGCGAAAGAGGATGTCTTCGTTCCTTATTATCGCGATACGGCTGTCTTGTTGCAGCGTGGTGTGACGATGGCGGAGATCCTGTTGTACTGGAGCGGTGATGAACAAGGCAATTGTTTTTCTTCTGGCTCCGAAGATTTACCTTTTAGTATTCCCGTGGGCAGTCAAGGATTATTGGCTGCGGGTATTGCGACAGCGTTAAAAATTAAAAAAGAAAAACGAGCAGTATTAACGGTGTGCGGCGACGGGGCAACATCGGAAGGTGAGTTTTACGAAGCGATCAATGTCGCAGGTGTGTGGGGATTGCCTGTCGTATTTGTTATTAATAATAATCAATGGGCAATTTCTTTATCACGGTCAGCTCAAACGGCCGCAAAAACATTGGCACAAAAAGCCATTGCAGCAGGTTTTTCGGGTGAACAGGTTGATGGAAATGATGTTATCGCAGTGAGGGAACGTGTTGGGGCTGCGCTTAAAAAAGCACGAGAAGAACAAGTTCCTACATTGATTGAAATATTGAGTTATAGGCACAGTGATCATACGACGGCAGATGATGCCAGCCGTTATGAACCTACAGGTATGCGTGATGCGGAATGGAAGAAAGAACCTATACAGCGTTTGCGCCAATATTTGGAAGGACTGAATGTATGGAATCCATCTAGCGAAGAAAAACTACAGGAAGAATGTGTTGCACAAGTGGAAGAGGCGGTTAATATTTTTTCCTCGATTCCTCTTCGATCACCTGAAACGATGTTTGATCATTTATATGAAACATTACCGGATGTTTATGTGAAACAACGAGAGCAGGTCAGGAGTGATCATGAGTGAAATCACACTCGTTGAAGCGATTAATCAAGCGTTGACCTATGAAATGCAAAAGGATAAGAGTGTTATTGTTTTAGGTGAAGACATTGCTAAAAATGGCGGTGTGTTTCGTGCAACAGTCGGATTGCTTGAAAAATTTGGAGCTGATCGGGTGCGTGATACCCCGCTTGCTGAATCCATGATTGGCGGTATTTCAATTGGTATGGCATTGCAGGGATTAAAGCCGGTTGCAGAGTTTCAATTTATGGGGTTTATTTATCCGGCATTAAATCAGATTATTAATCATGCTGCGCGGTTACGTCATCGCACGCTTGGCCGTTTGCATTGTCCTCTTGTATTTCGTACACCTTATGGCTGTGGTATTCATGCACCGGAACATCACTCAGAAAGCACTGAGGCGATCTTTGCGCATATTCCAGGATTGCGATTGGTTGTTCCATCATCCCCTCTGCGTGCCTATGGTTTGCTGTTGGCTTCTATTCGAAATCCGGATCCTGTTATTTTTTTAGAACCTTCTCGATTGTATCGCTTTGCAAAACAAGCGGTGCCGGATGAGGGCCAGGCTTTGCCTTTAGACGTTTGTTTTACCTTACGTGAAGGAACAGATGTAAGCTTGGTGACTTGGGGTGCGATGGTTAAAGAAACAATGGCGGTTGCTGAACAATTAGAAAAACAAGGCATTCAGGCAGAAGTGATTGATGTTGCGACCTTGAAGCCTTTGGACATGAATACCATCTTAAAGTCCGTTGAAAAAACAGGCCGCTGTGTAATTATTCATGAAGCAGCTCGTACGGGCGGGATTGGCGCTGATATTTCAGCGCAAATTGCAGAACAAGGTCTTTTGTTTTTGAAGGCACCGGTGCAGCGTGTGACGGGATATGATACGACCGTGCCTTATCCGAGATTGGAAAAATTTTATTTACCAAGTGAAAAACAAATCTTAAATGCGGTGCGCTTTGTCATGGAGTTTGCATGAGTATTTTTTATTTGCCAGATTTAGGAGAAGGATTGGCGGAGGCAGAAATTCGTGCCTGGCATGTCAAAATCGGTGATCATGTTTCCGTAGATCAACCTCTGCTTTCTGTTGAAACAGCAAAAGCGGTTGTGGATGTGCCTTCACCCACAGCTGGCCGTATTGTGAAATTGCATGGACAGGTGGGTGATGCCATCAAAACACATGCACCTTTAGTGGAGTTTGACGAGGAGGATAGAGGAACAGTCGTTGGACGATTGGAAGTAGGTGATCATGTTATAAATGAAAAAAGCACGGCGGCCTCTACTTTGCTAAAAGAGGCGGAAAAAACGGTTAAAGCAATGCCGGCAGTGCGCGCGCTTGCAAAACAATTGAATGTTGATTTAAGTCATGTCAAACCGACAGGACGGGAAGGTCAAATTACTGCAGAGGATGTTAAACAGGCAACCAGTATGCAAGGTGAAGTGTTGCATGGAGTACGGCTTGCGATGATGCTTGCGATGGAAAAATCGCATCGGGAAGTGGTGCCTGTAACGGTATTTGATGAAGCGGATGTGACAGCTTGGGCAGGGGCCGATGATATTACGGTACGATTGATTCAGGCGATTGTGGCAGGCATTAAAAAAGTACCTTTGATCAATGCATGGTTTGATAGTCAGACACGCAAACTCCTTGTGCAGCAAGAGATTCATTTAGGAGTGGCTATGGATACGACAGAGGGTTTATTTGTGCCTGTGTTGCGGAACGTTGAAAAGCGATCAGCGAAAGAATTGCGTGAGATGATTAATCAGTTTAAAAAATCTGTGCAGGATCGTACGATTGCACCCTCTGATTTGCAAGGTGCAACATTTACTTTATCCAATATTGGAAGCATTGCGGGACACTATTCAACGCCGATTATTTTGCCGCCGATGGTTTCAATTTTGGCGAGTGGGAAATGGAGGCAGGTGGTTATCAGTAAGGGCGAAGTTTCTCTGCGCCTTCCGTTGTCACTGACATTTGATCATCGTGTTCTAACTGGAGGCGAGGCGAGTCGTTTTCTTGAGGCTCTGATTGCGACTCTAATTCTTCCATCTCTGCCAGAAAATTAGAAGAATTTTCTCGAATATTTTTGGTTTCGTATCCATCTTCAATGAATGATACTTCTTCCATATCACCTTCATCTTCCTCTTCAAGTATAGTTGATAGATCTGGTTCAACGACGATGGTTTTTTTAGAAGGATTTTTAGGTCCTAAAGGAAATAAATTGTCTTGGTTCGGGGCGGCTGGTGTTTCAGAAGAACGATTGTTTTGTATCGGGGTAGATCCTGTCGTAGTTGTAAGCACATTTCGAGAACGTTCTCGAGAGGGTGCGGTATTTGACGATATCATTGCTGCTGTGACTTGGGCGCTCGTTTTCATGGTTGCTGTATTATTTGTCTCTATGGATGTATCTTTAACGCAAGGGCAATGACAACATTCAGCGAGGGTCATGGTAAAAAAAGAGGTGGTAATCGAAATTAAGCAAAAGCCAAAAGTAGTAACGACGGGTGCAAATAACAGGCCCGCCATTAGACCGAGTGTAATTGAAAATAATCCTTTTAAGACATGTGGAGAATATTTATAAAAATAATAACGCCATTTGGCATGATTATATCCTCCATCGTGAGGGATTCGTGTTTGGCGTGGATTAGGCATAATTTATAAATACAGTTGTTAATTTGTGTTCATTCTAACCAAATCGAGGCTAAATACAATCACTTAATAAATAAAAAACATAAAATGTATAAGATATAAACAAAATGCGAATAAATTGCAATTGCAATAAATATAGGGTAAAATTTCATTTGAAATAAGGAGAATCAACCATGCGCTCGCAACATTCAAAAAAAATAGAACATGCGCCTACGGATGAAGATAAAAAACGTGTTTTAACCAAAGCACTCATTCGTATGGTTGAGAGATTGCAGTTAAGCCGGCAAGAGCTTTCCCATATTTTGGGTCCCAGTGAATCTACTTTAAGCCGTTTGTTTGCCCATTCCATCTATCTTGATCCTGGTTCTAAAGAAGGGCAGCTTGCGATTTTATTGATACGCTTTTATCGAAATCTGGATACGTTATTTGGCGGAAATGTGAAGCAGTGTCAGTTGTGGTTGAGAAGTGAAAATAAACATTTGCAAGGTGTTCCGATTGTATTGATTCAAACGATTGAAGGATTGGTATTGGCGGTGCAATATCTGGATGCGATGCGGGGAAAAAATTAATGACGGCAGATATCTGGTCTATCTGTCAGGGTAGAAAACATATTGGTTTAATTCATAAAACTGCTTGGCGTATTGTTGAAGCGCAGGAGATGACTGCAACACGAAAGCTTGTGGATTCTTTGGAAGAGCAAATGATTCTGGAAGATTTAATTGAGGCTGAAAAACCGGCTTTGCCTTCGGGTTATTTGTATTATCATCCTTTGCTTTATACGCCGTTTCGTTATCCGCCTTTAAAATATGGCTCGCGGTTTGGTAAGAAAATTGAGCCTTCATTATGGTATGGTTCTTTGGAGTTAAATACAGCGTTTTCGGAAAAAGCGTTTTATTTATTTAATTTTATAAATGCAAGTGGTGCGAAATTGGGGATTGTCTCGCCGCAGTTTACGGCTTTTTCTGCAGAAGTGAAATCATCGGTCGGAGTGAAGTTAACTAGCGCTGCTTTTTCGCAGTATACTTCCCTGATATCAAAACCGAACTCCTATAAGGCAAGTCAACTTTTAGGATCTGCCATGCGTCAGGCGGAGATACAGGCTTTTACTTATTATTCAGCAAGAGATAGAAATAAAGGAATTAATATTGGATTATTTACGCCGAAAGCATTTTTACATAAGCATCCAGATGAAGCCTCATTTCAATCCTGGCAATGTTTTGCAACGAATGAGGTAATTGAATTTAGTCGATCGAGCACTATGGTTGCGGATGCTAAAATTTATTCGCTGGATCAATTTAAAGTGGGGAATGTCTTACCGTTTCCGGGCGAGTGAACGTCGAGAGGTATCGAGGAAAACACTGTCTACAAAAGCTTGCCACGACTGTCACCCCGCAAAATTTTCGTCAACAAGATTACACAAAAAAACTGGCGCAACACGAAAATTTGTGCGGGTCTGGTTGACAGCCTTGATAGTGTTACGAAAAGGTCGTAACCGGACCCCGCACAAATTTTCGTGCCAGGCTTGTGTTTTTATTAAATATCGTTGACGAAAATTTTGCGGGGTGACAGTCGTGGCGTGGTTTTGCAGACAGGATTTGTGTCGATACTTCAGGTAAAGGTTTTTTAAGGTCTTCGTGCGGGAGGCGGTGGTGGCTCTATTTTTAATTCTGCCTTGTCTCTTTCTAGTTTTTCAATCGCTTTATTGATAGCGGTTGCGCTAAAAACACCATTTTTTGCATTAACAACTAAAGAATTAATTTTATCGAGTTCAGCTTGATATTTTTTATGTTCATCTTCTTTAATTTCACCACGATCATATTTGCTTTGATAGTGGTCGACTAATTGCTTATGATCAGCTTCTAGTGCGGTTAAATCTGCTGGATTTATGGGTTTAACTTTAATAGCTCTATCTGGATCATGTAAGATTGCGTCTCTTAAATCACTTAATTTAGTTGCATCTATTTTTGTATGATCTGGAACAAAATCGTATTTATAGCGGGAACTGGAAGGCAATCGAAATTTCAAGTCATTGGCTTTGCAGACTAAGATAAGAGCTTCCATGAGATTTTTATCGGGATTGTCAGAAAGATCAATGGTTTCTTCTACGGAATTACCACAATTGAATACCCACATACGAACAGCTTCTTCTGCGCTTGCTATGTCTGATTGATATCTTTCTGCGTCGGTATAATGTGTTTTATATTCTGCTGGTTTTTCTATAATACTGATTTGCACATAATTACCATGACGTTCTTCACGTATACGAGTATTCCAAGTATTATTTACATAATCTTTGTAAGTTCCATCGGTAACTCCTGGATAGTTAGGTTTATTGCCAGCGATGCTAGGTTCTGCTTTATTAGGCAAATCCGCTGTTTTTCCTTCAGTGTCAAATTTCCAGTTGCGATCGGTAGATTTGTAAGCTACTTGAGTTAACGGGTCCTCTTTAAGTTCAGAGGCAAGCTTAGGTAAATGTCTTTTTATAAATAATGTGGGAAGTGTTTTGGTGACTTCCTTGTTAAATCCTTCAAGGAGATGACTGACACCGATTTTTCTATCACCTGTCGGAGTTTTAAGTTCGATGCCATGAATAAATTCATCTTTAGGTTTCAATTCAACTATTTTCTTTTCGTGTTCTTTTACTTGGGTCTGATAGCTCTTTTCTTCATTCAGGCCTGCTTTAATTGCATCACAACTTTCAAATACCGTTTGAATATCCTGTTTGCTTAATTGGGATTCTTCATATAATGCATCTAATTGTTTTTCTGATGCGGATCGAGAAGTGACTAAATAGGAAAGTTTGGCCGATATATCGGATGAGCGAGTTGATTTGCTTTCTAACTCGTCAGAAAAATCGCTAATTATTTTTTCGATATCTGGTAAACGCGGGTCAGGAGGTACCGGTTTTTCTTGTAATTGGTGTATTGCAGTATCAATAAGAGCACTTCTTTCTGTGACATGAGGGTGGCTAGCCATGGTTGGATCTGTCAATTCTTTGATTTTCCATTCGTCACGTATGCATTCTAGATAATCACTTAAAAGTTTAGCGAAAGCCTCTCTTGAAATGGGGGTTGTTTCATAATCACTATTAGCTTGTTCGATTGCAGCTTTTATTGTATCTTTTTTTTGTGTTATATAGGTTTTACAGAATTCACTAAACTGAAAATTGTCCTCGTGAGGGGGAAGGACTATTGGAGAAGAGCCTAAAGATGTTTCAATGAGATGGTTGATTGCAAGTAATTTGTTTGCCGCAACGCCGGTTTCATTAGATAATGATGATGCATTAATATCGTAGGTATGCGGTAGCTGAACCAGTAATTTATTATAAATGGCCGTGGCTAGCGCAAGATCTTTGTCTTGAAATTCCTTTATAAAAGCAATCGCATCTGAAACTAATTTAATTCTAGCATTATTATGATCTACTTCAGTCGATGTGAATTTATGAGCTGCGCCTTCCGCTTTCCATTCTTCAACTAAAGCCGTTAAATAAAGTAACTTGTCTTCAGAAAAATCAGATTTCGCGTGTGTTTTTGTTTCACGCTCAATCCGAGCGTATAGATTTTCTCTGCCTTCTTTTAAATAGCCTAATACTTTTATGATTTGGTTTCGATGATACAGTCTATGATTTTTTAGTTTTTCAATCTTTGTTTGATGAACACTTTCTAAGCCTGCTATTATCTCATGAGGCTGCATAGGATGAGGGTGAGGATTAGATAATAATTTAGCAAAATCGATTATTTTTTCTTGTGTAGAAACGCTTAGGCCTTTTGTTGAACTCAGCAAATGTATTGCAATTTCATAATTTAATTTTTTGAGTTTATAGTCAACCTCATTTGGATCAAGAGCCTGCATTTTCTCGTTTAAACGAGCGGCTTCTGCCACACACATTTCTGTTATATATTTGCTTGTATTAAATTTTTTTGATATTTTTATTAGAATCGCGCAAGTTTCTGAAAAAGGCGGGGGATTTGTTGCATCATCAAGTCTTTTAAACTCCTCATTAAAAGAACTCGTATTATGCTTAAGATGTTTACGTAAGATGTAGGCAATTTTTCTGTTGACGCCAGCTTGAGTGAGTCTGGCATTAAGATCAATCATTCTGCGATTAAAAAATTCTTGCCGCGCTTCTAATGCTGATTTAAGTATTTTTAAATCCTGTAGTTTTTTTTGAATTTCTGGTGTTGGATTATTATAGACTTTATTCAGCTTATCAATTTGATTAAGTAATTCCTTAATTAATAAAATAGTGCGGGGATTTCTTTGAACGGGTTTTATAAGTTGATCAGCCACAAGAGGTTCTGCTGGGTTTTTTTTGAGGTGATTATAGTTTTTATGTAACGGGTCAGTTACAAGATCTTTTTGATATTTGGATACCCATTCAAAATTGATCGCTCCAAGCGCCGTTGCATCAAATTCTTGTAAAAATTCTTGTGAATTAAAGATTTTTGCCACCATTCCTATATTCGAGACGATAACACTGAGATCAGTGACATCGTCTGCCCCTGCTTTGCGTTCTTCTTTGGTTTGGGTTGAGAATTGCGTCGATGTGCAGGCTTGAATTGCTTTTTGATATTCGTCTGCAGGTTTGTCGACATTTCCTAGAACATCTTTAATCTCTTGAAAATGCTCTTGTAAGCTTTTCATCTCTAAGCTAAATTTGATATGGTATGAATATACCTCATTAATGACTCCTGAGATTTCGCCCCTTGCTTTGTTCCGGTTTCTTTGCAGGTCTTCAGGCGATTTGGCGTCTCTTATTTCCAGTCCTTCGATGCGAGTTAGCACATACTCTTTAACGGGTTGGCGCGTCATAAAATCTTTTTGCTGCCCAAATAACCTAAATGCTTCGGATGATATAGGAAGTCTACTTATCCATTCTTGTTCTATTTGATATTTTGGATCGAGAGTCAAGGCGTCATAAATAATGACTGCTAACAGATAGTCGTTATTCTGTGTTGCGAGTGCCAATGTCTTAATCCAATGTTCGGCGCATTTTGCCTGGGCATCTGGGTGATTGTTTAACTTTAATAATTCTTGTTGTATTAATGAAGATTGATCATCGATGTATTTCTTTAAAGCTATTTTACGATCTTCAGGCTTAGCGATAGTTTTGATAATCTTATCCCACATTTCGAGAGTGCGATCGGAAATTTGTTTAGCATTTATTTTTAGAATATTTTCTTCAAGATCTGCAATGGTTTGTTTAAATGCTTTTGCTTTAGCATCATCACTTTCTAAAAAATCCAGGATATCGGGATCACTATAGAGCCGGTTCAAATATTCTCTTGTTGGAGTCTCTAAAATCAGGTCTTTTCGAGTCATGATAATGAGATATAAAATAGTGCTGACTGGGCTTTGTTCATCCTGAATGGCTTTGCTTTCATCGCGTGGTTTTAAATGATTTAATTGCTCTTCTATATAATGAAGGCGGTGGACTTCCTCGACAGATTCTTTGGATATTGCATCTATTTGTTCGATACAGTGACTTATTTTTTTGCTCGCGAAGTTGAGTTCTTCAATTTTATTTCCTATTTTTCTATCTAATATATCGAAATAATTTTTACTAATTAAATGAGTGTCTAATTTTATTTTTAGTTGCATTCTTGCATTCTGCAAGGAGGATATTTCTGTCGTTATTTGAAGATAAAAAGATCTTAAATCAGAGTCCTCTTCAGCCTCTTTCAAGGACTCAGCATTTTGAAAGACTTTATGAGCTTTCCTTATATAATCCATTAAAACGATATAGTCTTCTTTTTCTAATCTCATTAGATTATCAGGTTCGAGAATTGCTTTAATTTCATTAAGTTGATAACGAAAATGATTATGATCTTTTACTTGCTTGAGGAAATCATCAGCTTCTGTTGTTGCAGGGAGTGCATCAATTTTCTCTAACATGGCCTCTATTGAATGATGCTCAAATTCGTCTCGTAATCGGATAGCATATAAATAAATTTCTTGATTTTGCAATCTATGCGCATGATCTTCGAGAGGGGCCTCTTCTTCAAGGTTTTGAATAGTGTCATCTTTAGTTAATTGTAAAAATTCAGCTAGCATTTTACCTGTTTCTTCACTGGTATCTAAATCATACCTGTTTTTAAGCGCTTCCATTTTACTAATAATAGCATCTTTAATATTTTCTAATTCTGTCTTAACATTATCAGCAAGAAACAATCCAGAATCATCGTTTTCTGTTAATGCGATGAGTGGACTTTTCTTTTGAGCAATATATTGTTTTATTAAATCATTTAAGCTTAATTTTGAAAGATATTCTTTAATCTCAGGTGCAGGCTTTACTGGTGTTATTTCGGGTGGGAATGTAGTTGGAGCCGCAGATGCTGATTTAACTTCCTTAACTTCAGTATGACGAGGACTTTCAGCTTTTTCTCTATTTTGCATGTATTCGACGAAAGGATCTATTTCTACTGCGGGAATATCTGAAGGAGTTGGATTTGCCTTTGGCTCTTGCTTAGGCGTTGGGTTATCTGCTGCAGGATTTTGTGCTTGTTTTTCTCGCTCTTCTTGTTGGCGAATAGGGTCAATAAATGCTTCTAAAATCGCATCTTCAATTTGTTCATTAGTACCTAGATGTCTTAATATGCTTTGATATTCTTTGTCATCGGAGTCTTTTATTTCTCTTTCTATTAGCTGAGCAGTTTGAGGTTTTTTATCCTTTATTACTGCTAGATTAAATAATTCAAATAAGGGGAATAAAGGCGAATTATTTTTATCTTGGATTAAGGGTATGTTTGATAATAAAATTTGATGTTCATTGGCTAATGATTCCACCAATATTTTAAATAATCTTTCTTCTCTCTTTCTGTTTTTTTTTGCCGTCTCGGTTGGAGTGCCAGCAAGAGCAGGGAATACATAAGGAAGAAAAAGATCGATCGCTTTTGCATTCGCTGACTTTTCTTCTTGAGTTAATGGCTGATTATCAGGTTTAATGATTGGCATAAACTCCTCTAGCTTTTAAAATGCTATATACATAGTATAGCTTATATATAAGTGTTCTTATTTGCCTCCTCATCTAAAATCTAACCTGATGAAAATACACATATTAAGGTATTTTCCAGGCTCCTTTTTCAAAGACAATGACATCATCCAGGTAGACTCGGTGTGTAATTGCAAAAATATCCACGTGATGCCAGGTATCCCCTCGTCTAAAGTTTGATTTTTTATAGACTCCGTGTTTTGAGCCTAAGGAAAGATGGATACCGCACATGCGCTCGTAAGTGCCGATGTCGCTTACGATGCGTTCGGGAGTAAAAGCCCGATTCATGCCGAAGCCTAATTCACGTACCCAGACTTCTGTTTCATCTTCTCGGATCGCATCAAGGACTTTATCAAATTCAGGAGTAGAGTGGATCACGTCTGTGACACGGCCTTGGGTGATGACGAGTGTCAGGGGTATTTCGGGTTTATTGACTTTGAATTCACGATCGGCAAATGCAAAAATTCGCACGCGGCCATTCACAGATTCTAAGGTTTTAGCTTCTGTGAAGACTTCTCCAATTGGAAATTGTCCGCCAATGTTTTTCATATCAGTGTAATCGCCGATATTGAGTTTTGCAGGTTCGAAGGGTGAATCAAAAAGAAGGCGTTCGCCATCGCTGTCAACAACACCGCTTTGGGCTTGATCAATTTGTTTTTTTAGTGCATGGCCGACATGACGAAAATAGGAGGCATCGTAGGCGAGCGATTCGATATAATAATTTTTTTCGATGCCAATCATTCGTCCTAAATGCGGATGTTCAATGACTTTGAGTGATTGTTCGAATAACTCTACGCGTATCCGAAAATCATTTAATCTAAAGCTGCTGGTTTGAATGAGAATGACCAGGTCTTTGGGTTTAAGCGTTTTGAATGCTGTAAAAATATCGGTAGGTGTGACAGTGTCAAAATCAATGTAGACTGCCTTTGGCAAGATGCGTTTATAAGCTTTCGTTAAAGCGATGGCAAGCGGACATCTTGTATCGTAGATGATGAGTGCCGCATCTTCAGATGAGTGCTTGATCGCAAGCGTTAAGATATCGCGCAGATGTTTTTCAGCGATGATAATTTCTGATTCTGGAAGTGTATCCATTCTGTTTATGCCTTATCGAATCGATTGAATAAGGCTGGATGTTACATCAACTGCTTATGAACGCCAAGAGCTAACCTAAATGGGTTGTTTTGATTAATTTTAGTGAAATGAGTATAATTCAAAGTTCTTGCATACCTTAATAAAAATACTATACTGAACCCAACTTAAGTGATTGACTTAAATGGATTAAATTATGTTTAGTTTTTTAAAAGCCTTAGTAAACAATCCGCGCGAGATCGGTGCGCTTTTTCCGAGCTCTTCTTTTTTAGCGAAAGAAATGGCAGCGCATGTGGTTAAAAATCCGCAGGGCGTTGTGGTTGAGTTAGGTGCAGGTACGGGTGTGATTACGAAGGAATTGTTAAAAACAGGGTTGCAGCCAAATAATATTATCGTGGTGGAGTCTTCCAAAGATTTAGTGAAGAAATTACGTCGTCGTTTTCCTGCGATTCGAATTATTGAAGGCAATGCGGCAGAGTTAATGACGCTGTTAACGTTTGAAAAACGTGAAGTACATACTATTATTTCGAGTTTGCCGTTGAGATCTTTGCCAAAGCCGATAGCAGAAACGATTTTGAAACAAATTAATTTGAGGCTTTCAAAAGAAGGTCGGTATATTCAATATACGTATAGTTTTAATGAGAATCCGTTTTTTTCATTGGCGAATTTTGAGCGGGTGGCTTCTAAGCGGATTTGGATGAATTTGCCGCCGGCGAGGGTAGAAGTTTGGGCTTGAGATGATTCTTAATTCGTGAACGCTTGCGCGCCTGTTTGCGATTTCTTATCGTACGTTTTTTCTTACCGTAAATGACCTTTCCCGCTTAGAAACTCCCCTCTCCCGCCCATAGGCGGTGATTTTAAAAATATTTTTGAGTGCGGGAGAGGGGAGTTTCTAAGCGGGAAAGGTCATTTACGGTAAGAAAAAACGTACGATAAGAAATCGCAAAGAGGCGCAAGCGTTCACGCTCACGAATTTTTTAAAAATAAGGTGGGGAAAATAGAGAGGGGTTAAAAAAGAGAAGAAGAGAGTTTTGACTCTCTTCTCTCAAAAAATAAAAATGTGCGGAGAAAAATAAACCGGCTTACGACGATATATTATTCAGCAACAGCAACATCTTCTGCTTGTGGACCTTTTTGGCCTTGGGTTACTGTGAATTCAACAACTTGACCTTCTTCTAAAGAACGGTAGCCTTCACCACGGATAGCGCGAAAATGAACGAATACATCTTCACCTTGCTCTCTTGCAATAAAACCAAATCCTTTCCCGCTATCAAACCATTTAACTGTACCTTTTTCACGCTTTGCCATAATTCTATAACCTTTAAATAAGTAAAAAAAATGCTATAGGGAGAGTGCTTGCATTAGGATGTAATGGAGCATCCCCTTATAACAGTTGGCTAGTGTATCACAGTTTATGGGCAGTGGAAGGAAATTCTTGCGAAAATGGTAAAAAAGAAGCAGGTATGATCGAATGCCAATTTTTGCTAAGTGGACGTCTTGGAGGTGTTTTAGGCTCCCTTAAACATCAAGGTTTGCACACCGCACCTGCACGCTGACTTCCTCTCATATATACGTTGGGCTTCGATTCAATACCTGCTTGCAATGTTAGTATAAACCGTATTTATGGTTTTACAAGGGGGCTCATTAAGGCGATAATATTTTCCTTAAAAAGCACTTCTAAAGAGAAGGAATCTCGTATGTTTAAATCAGTAATACACCTAATCCTAGTTATCCTCATCGCGTCGTTGAATATCAATTCATTGGCTTGCACCGATTTTCGTGTCATGGCAAAAGACGGCACGGTGTTGATTACGCGCAGTATGGAATACAGTGTGGATATGAAATCGAATTTGCGCAGTTCAACGCGAGGACGAGTTTTTACGACGATAGCACCGGATGGTAAATCGGGTTTGGCTTGGAAAGCAAAGTACGGCTATGTTTTTTTGGATGCGATGAATCAGGATTTTGCCATTGATGGTATGAATGAAGCAGGGCTCAGTGTTGAAAGCTTATATTTACCAGGTTTTGCAGACTATCAAACCGTTCCTGCCGATTTAAGTAATCAGGCGCTGCCTTATCTAAATTTTGGAGATTGGGTATTAAGTAATTTTAAAACGATTGATGAAGTGAAAAAAGAGTTAGAACATATTTATGTGTTTGCACAAAAAGTTCCTGCATTAGGCGATATGATTTTTCCCCTTCATTTTTCTATTTTTGATGCAACAGGTAAAGGCATTGTTGTGGAATACATTGCAGGGAAACTACGCGTCTATGATCATATGGGCGTCATGACGAATTCTCCTGGATATAATTGGCATTTAACTAATTTAACAAATTATCTTCATTTAACACCCATCAATCCGCCGGCTGTGATTAGCGATGGATTAAGATTTTCATCGAATGGGCAAGGATTTGGAATGGTGGGTCTGCCGGGTGATGTGAGCCCGCCTTCACGGTTTGTAAAAACTGCGACTTTATTGCATGTTGCAATTCCCACGGACAATATTATTGGCGCGCTTAATTTAGCGGAGCATGTGATTAATAATGTTGATATTCCTTTGGGTCTTGTGCGTGAGCCGGAGACGGGTAATGCGAGCAATGAAACAACGCAATGGGTTGTTTTTAAGGATTTAACACATCGTGTTATTTATTATCGTACTTATGGGGATATGTCATTACGAGCAGTGTCTTTGACGAAGGTGAATTTTACGGAAAATGCACCTCGTTTAAAAATGCCATTGGCAAGAACGGTTGTGGTACAGGATTTGACGGAACAGTTTGGTCGTGCGGTGCAGCAATAGAAGATTTTTATAATAAACAGAGGGTTATTGAGAGGGCCAAGCAAATTTTCATTTAAGCACTATACTTGAATGCATAAGAATTTACCTTTTATTTATGTTTGGAGGTTGTTATGCATTCTGGCCCGGATAAAAAATTACCTTTGATGAGTAAAGAAGAATTTCGGAAAGCAACTGCGTATGTCGGGCCTCACGCATCTGTGCATAGACGTTCGGTTCATCTCAGGAAAATTGATGATGCATTGGATGCGTTGCATCATAGCGGAAAATCCAAAGGACTTTTTAAATTCTTTAGAAGAGATCAAAAGCAAAATCAAAAGACTGACCTGGAAAAGCTTCGCGATTTGAATACATTGATTAATACCGCAATCATTGAGGTTGATCTTCGTAAACTTAAAAAAAATGAAGATCAACCTGGTGATGGGTTAATGCAGCTGCAATCACAAGTTAAAAATTTAATGAACACAAAAAGCTCAGAATTTCTGGCTTCTCGAAAGGCAGGGATTGTTTAAGTTAATTTGAGAGAATTTTTAATGATTGGGAGGATATTACAATGGGTATCTTAATTAGTAAAAAAGACTTTCAAGAGCAGACTGTTTATAAAGGTTCACCTTTGCATAGACGGTCTTCTTATTTAAGAAAAATAGATGCTGCTCTTGCTGAAATAAATAATGAAAAAAAATCTAGATTTTTTGGTTTGTTTGAAAATAAAGGTAAACCAAGAAGTCTAAAACAACAGCTTGGTGATTTAGATATATTAGTTGCAGATGCAGTCTTTGCTGTAAACTCATCTCAACTTAAAGATCCAAAAGCCCTTAGGAATTTACAGGATGAAGTACGCAAGAAAATAAGTAATATTGCGGGGCAGGAATCTATAGCAAAGATTAACAAAAGCCGACAAAAGTCAGGGAGATGATAAAATAAATACTGAATTATTATCGATATTCTAGCGTTTGAATCAAGTGATTAATTGGCTCAAGCGCTGATCGTTTTTTAATATGCTTTAATTTCTTTTGTTAATTCCCCATTCTATGAAATAATACGCCCCTATTTGATCGTAAGGATTCATCATGATTATTCAACCTAAAATACGTGGTTTTATTTGTACAACAGCGCATCCAGAAGGTTGTGCCAAAGTCGTTGAATCGCAAATTAAATTTGTGAAGGCAGAAGGGCATTTTGAAGGGCCTAAGAATGTGCTGATTATTGGTGCATCAACGGGGTATGGGCTTGCGAGTCGTATTGTGGCGACCTTTGGGTATGGCGCAAAAACGATTGGTGTGTTTTATGAGAAAGAAGCCGATGAGAAACGGACAGCAAGTGCGGGTTGGTATAATACCGCAGCTTTTGAAGCTTTTGCGCATCAAGAAAATTATTATGCAAAAAGTATTAATGGGGATGCGTTCTCAAATCAGATAAAGCAGGAAACGGCGGATTTGATTCGACGTGATTTGGGGAAGGTGGATTTAGTGGTTTATAGTTTGGCCTCTCCTCGTCGTGTGCATCCGAATACGGAACGTGTTTATTCATCTGTATTAAAGCCGATTGGGAAGACATTTGTGGGTAAGACAGTTGATCCGATGCGTGGGGAAGTGAAGGAAATTACGCTGGAGCCTGCAACTTCCGATGAAATTGCAGAGACGGTTGCTGTTATGGGTGGTGAAGATTGGGCAATGTGGATTGATTTTTTAGCCAAAGAGAATTTATTGGCAGACGGTGTTAAGACATTGGCTTATGATTATGTCGGTCCTGAATTGACTTATCCCATTTATAAAGAAGGAACCATCGGCAAAGCAAAAGAGCATATTTTGCAAACGGCGGCAGAGTTGCAAGCGAAACTCAAGCCCTATCATGGCCAGGCATTGGTGTCTGTGAATAAAGCATTAGTGACACAAGCCAGTTCAGCGATTCCTGTTGTGCCTTTGTACATTTCATTGTTGTATAAGATCATGAAAGAGAAAGGAACGCATGAAGGGTGTATAGAACAAATTAATCGATTATTTAAAAACCATGTTTATACGCAGGCTGCGAATTCGCGTGATAAAGACGGCCGTATTCGTATCGATGATTTGGAAATGCAGAAAGATGTACAGCAGAAAATAATGGAACTTTGGCCCAAGGTGAACACGGATAATTTAGGTGATTTGACAGATATTGAAGGATATCGGGATGAGTTTCACCGGTTATTTGGGTTTGGCGTTGATGGGATCAATTATGCGGCTGAGGTGAATCCAGTGGTAAAGATTGAATCTATAGGGTAGTTACGATCATTTGAGCTTTGTGGTACTCTATATCAGCGATTGCAAGGAGGCATAATGGATAAGCACATACCCGTATTGATTGTTGGCGCAGGTCCGACTGGATTATTACTGGCGGCAGAGCTTTCGAGACGGGGTGTATCCTTTCGAATCATCGATAAAAAGCCTGAACGCACATTAGCTTCTAATGCGACCTGGATGCAAACGCGAACACTCGAGCTTTTAGATCAGCTTGGGATTGTGACGCGATTTCTGAAAGCGGGTCATCCTTGCCATGCCATCAATTTATATTTAGCGGGAAAAATATTAACGACTCTTCCGATTGATCAAATTGATTCTACCTATCCTTATATCTTAATGTTGCCGCAGAGTCATACTGAGCGATTGCTGATTGATTATTTGAATGAAGCCAAGGTGCATGTTGAACGATCTTTGGAATTAATCGATGTTCAGCAAGAAAATGGAATTGTCACTGCAAGGGTTAAATCCAAAGGTATCATGCAGACGATGACTTGTGATTGGCTGATTGGATGTGATGGTGCAAATAGTGTTGTTCGTCAAAAATGTAAAATTGTATTTCCGGGTGAAGATATCACGGAACAGTTTATGGTGGCTGACGGGAAAATTGATTCTTTCATGTCAAAAGATGAAATACATGTCTTTTTTGATGAAGGAACTGTCTTTGCGGCCTCACCTTTAGGAATGAATAAATATAGGCTAGCTGCAAACATCCATCAAAGTCATCCGCGGCAAAATTTTTATGAAAAAGAAGTGGTAGAGATGGTGCAAGAGCGTGGATATGGTTCTTATTATGTCAGTGATATTTCGTGGGTTTCTCCATTTTGGATTCATGGGAAAATAGCAGAGCAAATGAGTCAGGGTTCTGTTTTTTTAGCGGGTGATGCGGCTCATATTCATGCGCCCCTGGGCGGACAAGGAATGAATGCGGGGATGCAAGATGCTTTTAATCTTGCTTGGAAATTGGCGCTTGTGATTAAAGGCAAGGCAAAAGCGGCGTTGCTTGAGAGTTATCATGCTGAGCGATATCCTGTCGTGAAAGAAATTGTGGCACAAGCGGAAAGTTTTACTAAAATGGTTTTATTTGATCCCTCATTTTTAACTAAATTGCGCGAATTTAGCGATAAAATTATAGAAGGGGATAAGCCGTTGATTGAGCATGTCAGTACGATGCTTTCTCAGATTGGCATTGAATATCATAAAAGCCCGCTGATTCAATATGAAAACGCTGTTTCTTCTGCATCTCCGCAGCCGGGTGCTCGAGTGCCGGATGTAAAAATAAATAAATCCACGCGATTATATCATTATTTTCGTCATGCGGAACATACGGTTTTGTTGTTCATGGGTGATGGGGTCGATAATTTAGAAGAAATGATAACATTGCAGCAATGGTTAGTTAAAACATATTCAGGATTGATTAAAGTTTACCTTGTTTCAAAAGAAGAGATAAAAGAGACTGAAGATTTGATTGTTGATTCGGAGAATGCGATTTTTACACATTTCAAATTAGAAAAACCCGCAGTTTATATTATACGTCCGGATACTTATATAGGTTATTGCTCGAGTAACCTTGAGAAATCAGCGATTGGGAAATATTTTACTAGATTATCGGTAACCATTTAATCCAGCGGTCGATGTGTCATTTTTTGAAGTCGAGCTTAAAAATAGTAAATAGCCATTGTGCCATACTCATTGGAAGCAAAGTCCATCGCTGCCGTTCATTGCGAGTGAAGCGTATTGCTGCCGTGCGATGCCGTCATTGCGAGCGAAGCGAAGCAATCCATCTCGAAAGCAAAGCCTGAAAAATCCAGTTCTTGTGTTCTAAGCTTTGTTTAAAAGATGGATTGCTTCGCTTCGCTCGCAATGACGGCA
>BMAG01000031.1 GCA_014132595.1 Gammaproteobacteria bacterium | reverse complement strand
TGGTCAATGACGGGAGCAAGGGTCAATGACGAGGAGCAATGGTCAATGACGGGAGTAAGGGTCAATGACGGGAGTAATGATCAATGACGGGAGTAAGGGTCAATGACGGGAGTAATGATCAATGACGGGAGTAATCGTCAATGACGGGGAGCAATGGTCAATGACGAGGGTAATGTCATTGACAACAGTGTCGTGAAGCATTAATTATTTAAGCAGTGCGATATTCGATGTTCGGCATTTTCTTCGGGTTTGCTTGTAGGAGGATGGATTTTTCGCTGTGAAAATGACGAGTAACAAAAGCCGAGACAGAAATAATCTAAATAACTCGGTGAAGGCGGTTCCATATCTTGGCTGGCAGGACTGACTTGGGGAGTGTCAGATCTTGAAGATTCGTCAGAAAGTGTTGTGTCAATCGAAAGTGTAGAAGGGTTGAATTTTGGAGAAGGCTTTGGAAGAGGTAATAGTTCTTTACGAGTGCATGAATGAAAGAGCTTATTGCAGATATCCACTATTACAAGTAGTCCCGCTACCCCTGTGATCACCATAAACACTTTGAATATTTTTTCATAAACGCTCTCTTCCTTATCAAAGAAGCGATCTAATGTACGCCCTACTCGAGAACAAATGCCATCAATCCCAAAACATTTCGCAAAAAGTGCAATGGTGGTTGCAACTGCAAGTTTCGTTCCTTCTTGTGCAATGACGGCGCTGCCTAATAAATGGAGATGAGTAAGAAAATAAATCATGGCGGCAATGCTTAGAAGTGCGCCGAAGAATGATCCTTCGTATTCATGATGTTTTTCGCGCTCAAAAGTATTGCGCCAGTAGACTAACGATTTAGAAAGATAATCGGCACCGGACATGCAAAGACTGGTAACCAGAAAAACAAAAAGAATAGATGTGATCAGTGGAGAACTGCACGTGACAAATGAAATGACGCCGGTGATATGGATGATCGGTGTGCCTGTGAGTGTAAGATAAAATCCCATAGTGCCTCCGATGACGGCTGCGACACTTAAACCGATTTTTTCGGGCAAAGGCCTTCGACCCAGTCCCCCAAAGCGGCTACCTAAGCCTGCAAAAGCACCTGTCATGACAGTAGTGGTGCTAAAGAAAGTAAAAAAAGTAAAGGCGGGGAGTGAGAGCGAGATGATGATACCACCCGCCAGGCCCGTTACAATGCCTAATAAAGTAAGCCAGCGTTCGAGTTGTGTTCTAGGGTCTGGATTTTGAAATTGATCGAGGGTGCCTGCAATGTAGGTGGCATTGGAGAAGAGATGGGAAATTAATGAGGCGGTTGAAAAGATTCGGATGATGACATCCGTCGAAATTAATTCAACGGGTGCGCCTATGCAAAAAAATGTGACAATGAGACAGAAGGAAACAGCGGATACAACAAGGCCTGATCGGGCGTAGTGGTTGGAAAGGCTGCTTATTTTTGCCCAGATATTCTGAAGCATAATCGTATTCGCTATGTGAGTTGCGATTCTGCTCCGACAGGTGAGTTCCCTATCGTTTGTCGAGGCATACCAGTTTCCCGTCGCTAGTTTATCTATGTTTATTGATTTGTCTAGGGACTCTCGCATAACCGAGCTTTGCGTTTTCATATCTATGACCTATGTCTTTGTATAATAAGGATTTGAAATTGAGTGTATGAATAAAATATGCGCATTTGTCTCTTGATATTGTTTAATATATAGTCTACTATATGCAAAATGTTAATTAATTGGTGGCTTATGGGTTTTTGGAGAAATTGCATATTTGCAAAGAGAGCAGCTGAAAATGATGTGCTTGGAGCTGCTTTGGCAGATTTCGAGGAAGAAGCTCTAACTGCTTCAGAAGTTGATGCGTGCATTCTTCCCGCTGAAGGTCTCTGTGGTTTATTATTACTCCCTCTTTTTCGGGCCTACAAACGCGAAGTATTGGCTGAAAGACTCAAGAATTTATATCTTATAAACGTAGACAGCCACAACTATAAGGATAAGTCTGCAAGCTATAAAGAATATGTTAAGAATCATAATAACTATGTTGAATGGGTGGCTTCGCTTTATGCGGCTGAAAAAATTGATGTAAATGAATTCGAAAGACACTTAAAGTGCGCGGCAAAATTATATCGCTCTCTTACCACTCAGCCCAGCCAGATAGAGAGTGCATGCAATGAATTTGAACTAAATACATTAGCAGGTAATAAGTCACGTAGGCTATGCCTTGATGCTAAAAAAGCATTGATTACATCCGTAAAAGCAGCCGCTGCGATGGAAATTGTGATAGGAGGAATAGCAATCTGTGCGGCTATTCAAGTGGCGGCACCCGTGGCCGCATTTGTATGGATAATGATGACGAGTAGTGCTGGGTATGTAGCTGGTGCGGCTGCCATTGCAGGTTGTCTTAAGTTCTTTCCAAATGCTTATGACAGTGTGAGAGATCCACGTCCCGCGGTATCACAGAGTGCTAACACGGTTGGACCAACCTTAGTCACAAGATTTTAAGTAACGCCACAACACTTGCTTTTTATCCAAAGCAATGCAAGAATTCACGCGTAAACATTAGGGGTGCCATTACGGCTGAGAGGATTGTCCAACCCTTGAACCTGATCTCGTTAAAACGAGCGGAGGAAAATGTGATACTCGCTGAAACTGTTTTTGGTTCTATTGCCTTTTTAACTTCTGTCATTGGACTGTTACCCCAGCTCATCAAAGCGACTCAAACGCGCTCCACACAAGATATTTCCATGATCATGTTGGTGAATTATCTGGTTTGCTCTATTGCATGGATAGTTTATGGGAAATGTTCAAGTTCATTTTTTGTTTTATCCAGTAATATTTTAGGGTCACTCAGTAGTCTGATGCTTATTTTTCTTAAATTAGTTTTTGATAAAGAGAAAGCGCATGTTCAAAATTCCTAATACGCTAATTAATTTCACGGATTATCGTGCTATTTTATGTTTAGATGGCACACTTCCAGAAGTTGATTTTTTTCAGTGCGGGTTGCCTGTGATTGCAGCGGATGGTTCTGCAAATGCTTTAATGAAAATGGGGATTAAGCCTTCAGTTGTGATTGGTGATCTGGATGGGATTTTGCCTTCCTTATTAAATCAAGTAGAAACGGTTTATCGTTTTGATCAAAATTTTTGTGATTTTGAAAAAACGCTGGATTATCTGAATGAGAAAAATTTATTACCGTGTATTATTGCAGGGATCAGCGGCGGTCAATTGGATCATATCTTAAATAACGTTAATATTTTTACTCAATCAAATAATGTTTTTTATGCCCCGCCTTTGTGTGGCATGACTTTGAAATCAGGTGATGAGAAAATGTTTGAGTTGCCTGTTAATACAAAAATATCGATATTGGGGATTCCTTTTGTCGAAGTGACGACGTTAGGATTGCAATGGGATCTTTCTCGCGGGAAGCTTTCATTTCCGGGATCTACTTCGTGTTTTAATCGCAGTGTTGAAAAAAAGATTCAAATTAAGGCTCATGAAGGTTGTGCGTTGGTGATGATTCATTGTAGTCTTTCTCTATAATGAATTAAGTAATCTTACAAGTTGTTTATTTTCTAAGTGTCTGCGTTCCGAGCTGCTGTTTTGATTCTTTGATCTCCGGATCATTTTTGGCTAATCTGCGCGATGCCATGGAGGCGCGAGCGTGGGGCGGACTTCTGCTGATCTTGATATTATCTGCATAAATACTTTGTGTAGAGTCAATATGTAATTTTGTAGAGATAATATTTCCAGATTTTAATTTTAAATGGATATGCAAATCAAAACCATCGCCTTTCTCTGGCTTTTGAAGCTCTGCGGATTCACAGACAACAGGTCCATGATAAGGCGGAGTGTGAGCTATTTGTTGTCGGAAGCTTGCAACAATTTGGCTAAGACGTTTCGAATCCAGTGCTTTTATTTCTGGTTGTTTTGCATCCAATTCCGATGAAAGCCTAATTTTATCTTGTTCTTCGATTTTATATTCCGTATGAGTATCAAAAATAATTGCATGATGTAATAATTCCATATATTTATTATTAATGTTATTTCCCTTTTCTTCCTGGAGCTGTGCCTGTAGCTTAGGATTTTGTCGATAAGCTAAAATAATTTCTTTGGATCTGCTATTGAGTAGATCAACCAAATAATTTAAATCTTTATTCTTTAATTGATAAATTTCATTACGATATTGTTTGATACGAAGCGATGCTTGTAACAGAATCTGATAGTTTTCAATAAGATTATCATTTGTATTTTCTAATGCGTTTAATGCCTGCTTTAATTCAGGGCTGATTTTATATTTAGGCGTTTTTTCTAATTCTAATTTGAGTATTTTTGCTATTTCTGTAAGATTTTTTATTTCACTTGAGATGAGTACGTCTGATTTAGGCAGGTTGCCCATTATTTTTCTTCTGGCAATATTTAATGCTTTAAGATAACGGCTATTTGGAAGAGTGCGTTTGTTCATATCATGTTTTATCACTTGCAGGATAGTGTTATCGATGGCAGAAATTATTTGAAGAGGGTTTTTATCTTTGATTGCAGTCAGTAAATTTTGCATGCTGGTTTTTCGGTCAGCTGTTTTAGTTTTAAAAGAAAATGAATTATATTTTTGTATGGCTGATTTTACTATTTCCTCTGGATGTAAATCAGTTGAAGATTGCTTTTCCGCTCTCCATTCTTTATCAAGATTATGCGATCCAAAAAATCCTTGTTTTTGCATTCTAAGCATATTTGCCATCATCATTTGTTGATGATCATCTTGAATAGTTTTATCATGGCTCATGATTTTCTGGAAATGTTTTTGATGAGCAACAAATGCTGCATTTTGTAAAACAGCATCATGACTCCAGGAAACGAGATTCATCATTTTATGATAGGAGCGTAGGAGTGCTGCAAGTTTAAGTGGATTTGATGTTTCTTGCATTGTCTCGAGTAAAGCAGTGAGTGAGGCTGACAGCTTTGCGGTCTGATCTGATTTTGGTTTTAATATCTGCTTTGTTCGATTGCGAATATCACGAATTTTATTTAATTCTTTAAAAAGACCTTCAAGTTGTGCCGTTGTTGCTTTCGCGCGTTTTTCGGCTAACATCGCGGCATTAGTATCGTTTTTTAATGCAAAGTCTGAAAATACTTGATCAATATTAATATCTGTTTTTTGAAGTAGTTTGTATTGTGCCTCTTCAAGCACGGATACTAATCCTGCTTTAAGATTATTTAAATCGTCTTGTATCTCAGTGGGTGTAGTTTTATAGAAAGAAAAATTTTCTTGTTTCGTTTGCTCAAGATGAAAATCAACAATGGCATTCCATTGTTCAGAGGATAGTTCAATAAATTCCTTGCTTGTTAATTCGATATCGCCTTTATTCTTTGAAAGAAGTTTCGTCCATTCGACATCCGAGTCTTGAATAAAGCTTTTCATTTTTTCTTGCAGTTGATCTCTTAATATTAGAGGATCAAGCGGGGTTTCATCAAGTAAATTTACGAATTTCTCAAAAAATAAATCAGTAATATCACTTTGGCGCTCTCTCAAGTGACGTTGTTCAGTCGTTAGTTTTTCTTCTTTTTCTCGTTTTTGTGCGATTTGTTCAGACGGTTTTTTACTTTTACCCAATAATTTTTCTTTATTTACTAACAGTAAAGTTTCGCCAAAAAAACCTTGCCGGTTAGCACGTCCAACAATTTGTCCAGTAGTGCGTATGGATGCTAAAAACGTTTGAAGTACAAATAAGCCCTTTGGATGATCTTGCCCTGTACTGGCTTCGGTTTTTCGCGGTACAAAGTCAGTGCCTCGTCCTAGTGCGGGTGTTGTGATGGTGATCCAGCCTGAAAGACCCGCGCGTGAGGTTACGCTTTCTTCCGTTTTTTCTGCCTCAGTGAGATTGTCTCTGCCACGAATACGAGTGTCTTTACCGTCAAAAAGTTGAAGCTGACATTCTTTATATTTATCGAAATAACCGCTTAATTGCGGATCTTTTGATAGCATTTCATACATGGCATTCGCTGATGCAATGTCCTCGCATACAATAAGCATGGGTTGTGGATAAGGATCTCTTCCCCAAAATCTTCCTTTATTACGCATACGTTTAGCAATTTCTTGTTTTATAACTTTATTATGCTCAGTTTCATTCTTGACTAATTTGACTAAATCTTTACGAGGTGCTTTTTTCTGTGGAGGAATACGTTGTAATTTAAAACCATATTTTTCTTGATATTCCCGGCGCTCTGAGGCAGATCCTAAAGTGCCAGTCATTCCCCAAACATATCCGCCGTATTTTCTAAAGAAATCAATAAAGTTTTTACTGGTGCTGGAAGATATGGCGCCGGCTTCCGGGGTAATTTCAAATTCATAAGGGTTTTCATTCTTTTTCTTTCTTTCATTTTCTAATCGGACATGTAAAAATTGTTGCACACCATTACTAAATTGCGGACCGATGGCAGGTCTGTCATTGATTAATAAACGTGCCGTTGAAACATAAGAGGGATCATCTTCGCTTCCTTTTATTTCTCTTTGAACAACAAAATGCTTACCTTCTTTAAGATGGCTGGCAGCCACTGCAGAATCAAGCCACATATCGAGCGTTTTACGTTTTGATTCATTCTTTAAAACTTCTAAGCGGGCTTTTTGATCGGCTGAGAAGGCTCTCGCTGTTAAATATCGAATAGCGTTATCGATATCTTGTTGTGGAGTTTGGCTTTTATCTTTAAATTCGTCTGTCGCAATAAAATCATATAATGCTGAATAAATCCAAGCATCTCTACTGATTCCGCCAATGCCTTTCTGTTGGGGTGCATATCGGGATTTCGTTGTGTCATCTAAAATTGTAAAATCAACTTCATCCAATATTAAGGAACCAGGATAGGTGTCATTTTTAAAGCGGCCTTCAAATTGCATTCTACGGAAAAAAAGTTTAAATTCATTAAAATCGGTATAATTAACACCTTCTTGCTGAAAGTCTTCTGGTTTTGAGTTGGATGTGATATTTTTGGGACTGTGATTTATTCCTAAATAATCAAAAAATGCCGCATTATCTTTGAGGCCTACGCGAGCCAATTCTGAGTTTGAAGTGCATACATTGACAGGCCCGCCTTCTAATGAAATGAGAGCTGCAAATAATGCAGCTGTTAAACTTTTACCTTCACCCGTGCCAATTTCTGATAAAACGTATTTTCCTTCTTGCATCGAATTTAAAACACTTAATACTTGATGCCAGCGAGGAAATTTTCCTGTCGAACGATACATCGCTTCGCATGCGACTGCTAAGAAAGCTAAACGTGCTTGGGTTTTTTCCTCAGCCGTTGAATCGTTGTTTCGGAGGATTCTGCGATAATCGTTGACTAATTTATCCATTTCATCGGGTGTTAAGTCTTTTGCGTAAACTTCTTGGCCCTGTCTCATTAAAATTGGATGGCTATGGCCTAATGCATCGACCATACTAAACCATTTCAATAAAGTTTCACGTTTTGTATGAAGCAAGGGTTTTTCACCATGGGAATAGTCTATAATCGCTTCAATGCCCGCAATAATATCGGATTGTTTAAAGCCAGTGCCTTTTCGATTTTTATTATAAAGATGATAGATTTGATCTTCCATGAACTTCTCGACTGAGAACGGTGCCGCCTTATCATAAAATTCATTAAGTGATTGAATGGTGGGTGCAGGTTTGTAGCGAAATACTTTTTCGAGATTCTTTAAAGTATGAATATCCAGTGTTTTTAATTTTTCTATTAGCTTTAGATTTTCCTGATGATTAAAGTTATCAGAAGTACATCCTGAGGCAAAAATACATAGAATCTTACCTTGTATTTGTGGATCGCTACTTGCAGTCTGAATTTTATTAATAAGATCATTAAAATTTTCAATATTATTTTTTAATAAACTAGATATTCGTTTAAATGCTTCTTCTTTTTGGTTTTTTGTAAGCTGCTGATCGATAGCTAATAAATTTATGATGCGCGGTAAATTTTTATTGAGATCCTCTAATTGATGTTTTGAAATGTCTTTTTGAGATAATATGTTTTCTAATAATAAATCAAAGGTATCAGTAAACGTTTGTGCAGTTTCTAAAAGAGTTGCAATGATGGGTATACCATGATTGGCTGCATGTACGCTTATTTCGAGTAATTTTTCTTTTTGTTTTAAAGATAGTTTTGTTTCTAATATGAGATCTACGTTCTGAATTAACTGACGTTGTTTGTCTTCACTTAATTGTTGAGCTGCAATGGATTGAATAATTGCATCAAGATAGAAAACAGGAAAATTACACTTTTTTACAGAGTGCTTATGTAAGACCTCTAAAAGATCAGTTACAAATTCTATCGAATAAGGAGTTCCTGCCCCAATCTGTTTATATTTGTTTAATTTTTCTAATAGTAGGTTTGCGCGTTTTTGAGATCCCTTGCTTATTTTGTCAATGATAGCAGAAAACTTTCTGACTTTTTCAACATAGTCAATTCCTGTTTTCAGCAATTGTTCTGTTGTTTCTTTTGAGTCTGCTAACTTAAATTTAACATGAATAAGATTATATCTGTCTGCTTTAGCTTCTCTATCAAGTGACTTGAATTCGATGTCGTCCAATTTACTTCCTATAAATAGGCCTATTTCTTTTTTAATGATTGGATTTATTTTATCCTGTAGTTCAGGCGGCATTTTTTTATAATTTTCTAACAAATAGCCTAGTGGATCTTTATTAAAACTTTCCCTATTTAATTTGAAATCATTTTCTGCCGCAATCGTTATAATGTCTTGCATGATCTCGGCGATACTATGACTGACAAAGCTTATGTCAGTTGTTTTATCAAACGTACAATCCGGGAGCGTTGTTTCTATCAATTTTAAAATATCATTATAATTTGTTTCCTTTAATAAGAGTGGATCTGAAATGACTTTTATTAAATCTTGGATAGTGGGTTGTTTATTTTGTGAATTATTAAAAGGTAAATTAACTTGAGATAATATATCTAAAACATGATTAAAGAGTTGGGGGTTATTAACACGTATTTCATTTAATTTTTGAATAAATAGATCATTTTTTTGAGTATCGAAACCGGTGCCATCCATTTTAGAATAAACTAACGCTAATTTACCGATGGGATAACTTGAATCTTTGATATCAAGGCATTGTAGGAAATCTTTTACATTTAATTTATAATTTTTCTGAAAGTTAGACAGAGACTGTGCAAAAGGCTCTTTGTATTTTTGCGTTAACTCGCGCAGTTTTTCTGCTGTGCTTCGGATGTCTTTAGGATCCACTCTGGCTAATATGACAGCAATACCAAGAACTTCACTCAAACATAATCGAGGATCAGTCTTATGCCATTCCGTGAGCTCATTGAAGATGGTGTCTGCATTTACTTTTACACCACGTAAGATGTTTTCAAGAGTCTCCATGAGTTGATATATGGATTCACCCTCGCTGCGAGGATGTGTTGTTGACCAAGCTAAAATCATTAATAATTGTTTATATCTTTTGGGTTCGTCTTTATACCGATAGGGATTTATTGTTATTGCACTGGGGTGATTTTCTAGGGCTCTAGTATCACCTCGATCGAATAATTTTTTATATTGAGCGATCTCCTCAGCCGAACCCAAAATCCTTTTATAGTCATCATAATGATGATACAGATGTTCTTGCCTGCCTAGATATCGATAAAAATCGGTGTACATGCTATCCCATGACTTATCTGTTACGATACTTTTGCTTAAGCTTTCAAGTGTTACCCGATAATTTGCAGCTTTTGTTTTTGAGGCTGCGTTTCCAATGCTTTTTCTATCTTTAACACTAAACCCCATCTCGGGTGTTACTAAGTGGTAATCATCAAAATACGATGCATAATAGGCAGCATCGCTGCTTAAATCTAAATGTTTTAAATTGGCTAATTGTTCTTTGATATTGCTGCTATTGCGAAGCACGGTGAGTAATCGGTCAAGACCGACCTTCATATTGGGCATGTAGGTCAATGGAAAGGGGATCGGGAGCTCTTCTTCTGGGGCTATTTTCTTAAACTCCTCATAAAAATATTCATAACCCTGATATAAATCTGCCAAATCATACAGTGCATCACTACCTCGACTCCCTTGGATGCATTCATTATGGAGCAAAGCATTCCACCAAATTCGTTTTGGATGTTTTTCATCTAATGCAAGCACATTTTCTAAAACTACAATGACATCATCACTATTTAAATGATCATAATGAGGACCTCGGCTTCTTCCACCAGAGGTTAGAAAAAGACGCTCATGTTCCTGCAATCTATTTAAGAGACCCTTAATCCTTGCTAATCTCACAATAGATTTCTGGGAGGTTGGATCCTCCAGCATTGCCTTTTTTTCAAAAGTCTGTTTGGATAAATCAAGCGTAAGCGGTGTTTGTTTGAGTTTGTCCACAGGCCTTTTGGGATCATAGTTGAGAACTAATTCTCCTTTTTTTGTTTCTTCTATAAAAAACCCTTGAGGCAAGTTGCTATAGACTAATCCATAATCAATTAAATGAGGAAATTTTATAAAAATATCCATTGCGGCGGGCGTTAGTCTTTTTATTCCTTGTTCAAAATTGAAAATACCAGCGCCTGCAGTCCATCGTTCTTGTAGGTCTTTATCAAGAATAATGTGATCAGGGTCATACATGCCCGATCGTTCTTCTTTTAATTTAGCGTGTATTTGTGAAAATATATTCCACGTGCGTCTTTGAAATGCATGAAAGTCCAGTGTCATTTTTTCATCAATGACACTTTCAGGAGTAAGGCTGTTTTGTATTTTTACTTGTTGCTGTTGCTGCTGTTGTTGCTGCTGTTGTTGCTCCTGCTCTTGCTGTTGAGCTTGATCTTGCTGCTGTTCTTGCTGTTGTTGTTGCTGCTGTTGTATTTGAAGTTGTAAATTTGTCAGTGCTTGATTTCCACCCAGCTTGGATGCTCTAAAGGGTAGAGATTCATAAGAACTGACTTCGGTTTTATTTTCTTCCGTGTTAATTTTAGTATTTGATTTTTTTTCTTTACTTGCGGTAACTTGATTTTTTTTCAATTTATTCTCGGCAATAGCTGCTTGTATTTCAGAATACATCTTGCGGCGATCTTTCCCTTTTTGACTATTAGGGAAAACAATATTTGCGGTAATGTTATGTTGTTTAATGACTGATAAGAAAGATACATGATCGTATCCTCTAGCTTCAAATAAGTTGAATCTGAAATATATTTCTTTTACATTATTATTGGAACTATTAGCTGCTAGAGCAGGAAATAATTCATAGTTAATTAAGCCCATAATATTTGTCTTAGGAAGTGTTCCCTCTTGCGAAATGCTTAATTTAGAAGGCAGTTTTCCTTTATTTTTCTTAATGCAAGGTTTGAGTGCACTTGCACCACTTTTTTTCAATGCGACTTCAAGGCTAACAACACCAGTAGGCATAGCTACCTCATTATTTATTAAAAAATATCTATTATAAATATCTATTATATAAGTATAGTGCTTAAATTGAATAAATTAGGAGAGATCTATTTTTTTTGGATATAAGGCAGCTTATTGATTCTATTTTAGATTTTTTGATGCTTTATGAATTCCTCAATAGTCTTTATTAAAAATTTAAAATCAGGATTGAACGTGAGCCGTTGGTAATGATGTTGTGACAGTTTTAATTTATATAGCCATTCATTGCATTGAATTTGAAAAGGTGTGAATTCTCCATACAGGGTTTGATCTTCTGTGGGGACATGTGATGCTAAGGCGTAATCACCTCTTTGACCATAATGCGGATTTTGCGGTGAAAATGGCAACGTGAGATGTGAAAAATCACGAATTCGTAATAATGGGTAAGATGCGTGCCGCTGTGTGATCCTTGGATCGACACACAGATTGGGTTCGTTACTATATAACAACAAATGGTTCTTGGGATGCAGTTGCTGTTTGAAGTAACGAATACTCGCCCGGCTGCAGACAGTATTGTCGTTTTTCGAAAGTGCAAATAACAAAGGTACTTGTGAGGTTTTTGTTTTTTTGATTTGTTGTGTCAGACGATAAACCTGATACACTGCATTAAAAGGAAGCGATAAATATTTTGCATAATCCAACATTTCATTGGGATCCTGATGCAGCCATGCGGCACGCGGCCACGCCCAGCTTAATGTTTTATACCCGTTAGCAATACCTGCGAAAACAGAGGCTATTTGTATGGCGGGTGATAAAAGGATGATGCCTGCAATATTGCTTGAGTTTTGTAAAGTGTGATAAAGCGCAAGACTTGCACCCGTGGAATAACCCACTAAAAAAAGAGTATCCACCTCATTGGCAAACGTTGAGATCCCATATTGCACGGTTTGCAACCATTGATGATAATCTGTCTTCAGCAGTGCGCCTGGCACCGTACCATGTCCTGGTAATAAAATGGCTCTAGTGAGTAAACCTTGGGCTTGTAGCTGTAAGCCAATCTCTTGCATGGTAAACGGTGAATCAAGTAAACCATGAATTAATAATGCACCACACTTGGCCGCTTGTTGGGGGCGTAATTCAAAAGGTGCATTGGCATTGATGATACGTTCGGCTTTGGGAGAGTTTAAATCAAGACGATGTTTTGCAATCAGTGTTTTACAGGCTGTGATATAATCAGTGAAACTTAATTCAGGATTATTAATGGGGTATTCGATGTTGGGGTCTGTAAATAACATAAGCTTTGCCCATGAACGATAATGATTTATAATAAATGAATCTCAATAAGTATGAAATCATTATGAATATAATTCTGCGATGTTTGTTATGGATGGGAATTCCTTGCTCTGCGTTTGCTGAAAGTATCGGGCAATTTGCAAATGAGATGATTGAGCCTGTGACAATCCTCTCCGGTTTTATTAGCAGCGGCTCTTTTATCGTGGGTGTCATGCTGTTGATATCCGCATTGATGCGTTATATGCAATATCGCGTTAATCCCCTTGCATCTCCTTTAGGCACGGTTTTCATATTACTTATTTTGGGAATTATGTTAATCTGTCTGCCGTTTGTTTATTTATTAACGGGTGCCGGTATTCCATTTACTTTATTTAGTAGAACGTGATGAATCCAATGATCTTAAAAATTTTTTTAGTTATATCGTGTATTTTTTTATTGTCCGGGTGTCAGCAACAGCATGATTATGCGTATTTGATGCAGCATCCAGAAGTTTTGCAAAAAGAATATGAAAATTGCCGTCGAATTACGTCTGCATATTGTGATGAGGTGGTAAGAGCGGCTGAAGATTTTAGAGTGTTGGTGTTGCAGCGCAGTGAAAATCCGGAGTTGATGGGATGGCAGATTATGCAGGCGCAGCAGAAAGGGGATGAGCAAAAAGTTCGTACGCTTTATGCTGTTGTGAGATCGACGAGTCAGGAATAGCTAACCCACCGTTGTGGCATACAATCTTTTTCATCGATGATAAGGATGATTCTGCAAAATACTATTCGCTCGATACAATTGCTCCGCCAGAATAATCCGAACTAAAGGATGCGGCAAGGTTAAGGGGGATAATGACCATTTCATTTCTGCTTTCTGTAAGCAACGATTCGACATGCCATCAGGGCCTCCAATTAACAAATCAACATTTCGTCTGCCGCTTTGCCAGTTTTTAATTTGTGCTGCTAATTGTTCTGTATTCCACATTTGTCCTTTTACATCCAGCGCAATCACCTGATTCCCCGGTTTAATCGCAGCTAACAATTTATCGCCTTCTTCTTCAATCAAACGCTCAATTACCGAATTTTTAGTGCGCTTTGCCGCAGGAATTTCAACTAATTCTAATTGACAAGAAGATGGAAATCGTTTCGCGTAATCTTTATATCCTTCTTCAACCCAGGAAGGCATTTTAGTACCGATAGCAAGTAGTCGAATAAGCATATTATTTTTTAGATTCATAAAGATGGTGTGCCAATATATATTCGTAAACGTTTTTCGGTAAAAGTGTTTCTGGATTTTGACCGAGGGCAATTTGATTGCGTATCACGGTTGCTGAAATATCAATGGCTGAAAGTGAATGCACGATAATATTTCCAGCCAGTGAGTTATGCAGCGCAGCAGCATCCCGCTTTTGGTGTTGTTCTAAAAGATTTGCAAGCTTGCCGGTCGTGGGTAATGGGTAAGCAGGACGTGCTGCAATAATAAGATGGGCAAGATTGAGAATTTCTTCATAATGATGCCATGTGGCAAATCCAGTCCACGCATCGGCTCCTAAAATTAAACAAAGCGGTGTATGAGGGAATTTTTCACGTAAAAAAATTAACGTGTCGATGGTATAAGAAGGTCCTTGTCGTTTTATCTCGCAGTCTTCTATTTTAAAAGAGGGTTCATCCTTGATGGCCAAGTTCAGCATCTCTAAACGTTCTTTGGGAGATGCTAGGGGAGTATCACGATGGACAGGCTGCCAGCATGGAATAAATTGGACTTCGGTTAATAGATAACTGCGTTGTATTTCAAGGGCAATGCTTAAATGTCCCCAATGAATAGGATCAAAAGTGCCTCCTAGGAAGGCAATAGGAGCTGTGATTTGGGATGTTGTCATGAGTGTCATCGCTCTTATCTTCATGATATTTATCAATAGTAACGCATTTCTAGGGGGAGTTATACAGGCTTGATCACCGTTATTGCGGACTATCACCACTGTCATTGCAAGCGATAGCTACGCAATCTATCTTTGAAACAAAACTTAGAGCAGGAGAGCTGCTTTTTGAAGCTTTGCTTTCCAGATGGATTGCCTAGCTATCGCTCGCAATGACGATGAGGGCACGAGGGGCAATTTTACGCATTCGCAGTCATAGCATGAGTAAGAAAAACTTCCAATTCATCCCACACATTTCCTGTTTCAACCCCTTTAATCATGCGATCTATTTTTGCGGCGTGAATTAATAAATCCCAGCAATGTTCCATAGAATGACGCTGTAAAAAAGCCCTAAAACCTGCCTGACGTTTTTCCCAGATGCGTGCTTTTGCAAAAAGAGAGGAGAGGGATGCGCCCTGTTGTAGTTGATGCTTGATGTCTGCGATGATGCGTATTTCGCGCGTTAACGACCATAAGATTAATGTTGGTTCGATCCCTTCATCGGCTAAATTTTTTAAAATTCTCACCGAGCGTGTTAGATCACCTTGTAGGGTGCTGTCTGCCAGATTGAAAATATCAAAACGTGCATTATCCATCACCGCATTTTCAATCGCTTGAGGATCGACGGTTTTATCAGGATAAAGTAAGCTGAGTTTTTCGATTTCTGTGGCAGCTGCTAATAAATTACCTTCCACTAAGGCGGCAAGTCTTTCAGCGGCTTGCGCTGTCAGCTGCAAGTTGATTTTTTTGGCGCGCAGCAGGATCCATTGGGGCAACTGTTGTGCTGTGATAGGCCAGATGGGTAATAAGATACCGTTTTTTTCAATCGCTTTATACCAGGCGGCTTTTTCAAGTCGGGCATCTAGTTTTGCTGTGCTGATAATGAGTAAGGTATCTGCCAATGGTTGATTTGCATATTCCTCAAATACTTTTCCATTCGTACTATTTAATTTGAAATGACTTAAATTCAATTCAATGATTTTTTTGCTCGCAAATAACGAGCGGCTATGCGTGTCTGTGTAAAGAATTTTTGCAAGATCACTTTTTGCATCGGGCGTTGTAGAAACACGTTCGCTAAAACCCGCTTTATGGCCTGCGGCACGGATCGTATCGACAGCTTCTTGTAGGAGTAAAGGCTCATCACTGCTGATTAAATAAATCGGCGCCAAATTTTTCATGAGATGCTGATTTAATTGCAGGTGAGTGATTTTCATGGTTGTTTGTGTTTAGGTTCTGTTAAAAGAAGAGTAATTTCGCGAGAACTGATACGGCTTACAATATCATAGACTACTGCTTGACGCATTTGTTGATACAAGCTCACTGCCTGGTTGCTGCCGCTTAACATTTGATTGGCATTAATGGTGAGCGGACGTATTTCAGTGGCTGTTTGTGTATCGACAAGAATATTGCCGCGATTATCTGTGATTCGATAATTCACTGTTAAAATTAAATTATATTGACGTGTCGTTTGAGTACCGCTGATATTTAATAATTGTTCAGAGGTGGTTTCACTTAAAATATCCAGAATCGAGGATGCCTCTGCCGGTGTTTGTGTGAGATGGACACCGGATATTTTAAAGTAGAGACGTAAATTTTTTGTAAGCTCGCCGTAAGGATCCGAAGTTTGGATGTAGAGTTTTTGTAATGGTGGCGAGAATGTAACAGGACCGCGCGGATGAAATCCGCAGGCACTAAGTAACATACACAGAATGATCCAGCTTAACTGTAATCCTCGCATCAATTTTAAATCCATACTTTTTTCTCTACTTAATCCGTTACAATATTCACTAATCTGCCGGGTACCGTAATGATTTTTTTCACGGTTTTGTCAGTCAAGGTAAGTTGCACTTTGGCATCTTGAATCGCTGTATCCTGAATTGTTTTTTCATTTGCATCGGATGCAACAGTAATGCGTGTGCGAAGCTTTCCATTAATCTGAACGACCAGTTCGATTTGATCCATTTTTAAAGCGGCTACATTGCTGAGCGGCCATGATGCATCGATAATAGCACCGGGATATTGCAGCTCTTGCCAAAGATAATGCGTGATGTGCGGTGCAATGGGGGAGAGGATGCGCAGCAAAATACTGATACCTTCTTGCAAAAGAGCGTCCGCATTTTTTTCTTCGGTGAGCTTGCTTAACAAATTCAAAAGCTTCATACCGCCTGAGACGACGGTATTTAATTGCAATCGATCAAAATCATATTGCGTTTGTTCTAGAATTTCATAAAGCTGACGTAAAAATTCGCGCTGTTTTGCATCCATTTTATCTAAATCGAGCGCGGTGGAGGATTGTTTGTTTTGCGCTCGTATATTTTCTTGTTGTTCATGACACAATGCAAAGAGACGTTTTAAGAAACGATGCGCACCTTCAACACCACTATCAGACCATTCTAATGATTGCTCTGGCGGTGCTGCAAAAATAATAAAAACTCGCACGGTATCTGCGCCAAAACGCTGGATTAATAATTCAGGGTCCACGGTATTGCCTAAGGATTTAGACATCTTGGCGCCTTGATTGAGCACCATGCCTTGTGTCAGCAAACGTGTAAAAGGCTCATCGCATTTTAATAAACCTAAATCACGAAGGGTTTTATGAATAAAGCGGGAATATAACAAGTGTAATACGGCATGTTCGATGCCGCCGATGTATTGATCGACGGGGAGCCAGTAATCGGCTTTTTCATCCAGCATTTGGTCCGTTTGATGGGGAGATGCAAAACGTGCGTAATACCAGGAGGACTCAAAAAAAGTATCGAAAGTGTCGGTTTCGCGTGTCGCGGGATTTTGACACATTGGGCAAGTCGTATGATAAAATTCTGAAATTGTTTTAAGCGGTGAAGTCACACCTGTAAATTCGACTTTTTCTGGCAAGATGACAGGAAGCTCATTCAGAGGTACAGGAACAATGCCGCATGTTTTACAATTGATAATCGGAATCGGTGCGCCCCAATAACGTTGGCGCGAAATACCCCAATCGCGTAAACGATAATGTGTTTTAGGTTTTCCTGTGCCATGGTTTTCTAGAAATTTTATAATTTGTTCACCGGCATTTTTAGATGCCAGACCCGTGAATTGAGCGGAGTTCGTAAGTTCGCCCGGTTGCGTGTATGCGCCTTTATTAAAATCCCAGATTGAATTATCCTTGGGCAGAATGACTTGAGTGATCGGCAGTTGATATTGTTTAGCAAATTCAAAATCACGCTGATCATGCGCAGGAACCGCCATGACGGCGCCTGCACCATATTCCATTAAAACAAAATTGGCTACCCAAATGGGAATGAGCTGGTTGGTGATAGGATGACGTGCTGATAAACCCGTGGGTAAACCTCGTTTCTCTAATGTTGCAATGTCTGCTTCCGCCATTTTGATATTTTTGCATTCCTCAAGAAACCGGCTAATCTCAGGATGGTTTTCGGCAGCACGTTTTGCTAAAGGATGCTGAGGTGCGATTGCAATAAAAGTCACACCAAATAAAGTATCAGGCCGCGTTGTGAAAATTTTTAAAGTGTCATCGCTGTCTTCAAGTGTAAAAGAAACTTCAACACCATCCGAACGCCCGATCCAGTTTTTTTGCATGACTTTGACTTGTTCAGGCCAGTGCGGCAATTTATCTAAATCATTGAGAAGTTCATCCGCATACGCTGTGATTTTAAAAAACCATTGTGGAATTTCACGACGTTCAACGAGTGCGCCTGAACGCCAGCCGCGGCCATTCACTACTTGTTCATTGGCGAGGACAGTTTGATCGACAGGATCCCAATTCACTTCCGCATTTTTTTTATAAACAAGTCCTTTTTCATAGAGCTTTAAAAAAAACCATTGTTCCCAACGATAATAATCAGGATTACACGTTGCAAATTCGCGATTCCAGTCATAAGCAAAACCTAAACGCTGCATTTGCTTGCGCATGCTTTCAATATTTTTATAAGTCCAGGCAGCCGGGGGCACTTTATGTTTGATCGCTGCATTTTCAGCAGGAAGCCCGAATGCATCCCAACCTGTCGGCTGCATGACATTTTTGCCGAGCATTCGTTGATAACGGCTGATCACATCACCAATCGTATAATTACGCACATGACCCATGTGGAATTGACCGCTGGGATAGGGGAACATCGATAAGCAATAAAATTTTTCTTTATTTAAATTTTCGGTTGCCTGAAAGCAATTTTGTGCCTGCCAAAAATTTTGGGCGTTTTCTTCAATGACTGCTGGGTTATAAATTTCATCCATCGTGTATTATCTCATTTTGGTTTTCATTTTCTTTTTTAATCGTCGTTGGTATTTAATGGTGCTGACTAACAATAACATCAGCAAAATTAAAATAGAGTCCATTGAGCGCCGCTGCCACCAGGTCTTGCCTTGTGTGGGTTGTACTGTATCGGTTAAAACGGCGGTTTTATCCCTAGGGAGTTGGGATTGTATCATACCATTGGGCTTAACGATGGCGGTGGTACCGGTATTTGATACAAAAAGTAAGGGACGGCCCATTTCAAGTGCGCGCATTTGGGCAATGGCTAGATGTTGAGCAGAGGCAATTGAGCGGCCAAACCAGGCATCGTTGCTCACCGTAAGCAACATACCAATTTTACTGTCCGGTGAAACGACTAATTCTGGATAGGCAATTTCATAACAAACAAAAGTCGAAATTTTGATCCCTTGCACGATAAGCGGTTGAGGTTTGCCAGGGCTTGCGGTGAGGTTTGACATCGGGATATCAATGAAACGCATCAAGGGTTTTAAAAGAGTGGGAAGAGGTGTGTATTCACCAAAAGGAACGAGATGATGTTTTAAATAAACGTCATTGTCTTTGCCGATGACAATGACGGCATTGAAATACTCATCGGAATATTCTTTTTTGATCGGAATACCGGTGATTAAGGAAACATGGTGTGCGTTCGCTTCATCATTTAAGGGCATGATAAAACCGATGGCATTGCGCAGTGGAAGAGGTATGGCAGCTTCAGGCCAGATAATAATCGGGCTGTCCCAATGTGCTCGGGTGAGTGAAAGATAACGTTCTAATGTCGGTTGCAGATGTTCGGGAGACCACTTAATATCTTGAGGAATATTGCCTTGCACAAGACTTACCTGGATGGGTTTTCCTTGTGGTTGAGTCCACGTGATAAAAGTTAACGCCCCGCCAATTAACCACAACAAAATAAAAGAAAAAAGAGAGCCATACACACTTTTATATTTTCCTTTGATGGTATTGCTAATCGCATGGACTAAAATGCCGCTGCACACTAAGACAACGAGTGAAACACCGTAAACACCATAGACCGGTGCAAATCCTTTCAAAGGTGAGTACAGTTGACTGTCACCCAGCAGTACCCACGGAAAGCCTGTGCAAAACCAGCTGCGCATCCATTCGAGTAATACCCAGAGTGCGGGGAAAGCGCAGATCATTTTTCGGCCATTTTTTTCGGGGAAAAAACGGTTGAGCAAATAACCATTTAACGCAGGGAAAAGTGCAAGCAGTGCAATAAAACCGCCTGTAATAATGGCAGCAAGAAGGACAGGTGCATTTCCAAATGTATGAATACTAATATAGACCCAGTAAACACTTGTACCAAAAAATCCAAGTCCGTATAACCAACCTCGAAAGAAGGCGCGTTTTGGCGAAACAGGCAGCCAGAGCCAGAGTAAAATGGCAGGTGAAAAAATAGCAAGCGGGAAGAGTGAAAAAGGTGCAAAGGAAAAGGTCAGCAGTACACCCGCAAAAAAAGCCAGGATATTGTCGCGATTGGTTTTAAAAAATGCAAAGCGTTTCATAAGAGGCGTTCAATATTTAAAAGAGGAGTCAGTGTAACGGATATGATTGTGTGGCCGCAATACGTAAAAAGTTTTTGTCAACAACCCCCCTTGTAGCTTGATTTAATCTTTGATAAGTTACTCCGCTCGAATAAATAAATAAAAATTTTCAGGAGAGTGGCTGCATGAAACAAAAACTATTGCTATTAGCAAGTAGTATGTGCGTAATGAATGTACTATCTACCCCCGTCGTTGCATCAACTGCCAATCAACAAGCAGAAAAAATTTCACAGTTAGAGCAGCAACTTAATTCTTTGCAGCATGAAGTTTCCTCGTTAAAAAAGCAGAATAAATCTTCGCATTCCTCTGCAAAACATTCAAATCATAAAAAACCAGCGCAGGCAGCCAATACACAAAATCAAGCTGCATCTCGAGATCAAATTGAAGGTCCTACCGATTTACCTAAGAGCGGCCCGCTTTATTTGCCCGTTGATTTTGACGTGCCCGGCCAATCGTTTGTTTCAAGCGGTCCTTACATCGGCATCCCTTTGGAATTTTCAGGCTCAAACTTAATCGTTAACAGCCCCAGCGTGAATGAAGATGTGACCTTATTAAAACTTCGTAAAAATATTATTCAGCGTCTTGAATCCTATGGCCGCCCTGAAGATGCGAATGGTTCACATATTTTGTTAAGCGGTACCATTCAAGGCCAAGGTTTATTTTCCAATAACGATGGCGGTACAAACGGTCAAAGTGATATCAATCTCACAACCGCTGCGTTAGATGCTTATGTTTTAGGTCCAAGCCGATGGACATCCGGTTTATTGGAATTGAGTTACGATAATAATCTCGGTACGGAAACAGGTTCATTCAGTTCAAACAATCGCACACAAAATTCTCGTGTTTTTGTGAATAAAGCGTTTGTCGTTATTGGTGATTTTATGCGATCACCTTTTTATGCAAGTTTCGGTCAAATGTTTGTGCCCTTTGGTGTGTTCTCAACCACGATGGTGAGCAGTCCTATCACACAAATTTTGGGCCGAGTGCAAGCGAGAGCCATTTTGTTGGGTTATCAACAACAAGCAGATAATTATTTTTATGCATCGACTTACATCTTCAGAGGTGCAAGTCATCCTTCCTCCACCACTCACGTTAACAACGGCGGTATCAACGTGGGGTATGGTTTTAAGATGAATCAAGTGAATGCAAAAGTAGGTGCGGGCGTCATTGCGAATATTGCAGACTCCCAAGGGATGCAGTTTACCGGTAACCAACCTTTATTCGCAGGTTTTGGCGGTCCTACGGTTGAACAAGTCGTGACAACCTCGGGCAACACAGCCAATATTGTCAATATCAATACGGGCAATGAAAAATTAGTGCATCGCGTACCGGCTTACGATTTGCGTGCATTGTTAGGATTTGGCGATAACATTCAAGTCATCGGCGAATACATCACTGCTTCCACCAACTTTAATCCTAATGACATGACGTTTAACAGCCATGGTGCAAGACCACAAGCCTTGACGTTGGAAGGTATTTACAATATTCCAAAATTCTATTATCACACATCGGTTGCAGTGGCTTATGCGATGAGTAAAAATGCATTAGCGATCGGATTACCTGCTAAACGTTATTCGTTTGTTGTTAATCAATCCTGGTGGAAAGATACTTTGCAAAGTTTAGAATTACGTCGTGATATCAATTACGGTGGAAGCTCTTATTCCAGCGGTTCTAACATCGCAGGTCCCAGTGGAAAAAGTGGATCGAGCCAAGCGGTGAATATGGTTACATTCCAGTTCTCGTATTTCTTCTAACATCGATATCAACCGCATTGCAATGTTGCAATGCGGTTTTTTTCAGTATCATTCCTTTCATAGCAACTCTACGTTCACGTAGAGTTCTAAGAGGCTATCGTTTTATCTTTAAACTCACACAAATCACGAATCAAACAATCCGGGCATCGCGGTTTTCTCGCGACACAGGTATAACGCCCGTGCAAAATCAACCAATGATGTGCATTATGAATAAACTCAGGCGGGATTACTTTCGCTAATTGTTTTTCCACTTCAAGCGGGGTTTTCCCTTTCACTAAACCGATCCGATTTGCCACTCTAAAAATATGTGTATCCACTGCAATAACGGAATGTCCAAAACAAGTATTCAAAATCACATTCGCAGTTTTACGTCCCACACCGGGCAATTCTTCTAGTGCTTCTCGCTTATCCGGTACTTTGGAATCATATTTTTCAATCAGTATTTTGCATGTTTTAATGATATTGGCAGCCTTGGTATTAAATAAACCAATTGTTTTCACATATTCCTTCAATTTGGCCTCACCTAAATTTAGTATTTTTTCCGGCGTATTTGCAACCTTAAATAAGTGTTTCGTAGCTTTATTCACCGACGTATCGGTCGCTTGTGCAGACAAAATCACAGCTACCAATAATTCAAAATGATTATGATATTTCAATTCAGTCGTCGGATGAGGGTTAACTTTTTGAAAACGCAGGAATATTTCATGAATTTTTTGTTTATTCATAGCAGAAACTTTTGTTGATCAGGGTGGAAAACAGTTAAAATTTATTCAATTGTATACTATAATGCCCCCAAATTACAGATAAAGGTAACCTCCCATGACTAAGAATCACCCTTACATCAGTGTTGTCATACCGGTTTATAACGAAGAAAAAACACTGGAAGAGCTTTATCGTCGTTTAACGAACACACTGGATACCTTAGGCAAATCCTATGAAATTATCCTGACCAATGACGGCAGCAAAGATCAGTCGAGCAAGTTATTACAGAGCTTACATGATCGCCGCCCTACACAAATTCGGGTCATTGAATTTAACGGTAACTTTGGACAGCACATGGCCATCATGGCGGGGTTTGAGCGCGTGCGCGGTGAAATCATCATCACCATGGATGCGGATTTGCAAAATCCGCCGGAAGAAATCCCAAAACTGGTCGCAGCCATGGAAGCAGGCCACGATGTAGTCAATGCTTATCGTCAAGATAGACGAGATAGTTGGTGGCGATTATTTGTTTCTAAAATGCATAATAAAGTGCGTGCGTGGATGATGCCAAAATTAATCATGAAAGACGAAGGCTGTATGTTACGTGCTTACCGCCGATCGATCGTTGATTTAATGGCTGCAACAGGCGAAGCCACCACATTCATTCCTGCACTTGCCTTAAATTATGCTTCAAATCCTACCGAAGTCGGCGTCGCACATGAAGAACGTTTTGCGGGTACTTCAAATTATAATTTTTATAAATTAATTCGTTACAATTTTGATTTAGTCACCGGATTTTCTTTGTTTCCTTTACAAGTGTTTACCTTTATTGGAATCCTGATTTCATTTTTCAGTTTTATCTTCGTGGTTTACTTAGGGCTGCGTCGTTTAATTGTAGGACCCGAAGTCGAAGGTGTTTTCACTTTATTTGCCATTTTATTCTTCTTCATCGGTATTGTTTTATTAGGGTTGGGGGTTGTGGGTGAGTATATTGGCCGCATTTATCAAGAAGTTCGCAAACGACCAAGGTTTGTCATACGTAAAGTGCTAGAGCAAGATGAGAGGATGATAATGCAGGAAGAAACAGTGTTATAGCGATGGGTTTTGTTACATTAGGGTACATTGATTTGTTACAATAACATGCTTTAATGTAGGCAACTTGGCATGTTACAAAGAACACCCATAAAAATATATGACATTTATAACTCACATACGCATTTTCATCGTCGTTGTCAGCATTATAATACTATTATTATTGGTAGTGGCCACTCAGGATTAATCACGAGCTATTTATTACGACAAAAGAAAATACGCCACGTTGTACTTGAGAAAAATAAAAAGGTCGGTAGTTCTTGGTATGATTTGCCAGATGATTTTGTATTAGCCATGCCCATTACTGATATCATCATGCCAGGGTTTGATTTAGGTCATTTCAAAAAAGATCATCATCTCACGCGCGATGAAATGATTGCGTTATTAAATCAATATACCGTTCAAAACGCACTGCCTGTCCAGTATGATACTTTGATCACCGCTATCCAGCAAAATGCGGAAAAAAATATTTTCTATGTCACAACCTCTCAAGGCCAGTATTCTGCAAATAATGTGGTGATTTGTACAGGACCGTTGCATGAGCCCTCTTACCCTCATTGTGTTAAAAAAATTAATCGAGCCTTGTGGATGCACAGTGCGGATTATAAAAATGCAGATTCATTCCCCATACATTTACCCATTGTTGTGGTCGGAAGCGGAATATCTGCTTTAATGATTGCCTATCAACTTAAAAAATCGGAACGCCAGGTTATTTTGGCTTGTGGTTATAATGATGATCAAGTGAAGGAGCAGAATAAGCATTTATTTTATACGGCTGATGGACTAGAAAAGGAAAATGTGAAGGTCTATTTGCCAAGCCAGCTTGAAAAAATGCAAATTCCAAACTACGGTAAATTGGAAGATGTCACTGAAGAGGGATATTTGCAGTTTTCTAAGGAGAGTTTACCTCTTCACATGAATGATATTGGCAAATTAATTTTTGCAACAGGCTATACGCAAAATTTTCCTTTTTTACAAAGGTTGCACGGGAAATCATTGTTATCTCAGGAAGGAATGCCATGGATTCCCGGGTTACATTTTGCAGGCATACCGACGGCTTATACGGGTAATCGTTATGCAAAAACGGTGACCCTTAATCAAGGAAGTCTTGATGCAGCGCAGATCGTGAGTTTAATAGAAAATACAGCTATTATGCAGCAGCAGGAAAGCGCTATGCGTCCTAAATTGTGACGCACGACTTTTTGCAAATTGCTTTAATAACCTATTTCATCTTTCCTAACAGTATCAAACAAATCAACGCCAGCAGCAAATAAGCCGGCAGAAGTAGTAATGCCATTTGATAATTTGCGGTTGAAAAAACATGAACGCCATTGATGATCTTACCTTGCCAGAAAATATCTAATATTTTCCCAATTAAGGGTTCCGTGATAGAACCAAATAATGCATCACCCGTATTGATCAATGCAACGATGGTGCCCGCAAATCCTATCTGATTAAGTTCTTTGGCCAATGAAAAACAAGACATATAGGAACCCATGCCCATACCAAATAAAAATAGTAAGATCGCAAATATCCAAAGAGGAAGATGAATAGCATAAATAATCAGAATCAATGTGATGAGCGCAAGCCCAGTGCCGACCATAGAAAGTTTGATACGTTGTTTGATATCACCTCCAAAATAACCAAACAAAGGACCACCGACGGCAAATCCTAAGAAAATGCAGGTCGTAAAGGATGCAGCTTGGGTCGCAGATAAATGATGCGCCGTTTCAAAGAAAGGATTACCCCAAAGACCCCCTAAAACGGCGATGGGTGTAAAAGCCAAACCGCTATAGATCGTCAGCAGCCAATTCTTTTTATTCTTTAAAATATAAAGAATATCAGAAAATCGTATCGCTGTATGTTGTGTGGGAGCGATGCTGCCATTGCCATTCGTGTTTTTATCTCTGACTAACAATAAAAAGGACACCGCCAAAACAACACCAAACACACCACAATAAATTAAACTGGTGCGCCAACTGGTATGGGTAACCAAAAATGCCAAAGGAATCTGACCGCACATCGCACCGACCATGGCAGCCGTTCCTAAAAAACCATCCACGAACGCGACTTGATTCGGTCTAAACCAGAGCACGGACATTTTCATGTAGCTCACCGTTGCAAAAGCGGTGCCAATTCCCATGAAGGCGCGCGCGAATGCAGCTGTCGTGAGTGTTTGTGTACTTGCAAATGCGAAAGCCGCTAAACCGCAGATTGCGATTGCGCTTGTGATTAAATATTTTGGGCTATAACGGTCTAGTAACGGTCCTGCAAATAACTGCGCGATGAGATACGCATAAAAATAAGTCGCAGCTAGATTACCTAATCCCGCTCCATTGACTTGAAACTGATGCATCAAGTCTGTTGTCATGACGCTGGGCGATACTTGTAAAACGTATTTGTAGAATGCAAATAATGCGCAAAGGAAAATGACGAGCCAGGGATACAATCGTGCGAATGACGAAAGTACGGATAATTTTTCTGTTGTGATATTCTGAGAATTCATGTTCGTTGATATTGTCATTTTTACCTCACCATTTCGCATAGCTGCACATAGTACACGCTGCCAGGGCGCATGCACAATGAATTTATCAAAATTCCCCGTTATTATGCCGTTCCTTTCGTTTTTGGGTACGGCATAATAGATGAGGTTTTAAGGTGGTCAGCTGATGTGAATCTAACAATCGAGTGTGATGCGGAATTGGGGCGGGGTAACACATTTTTAATCAAGCTTACTTTTTATTATTTTCCAATTTCTCAAGCATTAATACGGCTTCAAAATGACCTTTTTGTGCTGCACGTCTTACCCAGAAATGAGCGGATTCCATGATTTGATTTTCATAAAACCAGCGTCCTACTTTGTATTGTGCATCCATATCATCTTGTAATGCTTTTTTCACTGTATCTTTTGTAATCCATATCATCTTCTACCTCCAAGGTTCCTCATTAATCCAAAGTGTTTTACTATAAAGTGATAGCGTTCCATCTGTAATTGAGTAAAATAGCGCACTATGTTCTTTATAGAGAGTTAATAGTCTCAAACCTTGCCAGCAGAAATACGGGGTATAGGTTAAACTTCCTCTACATGTGTATATCTGTTCGCCGACGAGCTATTTTCTCCTCGCGAGGATAACCAATTAATAAACAACTTGCAACTAAATAATTTAATTTTTTTTAATAAGATATGATGGATAAAAATCATGCCGATTCAATTAACTGAAGATATTGCCAAACGACTCAGAGCTGCGAGAAAAGCTGCGGGTTTTAAAGCTGCAAAAGATTTTGCAACACAACATAATATTCCGCTCTCCACCTACTCTCAACATGAAACAGGCAAGCGAAGCATTAATGCTGAATTGATTATTAATTATAGTTCGAATTTTAATATTAACCCCTGCTGGTTGTTGACGGGTAATGGCGAACCTTTCTTTGATGAAAATCAAAAAGAAAAAAAAGCGATCATCGAACGTGAAACTTTTTCAATCTCGCATAAAGTGAATGATGATCATAGTAAATACAATGGGATTGATACGGCGCTATTAAAAAGAATACTATTAGCGGCAGAGCATTTGTTTGAAGATAAATCTCGTAAGATTTCTTATACAGGGTTAGTGAATCATTGCTTTGATATCTACGATGCGGTATCGACGCTTTCTGCGGACAAGGAAGAAAAAGATAAAATTATCCAGTTGACGCTGTCGGCAATTAAGACGAAGGAATAATCATGGCTGTCGCTTTATCGCTGTCGTGATTACTGTTGCTATGTCCCCTGTCGTCATTGCTGTTGCTATCGCTGTTGCCGTCATTGCTGTTGCTATGTCCGCTGTCGTCGTTGCTGTTGCTATCGCTGTTGCCGTCATTGCTGTTGCTATTGCCGCTGCCGTCATTGCGAGCGAAGCGAAGCAATCCATCTCGAAAGCAAAGCTTCAAA
>BMAG01000030.1 GCA_014132595.1 Gammaproteobacteria bacterium | reverse complement strand
AATCTAATGTGTTATGTGGATTAACAATTAAAGAGATGCTCATGAAAACATTTTCCATTTTATCTTCACCAGAAACAAACGATGAGAAGTCACAGGAAACATCCCGACGTTCTACATCTGTTAGCGAAGCTTTTGCTAATTTGGCTAAAGCCGGGATACCTATAACGGATGAAAATAAACGGGCGCTTGAAGAAAAAGGTCTGCATGCTAATAACGTAGCACAACAATTAATATCATTAAAGGGTAATGGCTTCTCTATAACACCCAGTTATTCAAAAATGCTTGTTCCATTTCTATGCGTAAATTATTTGCGTTTGCTAGTACTCTCATCGCAGAGGATGATAAGGAAAATGCCCAGGCTGTGAAATATATTGATAAATTGCGTGCTGATTTATCTGTTTTTATTCTAGATGAGCTTATTGAATTAATAGCAATTTTTTTGGGAAAAAATAATAAAAATGAATTTGAATATTTTACAACTGAAACATTTCCATGGTGCGAACCCGTTGTTGCTTCCCAATACCAAGAAAATAACGAGAGAGGCAGGTCTGTTAAAGGTTTTCAAACTACATCACAAAGCTGTGCTCTTTCCCAATCAACCAGTACATTTTTTCATTTTCCTAGAGCTTCTGATCTGCCAGCATTGGAATTATTTACGTTTTCCAACTCAGCAACGATATGCTCTGTGAATTCTAATGCTCCAGCTATTCGTGCTAAATTATAAATATATTTTATTATTAACTTTCTCCGCTGTTTTAAGGGTTCCAGGTCAAACAGTATCTTTTTTATCATTTGGCATAGAAGCTTCCCCCGATAAAATACTGTCATGTAAGTCTTATTACGTGGCGCTATTGTGCAACCGTCAATTTCCACTCTTGCGACCACAAACAAGAGATGAGTCTGAATTGTGTGAACAGACTGAACATTCAGAAGAATCTATTTGATATCCCGGGCCATTCGGTCCTCCATAAGTCGCATTAGAAGGTCGCCCGTAATCACAAACTGGCGTATTTCCATAGCACAGACTTCTTAGAAGTGGAAGTGTAATCGGCTCATGAGAAGGATTAATATATCCTCCTAAACCTCCCGGAATACCGCGGAAATACAACCCAAATAAAGGGCTCATTGTTGTCGCGCTCGTCTGTGATACTTTAATGGAAGAAGGTTCAGAAGATTCACTCTGTTCTACAATCATTGTGGGTACCGATACTTGTGATAAAAAAATTGAAGCAGGCACAGCAGAGTTTCCTGGTATTTCAATTGTTTCTGGGCATCTGAGTTCAGAATAAATCATATCGGAATAGGCAGTCTTGGTTCCAATATATAAACCATGTTCAGTTCCTGCATATATTTTCCCCTCACTGTCAACGTAAAGGGTTTTTACAGAGTTAGCATTTAATTGTTTCTTAAAGATAGGTGTAAAAGAATAAGTATCATCAGATTGTTTTTTTCCGATAATTAAACTATATGGAAAATCACCACTGAGATTATCATCTCCCCCTATTCCCACATACCATTCTTCTGCATCATTGACGTACATACTGTTTATATTCATGTTCGATAACACAGAATGCATTCCTGCATCTGAAAATTCATAATCTTCAATTGAAGAACGATCACTTCTATAAATGGTTTTCCCAATATACAATCCATGATTCGTTCCTAGAAAAATAGCCTGATTTTTTACATAAATACTTTTTATATCGAGCGTATTGTCGAGCGGCGAAACATTAAAATGTTTACATTCAACGCCGCAAGCATAGTCAGATGTCATCGCATGTTCAGCATCCGATTGTTTGATAATGAATAGACCTAACCCATTCGTGCCCGCATACAATAATCCATTTGTATCAATATACAACCCGTCGATGATCAGTTTATCTTGAAACGAAGGATATAAGATTTTTTTAAAAGAATATTGTATTGTTTTGGGATATAAATAATGATAACGCACATCTACTTTTGGACCGATTACTCCAGAATTTGTTCCAACGTAAAGATTCTCTTTCTGATCCAAAACGACGCTGTTTGCTTGTAGAGTGTTTTCTGCATTGAGATTGCCATAAATTTTAAAGGAATATTTATGAATGTTAAGCATATCAAGTGATTTATTTCCAATCAGAAGATTATTCTCAGTGGCAAGATAGATTGTTTCGTCTGAATCTACCGCGAAATTTTTGATGTGATCGGAAGGATTTATACCACTCATATCATATTTTTTAAAAGTGCTGGCTGTTTTTTCTTTGATAAAAAGCTTGTCAGATGTGATGACATAAATTTTGTTGTTTGCAGCAACTATTTGTGTTATTTCAAGATTACCTAAGCCGGCATCTGTAAATTGATAAGGTGCACGATCTTTAAGCTCCTCTGCTAAAGCGGATGAGGATAAAATAGAGAAAAAAATACCGATGGATAATAAAAACTTATTTACTTTAATTAACATCTCATTCTTCTTCCTGTGCAATTAATGATCATCAATGTTTCTTATGCTTACATTATACCACACTGAAAAAGTGACAGAAATTAAAAGCAATAAATCATTAAATATAGAATTTATAAAAGAAATGTCTCGATTTCTTCCAGAAAAAGAAGTTAAAACCCTTCAAACACAAAATAATATTTGGGATTATATTATTTTTCTTATGGATGAATTTAATAAGAGCATAAAAAAATAACGGACAAACACGTATTTGTCCGTTATTTTATAGATCAGCTTTTATGTTTAACTATTTGTATTTGCATTTCCTTTTTCACTTTCACTTGAATCATGTAGATCTTTAGGTTTTTTATGGCAAACATCCGCATAAAGACCTATTTCTACTTCTTCATCTGTAAATGCTTCTGCCATGTTGGATGCAATACTTTTGCCATCTTTAGTTTTAATGGTAATGCCATCCAAATAACCTCCTTGCGCTAATGGCCAAATGACATTGCCTTTCTTTTCTACTGGCAGCTTTTGTTCACCCATAACAGTAATTTCTACTCTATCTAGAAATGCTTTCATGCTTGAAGAATTTTGTGTTCTCATAACCATACTGCAGTTATAGGAAATAGCACCAGGATAAGCTGTCTCAATTAATAATGTGCTATTTTCCACATTACTTAATTTTAAAACATCTAGATTTTTAAGAAATACAATATCATGAGGATAATTCATATTAGCGGGATAAGAATGTGCAGCGATTGATACCAGCGAAAGAATAGAAGCAAATATTAATTTTTTCATAATTAAATCCTTTAATAATTGAATTAAAAAAAATGCCAAAAAAATAATAACATGATTAAATGATCAATACAAATCAGAGGTCTGAATACATTTACTAGAAATCAAAATATTCTGAGATTACTTAGAAGTATTTTTTGATAAAACAATTCTATTTGCAGCGAATGCAAACAAAATCATGGATAGAATTTGAATAGCAGGACAATAGAATGAAAGAAGCAAAAGTGATCGTTCATATAAAAAACCTGCTAGTATACTCCCTATAAACCAACCTACACCATAACCAGTATAAAATAGACCAAACGCAAAACTGCGCCTGTCCTTAGGTAACATCCCTGCCACAACTGCCTTTAATAACGTATCTTGAGTGGCATACCCTATTCCCCAGAAAATCATCGAGATGATAATGAAAACAAAGTTTCCCAAAAAAAGCAGGGGTGCAAATAAAGCAGATAAAACAACTGCAATCAGAAGAACTGGTGTTCCAAATCGATCATAATATCGTCCTAAAAATAAACTCGCCACGATTCCACAAGCCGTTGAAAAAGCTAAATAAGCCGGTATCGCGGCTTCTGCAATCTGTTTGGTTTTAGCTAAATGAAAGGTCACCAATTCAAAACTCATTAAACCCGCAGCAAAACAAACTCCTGCTAACATATAAAGCCAATAAGACTGACCAAATTGTTCTGCACTTGCCGTTTGATTTTTGAAATCCTCAAAATCAGCCGGTGCAGGATAGGAGATTTTTGCTATAGATAAAGTAGCGATAGCCAAGATGGATGATATAAACAAAAGAGAATAACAAAATCGATAATTGACTTGATAAAATAAGACGAATGACATGGCAAGCGGCCCCAGCATGGCTCCTGTTTCATCTAAAGCCGTATTGATTGCATATACCCATCCTTTACCAAATTGACTGGTCGTATAAGATAACATCGCCTCGACAGTCGGTTTACGAATCCCTCTTCCGATTCTTTCTGCAATCATCAAACCCGCTGCTATTTTCCACTGCCCTACTCCGACGAATGCAAGCGCTGGAACAGAAAACAAATTGATAGCATAACCGATAAATGTAATTAACCAATATTTTTGTGTTTTGTCAGCAATATACCCCGACAGAGATCGTAAAATATAACCAAAAAACTCGCCTACACCGGCAATCATACTAATCACTAAAGCACTTGCACCCAACGTTCCCAAGAACTGCCCATTGAGACTGCCAGCACCTTCATAAGTAAAATCAGAAAAAAGATTGACGAGACCCATAATTAAAACAAATCTTAATGCGGGATGATGAAATGCAGTTATATATTTTTTATGAATGCTCATAAAAGTGATCTAGATAATTAAATAAAAATAAGTAACTTATTGATTAATATATAGTTATATTTAATATTTTACAACAGTTTATTTCATAAATTGATCTATAATGGAAGTTGTACAAAATGTCTTTATTTTGTATTTTCTAGGAGGTGATCTTTATGTGTTCCAACGGTGAAAAGGAAGGAAAACTAAAGAAACTATGTCCTGTTTCACTAGGGCTTGCTGTAGGGCTTGTTAGCTTTTTTGCAGTTTTACTTTGGTCGTTAGGGGTAATATTCTATGGATTTTCAACAGCAATGATCGCTATGCATCTTCCTATTACGACATTAGGTCAAGGATTTGTTGTTGCACTATTAGCTCTATTGAAAGGATTTCTTTTTGGTTTCTTTGTTGCTCTTCTCTATGATGTTATATCTTGTTGTGTTAGATGCAGGAAGTCATGTGAAAAATGTGGATGTCATGATACCTGTAAAGATAAAAAGTTATAATTATTTTTAAATAGATTTAATCCGTTTTCAAATGAAAACGGATTTTTTTTAATAGAGATTAGATCCTTGGCGCATTATTAATGC
>BMAG01000029.1:0-2500 GCA_014132595.1 Gammaproteobacteria bacterium | reverse complement strand
GTTAGGTAACACTGACTGGAGGTCCGAACCCACTCCCGTTGCAAAGGTAGGGGATGAGTTGTGGATAGGAGTGAAAGGCTAATCAAGCTCGGAGATAGCTGGTTCTCCTCGAAAGCTATTGAGGTAGCGCCTCGTGTAATCACTCTTGGGGGTAGAGCACTGTGCCGGCTAGGGGGTCTTGATAGGCCTACCAAACCGATGCAAACTTCGAATACCGAGAAGTGCAACACGGGAGACACACGGCGGGTGATAAGGTCCGTCGTGAAGAGGGATACAGCCCAGACCGACAGCTAAGGTCCCAAAGTGATAGTTAAGTGGGAAACGATGTGAGAAGTCCGAGACAGCCAGGAGGTTGGCTTAGAAGCAGCCATCCTTTAAAGAAAGCGTAATAGCTCACTGGTCGAGTCGGCTTGCGCGGAAGATGTAACGGGGCTAAAACTATCCACCGAAGCTACGGGTTCAACGCTAGGCGTTGAGCGGTAGAGGAGCGTTCTGTAAGTCTGCGAAGGTGCATTGAGAAGTGTGCTGGAGATATCAGAAGTGCGAATGCTGACATGAGTAACGATAATGCGGGTGAAAAACCTGCACGCCGTAAGTCCAAGGTTTCCTGCGCCACGTTAATCGGCGCAGGGTGAGTCGGCCCCTAAGGCGAGGCAGAAATGCGTAGTCGATGGGAAACAGGTTAATATTCCTGTACTAGACTTTATTGCGATGGGATGACGGAGAAGGCTAAATCAGCCAGGTGTTGGAAGTCCTGGTTTAAGCGAGTAGGAAGAGGTCTTAGGCAAATCCGGGACCTTAATTTCGAGACGCGAATACGAATTACCTTTTAGGTGATGAAGTGATTGATGCCACGCTTCCAGGAAAAGTCTCTAAGCTTCAGATAAAGTTTAACCGTACCGCAAACCGACACAGGTGGACGAGTAGAGAATACTAAGGCGCTTGGGAGAACTTGGGTGAAGGAACTAGGCAAAATAGCACCGTAACTTCGGGAGAAGGTGTGCCCTTGAGTAGGTGAAGGTGAACAACCGGAGCCGAGAAGGGTTGCAATAGCCAGGTGGTTGCGACTGTTTAACAAAAACACAGCACTCTGCGAACTCGGAAGAGGAAGTATAGGGTGTGACGCCTGCCCGGTGCCGGAAGGTTAATTGATGTGGTTAGCGCAAGCGAAGCTACTGATCGAAGCCCCGGTAAACGGCGGCCGTAACTATAACGGTCCTAAGGTAGCGAAATTCCTTGTCGGGTAAGTTCCGACCTGCACGAATGGCGTAACGACAGCCACGCTGTCTCCACCCAAGGCCCAGTGAAGTTGAAATCGCTGTGAAGATGCAGTGTACCCGCGGCAAGACGGAAAGACCCCGTGCACCTTTACTATAGCTTTGCACTGGACTTTGACTGTTCCTGTGTAGGATAGGTGGGAGGCTTTGAAGTAGACGCGCTAGCGTTTATGGAGCCATCCTTGAAATACCACCCTGGAAGAGTCGGAGTTCTAACCTAGTCTCATTATCTGGGACGGGGACAGTGCATGGTGGGTAGTTTGACTGGGGCGGTCTCCTCCCAAAGAGTAACGGAGGAGCACGAAGGTACCCTCAGCGCGGTCGGAAATCGCGCGTAGCGTGTAAGAGCGGAAGGGTGCTTGACTGAAAGACTGACAGGTCGATCAGGTGCGAAAGCAGGTTCTAGTGATCCGGTGGTTCTGAATGGAAGGGCCATCGCTCAACGGATAAAAGGTACGCCGGGGATAACAGGCTGATACCGCCCAAGAGTTCATATCGACGGCGGTGTTTGGCACCTCGATGTCGGCTCATCACATCCTGGGGCTGAAGCTGGTCCCAAGGGTATGGCTGTTCGCCATTTAAAGTGGTACGCGAGCTGGGTTCAGAACGTCGTGAGACAGTTCGGTCCCTATCTGCCGTGGGCGTTAGAGATTTGAGAAGGGCTGCTCCTAGTACGAGAGGACCGGAGTGGACGTACCCCTGGTATACCGGTTGTCACGCCAGTGGCACAGCCGGGTAGCTATGTACGGACGGGATAACCGCTGAAAGCATCTAAGCGGGAAGCCTTCTTCAAGATGAGATCTCTCAGACCGTAAGGTCTCTAAAGGTTCGTTGAAGACTACAACGTTGATAGGCTGGGTGTGGAAGTGCAGTAATGCATGAAGCTGACCAGTACTAATTGACCGTGCGGCTTGATCATATAACACCCAAGTGGTTTTAATGACAGCAATGCAAGAATACGAAGCAGAAATAATACGTAAGATTACGTAATGAAACAAAACAAACTATTGTGAGTACTTTTTCCTAGATGTTAAAATTGCAAAAGCAAGACAACCAGTTTCAGTGTCTGGCGGCCATAGCGAGTGTGAACCACCTGATCCCATCCCGAACTCAGAAGTGAAACCTCTCAGCGCCGATGATAGTGTGGAGCAGTCCATGTGAAAGTAGGACATCGCCAGGCTTTTATTCCTAAACCCCGCGTATCAATATACCCGGGGTTTTTT
>BMAG01000028.1 GCA_014132595.1 Gammaproteobacteria bacterium | reverse complement strand
CAGTCGGGCTTCGCAATGACGGCAGTCGGGCTTCGCAATGACGGCAGCGGGGCTCCACAATAACGGCAGGGAGGCTCATAATAACGGCTGCGAAGGTTCGCAACAGCAGTGGGCTTGCAATAACGGCAGTGAAGGCTTGCAATGAGAATAATGCAATGAAAGTGGTAATGAAGAGGATTATTAAGTGAGTGGTCGTCTTTTAAAAAATGTATCTTTATCGGAATATACTTCCTGGCGGGTAGGCGGCCCTGCGGAGATGCTATACATTCCTTCTGATTTAAATGACTTAACTACTTTTCTTAAACAAATACCTGAAGATGAACCGTTGCTGTGGTTAGGATTGGGCAGCAATGTGTTGATTCGGGATAGCGGTGTTTCCGGTCTTGTGGTGGTGACTCAAGGAGCTTTGCATGAAATTGCTCAACTGGATACTCAGATTATTCGTGCGGAAGCGGGCGTAGCTTGTGCGAAACTGGCTCGTCATACAGCACGATTGGGTTTGACGGGTTTGGAGTTTATGGCAGGTATACCGGGCACGGTCGGCGGGGCTTTAGCTATGAATGCCGGTTGCTGGGGCGGGGAAACGTGGCAAACGGTCATGCAGGTTGAGACGATGAATCGAAGAGGGGAGAGACAATTGCGCCCTGCATCCGACTATCAAACAGGATATCGTCATGTGTCAGGGCCTAAAGATGAATGGTTTGTGGCGGGACATTTTAAATTAGTGCCGGGTGAAAAAACACGTTCACTGGCAGTCATTCATGAATTACTGGAAAAACGCAGCGCTTCACAACCCACGGGATTACCTAATTGTGGTTCCGTTTTTCGTAATCCTACGCCTGAGTATGCGGCACGATTAATCGAACAATGTGGGCTGAAGGGTGAAAAAATCGGAGATGCGATTGTTTCTGAAAAGCACGCAAACTTTATCATCAATCAGGGAAAAGCCACTGCATCAGACATCGAAGCGTTGATTGCTAAAATTATCGACAATGTTTTTGATCGTCATGGGGTGCGTTTGATGACAGAAGTGTGTATCATCGGTAAATGATTTCATAGGGGTAGTTAAAGCAGGGTACAAGGATGATAATTAGCCAAGTACGTAAATGCTATAAAGGCTTCCGATTTTCCTGGAAGTCATTCATTCATCTCATTTGTTTTGTTGCGCTCATTTTTTTCATCATGTATGCATTTAATCAGCTCAAAACAACACAATATTTCCCAATCAAAGAAGTCAAAATCGCAGGCATTCAGCATGTGAGTCATGAAGATGTTGAACATCTTCTTCTTCCGCTCGTAAATAAAGGGTTTTTTGCGGTGAGTGTTGAGCATATTCGGGAAACGTTGAATCAACTTCCCTGGGTTTCCGATGCCTCTGTGCGGCGTGTATGGCCTAATCAAATTCGAATTCAAGTTTCAGAAAAATTACCTTTTGCGCTTTGGAATAATGAAAAATTATTAAGTACATCGGGTCAATTATTTACACCTTCCCGTGAAAGTTTTCCTAGTGATTTGCCTGAATTTGCAGGGCCTGAAGGTACTCAGTTAAAAATGCTGGAAAATTATTCAAAAATAAATAAAGCGTTGGCGCCGTTGCATTTTAAAGTGGCACGTTTAGAACTCAGTCCTGCTCATGTCTGGAGTTTTACATTAAATAATGGCATAAAAGTCAATATTGGACACAAAGATATCTTGACTCGTGTGGGTGATTTTGTGAAAGTGTATCCGAAAATTATTGGAAGTCGCGCAAGTGAGGTCAATTCCGTCGATTTACGTTATTCCAATGGATTAGCGGTGCGTTGGAAGACTGTATCGTGATTGAAGGCAAAATAATTAAATGACATAAATGAAATAAAAGTGAGAAAACATATGGCAAAGAAGCCGAATAAAGATTTAATGGTAGGGATAGATATAGGCACATCAAAAGTCGTTGCAATTGTTTGTGAGGCAACGCCAGATGGTTTAAAGGTGATTGGTTTAGGTACCAGTCCTTCGCAAGGATTAAAAAAAGGGGTTGTTGTTAATATTGAATCCACCGTGCAGTCTATTCAGAATGCGGTGGAAGAAGCAGAAAAAATGGCAGGTTGTCAAATTTATTCTGCGTATACCGGTATTGCAGGTAGTCATATTCGCAGTGTGAACTCACATGGAATTGTGGCTATTCGTGATCGTGAAGTGACACAGCTTGATGTGGATCGTGTGATTGATGCTGCTAAAGCAGTTGCGATTCCTGCTGATCAGAAAATTCTCCATATTTTGCCGCAAGAATTTATTATCGATAATCAGGATTCGATACGTGAACCTGTCGGTATGTCGGGTGTCCGTTTAGAAGCGAAAGTGCATATTGTCACCGGTTCCATTAGTGCAGCACAAAATATTATGAAATGTTTAAAACGTTGCGGCCTTGTTGCAAATGATATCGTGCTGGAACAGTTTGCATCGAGTCAGTCGATTTTGACAGAGGATGAAAAAGAACTCGGCGTTTGTATGGTGGATATTGGCGGCGGCACAACGGATATTGCGATTTTTGCCGATGGAGCGATCCGTCATACCGCAGTGATTCCTATTGCGGGTGATCAAGTAACGAATGATATGGCGATTGCATTACGTACACCGACACGCAGTGCGGAAGATATTAAATTAAAATATGCGTGCGCCTTACAGGAGTTGGCCGATGCGCATTTGATGATTGACATACCTTCAGTCGGAGATCGTGCAGTGCGGCATGTTTCTCAGCGTTCTTTGGCGGAAGTGGTTGAAGCACGTTACGAAGAATTATTTTCATTAGTGGCTGCTGAAATTCGCCGCAGTGGTCTTTCGGATTCGTTGGCAGCGGGCGTTGTTTTAACGGGTGGCGGCTCGAAGGTGCACGGTGCGATGGAATTGGCGGAGCGTGTTTTTAATATGCCAGTGCGTATTGGTACACCTCAAAATGTAACCGGTTTATCGGAAGTCATTAACAATCCTATTTATGCAACCGGTATTGGTTTAATCCTGTATGGTATGCAGCAACAACGGGATAATCCCGAACAAATTACGGTATCCCCTTCCATTAAAAATTTATGGGGCAGAATGAAAAGTTGGTTTCAAGGTAAAGGTCAGGGTCACTTAAGAGGAGAGGTCGCCGATGTTTGAATTATCAGAAGCAAATCCACAAAATGCAGTTATTAAAGTTGTCGGTGTCGGTGGCGGCGGCGGTAATGCGATTGAACATATGATGGCAGGGTCCATTGAAGGTGTAGAATTTATTTGTGCGAATACCGACATACAGGCTTTGAGAAAATCCTCGGCGAATACGTTGATTCAGTTGGGTGAATCGATTACGCGTGGGTTGGGTGCAGGTGCAAATCCTGATGTGGGAAGACGTTCAGCGGAAGAAGATCGTGACAAGATCAAGGAAATATTGACGGGTGCTGATATGGTTTTCATAACAGCAGGTATGGGCGGCGGTACGGGTACAGGTGGTGCGCCTATTTTCGCTCAGGTTGCCAAAGAATTAGGAATATTAACGGTTGCAGTGATCACGAAACCGTTTACGTTTGAAGGTCGTGTGCGAATGGCTGCGGCTGAGGCGGGTATTGCGAATTTAACACAGTATGTGGATTCTTTAATTACGATTCCTAACAATAAATTATTGTCAGTGCTCGGTAAAAATGTGACGTTGGTCAATGCATTTCGTGCAGCGAATGATGTCTTGCGCGGTGCGGTTCAGGGTATTGCAGAATTGATTACGCGTCCTGGTTTAATTAACGTCGATTTTGCGGATGTTCGCACAGTCATGTCTGAAATGGGTATGGCTATGATGGGTACCGGTGTTGCATCGGGTGAAAATCGTGCGCGTATTGCGGCAGAATCCGCGATTTCAAGTCCTCTGCTTGAAGATGTGGATATGTCAGGTGCGCGTGGTGTGTTAGTGAATATCACAGCTGGCATGGATATGTCGATTGGTGAATTTGAAGAAGTGGGTGACGCAGTTAAGAATATTATGGCTGAAGGTGCAACGGTTGTTGTGGGTACGGTTATTGATCCAGAATTGCGTGATGAAGTGCGTGTGACGGTGATTGTGACAGGGTTGGGACGTAAACATTCGACAACAACGACAACACGTATTGCTGAGCCTGCAAGAACAGATGGATATGTGGATTATCATTATCTGGATAAACCTGCGGTTGCGCGTAAACATGGGAATGCGCATTCGGTGGCATCTTTTACACCGATGCAGCCATCTTCGCCTGCACCTGTACAACAACAGCAGCAACAACAAACTCCTCCTGCACCGCAGAAGCCTTCTACACCGACAGTGAATCATGAGTTGGATTATCTGGATATTCCTGCGTTTTTACGAAGGAAGGAAGAGGTGGTGGATTGAGCGCTGCCTCCATTAAATTTCCGTTCCTTATTTAGTGTATAAGACGGAAATTTTTCTGAAGGATCAGCTTAGGAGTTCCCCTCTCTCGCCCACAGACAGTGATATATAAAATTTTTTTCTAGTGCGGGAGAGGGTTAGGGTGAGGGTAAGTCGCAGGTTTTCCCTCACCCTAACCCTCTCCCGCACTCAAGATTGATTTTCTTGTCATGTTTTATGGGCGGGAGAGGGAACTTCTAAGCAGATTTGCTTTGGCCTTCAGGAAGTTTGTCGGACTATAGTCTAATATTCATCAAAGGAATCTACTATGCAGCCCGCCAAAGGCTTTTTTTTAACAATTGAAGGCTCCGAAGGTGTTGGGAAATCAACGGCTTTAAAATTTATTCAGGATTATCTCACACGGGCCGAGAAAAAATTTATTGTGACGCGTGAGCCGGGCGGTACGGATATTGCAGAGAAAATTCGTCATATTTTATTAACGCCCAATGCAGCAGAAACGATGTTGCCCGAGACAGAATTATTATTGATGTTTGCGTGTCGAATGCAGCATGTTCAACAGGTTATTTTGCCAGCGCTATCAAAAGGTCTGTGGGTAGTGAGTGATCGTTTTGTGGATGCCAGCTTTGCGTATCAGGGCGGAGGACGCGGTATTGATATCTCACGTATTGAATTTTTGGAAAAATGGTTATTACAGGGTTTGAAACCGGATTTGACTTTATTGTTGGATGCACCTGTGCAGATAGGATTGGAACGAGCAAAACATCGGGGTCCTGAAGATCGAATAGAACAAGAAAAGGCAGCTTTTTTTGAAGGGGTTCGGCAGGGTTATTTAAAGCGCATGCAGCAAGATAAAAAACGATTCCGTTTGATCGATGCAACGGCGCCCTTAGAAACTGTGCAGGCGGAATTGAAAAAAATTCTGGATGATATTCATGCGTGATATTTTTCCGTGGCAACAAAAACAATGGGATTTGCTGCAAGCGATGAGGCTGAATCATCGTCTGCCGCATGCATTACTTTTTGTGGGTGCCTCGGGCCTTGGGAAAGTACGGTTTGCGGAAGCCTTTTCTGAGGCGGTATTGTGTGAGTCTTCGGGACAGATGCAGGCGTGCGGTGTGTGTCATGCATGTAACCTCGTACGTGCAAATTCGCATCCTGATTTGTGTTGGGTTACGCCTGAACAAACAGGCCAAATGATTAAGATTGATCAAATTCGTCGTGTGGTGGGTTCATCCAATGAAACGGCAATGCAAGGTGGCTATAAGGTTATTATTATTCATCCGGCGCAAGCGATGAATCAATATGCAGCGAATGCTTTGTTAAAAACGTTGGAAGAGGCAACGCCGAATACTTTATTTATTTTAATCAGCGAACAGAATTTGCGATTACCGAAAACGATTACGAGTCGTTGTCAGAAGATTGTTTTTCAAAAACCCGAGCGGGAAGACGCTTTAAATTGGCTGAAATCACAGGGTTTGGAGAATGATCTGGATTTGATTTTAAATGTCGCGGAAGGCTCCCCGCTGAAGGCGAAGGCTTTAGTGGAAAATAAAGTGATGGCGCTGCGTCAGAGTTTGTATCAAGGGTTATCTGATTTGATGCAGAGTAAAGCGGATCCTTTGCAGTTGGCTTTACAGTGGCAGGAGTTTGATATTCTGGCGGTGTTTCAGATGTTGCTGCATTGGTTAAGGGATTTGTTGAGGTTGCAGTTAACGAATTCGGGTGAGGTGATTTTGAATAGGGATTTTAACAGTGTTTTACCTGCGGTTTTGCAGAAGGTATCGCGACTGGGATTATTGCGGTATGTGGAGTTGGTGCAAGAGCGCTATGCGTGTGTGTTGAATTTGCAGAATGTGAATCGGCAGTTGTTGCTTGAAGAATTGTTGATAGGGTGGGTGAGAGTGAGGGGCTAGTTGAATGAGTTGAGGTTGTCATTCAAGATTCAAGCTAGCTTAGAAGTTCCCTCTCCCGCCCACGAAATAGGCTAAGAACATTTTTTTTGAGTGCGGGAGAGGGCTAGGGTGAGGGTAAGTTGCAGGTTTCCCCTCACCCTAACCCTCTCCCGCAGTAGAAAATTGTTTTTAGATCAATATAAGTGGGCGGGAGAGGGGAGTTACTAAGCGATCGTTAAAATAAGGGTAAATGGTTTATGTTTCTTGTAGATTCGCATTGTCATCTGGATCAGCTGGATCTCACAATGCATGAAGGGAAATTATCAAATGCGCTTGCAAACGCTAAAACGCAGGGTGTGGGGCATATGTTGTGTGTTTGTATTACCTTGCAGGATTTTCCTAAGGTATTGGAGATAGCCAAAACTTATCCGCATGTCAGTGCATCGGTCGGTTTGCATCCCAATGAAGAGGTAACTGAAGCTGAACCGACAACGGAAGAGCTGGTGTTATTAGCACAAGATGAAAAAATTGTCGCAATCGGTGAAACAGGGCTTGATTATTATCGTAGTACGGGCGATTTAGGCTGGCAGCATGAACGTTTTCGACAACATATTCGCGCAGCTAAAAAAGTTAAAAAAGCGTTGATTATTCATTCCCGAGAAGCTCGGGCAGATACTTTGCGAATCTTGAAGGAAGAAGAAGCATCCGTCATCGGTGGTGTGATGCATTGTTTTACGGAAGATTGGGAGATGGCCAAGGCTGCCATGGATTTAGGCTTTTATATCTCATTTTCAGGCATCGTGACTTTTTCAAATGCGAAAGAAATACAAACCGTCGCAAAGCAGATTCCTCTCGATCGAATATTGATTGAAACGGATTCTCCTTATCTTGCGCCGCAACCCTATCGAGGCAAGCCCAATGAGCCGGCTTATGTGAGAAAGGTTGCCGAATATATTGCACAACTTCGCGGCATAGATGTGGTAGAATTGGCGGCTCAAACAACGAATAACTTTTTTAACTGTTTTAAGCAAGCGAGACGGTAATATGTTCCGGCCAGTGTCACTTTTTATAGGATTACGTTACACACGTGCAAAACGTCGTAATCATTTTATTTCGTTTATTTCATTAATGTCCATGCTAGGTATTGCATTGGGAATTTTGGTTCTCATTACGGTTCTTTCGGTAATGAATGGATTTGATCGTGAAATCGAAAAACGAGTATTTAGCATGGTGCCGCCAATTACAGTCGGTAGTTTTATCAATTCGATTACGAACTGGCAGGAAGTTGAAAATCGATTGCATACTTTTCCTAAAGTCAAAGCGGTTGCGCCTTTTGTCAGTGGCGAAGTTATGCTTACGGCGCGGAATTTAGTTCAGGCGGCATTGCTTACGGGAATTTTACCGGATGAGGAAAAAGACATCTCTGAATTGCCTGATAAAGTGGTACAAGGAAATTTATCGGATTTAACGCCCGGTAGTTTTGGAATTGTCGTGGGTGAAGAATTGGCGAATCGTTTAGATGTGGGTGTTGGCGATAAAATTACGGTTATTACACCGCGTGTTTCTCTTTCGTTAGCGGGAGTGACTCCACGTTTAAAACGTTTTACGGTAACTGGGATTTTTAGAGCGGGCAGTGGATTTGGTTTTGATACCAGTTTGGCATTCGTGAGTTTAGCGGATGCTCAAAAATTATTTGAGATGGGTAACTCGGTGACGGCCATCCATGTCAAAATTGATGATGCTTATGCTGCGCCTAAATTTGCAGAACAACTCGCCGCATCCTTAGGCCAGAATGCAAAAGTGACTAGCTGGACACAGCAATTTGGTGAATATTTCAGAATGGTTGCTCAAGAAAAAGCGATGATGTTTTTTATTTTGATGCTAATTATTTTGGTGGCAGCATTTAATCTGGTTTGTACGCTTGTGATGGTCGTCAATGAAAAGGAAGCAGACATTGCGATTTTACGAACGTTGGGCGCAACACCTCGTATGATTATGGCTATTTTTATCATACAAGGTTCGATTATCGGGATTATCGGCACGTTGTTAGGCGTTGCAGGAGGAATTGCTTTAGCCTTGCATGTCACGGAAGTCGTAAGCTGGATAGAGCATATTTTGCATGTGCAGTTTCTTTCTTCCAGTGTGTATTTCTTGGATTATTTGCCTTCTCATTTGGAATGGGTAGATGTCTGGCGTATTAGTCTTTCAGCGTTACTTCTAAGTTTATTAGCCACTTTATATCCCGCCTGGCGTGCTGCATGCACCGAGCCTGTGGAGGCATTACGTTATGAGTAATTATATTTTAGAGTGTCAGGCACTTTCTAAAGTGTATCATGATGCGACGGCGAAAATTGAAGTATTAAATGACATTAATTTACAGGTTCTATCCAGTGAATTGATTGCGATTGTGGGAAATTCTGGATCGGGTAAAAGTACATTATTGCATTTGCTGGGGGGATTAGATAAACCGACGCATGGGAAAGTTTTATTATCAGGGAAAAATATTGCGGAAGTGACTGAAAATGAAAGATGCCGGTTACGAAATCGATATTTGGGGTTTGTTTATCAATTTCATCATTTATTGCCGGAATTTACCGCGTTAGAAAATGTGTGTATGCCTTTGTTGATTGCAAATATTGAGCCTGATATCGCGGCTGGTAAGGCAGAACGGTTGCTGGATATGGTGGGGTTGAAAAACCGATTGACGCATAAAATTGGAGAGCTTTCTGGCGGGGAACGTCAGCGCGTTGCCATCGCACGTGCGTTGGTGGCGGAACCTGCTTGTGTTTTGGCGGATGAACCCACGGGGAATTTAGATACTAAAAATGCAGAAATGGTTTTTCAGCTATTCATTGGATTGCAGAAGACGTTACAAACTAGTGTTGTAATGGTAACGCATGATATGAGAATTGCGGAGCAGGCAGATCGGGTTTTGTTGCTAAAGGACGGGAAGTTGTGTCCGTTTACGACGGATTAAGTTGCTTTCTTCTTTACGTGGAAGATGGACTCAATTAATGGCAAATTGCTACTTTACAATTCTAGCCAACCTACACCTCTAGAGCAGTCCGTTTCCACAAGCTGTCATCCTTGGAAAGCTACTCGTTCGTTGACACCCAAGCCTTTATCTCCACTGCCGTCATTGCGAACCTCCACTGCCGTCATTGCGATCCTCCACTGCCATCAGTTCGATCCTCC
>BMAG01000027.1 GCA_014132595.1 Gammaproteobacteria bacterium | reverse complement strand
GCGAAGCTGGCAATAACGGCGGTAAAAGCTCGTAATGACGGCAGCAAAGCTGGCAATAACGGCGGTAAAAGCTCGCAATGACGGCGGCAAAGCTGGCAATAACGGCGGTAAAGCTCGCAAAGACCCGAACAATCAAACTGTCGCGTATTCTTCAGGGCCCTGCATTGCTTCTAATTCAAATGCATTCTTTTCAGGGGCTGCTTGAGACACCATCTCGGCAGAATCCAACATTGCAATTAATTCTTGCAATCTTTTCGTATAATTGTTTTTTTCCGCTTTGAAATTAGCATTCTCATGTTTTAATTGTTGTACTTCAAAACGCAAATCATCCAATTCCGTCAGCAACATCATAACTTTTTCTTCTAACTTTTGTATAAGCGTGTCCGTCATCGTTAATTCCTTCTTTATGGTTAATTCAATAAAAAATGATACAAAATTGCGCGCCCCCACACAAGCTTATTTTGGCACAAAGGCTGCCATGCCATTCTCATTATTTATTTTCAAAAGCCTCTGCAAATAGCCAGGTTTCGCCAAAACGATCTCATCATTTTTTAATATCCCCTGCAACAAAGGCACATAAAGTTGACGCGTGATGATGATGGTATCTTTAGGGGGATTTTGCAAAATTGGCCATGCTTTTAACAAACTTTCTTTTGTTTGCACATTGCGATTACCCGAAACACCATAATTTTTAACTTCAGGCGATAAATGTAAATAAAAACGTACTTTGCTTTCAGGATCGAGCATCACAAATTTCCACTCTGACCAAGCCTTAACAGGCGTGGCTACTGCTTTTAATTCTGATGAAAATTCTTTCATATTTCCGTCAGAATAATACAAAGTCTGCACCACCACAAAATTAATGACTAGCAATATAAAAAACAGAACCGCCACACGTCCTGCCCAAAGTGCGCGGCGTGTTAATAAATTTGCGCCCGATAAAATCCAGTCCGCTGTCATCAAAATCGCAAAAGGCACCATCGGTAAAACATAATAACTGCGGCGAGATCCGCTTAAAGTGAAAAAGACAAACAAGATTAATAAGGATAAAACCATCCATCTTGCATTCGTCGACATTTTTTGCCATCGTGATTTTACATCAAACAATGCAGGTATAAAAAAGAATGCCCAAGGCAGTAAATAAATAGGCAAATAGAGAAAGTAAGTAGAGAACGGTCCTTTGTGATCAAAGGGCTGGAAATATCGCATCACATTTTCACGATACACTTCGTAAAGACCATTTTCGTTATAATTCTGCCGTCCAAAATGGGCCGACGCCCAAAAGGGTAATACATAGACTACAAGCGCTGGAATAAGGGCTGCAAAAATTCGCCAGTTAAGATGTTTTTTCAAACGTGATTGCAAAAAGATATCCGGCAAAATAACAAGTACCGCCACCACCGGGCCGATCAATCCTTTACATAACGCAGTTAAAGCAAGAATCAAAAAGAAAATCGTGTAATCTAACAAACGAGTGTGATCTCTCTTTGCAAAATACCAAGCCACTGCAAAAAGTGAACCCGCCATATTCAACATGTCAGCACTACTCGTACGCGCCCAAAAAACAAAATAATAGGTGGTCAGCAACATCCAACCTGCTAACAATCCCAATCGTTTATCTTTTAAATGAGCGCCTAAACAATAAATGGAACCGATCGCAAGCAAGCCTGCCAGCGCGGAAGGTAATCGCATTGCCCAAGTTGTTAATTCCCCCCCAAGCATAGAAAAGCCCGCGACTAACCAATAGGAAAGCAAGGGCTTATCATAATAATCATTACCATCGAGCATCGGATGCAAAAAATCATGGTAATAGAACATGGCATAGACAATATCAGCCCAGCGGTGCTCCTGCGTCCATATCTCCCGGCTGCCTAACATGGCAAACAATAAAACAATAGCAGCCACCACCAAATAACTTAATTTAGCTCTTTGACCCCAAAGCAGGTCTGATAGATTTGTTGAACGCATGATGTCATATTCCAAGATAAAATTAGACAAAAAACATACGGTATCATAACCGCTATCCTTGCAGTAACCAAGCTCTCGAGAGTAGACTTAGCAATCTATTGATCTGGAGAACAAACCATGTTTACCGGCAGCATTGTCGCACTCGTCACCCCCATGAAAAAAGACGGTTCTATTGATTACGACGCTCTCCATAAACTCGTGGAATGGCATATTTCATCAGACACAGATGCGCTCGTCGTTACGGGTACCACAGGTGAATCCGCAACCCTCACCGACGAAGAAAAATTCGACATCACCACAAGAGTGGTTCAACAGGTCGCAAAACGAATTCCGGTCATTGCAGGCACGGGTACCGCATCAACCCATCATACGATCGAGCTGACACGCAAGGCTCAAGCCGCGGGTGCTGATGCCGCTCTGATTGTGACACCCTATGCCATCAAACCTTCCCAAAATGGCCTGTATGAACACTACAAAGCAATTGCTGAAAAAGTCACCTTACCGATTATCCTTTATAACGTACCGGGCCGTACTGCATGTGATCTTTTACCTGAAACGGTTAAACGCCTATCTCAAATCAAGAATATCATCGGAATAAAGGAAGCCACCGGCAAACTCGAACGTGGTATCGAAATCGCTCAACTTTGTGGCAAAAATTTTGCCATTTACAGTGGTGACGATGCGACTGCCTTAGGATTATTATTAGACGGCGCTCAAGGCATCATTTCCGTGACATCAAACGTGGCTCCGCGTAAAATGCATGACCTTTGCAAGGCAGCTTTAACGGGTAACAAAGCGCTTGCTGAAAAATTAAACGCGGAACTCATGCCGCTGCACATAAAACTATTTTTAGAATCAAATCCTGTTCCCTCCAAATGGGCACTGCATAAAATGGGATTGATTCCAGAGGGAATCCGTTTACCCTTACTGCCGCTCGATGCCAAATATCATGCGGAGTTAGAAAAAGCCCTCCTAGAAACAGGCTGCTTGCATGAGAAAGCAATTACATAAAAGGTTATATATGCGTCTATTCAATAAATTATTTATAATAATAGGTATCATGATCTGCCTCACCAGCTGCTCTCGTTTTTACAACAGCCAAAATTTCATTCAAAACCGTGAGACGGATTACTTAAAAGCTAAAACAGTTCCACCATTGCGTATCCCGCCTGGCTTATCATCTTCCACGATCACAGCACACTACCCTGTATCGGATCGGCAATACCCCGGCAGCAATGTTCCAGTCAACTTAACACCGCCTGAGCTTTACACTGGCAAATAACCAAAGCAAAAGTATATAATCGCGAATCGCAGGAGAGGTACCGAAGCGGCCATAACGGCACCGACTCGAAATCGGATGGGGGGTTAACGCCTCCACGTGGGTTCGAATCCCACCCTCTCCGCCATATTTATTTACCCTCTGTTGCTGCACAATCGCAATCGTTAATAATATATCTAAGCTCTTTCAACCACTTCAGGCAATTGCCATTGAATAGGCTTTATCCCCTCTGATTCTAGAATTTTATTAATCGTTGAAAAATGCTTATTGCCAAAAAATCGACGAGCAGATAATGGAGACGGATGTGCTGATTTTAAAATATAGTGATGCGTAGAATTGATTAAGTGGCTTTTGCTTTCTGCGTATTTTCCCCAAAGAACAAAAATAACAGGTTTTTGACGGGCATTTAATTTCGTAATGATTTGATCCGTAAATTGCTCCCAGCCTTTGCCTTGATGAGAACCCGCCTTGCCTTCTTCCACGGTCAGCACAGTATTTAAAAGCAGAACACCTTGCTTAGCCCAGGATTCCAAACATCCATGACGCACAGGCGGAATGTTTAAATCAGTTTTCAACTCTTTATAAATGTTTAGCAGCGAAGGAGGAATACGAACACCAGGCATGACAGAAAAACAAAGTCCATGAGCTTGATCAGGGCCATGATAAGGATCTTGCCCCAAAATAACGACCTTTACCTCATCAAAAGGAGTTAAATTGAGTGCATTAAAGATATGGTCGCCTTTTGGATAAATGATTTTTTTAGCTTGTTTTTCCTGCTGCAAAAATTGTTTTAATTGTTGCATATAGGGTTTGCTGAATTCATCGACTAATTGATCTTTCCAGCTTTTTTCTATTTTGATGTTGTCGGTTAAATTCATAAATTGAAATAATCAGATAAAAGGATATGCTTTCGAATGCGCAGAGTTTATCAGTATTTTTCTGAAATTGCATCTTACTTTTGATCGGGATATTTTGCTTCCGTTTTTAATAAGGTAAGCAATTCCGCTTCTGTCAGATGCTGTAAATCTTTTTGAATTGTATTAACGATTAAATTCTTTACGTGTTTATCAAGATGATGAAATAACAACCCATTCATGTGAGGCGGTGTAATAATGATAAGTTTCTCATAGGCATGGGTGGATCGCCCATGATTTAATTCGTGTGCAATTTCACGAGAAAAATCATCGATGGCAATTTCTTTGGGATCCGTTCGCTGACCAAATGAACCGCCCGCGCCGGATGTATCCGATAAATAACGCCCCGGCTTATCGGATGTTAAGTAGTCTGATTTTTTTAATCTGTTTTCAGGGTGCGCAATCTCCTTCACCAACGTCAGTAGCGCTGGGCTTTTCTGATAATGATAAATATGACACTTATTAGAATTGGTATTGACGACCCATATCATAATTTTTCCCTCCCTTCATAAAATTATGTTATCACAAATAAGATAAGTCTAGAGGTACGTTTGAGTCCTATTTTTTTATTTATATATTTAACAAATAGTTATCACGTTAAAAATATCGTATAGATGAACAGATTGTAGAAATCAAATAGTTGGTGTACTCTTTCAACACAATTATCTTTAGCTTAAAGGATTCGCTATGGAAAATAAGATTCGCGAGGTTCCTGCACAACTTGCATCAAGCGCCTACATCAATAAAGAAAATTATCAAACACTCTACAAACAATCGATCGATAATCCTGATTTGTTTTGGGCAGAACAAGCTTCTCAATTTATTACCTGGTTTTCCCCCTGGAAAACCGTGCAAAGCGGTGATTTTAAGACACTCGATATTCGCTGGTTTATCGATGGCAAACTCAATGCGTCCTACAATTGCATTGATCGACATTTAAAAGAACGCAAAGATCAAATTGCAATCCTTTGGCAAGGCGATAATCCTAACGAATCAAGCACACTCACCTATCAACAACTTTATGAAAAAGTATGCCATTTTGCAAACGTCTTAAAAAATTTAGGAATCAAAAAGGGCGACCGAATCTGTATTTATCTGCCCATGATTCCAGAAATTGCAATTGCAATGTTAGCTTGCACTCGCATCGGTGCTATTCACTCTGTGGTATTCAGTGCTTTTTCTCCAGATTCATTGAGTGCACGTATTTTAGATGCCGATTGTCGACTTTTGATTACGGCCGATGAAGGGGTGCGTGGAGGAAAAAAAAACCCACTCAAAAGTCATGCGGATAAAGCATTGGAAAAATGCCCCAATGTCAAACATGTCATCGTTGTAAAGCGAACGGGAACAGCTATTCCCTGGAATCAAAAACGCGATCTTTGGTATCACGAAGAACTTGAAAACGCGGATGCTGAATGTACTCCTGAAAAAATGGATTCCGATGATCCATTATTTATTCTTTATACTTCAGGTTCAACCGGAAGTCCCAAAGGAATATTACATTCCACAGGAGGTTATCTTGTTTATGCCGCAATGACTCATAAATTTGTATTTAATTATCAGCCCGGCGATATCTACTGGTGCACAGCCGATATAGGCTGGATAACAGGTCATTCCTACGTCATTTATGGACCTTTACTCAACGGCGCAACAACACTGCTATTCGAAGGAGTCCCGCATTATCCAACCTTCGCGCGCTTCTGGGAAATTGTCGATCAATACAAGGTTAATATTTTTTATACCGCACCGACTGCCATTCGCGCGTTACACAAAGAAGGCGATCAATGGGTTAAAAAAACATCTCGAAAAAGTCTCAAGATATTGGGAACGGTCGGTGAGCCTATCAATCCTGATGCGTGGGAATGGTATTACCGTGTTATCGGCAACGAACATTGCCCCATTGTGGATACCTGGTGGCAAACGGAAACAGGTGGGATTATGATCACACCCTTTCCAGGAGCGACACCTTTAAAACCGGGATCCGTGAGCTGGCCGTTCTTTGGAGTTTTACCTCTCGTTGTGGATGAACAAGGCAATCCTGTTGAAGATGGAAAAGTAGGCAAATTAATTATAAAAAAACCCTGGCCCGGTTTAATGAAAACTATTTACGGTGATCAACAGCGTTTTAAAGAAACTTACTTTAAAGAAATACCGGGAAATTATTTAACAGGAGATGGTGCCGATCGCGATAAAGAAGGTTATTTTTGGATTGTTGGACGAAACGACGATGTCATTAAAGTATCAGGCCATCGTATTGGTTCTGGAGAATTAGAAGCAGTTTTAAATTCTCATGCCTCAGTTGCAGAGTCTGCCGTCGTAGGTGCGCCGGATGAAATAAAAGGAAATATTATTTACGCTTTTGTCACACTCAAGTCAGGAATACAGCCAAATGATCAATTAAAAAAAGAATTGATTCAATTAATCAAAGATGAAATTGGCCCTCATGCCATTATCGGAACGATACAATGGGCAAAAGATCTGCCGAAAACTCGTTCTGGAAAAATCATGCGTCGCCTTTTACGAAAAATTGCGTGCAATGAATTGACGGATCTGGGTGATACTTCCACATTGGCAGATCCTGGGGTTGTAGATGATTTAGTGGGTGAGAGAAAAAAATGATTGCAGCAAAATATTGTAAATGGTCTCAACATCGTCATTACTATAAAGATTATTGATACCCAAAGCACAGCTGCCATGTAACACCTACTGCAATGACGGCAACAAATTCGATCAACTTTGTAAAAGTTATCTAATCACGATTTTACTGACTTAAATTACCTGATTTCCTTTCTGGTAGACTAACCTCTCAATCTTCGGTATCTTAGACAAAAAACAGACCTAATCCGAGAATAATTATGCATCGAAAAATGCCCTTTATTTTGTTATTTGAAATTTTTGCAATTTCATTTTTAACACCTTTTATGCCGCTTATTCTGCAAAAAGTGTTATTTGCCACGAGCTTAACGATCAAATCAGGTATTGTATTTCTGCTGCCTTTCGTCATTTTTGGCTTATTATTCAAAACAATGGTCGGATTAGCACGTAAAGCCACTTTCATTATTCTTTTCATTTTATTCATGGTTTGCACCTCGAATGCTACCACGACATTTCTGAGTCATTATGTAGGCGAAGGTATTTTTCAATTGAACATGTCCATCTTAGCACCCCAAACACTGACGGGATTAGTGCCTTTGTGGACGTTTACTTTACCTAAACTCATTGCAAACGATAAAGCCATGTTAGCAGGTATTGCCTTAGGGATTATTCTCGGAAATCTTTATCCTGCCTTTTCACAATCCATCGCCAATCAATTTGATAAAATTATCAATAAATTATTATCTTTCATTATTTATATTATTCCTGTTTTCATTGCAGGCTTTGTCGTTAAATTACAATCAGATGGTGTCATTGCAACACTTGCAAAAGATTATACGAAGATTTTTTCGATTATTGCATTATCACAATTTTGTTATATTTTTATGATTTATTTTGCGCTGAATCATTTTAAATTTTCAAACACAATTCAATCGATCAAAAACATGCTGCCTGCTTTGATTGCGGGCTTTAGTACCATGTCCAGTGCCGCTGCCATGCCGTTTACCATTGCGGGTGTAAAAAGAAATACAAAAAATAAAGACTTAGGCAGCTCTATTATACCGGTCACTGTTAATATTCATTTAGTGGGAGATTGCATTGCGATTCCCATTCTGGCCTATGCCGTCATCAAAAGCTTTGGGCTTAATGAACCCAGCTTAATGTCCTATCTCATTTTTGTGTTTTATTTTGTATTAGCTAAATTTTCTGTAGCCGCCATTCCAGGAGGCGGAATTCTTGTGATGCTGCCTATTTTAGAAAATTATCTTGGTTTCAACGGTGAAATGCTTTCCTTAATTACTGCTCTTTATATTTTATTTGATCCTGTGATTACCAGCGCCAATGTACTAGGCAATGGCGCCTTTGCTTTACTAATTGATAAATTACAAGGCCACCGAACTCAATTTACATACCCTGCTCTCAATGCAACGGATGATGCCGCCAACCTAAAAACCCTAGTTTAGCACTCACCTCTCCCGC
>BMAG01000026.1 GCA_014132595.1 Gammaproteobacteria bacterium | reverse complement strand
GCGGGAGAGGGAAATTTCTAAGCAAAATCTGTGAGAATGTCTCAGCTCGCAATGATGGTGCTGGTTAGCAATGACGCTGAGTACCTTAAATAACAACGCGCTTCAACTCATCAATGCTAGTGATGCCTTGGCGAACCAATTTCATTCCCGATTCATAAAGTGTAGAAAAACCGTTGTCTTTCATGAAATGACGAAAAGCAGTAATATTATTCATTAAAACAAGTTCAGTAAGATACTCTGTCATCGGAAAGAACTCATAAATTCCTATTCTTCCTTGATATCCGTTTAAGCACTGGGTGCAGCCATGATGGGGGTTTTCTAGTAATTTACAATGATGACATAATTTTCGTAATAAACGTTGCGAAATAATCAGTGACACAGAAGTGATAATATCATGCGATGATATTCCTATTGAACGTAAACGTGTAATGGCTTCAATTGCGCTATTCGTATGTAGAGTGGCTAACACCAAATGCCCAGTTTGTGCCGCTTGAATGGCAATGCGTGCTGTTTCCTCATCTCGTATTTCACCCAGCATAATAATATCAGGATCTTGACGTAATAATGTTCGTAAAACCGTTGAAAATTTCAAACCAATTTTAGAATTAATATTAATCTGATTGATACCTTCTAACTGAATTTCAATAGGATCTTCAACCGTAGAAATATTTTTTTCGATCGAATTAAGATAATTCAATGCACTATATAAAGTGACTGTTTTTCCGCTGCCAGTCGGTCCTGTAATAATAATCATACCTTGAGGCCGTGTAATATTTTCTATAAATAATTTTTTTTGCTCATCACTAAATCCCAGTGTCGATATATCCAATGCAATCTTATTGGCGTTCAATAAGCGTAATACAACTTTTTCACCAAATAAGGTAGGACATGTATTCATACGAATATCAACATCATAGAGTTGAAACCGTCCATCTTGCGGCAAGCGCCGCTCGGTAATATCAAGTTTTGCGATGACTTTAAGGCGCGTGATAAAACGAACCGCAAGATGAGAAGGTATTTGAGTCACTTCATGTAAAATCCCATCACGTCGATATCTGATACGACAGCTATGATCGAAGGGTTCAATATGAATGTCAGAAGCTTCTTGTAAGATCGCATTCTTAATCGTTTGATCAACGAGTTTAATCAGCGGTTCATCAGACAACCCCTCATGCACGACATGAGATGCTGTGCCTGATGTGGAAGGATATGAAGTTGACATGATTAATCACTGCATAATCCTGCATTAACACAGGTGCCGCTTGTTACCCACTGACTGCCGTCTTTTTTAGGTGTGAGTATTAAAGTATATCCGCCTGCTGTATCAGTGGCTGTGGCAGTAATTGTTCCGTTAACGACGCTAAGGTTTGCTAAGTTATTTGTTGAAGCAGGTGTTTGAGGAATACCGTGCGCTCCGCTTTTTAAAGCGGTTAAGGGCACATCTTTTTGCAATGCAAGAGAAATAGCCGTTTTGAAAGGTTCCGTGGCTGCAATGACTTCTGCAAAACGTGCTCGTTTTACATAATCATGATAAGAAGGAAGAGCGATTGCTGCGAGAATGCCAATAATGGTGACTACAATCATGAGTTCAATCAATGAAAATCCTGAAATATGTTTCTTTTGCATAGAATACTCCCTGAGGTTACTTTAATTTTAAATGAAAAGGATACGAAGTGAAATAAGGCGGATAAAAATAGGAGGAAAAGTAAGAAAAATATTTATAACGTGTTCTATCAGATATTGCAAGTAAAACTAATAAGAATGAATTAAACAAAGCTGCTTAGAATTTCCCCTCTCCCGCACTCGAAATTGGTTTTCTAAATAACCCTTAGGGCGGGAGAGGGGAATTTCTAAGCAAATTCGTGGGAATAGCTACACATACAATAACAGCCGTTGATGCTGTCACTATTAGGCTATTGCCACATCATTTTTCTGATCAGCATAACTGGCAGATACGGGTTCTGCTTCGATAAACTGACGCTGCTTCGCTGTTGATATATGATCAACCGTTGCTGTACAAACCAAACTACCCCAGACATTGACCATCGTGCGGAAGCGATCGAGAATTCGATCGAAAGGTAACAACAAGACTAATGCGGAAGTAGGAACATTCGCGCTACGTAATACCATAATCATCGTCACTAAACCGCCTTCAGGTATCCCCGTTGCGCCCATGCCAGCCACAATCGAGGTTATGAAAATCCCGATCTGCGATGTAATAGAAAGATGCATTCCTAAAATTTGGCAGAAAAATAAAGTAGACACGGCTTCATACATCGCAGTACCCGCTAAATTGATCGTGGTGGAAAAAGGTAAAACAAAACGTGCAACTTCATCCGTAAGTTTGAGTTGTTTGGCCGCAATTAACGCGACTGGCAATGTCGCAATGGAACTTGAAGAAACAAACGCAGTTAACATGGGATTGCTGGCATGACGAATAAATTCATTCGCTTTTTTACGTTTAATGAATCTCACAATCGCATACTGCCACAAGCATTGTAAAAAGAGACCTGTCATAAAAACGATGATAAAAAGCAGCATACCCCGTACACTTTCCATCAGTCTTTTTTGTAATGCCGCTTCTGCAATCGCTGAACCTAAAAGAGAAAATAATCCGATCGGTGTCAAATACATCAACCAGATAATCATTTTAACAAACACATCTCGCAAGCCGTTAAATAAGTTCATCACCGGTTTTGCTGATTCACCTACTGAAATACATGCAATAGAAAATACAATGCTAAAAAATACGATAGGCATGATTTCAAATTTAGCTGCAGCAGCAACAATATTAGGCGGGAATAATGTCAGTAAGAAAGAAGAAAAATCTAAAGTCTTTGCAGGATGTGTTGCAGGAACATTCGCTAAAATAAGTTCCGAAGGTAATCCCACACCCGGTTTAAATACATTGAGCAACACAAGGCCGATGATCACAGCGAATGAAACACTCGCTAATACATACATAATCGTATAAACACCAATAGATCCTAATCGTTTTGTATTTCCGATGGAGGTGATGGCGCCGACTAATGCTGAGAAGATAAGAGGTAGAGCAATGAGTTTTAAGAGATTAATGAAGAGGGTACCGAGCCAGCGTATTGCAATCATCTGTTCAGGTAAAAAAATGCCTCCTAAAATACCCAACACAATACTTAGCAGAATCAGATAAAACATTTTATTGTTCATTACTCATTTCACCTTTTGTAGAAAAAGTTTATATACCCATAGCGCTTCTTATCCTTTGAAGCATTAGAACAATCAACCCGCTCTAACAGATGAAATACATCCTTGAAATCTTTGTGAAGCCATTCAGGGCGTATTATACTCACATTTGACTACCCCTGAACAGTCTATTGAGGATAATAATTCGCTATGCAATTGGTCAAAAGAAAGCAACATATTGAAAAAAGGGAAGTTTTTATAACCTGTATTGTCCCTGTTTACAACGAAGAGCTTAATGTTTGCACTTTTTTTTCGGAATTACAGGCCTGTTTACGTACGCTCACAGGACATTTTGAGATCATTGCGGTGGATGACGGCAGCCGCGATGGGACTGTAGCAAAGATTTTACAACTTCCCACTGATTACCATATCAAACTGCTTCAGTTTTCCCGCAATTTTGGCAAAGAAACCGCCTTAATGGCAGGTCTCGATCATGCATCAGGTGATGTTGCGATTTTGATGGATGCCGACTTTCAACACCCCATCACCGTTTTACCTGAATTTTTAAAACAATGGGGCGAAGGTTATGACATGGTGTATGGTGTTCGAGAAAATCGCGACACAGAGTCTTCATTAAAACGTAATTTTGCAAAATTATTTTATTGGTTAATGGCAAAGCTCACGAAAATTGATGTGCCTAATAATGCAGGTGATTTTCGTTTATTAGATCGTAAAGTGATTGACGCGTTAAATAGCTTCAAAGAGCGCACCCGCTTTATGAAAGGTCTTTACGCATGGGTGGGTTTCAAAAAAATAGCTGTACCATATGAAGTACAAGAGCGAGCAGCCGGCAAAAGCTCCTGGGGATTTGTGAAATTGACCGAACTTGCCATCACCGGCATCACATCCTTTTCAAATATCCCGTTACGTGTTTGGGGCTTCATTGGATTTATCATTTCATCCGTTGCTCTAATTTATGCAATTTATATTGTAACAGTCACATTAATTTATGGCGCTGATTTACCAGGTTATCCTACAACGGTTGTAGCGATAATGTTTTTCGGCGGGATTCAATTATTGTCGATTGGTATTTTAGGGGAATATATTGCACGGATTTTTACAGAAGTGAAGCAGCGGCCTAAGTATATTCTTGAGCAGAAGCATGGGTTTAATGATGAAACCGACCCTACTAATTAATAGAGTCGGTTTATTTTAAGAAAGCTTACCGAACAGGCGTGAGTGATGCCGTTGGAGCTAAATATGGTTGATATAACGGTTGGGTTTGTCTACGTGCATTTATACCGAGAGTTTGTAACTGCGGTGCTGAAACTGCATCGTTACTTGATTGCTGAGCCGGTCTTGGCATTTCCTGCTGATGAACTCGGGCCAACATTTGTTGATGCAACTGTTCTCGATGCTCGTCTTTTATTGCTTCTCTGATATCAGCTTTTTTATTCAATATTTTCAGTAAAGCCATTCTAACTTTTGGATCAGTAGGCGTTATCTGATCATCAAGCTGGACATCGACAATAGCAATGCCAGAATCCATGAGCTTTCTGAGATTGGAACGAAGAATCTTTTGATGCGCCTCTTTACTAAGACTTAAAAAACTGGTCTGGAGTTCTTGAGATTCTGAACAAGTTATTTTTGCAGCAGCGATATAATCCAACGATCGAACTTGTTTAGTGACTGCATCTTTCGCTACTCTTGCAATTTCATTTTCTATTTTATTAACACCGGCTCTTCGTATTGCATCTTGAAGTTGTTGAATGGGAAGTTGGTAATGTACTGTTGCTTTAACTTCAACACGAATGTTATCCGCGGTATACGCTTCTACAGTAACCTTTTGAGTCCCTTCTAATGGAATTTTTTTATAGAATGTCCATCCTTCTTGCATTTCTAATTCTCCGGGACCGGCGATACAGATATTACCCATCGCATCATAAAAAATCCCAGCTTCTGTAGGCCCAATGAGTATGGTTAGCAGCTTATCTTTTTCTAGAGAAGGGATATGCTTATTTTCTGCTAACTCATGGAGTATCTGAATTTCCAATTTGCGTAAAGCCTCCATTGTAAAAGTACGAGGTGCTTCTATATTAAGAACTCCATCAGCGCGAGCACCTTTGGAATCCTGCATCGTGTAGCCAATGTAACCATTTACGGAGCGCAGATATAACTTTCTTTTGACAGGGAGTGTCGGTGCTTGTGGAGCTTCTTCGAGACAAAGTTCATATTTTCTTTCAATTAGTCGATCATTTTCATCCGCAGTTTGTTTGACTTTGCGGGTTTTTTTAACGCAATCAACTATAACTTCTCGATGTGTCATAGTAGGTGAATCAATAACGTGTATTCCTTTATCCAAATAGGAATATTCTTTTAAGCTTCCATCTTCATATAATGTATTGTCTTCTACATACAACGTATCGCCTGCAGGTATATTAGCAATAGTAATAGAATCATGTTGAATAATGATTTTTTCGTTCTCGTCGCTTAGAATTTTTTCGCTTCTAACCCATTCTATAGATGAAGGTAAATTATATTTACCCGGTTTTAATAATTCTGGTTTACCATTTATTCTAATTAAACCAATCTCATCCGCTTTAACCTCAACCTGTTGGTTACCAGTTATCCGATTGGGTAACCAATTAAGCCACTGGCTAGTACAAAGCCATCCACTTAAACTTTTTAAGTAGGAGTCAGAAATACATGGAATTTTACCATTTCTTGTAACATAGGATTGATAGTTTCCACCTTCTTCTACGAGTCGTGGGGTTCCTTTAAAATAATCTGCGCTATTTTCAGGAGAAAGCGTTATCTCGGAAGGCAGTTTATGTGGCTGCGCTTCATTTCTTTTTTCGTCTGCTTCTCCATTGAGCTCAGCTAGTTCACGTTTTTTAACATGTTGTGGTAAATTTTTATCTGATTGCACTTTGGTTTCTGGAATTTGCGCAAGACCAAGATCGCACAAAATACCTTTTCGCATTTTTATATAAGCGTCTGATTCTTTGTCATCTAGTTCTCTTAAATGCTGTTCAATTTTAGCAATAGCACTCGTTGATAACTGATCCGCACGTTTTTGATCAAAAGTAATATTATTGAAGGTAACAGAAAGAAATTGTACGCCTTTATAATCTCTATTTTGGGTAACATTCAAATCATCCTCAGGGTTAGAGATAATTACTTCATTATCTTGCAACAATCGATTACTTGTTAAATTTGCACATTGGGCTCGTATGGCTTGGATTGCGAGCCCCTTTTCAGGATTCTCGATTTGTTCTTTAATGACATCTTCTGTCCGACCAAAGTTTTCTACAACTTTCTGAAGAGAGCTCTTTACTTTGTGTCCACGCTTAGACTCATCTGGAATGACATAACTTATGACGGCATCAGCAGTTGCTATAGTACCATCTTGTAAAGGAATGCTAATTTTATTAATTGTGGCAGTTTGTATTTTTGTCGATGTTAGATCTTCGAATTCTTCTATATCTGTATCGACAAGGTTTTTTCCTGGTAAATATGTCTGTACATCGGATTGGAGAAGATCGGAATATTGTTTAATTTTACCAAGCCCAACTTTGCCTTCAGGAACAGTTATAAGAAAAGTTGTTTTATCATTTTCTAAACTTGTTTTTAATCCATACGGATTGACAACTCTTTTAACTTTGTCAGCATTGTTATCGAAGAAATATCGGCCGGGTTTCATTATGAAACGTTTATTTTTTTGTCCAACAGGCATAAAAACATGCTCTAAATGCCCTCTTGGAACTGTAACAACTTTTATATTCCCGTGTTCAATGAGGGGAGCGCTTGTTTTAACTTTTCCACCTTTACCTTTATCCGTATTTAACACGGTTGATTTTGTGAAATAATAAATACCAGGCGCAAGAATTTCTTCTTTATTATTATGTGTAATTAAACCAACTTCGCCCTCATTTATTTGCACTTTTGTATGATTAAATCTCCAGAATAAGCCTGGGTATTGAGTAGCTTTTGTTAAATCTATGCAATGGATACCTTTATAGGCTTTATAACCTGGTTTGTTAATTCTATCTTTATTGAAGAATGGATCGGTTTCAATGTCCGAACGAGTCAGGCAACGTATTGGTATGCTCGGCTTTTTATTTATATTATTGTCATATCTTTTACTTGTATAGATTTTTCGATGTGCTTTATGATCAGCAGGTTGTTGTTGAACTGAAGGATACGATTGATACTGAGGAGAATCTTCTCCCTCTGCCGGTGGAAAGGGAAACGTTTGATATTGTTGATAAGAGTGTTCTTGTGGTGCGTACTGTGGCTGTGAAAATGGGAGCGATTGATACTGCGGAAAAGTTTTTTCTTCTTGTTGCTGTGCTGGTTGAAAGGATTGATTTTTGAAGTCAGGTTTTATGTATTGTTGTGGAGGTTGAAATCGTTGAGATTGTGAATCAGGTAGTGTCTGGTGTTGTCTAACGTGCTTTACCTTTGGCGAAACACCCTGGTTAGGAGTTGATACCGCTGAGCTTGATTTTATAGGCGATTCTTCTACAGTGGCTGATAATGAAGGATAATGATGAAAACCCTGAGCCAATTCTGGAATAGTATGCAGTTCGCACTGGGAAAGAAAATTCGCTAGTTGGCTTTGTGATTCTTCAGAAACTGTTTCGTTATCTACAATTATTTCTGTTGCTAGTTTGGAAGAGTTAACAGGCGGACGGATTGTTATAATTGCTTCGTTCAATTTAAATTTAATAGACCCAGTGCCTTGACCATGTGCTGTATGAGAATGAAGTATAGCCAGTTCTTTTTTGTCGATATCGAAATCAAAAACACATATTGCATTATTTTGATTGGGGCGCTCGGAAGGACAATAAAAAATACCAATCTTTTCTCTAATCTTTGCTCGGATTACTTCACGCACTTTCTCATCTGATGCTGCATAAGTAGAATAGATTGAACGAACAAATGCTGTGTAATTTTCTCGAGAGATCGACATGCTATACCCCGCGTATACTTATTGATTTTTTAAGAGCTTAAGAATGGTTGCATTATACAGATAGTACTTTTTTTTGTCAAAATATATTAATATGTGAAAATATTAATTGTTGAATCAGCCGTGATCAGTAAGCAATTGATTTTATTGGATATATTTGATTAAGATCTATTTATGCCTCTACTATCCGATTACTAACCAAAGCCACATCATTATACTCACCCAACTTATAACTCTTTGTTTTTTCACTAAAATGCTTATAATCATGCGTATTCATCAAAACAAACACTCTTTTACCGCTATTCCAGCGCTTCCAAAAAGCAGGCTCTTCAATCAACCAGGCGCTCGTGTCCTGAAAGGGCATACCAAACCACAGTTCGCGGACCCAATTGTCATTATGAATAATATCTGTCGCATGCCAGTCAGCAACGATGGTGACGCGGCGTTCTAGGTAAAGAGGCAAGTCTTGATAGTAGCGATAAAAAGTCACGACTTCATCTTGTGCTGTTATAACGGATTTTAATTGCATCGCAAGAGGCTTAATAGTCTTTTGATTCATCGCAGGAGCACTACTTAATAAAATCAGTAAAAAAGAAACGGCGATGATCGTTAAACAGGAAAATAATTTTGCGACGTTCTTTTTAAATAATAAATAACAACCCGCAAGTCCGCTTAAGAAAAATAATATAGCTGTGTCAGTCAAGTAGGGTGCTAAACCTTGGGCTATTTCAATGCTTTTGATATGAGGAACAAGCAAACAGCTGACCATGATGGTGAAACTGACAATAATAAAACTGAGTGTGGCGAAGAAAATAGCTTTGCTTTTGGGTTTATCCCAATATTGACTCAAATAACTGCCAGTGAGCAATGCAAGCGCTGGGAAAATCGGAAGGATATAGCCCACTGTTTTAGATTTCGGGAAAGAAAAGAAAAGGAAAATAATGACAAACCATAGTAATAAATATAATTCAGCTTGATGTTTGCTGCGTTCACGCCAGACATTTTTGATGTGTTGGATCAATGCCTGAAAGATAAATATACTCCAGGGAAGAAAACCTGCGAGCACCACGGGCAGATAAAACCAAGCTGGTGTTGGATTATTGAAATCAGCTTGTGTGAGGAATCGTTCGAATTGTTGTACCACAAAAAAGAAATGAAAAAACTGAGGATTTGCTTGTTGAGCTAATAGATACCAAGGCACCGTGAGCGCGATGAAAATACAAGCTCCAGTCAATAATCGCATTTTACCAAGTATATTCCAGCGATTAAGAATTAGAATCCAGGCACCGATAATCATGGTAGGAAAGGCAAGACCAATTAATCCTTTGGTTAATGCGGCGAGCCCACAAAATAAATAGGCGAGTAAAAAAAATAGTGTGCGTTGTCGATTTGATTCCGATTGTAATCCGAGAAGTGCAAAAAGCAGTGTATTGCCAATCAGTACCGCAACTTCAAGATCAAGGTTTGCATAATGGGCGGCGCCGTAATACAACGGGTTCGTCGCGAGAATAATGGCAGAAAGAATACCCGCGCGTCTGTTAAAAAGAAATCGTCCCGCAATATAAGTGATCAAACAGCCAATAAGCGCTATCATTGACGGCCAGAATCTTAAGGCCCATTCTTTAAGGCCAAAGAGCTTAATGGCGGAGGCTTGCAGCCAGTAATAGAAAATAGGCTTATCCAGAAAGGCGACGCCGTTTAATCGCGGAGTGATATAGTCACCAGTTGCAATCATCTCACGGGCGACTTCGGAATAACGTCCTTCATCGGGGGTAAATAAGGCATGAGTACCCAGGCATAGCAGATAAAAAATCCCTAAAGCGATTGAGATAAACAGTAGATCCGTGATCCAGCTGCGATTTGTTTTTGCTTTATACGTTGCTAACACTGAGTGATTCCCGTAGATTAACCATACCTAAACATCAATAAAACGTGCGACTATGAAGAGTATTACCCTTTGCGCCGATGATTATGGGCAAAATACGGCTATTTCTCAAGCGATTATTGCTTTGCTTACGGAAAAAAAGCTGTCAGCGACGAGCTGTATGACCACATCCACCCAGTGGTTGGCCCATGCTGCCTGGCTTATCCGCTTAAAAGAGGATGCCGATATAGGCATTCATTTTAATTTAACAGAGGGAAAGCCTCTCTCCACCGATTTTATATCAACTTATGGCGAATCTTTTCCTCAATTGTCTATTTTGCTTAAAAAAAGTTATTTACGTCAATTAGATCAGGCGGTTATTGAGGCTGAGTTCAATGCTCAACTCGATCAGTTTGCGGCGGGCATAAGGAGATTACCAGATTTTATCGACGGTCATCAGCACATCCATCAATTTCCTGTGATCAGGGATGCTGTTTTAAAAGTGTATCATGAGAGATTGGGTAATCCATGCTATGTTCGTTGTGTCTATGATCCTAAAACGTGGTTTCGTTTGACAGAAAATGCTTATATCAAACAATGCATCATTCAATTATGTGGAGCGAAGCGGTTTAAACAATTATTGGTGTTAAATCATATTCCTCATAACACCTCATTTTCGGGTATTTACGATTTTGCAAATGCTTCTGATTATGCCAATTTCTTTCCTCGTTTTTTACAGCAGAGTCAAGATAAAGGATTAATTATGTGTCACCCCGGGCTTGCAAACGCCAATGAAAAAGATGAAATTGTAGAATCACGTCCTCATGAATATGCGTATTTTCAAAGTGAAGCGTTTGCGAAGGCTTGCAGAGAAAATAATATTACTATCACACGTTTTAACACGAATTTCACTTAGAATTTCCCGTCTCCCGCCAACGAAATAATACAAGAACATTCATTTTTATTGCGGGAGAGGGGGAATTCTAAGCGAAATTCGTGTCGATTTTTTCAGCCCTGCTATGGAAAGTACTCAAAGCAAGTATCAGGGAATTATCTATTTCTTTACAGGAATGAGGGTGCAGGCAAAAATCAATAAGTTAGACACATTTCAACCAGCAAAATCTAGGAAAACTTCTATACTTAATATTAGTTACTAGTTAAAAAGAGGTTTCTATGCATTCCTATAAACATACATTAACCGCAGAACAACTTCGACAAAGCGCTGCGCAATCTACTTCTTATCCAGCAACAGAAGGCGTTACTTTAGCAAACTATTATTCTGATCACAGCGCTGAAGAAAAATCACCCGGTATCTTTAGTGGTTTGGAATTATTTAAAAAAGATACCTATCGGCAAGGTGTAAAAATAAATGGAATTAAAATACAGTATGCTACCTCTTCACTTGCCGAAGTTATTTCTGATCAAGTTGATAATTTAATTATGGTGGAGCTCGGTTTAACGCCCAATGAAATTAATACGGCCTATTCACAAAATTTAATGAGTCTTTTAACGGATACATTAAATTTTAATCTTGAATTAGGTATGAATCGAAATAGAGTATTTTCTCCCGTTAACAAATCTGCTAATTTATATCGAGATGCACAAGATGATCAAATATATTTTAAAATGACATTAGATGGATATGAAGTTCAGACGAGTTCGGTTTTGGGAAATGAGGAAAAAAGTAATAAGCCTATTCTTGTAAAAGGCCCGATCGAAGTTTTATATAAACTGGAGCATGGTATTTTTAAATTGCAGCATATACAAACAGATTCGGATTTTCTTCGTGATGTTTTTGTAGGAAAAAACGGTCTTGAAAATCAATTAAAAGCAATCATCAAAGAATCTGTTATCTTAGAGCAAATTGAAAATCTTTTGTTAGCGCCGCCACCCGCCGCTAATCAAGAAATAAAAGAAGCTTTTTTTCAAGGGCTAACAACGATTGGTCAATACCAGCAAGGGCAAAAAACCGCAAATGAATCAGTAGAATCTTTAAAAGCCATTAAGCCTACGATTCAAAAGAGTGAGAGAAATCATCCAGAAGCTAGACGTGCTTCTATGCTCGGTGGAAAGCAAGGTCCATCGACTGAAATATTTGATCAGGTCATCGCAAAAGCGAAAGAATTGCCGGGTTATGTAAGAAAACGATATTCTATGATAGGAAAGGTCGGTTTGTTAGGATCCTATGCAGTGGGTTCTGTCGCGTCCGCTGCGTCTGCTGCAGCTTCAATTGCTTTTACAGGTTCTTCTGAAAAAAAAGAGAGTACTCCTGCTGCTAATGATCCTAAAATTGAGAATGATGAAAATAAACCTGTTAAAATGCATATTAAAGGAAAATAACGAGTCTCTCAGTTAAACACCGAGTGAACTGATCACCTGCACATCGCCGAGCAACTTTTTCTCATGTGTTAATCGCAAGATGAGGGGAATACAAATAAATAAAAGTAATCCTGCCGCAATCGCAGCTATTCCTAAGTATCCAAAAGTATGACTGAATCCTGCGTTTGTCACTAATGGATCTAGTGATTGCGAGTTACCTAAGGCTAAACTTGAAAAATATCCAGAAAAAGTTGCCGCAACGCCATTCGTCATCAGCCACATGCCCATCATAATACCTTGTAAATTCATCGGTGCTAATTGCCCAATCATGGCATAACCAATCGGTGCAATAAATAATTCGCCGATGCTTTGCACGATAAAGCTTGCGAGTATCCAATTAAAATGGGTATAACCTTGCGGATTTGCAAAATAAATTCCTACCGGTAAAAGACAAACAGCTATCCCCGTCAAAATAAGCGCCAACGAAAATTGAAGAGGAATAGTGAGGTGAAAACCGCGTTCACGTAACTTTGCAAATGCAACACTTAAGAGTGGTCCGCCTAAAATAATTACGACGGTGTTAATATTTTGAGTCCATTGAGGAGCAATTAAAACGCCTGCGTAATGTAAATTAACATTTCTGGCAATGAATAAGGTAATTCCCATAGGCGCTAATTGATAAAGCGTCCAAAAGGTACAGGATGCGAATGCAAGGATCAGGTACGCCCACATTTTATGTTTGTTTTCTTTGAGGGGTTGTCTGAGCGCCAAGGCAGTAATCACACAAACCATAAAAATACCCGCACCGATAATCAATGTATTACTCATTTGTGCGTGTTTTAAAAACCAGCGCAGCGCTAAAAATAATATCAAAACCAATCCAAGACCTTTTAAGCCCGCATGGTATTTTTCTTTTGTTGGCATCTGGCTATACGTTGTCTGGATATCACAGAGTAAACGCCATTTCACAAGAACGATCAATAAAGCAATGCTGCCGCTGATACTGCTTAAAAGAAAAAGCATCGAATAGTTATGTGTTAATTGAAAATATCCACTCACCGAAAAACCGATAAAATAACCGATATTCATACCGCTATAATTCCATAAGAAAGCAGCTTCGCGGCGTTTATCATCCGGTTTAAAAAGTTGAGTTAACATGCAATTAATGCAGGTGAGGTTAAAACTGCTGCCTCCCAGGAAAATTGCTAAGGCCCAGTAAAAGGTGTGAATGGATTGCGAAGACAGCGCAATGCAGCCGATGAATTGAGCGATGAGTCCGATAGAAAATAACATGCGATAACTTAAGAGACGGCCGCCCACATATCCTGCAAAAAGCGGTAAAGCATAATGAAATGCAATAAAGGAGGCAGTAATATCGGTTGCGACCGCATCGCTTAAATTTAAAGAGGATGTCGCATATAGAACAAGGGTTGAATAAAGAACGCTAAAGGCAAGTGTTGCAACGATTTGAATCAGGAAAAGTACACCCGCACCTTTTGGCATAATATCGTTGTATTTTTTAATTAAGGGTGAGAGAGGGTTGTGTAGATTCATTCCTGGAGCTCCAAAATAGGACACAAGTTACCTGCTCAGGATGACACAGTTGAATGAACTTTCTCAATGAGTTTATGGGCTTCTTCTTCAAGTTTTGCCTGTAAAGCGGGAATCTGGATATATTTTTTATCATTTAGCGCTTGTTCAAAGGCCGCAGTTATATTTTTTAATCGCGGCGCTCCACAATAGCATAGGGCGCCATGCAATCGATGTAAGCGGGTTTTTAATGATTTGATATCATAGGTGTCAGAATTTTTTTTGATTTCAGCTAATTCGTGTGTTAGTTCATTCGCAAGTTGTAAAAACATTTTTTCAGCAAATTCTCGACTATTGCCCGCTAATTCAATTGCCATCTTCCAATCTAACACAGGCTCTTGCATGGATTTATCTCCTGGTTAAGCATCCGATATTTTTTCTTTTGATCCATGTAATAATAAATCAATGGCCATTAATAAGGCTTCTTTGTTGATGGGTTTTTCAAAAGAGGCAGATGCCCCTAAAGATTCAGATAAATCCAGATAACCGGTGGGATCTAAGCGTCCGCCGCCTGATATGGCAATAATTTCCATCTTGGGGTGCCTGCTTTTGACTTCGGAGATGAGCGTGATGCCGCTCATTTTTGGCATAATAATATCGGTAATCATGATGTCTGGATTTGTCTTTTTTAAAACTTCAATCGCTTCTTCCCCATTGGCAGCCGTAATCACGTTATGCGATGCACGCTGCAAGATTTGCGTTAACATATCTCTAACAAGTTCGTCATCTTCTACCAATAAAATCGTTGCCATGAGACACCTCTTATTTTTATTCAACGAGAGCTACTTTTTTCTTGCTCTTTTATTCGTTGTGTTCGTGAAGGAGCAAATTGTTCCGGTAATAATATAGTAAATATTGTACCTCTTCCTAACTGACTGGATACAGTAATTTTTCCTTGATGTTGATTAATAATGGAATATACCATTGCCAATCCTAGCCCTGTGCCTTTTCCAGCTTCTTTTGTTGTGTAAAAAGGTTCGAAAATTCTTTCCATCGTATTTTTATCCATACCATGTCCAGTATCGCTAATCTCAATTTTGCAATAGGAGGTGTTTTTGATGTCAGGAAATTGCTGCAGGTAAGTGTCTCCCGAGAGAATGCGGCTTAATTTAATCGTAATCGTTCCTTCGCCTTCCATCGCATCCACGGCATTGATAATAATATTTACAATGACTTGATGTAATTGGGTTTGATTCCCTAAAATCAGAGGATCGTCTGATACGCCTGTCAAGTTAATATTAACGCTTGCGGGAATGGTGGGTTTTAATAATTCTAGGATTCCTTGAATTGTGGATTCAAGGTGGATGGGCGTCATTTCAAAAGACTGCTCACGTCGTCCAAACATTAATATTCGCGAGACCAGGTCTTGAGCGCGCTGGGTAGCTTCCAGGACTCTGCCCAAGTTTTTATAAGTTAATGTGTTTTTTTCAACATCTTCCCTGCACATTTCAGTAAAACCTTTAATTGCATAGAGTAAGTTATTGAAATCATGGGCAATTCCTCCGGCCAGCGTACCTATTGCTTGAAGTTTTTGTCCTTGTATAAGCGCAATTTCCAATTTTTGTTTAAACTCTTCTGCTTTGAGACGCTCGGCCAGTTCTTTTTGAGCTTCGTGGGTTAGAAAAGCTTGGGTTGCTTTGCGTTCCTGAATGAGCAGAATAAAGTATGTAATTGCGGCGCAAAGTATCACAAGGGGTAAGGAAATCATAAGTACAAGCCAGGAAAGACCTGTGTTCACCAGATAGCCGGGAAGTGATATGGATCGCAAACTAAACCATAGGAAAACGCTCAACAATCCACCGAACACAAGGATCAGGTAAGGTAATCGTTTTGAAAGAATCGGTTTCCTGGCTTTCCTGCTCATAAAAATCTCCTAAATCTATACCTCATCCAATATAAGAATGCCTTAATGTGGGGTGCATGGCAAATGTGATATTAGTTTTTAGGATGGATACAAATTTGCTTAGAAATTCCCCTCTCCCGCCCATAGGCAATGATTTAAAAATGATTTTCTAGTGCGGGAGAGGGTTAGGGTGAGGGTAAGTCACAGGTTTTCCCTCACCCTAACC
>BMAG01000025.1 GCA_014132595.1 Gammaproteobacteria bacterium | reverse complement strand
AAGAAAAGACGGGCACGGGCACGCACACGGGCGCGGGCACGTAAAATCAGTGAGTGACGCAACAACACCAGAAAACCCCGAATGACTAGGACTATGGTTTTTCAGTCGTCTTATGAGACGTTTTTGGCGGCTGGAGGTTCTTCGCATTCCCAGACAACTTGGTATCAGGCACGACCAACACTGGCATGAGAATAGGTGAGTTCATCCAATAATCCTGCATGTTTTTGAACATTTCATTCATCATCCTGTTCATATCTTTTTGAAGCACTTCCTGCTTTAACCGCATTTCCTTTGTCATTTTTTCGATCTGCTCGGGCGTTGCAACCTTATCACCGTATTGAATCACTTGATAAGCATGATCACCATCACCGACTTGCATCATATTAAAATGCACACCCATTCCTTTCAGCTCAGAAGCCTTGACCCACCCCACATTACCATTACGAGGATCAGCCACTTTCACCCAATCGCCGTCTTTAGGGGTAAATATCGTCATAATTCCCGCATTCGATTCGACAGTCCCAACCACTTTTGCATCGGTTTTAGGCTGTTCGTATAAGGTAATGGACTTAGCCATACTGATTGAAGAAACACCCATCAAAAGAACAGCAGCGAAAAATAATTTTTTCATTTTACCTCTCCTAATAAAATGTCATTAACCATTCAGTGAGTCAGTTGTCGCAATCGTTTCAGTATAAGTAAAAACAGGTTCACAATACAACACTCAGCATTTGCGCGCTTCTGATTACTTTATACTCAAAACTAACCTCGTTATCGTATTTTTTTGAACAAAATTCAAAAAATCACAGTATATACTTGGAGATCGATTAATATACGATTATCATAGCCACAAATAGGGAAGTTAAGGAAATAAAATGGACTCGACAACGACAATTTCTGACAATAGCAATACCATCATGAATAAACCTGTATCCTATGTAAAAACTGGCTTAGGTGAACGTCTAAAAGCCACCCGCGAAGCGTTGCGGTTAACTGAAAAAGATGTCGCGGCACGTCTGCATCTTAATATCGCTGTCATTTACCAACTGGAAAATGAAGACTTTGAAGACGGCACCCCCGCTACCTTTTTGCGAGGTTATCTGCGCTCTTATGCCAAATTACTGAATGTTCCTGAAAATGAAATCGCTCTAACCTTAAAAAATCTGGAGAATTCCAGTCCTTGTAGTGTTAACGCCATTTCAATTACACAAATGAAACCCCAAAAGAATAATGAACGTTATCTCAATTGGTTAACCTACGTTATTGTATTGGTACTTATCATGCTTGTGAGTGTCTGGTGGAATTCACACTCTCGTTATGCGATTTCCGATGTGCCTCCACAAGTCGCAAATCCTATAAAAACAGTCACTCCATCGATGCCCGTCGTTAATAATGCACCCACCGCTGCAGAACCCGCTCATACAGCACCCGTTGCAAATCCAAGCACGCCAGAAACATTGGCTCAACCCGCAGCACCTTTGCAAAAACCAGCAGAGCCCACGACAATGCCTGCAGCAACGGCAACAACAACGACACAAACCATTGCAGTAACACCCACGCCTGCAACAAATGCAGCAGCAAATCCAGCAGCACCCACTGCTCAAACAAATATAACAACACCGCCGGCAGGAACAAATCCCGCGATGCCAACAACAGGAATCAATCCTGCAATGCCAATCACAGGCACACCCGCTACTCCTGAAACAATAGCATCGGGTGTCACAACGCCATCGAAACCCGCAAAAAAATCTAAGCTGTCCCACTTAAGAATGGCATTACCAGAGCCTGACGGAGATTACAGTCCGGACGAATAATAACGACTCAAACGAGGTTTATTATAGTGAGCAACCCGATTAACGCCGTGCGCGGCATGAATGATCTTTTACCTGTTGATACCGCGCTATGGCAGTCCGTTGAAAAAATCATGCGAGAAATACTCCGCACTTTTGGCTATCAAGAAATACGTTTGCCTATTCTTGAAAAAACAGAATTGTTCAAACGCTCCATAGGTGAAGCTACCGATATCGTCGAAAAAGAAATGTATACCTTTTTAGATCGTAATAACGAAAGCTTAACGTTACGACCTGAAGGAACAGCAAGCTGTGTACGCGCCGGAATTGAGCATGGCCTGTTTTATAATCAAATACAACGCTTGTGGTACATGGGACCTAACTTTCGTTATGAACGTCCGCAAAAAGGACGTTACCGACAATTTTATCATTGCGGCGCTGAAGTTTTTGGCCTGGAAGGTCCTGATGTCGATGCGGAGCTCATCTTATTATCCGCTCGCATTTTAGAAAAACTCAATCTAACCTCCCATGTCAGACTCCAAATCAACTCGTTAGGCGACAGTCAATCACGAGCCGCTTACCGAAAGGTGCTCGTTGATTATTTAACGAAACATCAAGATCAACTCGATGAAGATAGTCAGCGCCGTTTAGTGACAAATCCATTACGGATTTTAGACAGCAAAAATCCAGCGATGCAGAACTTGATTGTCAAGGCGCCTAAACTAATGGATCACCTCGATACCGAATCAGCCATGCATTTTGAAAAACTTCAAACTTACTTAACAAGTGCGGGCCTTCAGTTTGAACTAAATCCCTGCTTAGTCCGCGGTTTGGATTATTACAGCAAAACTGTTTTTGAATGGGTGACTACTGAATTAGGCGCACAAGGTACCGTATGCGCAGGCGGACGTTATGATGGTTTAGTCGAACAGCTTGGCGGTAAAGCAACCCCTGCACTCGGTTTTGCATTTGGATTAGAGCGCGTCATGCTGATGGTACAGCAGCTTGGCCTTGCACCCGCTCCAAACGAACCCACCCTGTATTTTATTACAGATGGTGAAGCTGCACTCACTCAAGCCTTCAAGTTAGTCAATATTGCACGAGATGCCTTACCGCATTTGCGTGTCCTATTACATTGCGGCGGCGGAAGTTTAAAAAACCAGTTTAAAAAAGCCGATAAAAGCGGTGCGGAAGTGGCTTTAATTTTAGGTGAACAAGAACTCAATGCAAAAGCGATCACCCTAAAAATGTTAAGAGAAAACATCCCGCAGCGATTAATATCGCAAAATGAATTAGCCGAAGAGTTACAAAAGTTATTTAAATAACAGCACACGCCCTTGCCGAGGAATGAACCCATGGTAGCGGTCTTTTGCGTATCAACGTATGATATGAGGTAACCTTACAACAATAACGACGGGAGAGATCTGCCAGTTATTCTCTAACATATAGGATATGACAGCATGAAACTAACCTACCAAATCACCGGAATGCACTGCGCAGCCTGCATTGAAAAAATCAAATCCTCTTTATCAACACACGTTAAAATCACAAGAATCACGCTCAATCCTCCGCAGTTGGAAATTGAGGAAAACAATCCGCCCAAATTAAGTGAGCTTAACAAGCTCATTGCAAAAGCGGGTAATTATAGTTTAACTTCCTCCTCAGAACCTAAAACGAAAACGACAGATACCAATCCATCCGGATTAAAAGCCTATTATCCTATTTTTTTAATCGCCGCTTATATTGCAGTCGTCACCACGATAAACAATCTCCACTGGCCCGATTTTAATTGGCACGGCTGGATGTCCCAATTCATGGCGGGATTTTTTCTCATCTTTTCAGCGTTTAAATTTTTAGACTTGCGTGGATTTGCAGAGGGTTATGCCAGTTACGATTTATTAGCAAAACGTTTACCGGCATACGGATATCTATATCCTTTTCTAGAATTAACCTTAGGTCTGTTATATTTAACCCAATGGATTCCTGTGACCACACAAGTCGCCACCCTTCTTATCATGGGGTTTTCGAGTCTTGGGGTCATTAACAGTCTGCTCAAAAAAGAAAAATTTCAATGCGCGTGCCTAGGCACCCTCCTCAAAGTTCCACTTTCAAGTATTACTCTCATCGAAGATTTAACAATGGTCGCATTAGCCGCACTTTCGCTAATCCTAACTTAATGAACCTCAGGATAAAAAATCAAAAACAGTCAGGATTTTTTATTTTTGTTTCTTTTCTGCATATACGCTTTTTTTAACATCGGCCAAAAAGCCGCAATCATGACGGTCACGGTGAATATCAAAATGGCAACAACCATTTTGATGATCTCAAAATTAAGAGCATCGTAAGCAATAAAAAAGCTAGTAATAAATCCGGCTATCACCAAAAGAATTCGGACAATCCATCCCAGCATGCTATTCTCCTAATTGAATAGATATAAAACTCACCCTTACCGTTTAGGTCTTGGGATTTTAAGCTCAGTATCAATTTTTTCTTTTGTTTCTTCACCTTGTACTTTCCACAACTTATTCCACCCTGATGTTGTAATTGGCATGGCCAGAATAGCGAAGGGGCTTAATACAATTTTCCCTAGCGCCTTTACCATCGATTTAAAAGTATAATCATACCGTCTCTGGCACAGCACTGTAACATCTTGTTCTTTTGCAAGATATGCCGCCTTAAAAGACTCTACATCACACCCCTTTTCATTTGCTTTTTTATCAAGAATGCTAACAATATAAAATTTGTAGAGAGCAATATCATAAGACGACCATTTATTAATTGTTAGAGAGAAGTTTTTTAATTTTAATTTGTCTATACGTTTTTCTATTGTAGAAATATCTTCAGCTTCAATATCGGGCAACCGATTCCCTATTTCAGTGACTTTTTCTTTTATATGTTGTTTGCTATCGCTGAGTATTTTTTTAATGGATTCTAAAGTTTGATCTACATTCTGTATACTCGGTAAAACCTCATCCTTTTTATCTAATTTATTGGGTGATTGTTGAGAAGGTAGAATCAAATGTTTTTTATCTAATTGAATTTTCCATAACATCATATTGAGTTGCTCTAGCGGGATTTTTAAATTCTCTAAATAATCACGCACCGAAGGTTGATCTTTTTCAGAAAAATAGACTTTAATGCGCTCAAATCCCACTTTTTCGTAAAGGTCTTTTAATAAACCCCTTGTCATTGTGAACTCATGCCCTTTCAAACCGGTAGAGATTTTTAAAATAAGATCTGCAGCATACAGCGCCTGCAGCTCTTGATAAATAGGAGCATCTTTATATTTTTTATTATTGGAATATATTTTCAAGTCCTTAAATAAATCCGAAATATTTTTTGGGTTTAATCGATACTGATTTTGTAAAAACTTTTTTTGAGCTTCAGAATCAATCAATGCTCCAAAAAGACTATCAATGAACACCTTTTTATTTACTGAATTCCTAATATTTTGATAGCTTTCCTCTAAAATGGCAGAATTAATTTTTTCTTCTGCCTGAGGCGGTACGGATTTTTTTTCTTCTGCTTGCGACGGAGCTGATTTTTTTTGTCCGGCTTGAAGATGAGAAACCAAACCATGAAATTCCGAATTAATTTCTGATCGCGGCATTTTCAAAAGAAAACCTTTTATTTCTCCAATTAAAACTCCATAATTTTGCTCTTCAGAAAGAATATTTTTACGGGCGTCTAATGATATATATAAATGTGGAATACTATTTGGATTAAGACGTTTCTGCGCTTCTAAAATAGCTTTAAAGTCTTCGGGAGGTGACTTTAAAAGTTGCTTGAGAAATTCCACACGCTTTCCAGGAGGAATATTTTCGTAGCTCATCTCCATCATATTAAATTTTTCTTCTCTTGGGATTCCTTCCCTTCGAGTTATTTTAACGATCTTATTTACATTATCAATACCGGCTTGGTATAATTCATGACCCATAAGTTCAACGAGCTTTTCTTTTTGTGTTGATATAGATCGAATTAAACGCTGCGGGTTGTATTTATCTATTGTCGCTTGCGCTTTTAAAACAGAACTCATTCCCTCTTGGTTTAATTTTAAAAACTGTATAAGAAACATATAATGACGGGGCTCTTTTTCACGATCATCCTTACAAGCATCCCTAATCTCGCGATAATTCTCTTTTGTCAAATCACAAATGAAAACAGGTTTTATCACAGCTAATTGGAGATTCTTTTTGAGCTGATCATGATATTTTACAGCTATGCATTCATTGTTGATTATTTTTCTTACTTCATCTTCAAGAACTTGTAATGACTCATCGTAGGATTCAGCTGTAATACTATCATTATTAACAAATTCGTTTTTGGAATGGTTTTTTAAATATAAATAGATTTCTATTATGTTTGCACTATCAAATCTTTTTTGATGTTCTAAAGCCCTAACAAGAACCTCGGTTCTATTTTCTAAAAATTGTCTCAAAAAATGCGCGCGATCTTCATTGTTAAGCCCAATGAAATCCTCTTGTTCAAAATTAAAACGTCTAATTTCTTTTTTAACCTCTTTATTTTCTCTTTTAAGCCTTTGATATTTTTTTTCCCTTGGGTAAGCATCCATTAATGCCGAGACAATAGCTAATAAACTCTTCTGCTCCTTATCTTTAACACTCAATAAGTCTTGTATTTCTCCTAATCCACAGATGTTTTTCTGAATTTTATATTCTAATATTGCTTTTACGATTTCTCCATTAGGGGTCCTGATCAAAAAATCGATAAATAAATCTTTTTCTCTATCATCATAATTACTCCACGGGCGATAAATAAAATCATTTATTTGACCCATTTCCACAACTTTTTGCATCATCTCATGCCGACCACCTTTATCAGGATGATGTGCTAATTTAAGTTGACGCACTTTTTTGTATACAGCGGTACGGCCAACATCTTCGCGTGGTTGAACGACTACAAATTCAAAAACCTCACCCAGATCACGCGCTTTCATTTTTCCTCCTAGAAGAATTGCGTTAATGTAAGTATAACACAGGAAGTTAACAGAAGATTAAACTTTGGCCAATGGTATGCTTTCTTCGTGATTCCAAAGTGTTTTTATGGAGGGCCCCTGCTAATAAGTAATAAAATAGTGCGTTTTTATAAAGAATATGCCAAAATCTAGGCCCCGCACAATCTGTCCTTATTAATAACAGGAGTCTAAACTTGACAGAGTATTTAACTGAACAAGAACAAATTCAGCAGCTAAAAACCTGGGTAAAGCAATATGGCCCAACGATTATATTAGGTATTGTGATTGCCCTCATCCTGTCAACAGGATGGCGCTATTGGCAAAATTATCAAAATAAGATATTGATCCATGCCTCGAATGTCTACGATGAGATGTTGACCTTGCGCGCCCAAAACAACGAAGAAGGGGCGACGGTTCAAGCAAAGAAACTTCTTGCTCACTATCGTAAAACACCTTATGCCGATATGGCCTCTTTATTGCTGGCTCGAAATGCCGTACTCAAAAAAGATTATCCTGAAGCCATACAGCAATTAGATCAGGTCATGAACCACAGCAAAAATGCATCGATACGAGAAATCGCACGTATTCGCACAGCACGTATTTTGCTCACGCAACAAAAAGCGGATGAAGCACTCGCTTTATTAAACAAAATGGACGATAAAAATTACCTGGGTTTAGTCGATGAAGTACGCGGAGATGCTTATCTTGTCAAAAAAGATCCCGATGCCGCACGCAAAGCTTATCAACTTGCCTTACAAGAATTACCGAACGATGAAGTCACACGGCCTATCCTCGAAATGAAATATGCCAATCTGACGACCTCAACTAACATAACGAGCTAGAGACTTTTTGATTTATGAAATCCACAATAAGAAAATTAATCCTCACTGCATTAACCGCTTCTTTATGCGCTTGCGGTAGTTTTTTTGACAAAGATAATACTTTACCGCCTTCACCGCTGGTCAAGTTCACGCCTGAAGCAAAACCTCATGCGCTTTGGAACAAAAGCACAGGCTGGGGCTCCGGCGAGGATTTTTACACTTATGTACCCGCAGTCACCGACACGGCTATTTATACTGCCAGCAAAAATGGATATGTCACTGCCACTCAAAAAACAACCGGAAAAACACTCTGGCGAATCAATACCAACACTCCCATTAGCGCAGGTCCCGCAGCGACTTCTCAAGTAGTCATCGTAGGAACACGTGCGGGTGATATTTATGCATTGCATACTGAAAATGGCGCCGTTGCATGGAAAGCGAAGACCACCAGTGAAATTTTATCAGCACCGGTGACACGCCATAATATCGTGCTCATTAAAGCCATCGATGGAAAGCTCTCTGCCTTGTCTGTAACGGACGGCCATCTGCTTTGGTCCTACCAACAAACAGAACCTACTTTAATTTTGCGCGCAGCCAGCGCTCCGGTCATCAATAATGAATCAGTCATTGCGGGTTTTGCAAACGGTAATCTTGTCAAATTATCGCTGCGTAATGGCAATATGCTCTGGTTACAACCCGTTGCAATACCCGATGGTATTTTTGCCATTCAACGCATGATTGATATTGATGCAGATCCGGTTGTCTCTGGTAACCGTGTTTATGCAGCCACTTATCAAGGCCAAATTGCATCGTTAGACTTAAGCTCCGGCCGTGTCATCTGGACTCACGACTTATCCTCGTTCACCGGCATGACGGTCGATAATGCCAATGTCTATATCACCGATGCAAAGAGCGACGTATGGGCTTTTAATAAATTGAACGGCAAACTTCAATGGAAGCAAACCCAACTTGAAGCACGTAATCTCTCAGGCCCCGCCCAAATTGACAATACCATTGTGATGGGTGATGGCGAAGGATATTTACATTGGTTAAACAAAAATGACGGTCACTTTGTTGCACGCACTCGAGTTGCACTCTCCAGTATTTTAGCAGCTCCTGTGGTTGATAATCATATCATCTATGTCGTCTCACAAGACGGTCAATTAGCGGCGTATACACTCTAATGTTACCTGTCGTTGCAATCGTTGGCCGTCCAAACGTGGGGAAATCCACGTTATTTAATTGTCTGACGGCATCTCGCGCCGCATTAGTCTCTGATATGCCCGGCATGACACGTGATCGTCAATACGGTGAAGCAGATATTGCTAATCACCGTTTCATTGCTATTGATACGGGCGGTCTGACACAGACACAGGATGATTTAGATCAACTTACGAAAGAACAAGCATTACAAGCTATCCAAGAAGCCGACAAAGTCTTGTTCGTTGTGGATGCTCGTGCTGGTATTACAACAGCCGATCAAATCATTGCTGATCAATTACGAACATTAAAAAAAACCATCTATCTCGTTGCCAATAAGACAGAAGGATTGGATTTAACGTTTGCGATTGCTGAGTTTTATAAATTAGGTTTCGGCCAACCCTATCCGATTGCGGCCGCACACAAAAGCGGTATTCCTGAACTTGTCACGACCCTCTTCAAAGATGAAAAAATTGAAGCTGAAACCAGCGAAACCGATCAAGGAATAAAACTAGCTTTTGTAGGACGACCCAATGTCGGCAAATCGACATTAACCAATCGCATGTTAGGCGAAGACCGCGTGATCGTATGCAACCAACCAGGCACCACGAGAGATAGCATCTACATTCCCTTAGAACGTCAAAACGTGCGTTATACCTTAATTGATACAGCCGGCTTAAGACGACGCGGAAAAGTTTTTGAGACAACAGAAAAATTCTCGGTAGTTAAAACACTCCAATCCATACAAGCCGCCCATGTCGTGCTTTTCATGATGGATGCCCGCGAAGGCGTCACCGATCAAGACTTACGTTTACTCGGTTTTATTTTAGAAAGCGGAAAAGCATTAGTCATTGCCATGAATAAATGGGACGGCATGACCTCAGATGAACGAGAGAGTGCGCACTCTGCCATGGACAGACGCTTACAGTTTGTCTCTTTTGCAAGAATCCACACGATTTCAGCTTTACACGGCACCGGTGTCGGTAATTTATTTTCATCCATTAAAGAAGCCTATGCCTCTGCCACTAAAAAAATATCCACCTCCGCAGCCACAAAAATTCTACGTGAAGCCGTTGCAGCGCATACACCGCCATTAATCAATGGCCGGCGCATTAAACTAAGCTATGCGCACGTAGGCGGTCACAATCCGCCCCTCATTATCGTTCACGGCAATCAAGTTCAATCTTTACCTTCCTCTTATTCACGTTATTTGGCAAACACATTCCAGTCTCGCTTAAAATTAGTAGGTACACCCGTACAACTTGAATTTAGAAGCGGTGAGAATCCTTACAAACATAACAAAAACATATTAACTGAAAAACAACGTCGTAAAAAAACCCGATTGATGCGGCACCAAAAAAGATAGATAACATAACTTTAGTGCCGATCTGAGCTACATCAAAACTAAATAGCGGTTAAGAGAAGTATCAGAAATACAAAAAAAAGGACGACTTTCGTCGTCCTAAAATCAATCAAAAAATCTTAAAATAATAAGCAATCCATGCTGAAATAACCATCCTTGAACACGCAAAACGAGGAGTGGTTATAGAAATCCGTTCATTCACCATAGCCATCCAAAGCTGAAACTAAGCATATCCTAGTCTTTTATTGTTGAAAACGAGACTACAGAAGGCTAAATGAGTAAAAGATAACCTAATAAAAAATAAAGCTTAATATTCAATGGATTAAAAAAATAAATGCCCTTCTCAATCGAAAAAATAGCTTATCACCTTACAATGTTGTGCTATATCTCTCACAAACAACCCTACCGCTATCTGCATTTGCTCTTCAATTTATTCTCTCTTTCATCCCGGATGGCCAAAACTATAACACATTGAAAATATGTGTTTTTTTTAAAAGTATAAAATAAACTCTATATCTCCAATATTCATCAAATTAAACACTATACTTATTGAATAAACGGTACAACGGGATCGGAGATTTGGCTCATGCCTATTGTCATCAATGTTATTCATCTAAAAGCAGATTTAAAGGCTGGCTTAGTCGCAGAACTTGATGCATTTAAAAAATCACCCGGCGAACAGCAGTTAATTTTAGAAGGCATAGATTCACTCAGTGCTGATGAACAAAAAGAAGTGATCGCGGTTCTAGATAAAATACCTTCTTTCACTCAATTTGAAATCATAGGTAATCGAGAAAAATTAGAAGACTTTCTAGACAAAGGAAAACAAATTGCGGCTAGAAATCAATTACTCTCCCTCGTTAAGCAATACGGTCTTTATGAGATCAGTGACATTCATGCAGAAGATACTGATTTGTGGCGCGAAGCTGTTTTAGTCTGGTTGAATCTCAGCAATAGTCAATATCCGATGATCAAGGATTTTTTCTTAGAAAAATCCTCTCTCCTTCACGACAATCTCACACAATGCATTGATCCGTATAATTTTGCTTTAGAAGAAATGGGTAATTTATTTTTTGAAAAATGTTTACAATATATGTCAGAAAATAAAAAATATTTGCAAAATCATTCCCCGATCACACAGTTTGTTGTGAGCTCAGCTGTAGAAGAAAAACAAAAAGACATTCATGAAAAAATACTTCTTCTAACTAAATATGCAAAAGAGCTGCACTTTAGAGAATTAAGCATTAAAAGCGAAGAAAAACTAAGCACAAAAAGTATCGAAGCCATTAAACATGAACTGTTTCCAGCTCTCTTGGGAAGCTCTGTCAGAACCATTACTTTAAATGCAAATATTGAAATATCAGATCTGCAAAGTCTTCTTGATGAAATTAAAAAACAAAAAATAACAACCTATATTAAATTCAAACATAATCCATCTGATAAGGAAAAAAGAAGTATCGCAGCCGAAATGAATAATGCAGTATCGTTCAATAGACGTGAAGCAAAAAAAGCTGAACGTGCAGCGAAAATTCAAGACCACGAAGAAAAGAAATCGGCCCCCGAACCTGCTTCAAATAAAGAAACTTCAGAGTTGAAAAAAACTGGAAAAATAAGGGCGAGCAAACTGCACACAGACCTCAGCCAATTGCAAAATCAAATGCAACAGCAGCAGCAACAGCAGCAGCAACAGCAACAGCAACAACAACAGCAACAACAACAACAGCAACAACAAACAAAACAAGATGTTTCCGTTTCAAAAGACACTATTCAGGAGAACGAAACTCTAGACCTTAAAAAATTTCTAGAAATTGCAAAAAGCCCAAGAACAGATTCGGATATAAAATTGCATAATAAACTTAGCGCATTGCAGGATAGAAAAAATGACAGCCAACCGTTAGAAATATTTTATGAGCAGCTATGGAATACTTGGACAGGCAATAACGGTTATATGAATCTTCAATGGGGAATAAAAAGATTAACACCCGCATCCATTGAAGCACTCATTAAATACAACCATCTTTTCGAATATGGCATACCCCTAGATAATCCGCCCCAAGGGTTTTTTATTCAAAAAACGGACAGTGGTGAGTTAGTGCTTAATTACGACCGTGACAGGCCCGTTGATACAAAAAAGCAAACTCCCCTAACGATCAATCTAGCAAAACCACTCGAAAAAGAAACGCTGATTGGCGATGCAAGACAATTCAATGTTGCCATAAACCCGACAGATAAAAGTCCATTCTGGGGAGCCAGCGGCAAACCCAGCAAAGACCGTTTGTTTGAATTGATGGCCGGTGAAGATCCGGTTTTGTCCCAAAAAATATTGAATGAATACCCTGGAATTTTACAATTGATCGAAGATAAAGATTGCCCGCAATTACTAAGAATACTTTATCATGAAGGTTGTTCGGGTATAGAGATCCTGTTAAAAAATATTGCAAGACTCGATGATAGTCAAAAACTCGCTTTCAAAAAGAATTTTCTCGATCGATCTGAAAACTGGATGGAATTTATTACAAAAGATGCAGAAAAAGTGATGGAAAAAATCAGTCACTTGAAAGGTGCGCAAGAAGTATGGTGGTATGCATTAACCGCGCAACATGCCGGTGAAACAGTTGATCTTGTCGATTTATACAATGGATTTGAATATTTTTGCAGTGAATACAAAAAAATAACGAATGGCGAAAGATTACCGACACCCTTTCCTTTCAGTAATGTCTTAAACATGAAAGTGGGGCTCGATCGATTACTTACTATTTTACGAAATAGCAATAACATCCCTTTGCAAATCGCGCACTTAAAAAGCATCGATCTCAGCAGTGACACCGCTTATTATGCATCTCTCCATGATCATTATTTTCTAGTCACACCTGAGATGGGTTTTACGACAGAAGATAAAAAGGAGGCAACCCAGGCACATAATGCACTGAGTGTGCTAGCAAAACAGAATAAAGCGGTTGCAGATTTACTGAAAAATAAAAAAGAAAATTATAAAGTCACTCTTGAAACATTAAGCATGACCGCAGATTCGGAATTAACTCCTTGGAACAAAATGTATCCTGAGTTTTATCGTTACCTCGGTGGACAGCAATACATTGCTTCTTATGAAGCGTATAAAAAAATCGTAGGAAATGCAGATCAAATAAAAGAATATAAAAAAGCCATATTGCCCGATTCTAAAAGACGAGGAAGCGCAATCAAGATGGGCAAACTTCTTGGAGGAGGAGAACCTACTCAAGCTTTACTCCATCAAAATGACGCTCCTTTATTAAATCCTCTCTTCTATCAGAAGAATTCGTATAACTATAATCAATTAATGTTGTTATTAGCCTGGAGCACAACACATCGACGCGGTCATCAAGAAGAAATTTACAAAAATATGGATGACTTTTTAAAAATTTTAAAAGCCTCCGATCATGACCAAAGACGCATCCTCGTTGAAATAAATCAATGGCGTCATATCGAACCTCTACTTTGTTTAAGCGAAGCCGCAGCCATTGCCTTCGCACTCAATAAAGTGCCTCAAGAAAAACTTCATTCCACCGCATCAGCATTGCGAAGACTCACACAAAAATATAAAGAGCCTTTTCTGCAATCTCTAGTCAATTTACAAAACAATAAAAATGGATTAGATACTCGTGATTTTTTGAAATGTCTTAAATTTAAGGAAGCCAATTATCCTGTAGAAAAGCTGGCATTAGTCTACTCCGTCATGGATAAAAAAGGATTCAATTCAGCAGACAATAAAAAATTTATTGAGTCCCTCAATGAAATCAAAGATAAAAATCCTCAGCTTTTTCACCGCACGCTAGACATATTAGCATTGATTGAACTACCGTCCACAGGATGTGAGCTATATTTAATGAAGGAGGACCCTGCTCATTTCAAAATGTCTGACAAGAGCCATATTTATCTTTATAAAGACGATAAGGGAGAATATTATTACAAAGTACCCTGGCTTGAAGAAACCCAATATATCAAATCAGAGGCTGCTGTAAATCTACTTAAAAATGCACCCTTTGATCAACGTCCAGAAAAGCCAAAGAAATGTACTGATAAAGCATTATATACTGAGGTTCTCACAGAAACGGAAAAACAGGGAAACAGTTTTCCGCTAAAAGCAGGAACAACGCAACTCCCCACCTTACAGGATTTGATTAACATTGTACGCGACCCTAATCTCGAAAATAATCAAAGTTATGATGAGCTTTTAAATCATATAAAAGGAAAACTACCAGATTGCGTTTTTAATTCAGCAGGACATGTCGAACTACCCTTTGATATCAGCAGCTCTATCCAAGAAATCATGGATTGGGTACAGGAAAATTTGAAAATCACACTAAGCAAAGAGAAATTATCAAAAGATCCATTAGGATACTTACTTGAAATATACCAAGGTATCCCATCACCACTGCGCTCTGTTGCTGACAAAGTTATACGTGATCAATTAAATACTTTCATTTGTCATCAAATTCAGGAAATTAACTTTAGCAACACCCTCGATGAAAGCGCTAAAGCCCACAGAAGCCATCTCATCTATAAAAAATTAAACCCTGTGCAAGATGCAAAAGATATTGAAAAAGCACTTCAAGATGGAAAAAATTATATAGATGGCGCAGCTAAATTTTCAAGGATAATCGATAACATCGCAAGCGAGCCTAATCGTGCAAATAAATTGTTAGATGCGTTAACAAAATCAAAAATAATCGGCACAGGAACATGTACAATACAATTTGTGACTCAGCTCCTCAATGTTATTCATCAAAACTCGATGGAAAAACAAAATTTTCCGGTTATGTATGTAAATGCCGTCCTCGATCATCCTTTCATTAATCAACTTGATGACTCTAATCAAAAACAGTTATTAAAAACAGTTAACACTGTGCTGGAGTCGAATTTATCTTCTAAACAAAAAGAAATCATGTTATCCATCGCTGTGAACAGTTCTAAATACAATAGTAATATTGTTGACACATTAATAGAGTCTGAAAAACTATATCCAAATGCATTTAATAATATATTAAGTCTACTCAAAGATACATCAATGACCGCAGATACACTCAATCAGGTTCATATTAATTTAAAATATATCACAGAGATACTCAACATCAACCAATATCTCGATAATGACAAAAAACAAGAAATCGTTGATCGCTTTAGTCATTTATTCGAAGATAATTTAACTCATTTTAATGATCTATTAAACAAATTACGGCTTATAGATAATCAGACAGACAAAACAACCTATCAACAAAAACAACGTGCCATTTTAACGATTCTTGCAGGAGGTGCTATCCCGAAAGAATATAACCATCAATCGACTCTAAAACTGATGGATCATCTAAAGAATTTAGATTTAGAATCTCTAAAAAAACTTGAAAAACTTTATTTAATTAAGCCAAGACCTGATCTCGATTCCTTACAAAAGGCGATTACCAAACCACCTTTTGATGTCAATGATTTTATCAGCGCCCATGAGAAAAATCCTTACAAAAATCGAAATCTTGCTAAACAGTTTGATCGTTCAAAAGTCATTGAATGCATTGAAACGATCACTGATTATTCCATTGATAAAGGACCTTTGCTTCATACCAAACGACAAACCTTGCTTAACTGGTTTACCATGGTCAATGCATTGGGAAATACACATCCTATCTTGATACGAGATGGCAAAGAAATTCCAGCACGTGAGTTATCATCTCAAGAAATTCAAAATCTCGTTAATCAATATAAACAAATCATTCGAGATCAAGCCTCAACTCCCGAGCAAAAAATACAGGCCCGCTTAGCATTTTTAGCCGTTGCACGCGAGGCAATGTATCGTGCAACAGGTAAATTTCCGCACTCCACTCAAATTTTAAGCGTCTTAAATTCCATGCAGGAGGGTAAATATGTCTTAACTGAAATTGCAACAGGCGAAGGCAAAGGATTAACTTCTGCTTTATATGCGGCGTTAATATCTTTAGAAAGAGGGCCTGTCACCGTTTGCACTTCCAACTCCGAGTTAGCTAAACGTGACTTAGAAGATCATGCGGCTTTTTTTGAATATTTAGGTATCTCACACGGTAAAAGTAATATCACAGCCACGTCTAAACCCGGGGATTTTATTGAGGATGGTATTAACTATTCCGATTTCGATCAATATAAATTGTTCCATCGCCGCATGCAATACGAAGGACATTTTAGAGCAGGCAAAAATCCCGGTTCTCTTATCTTAGATGAAGTCGATTTCATTATATTAGACGACAGCGCTAAATCTCGTTTTGCACCACCACAAGCAACCGCCAATGGTCTGAGCTCCGATGCCTGGATTTATACAGCCCTAAACGATTTTATTGATTCAGACCTCTTTAAAGATAAAACTAAAACAGCTCGCGAAGATATCGACAATGCAATCGATCATTTAAAACGTGTTGCTAATACCTCTGAACAAATCGAACGTTTAGAGTATCTTATTCATGAACCTCGTCATAAAACACTGGATCTGTGGTTAGATTCAGCAGTAGCCGCAAGCAAACTTGAAGAAGGTACCCACTACCTGATTGAGAAAGAAACCAAAGGAGCGGATGATAACGCATACATTGTTTCGGCTGCTCACATCCTGATTCAAAACCGTGCTAGACCAGGGTCACAATGGAGTAACGGGGTACATCAATTTTTACATGATCGACTAGAGAGAGCGCGCGATAAAACAAAAAATCCATATCGCTTTGAAGTGACCCCGGAAGAGGGCGCTGTTGTTTCAAGCACCAGTAAAAATTTCATAGATTATTTTAGAAAGATCGGCGGTTATGTTTGGGGCATGACAGGCACTTTGGGATCTGCAGCCGAACGGCAAGAATATCGAGGCAAATATGGATTTAAAATGCAACGCATCGAGCCGCACAATAAAGGAAAACGTAAGGATTTAACAAAATTAGTCAGTGATGAAGACTTTAACGATGCCGTTAAAAAAGAAATCATTCAACGCATGCGAAATAAGAAACCCGGCATTAAATTCTGGTTAAGACACCCGCCTCAACCGATGTTAATCGTCTGCGAGGACATTGAAGCTGCCAACAAAATGTATGAAATGATTGCTAAAGAACTTGCTCCTTATTTTGAAAAATATCCCGAATGCCGATTGCAGCTTGCTAATGGAAAAGATACGTTAATACACGGTCAATCCACTCTGGATGAGGAGGCAAAATCTGAAAAAAGCGTCACTTCTCGCGCGGGCGTTGCAGGTTGGATTACCGTTACAACACCTATGCTCGGACGCGGCACTGACTTCAAACCCCGCCTTAAAGAAAGCGATGAAAATCAAAACCATCCGAGCGGCTTATTTGTCATGCAAACATTTTTGGCCTCCGTGCGAACCACTGGCCAAATCGTAGGACGTGCAAATCGCCAAGGCTTTTTTGGTGATACCTTATTACTCCTCAATAAGAAAAAATTATTGGCCGGAAAAACACGTGATGCAAAAATCACTGAATCAAGAACAAAAACAGAAAAATTAACCACCGCACAACGTCAATTAAGAGAATGCCAAAGTGATATTATGGATACCTTTTTTGATAAATTTCTGGCTCTCTCTGATCAGACACCCTCTACCGCGCTAAAGGCACACCTTGAGAGCAAAATAAAATCTTTTATTCAAGAAGGTGACATCGAATGGGAAAAACTACTACTCAAACATAAAGACGACCCCAAAATACTAGAAACCTGCCAGGAGGAATTCATACAAATCATTTTGGATAAATGGAATATTATCATTAACGCTCACAAACAAGAAGTCTTGGCTTATCTCCAACAACAATCTCCTGACGTTGTTCCTGAGCCCAACTTATATCAGTCTTATTTAATGAGTCATGCAAACTTAAAAGCTGAGCTAACCGCTCTCCATACTGAACCTCATCAACTATTAGAAGACCCCAATTACCGTCCTCTTCAGGAAAAAGAGGTGAATGTCGATCATGTATTCGCTGAATTTTCTTTAGATGTATCAAGCCCGGCCGTCAAAGAAAGGCGCAGCAAAGCAACACGAGAATTACTCAATGCTTGCTTTATAGAACAACAAAAATTTCGTGAGGTTCGAAAAGGGATTCAACCCCTTATTAAATCCATGACAAATCCTCAAGAAAAATCAGAAGCCTTATTATTAGCTTTACTGAATGCTATGCATACGGCTTCTAAAAAGAATAATCCTCTCGCGTATGCAGCACGATATCGTGCCTACACCCAAATGATGAACATCATCCATTGGAGCCAGGATCCAAAGTTACAAAATGCAGCTTTCAAAGTCCATCAAAAACATTATCAGCAATTAATAGAACATCAAAAAAATACCCATGAACCCCATTTACAACAATTTAAAGCAAATATGCTGCGAATGCAGCAACAAGGCTACTTTGGCGAAACACATATGTCCGCTGAATGGCAAGTAAAATCAAGTTCTGATAAAAAACTGGAAACCGGTTTTGAGATTGTATCTAAAATTTTAAAACAATATGAGCATTCTTTTTCCTTTACAAAAGCTCAACATCGAAAAAACAGTCTCCAGTCTTTATATAGCAAAATCAAAGAAACAGACCTTGTTGAAACCGCCCATGAATTAAATAACATCATACTTGACGTAATTAAAACAGACCTTACAGCGAAACGCACTCTTTCTGACAGCCGTTATCTGAAAGCATTAACGATTGCTAAAAGACAAGTGCTTAGCAGTCTACCCATCACAGAGGCGTTAATTTCAAAAGAAATCACGCAATTCATTGAGTTGAGCCGTTTACTTCACACAGCATTAGAATCAACCCCAAAATGCAAACCTGCCGCTGAATTAATGGCAGCCTTGACTACTTTACAATCCTTAACGAATGACCCTATAAAAAATTATGAGGCTATTTTAGAAATTTCCTTACGTCTTAAACAATATCATCACGAGATTCATCAATTACAGAATAAAAATTTAACTTATTTATTTGATCTTGCTGACACTGCAGCAAAAGATATTGCATTCTCCTATCGTCAAAGCAAAACGATAGAATCTGCGCTCGATCAACATCCAAAAGTAAAATACATAGCCATGCTGCATCATGCCATCATTTTTGATACGCATACGAATTACAAAGTAGAGCCGCAAGATAGAATCAGCATTTCACCAGAACTAAAATCCACTCCCGCAGAAGTAAAAGCACTCAACCCGGAACGTCTTAGCCAAATTGTTGCAAGTTTCCGACAGCAAATTTCAACAAGACCACCCCACAATGGTCAAGTGTATTGTGAATCCGCAACACTCGTCAAAAACAAAGACAGTGGTTACGATTTAAATATTCAACTCCGTCTTCAAAAGTCGGGAAATACGATCACAACCACACTGCATATCGATAAAAATCAAGGCATTCATCCAGGAGCCATCATGATCCGCCGCGGCGCAATTCAAACGGCTGATTTATTCCAAAAGCAAAAACCCACACAGACCGCTGCAAATGATGCAACTCTATCTCCACCCACCCTGCGTGCCAAAGGTTCTTAAGTTATTTGTATGAGAAATCACAGGCAAAAAAAAGGCGGTTTTTAGACCGCCAGAAATGCTCAACTCAGATATAAGCAATCCTTGCTTGAAAATCCATCCTTGGGCATACAAAACGAGGAGTGGTTGCAAGAATCCTTTCAGTTAACCAGCATCATCCTTGATGCACAAACAGTATAACAACCCCCCTCAGCGAATGCAGGCCGGTATTCTACTGACACCTTATAGGTGTTTCCCTAAATGCATAGATAACAAATTATAAAACACTTTAAAAACAATGAGTTACAAAAAGGTGCCATGATTTTATAAGAATAAATACCTTAAAAATCATCTGATATTCTGCACAATGGCTGTGGGCAATTTCCTACACGCTGTTAAGATTATATCATTTAGTTGCCCAAAAAACGTCGCGATGGCATTCGTTGATACATAAAACGTTGCTGAATCACGAGAAAAAGAAAATGGCATTCAATTTCCTCCTTCCCCACCTTCTCTTCGGAAGAAGGAACCCTACGAGGGGTGCTTTGCGTATCAACGAATGATGCAACCTTTACAGCGATGACGGCGGTATTTAACAAGCCTGCCACCCACGGGAATAACATTGTTGAGAGTTTCTGTGAAATATAAATGATTAATTATGCTTCATGAGCCTTAGAGACTAAAGCCCATCCGGCAACGTCACATTCAATTCCAAAACTGAAAATCCTTCCTTACGTTCCAAATCTACTTTCACCGCCTCTTTATCAATCGCAACATACTTGGCAATCACATCCACTAAATCTCTTTGCAAAGCTGTTAAATAATCTGGTTTATCACGCATCCCACGTTCATGCGCAATAATAATTTGTAAACGTTCTTTCGCAAAATGCGAAGTTTTTTCTGGGCGTTTTAAATAATCTAAAATTCTTGTAATTTTGTTTGCTATGCTCATACAGTCTCTTTCTCCTTAAAGTTAAGCAAACGCTTTAACCAATTGCCCTTTTCTTCTATAAACCGGTGTGGAATATTTTCACCTAAGAATCGTCCCACTGCATCCATATAAGCCTGGCCTGCATCGCTTTCTTTATCTAAAATCACAGGATCACCCGAGTTTGAAGCACGTAGAACTGCTTGAGATTCAGGTATAACACCCAATAATGGAATCGCTAGAATTTCATTGACGTCTGATAAACTTAACATATCTCCACGAGCAACACGCTTAGGCGAATAACGTGTTAATAACAAATGTTCTGTTAAAGGTTCACGTCCTTCTTCTGCCCGTCTTGTTTTACTGGATAATAATCCCAACATACGGTCGGAATCACGCACCGATGAAACTTCAGGATTCGTCACAACAATTGCGCTGTCTGCAAAATACATGGCTAACTGAGCGCCACGTTCAATACCTGCAGGCGAATCACAAACGATATAATCAAATGTTTTAGATAATTCATCAAGGACAGTGGATACACCCTCCAGCGTCAGTGCATCTTTATCACGCGTTTGTGATGCAGGCAGAATAAACAAATCTTTAATATGCTTATCACGAATCAAAGCCTGATTTAAATTAGCCTCACCACGAATCACATTCACAAAATCATAAACGACACGACGTTCACAACCCATGATTAAATCGAGGTTACGCAATCCGATATCAAAATCAATAACGGCTGTTTTAAAACCGCGGCTAGCAAGCCCGACAGCAAAAGATGCGCTCGTCGTCGTTTTTCCTACGCCCCCTTTCCCAGATGTTATTACAATAATCTTAGTCACTGTTTGTTCCTTCATTAAGTTAACCTGAGTTATAAAACAGCGTTGACCGCTGACCTTCTATAAAACACTAATACGTACTTGTTCGTTTTCCAAATAAATTTGCTTCATTCCATCACCCAATGGGGAGTGAAGCATATCCTCTTTTGTCAGATAATAGCCTGCAATAGAAACAAGTTCAGCATCTAATGTTCTACAATAGATTCTCGCTTGCAAATTACCCTGAACACCCGCCAGTACTCTACCTCGCAATGAGCCATAAACATGGATATTTCCATCTGCTAGCAATTCAGCGCCTTGACTGACTGCTGCTGTCACAATTAAATCACTTTCCTTCGCATAGACTTGCATACCGGAACGAATCGGTGTTGTGACAAGTTTCGTTAAACGAACAACGGGTTCTTCTTTCTTTTGCGGTTTAGTTTCAGCGACACTCAATTTACCCGCCGAAAGTGTTGGCAACCCTGCCGCGTTTGCAGCAAGATGCTGCTCTTCATTTCCGCCTCGCACGCCAATCGGTATCATTTTATTCGCTACCAACAGTTCTTTTAATTTAACAAAATTCAAAGGCCCTAATGATTTAATTTTATCTAAATCAATAATCACAGGAAGATCGCTAAAAAAAGGAGGCGCATTACGAATCGTATTGAGTAACTGCTGCTCAAGAGCTTCCCAATCGTAACGCATCACTTGCAGAACGGTACATGGTAAAAAATTAGCTTTAAATTGAAAGCATGTATTTTGGTCTATGGCTACCCCACTCACTGTCATCCTGCTAATCCCTAAAATTTTCAAATTGTAATGGTAAATTTAATTTCGCTTCGCGTAAATAGGCGATTGTAGCTTGTAAATCATCTCGTTTTTTACCCGTTACTCGGACTTGATCACCTTGTATTGCCGCCTGCACTTTTAAATTCGCTTCTTTAATACTTTTTACCACTTTTTTTGCTGTTTCAGCATCTAATCCTTGTTTGACATCGACTACTTGTGTTGCCTCATTAAGTTTAATTTCAGCAGGTTTATAATCCAGTGAACGTGTATCCACATTACGCTTCGCTAATTTATTTCGCATAATTTCGTCCACTTGTTTTAATTGAAAATCTGTCGGAGCAATGATCGTAATGGTATTTTTAGATAATTCTAAACGAGTATTTGTACCCTTAAGGTCAAAACGAGTACTAATTTCACGATTTGCCTGATCGATTGCATTAGTGATTTCATGATTATCGACTTTTGAAACAACATCGAATGAAGGCATGCGAGATCTCCCTATAGTTGTCGTAAAGCGGAAACTAATTCATAAGCAGCATCCACAGAGTAACGGCCTTTGTGCCCATGAGCACCACCCACTCTATCCATGGCTTGCTCCTCGGTATCCACCGTCAGAATACCAAAAATGACAGGAATATTATGAGAAAGAGCGACGTGTTGACAGCCTTGGCTGACTTGTTGGCAAACATAATCAAAATGTTTAGTCTCTCCTAAAATCACAGCGCCGAGAGTAATAATCGCCTCAAAACGACCTGTTTTTGCTAATTGCTGTGCAGCAATAGGAATTTCAATCGCACCCGGAACCCACATGACCGTGATTTGTTGCGGCTTAAAATTTAACTCCTGTAATCGTTGAATGGCACCTTCATAGAGTTTTTGTGTCACATCCTGATTAAAACGACTAATGACGATTGCAACATTAAAACAACCCGGAATCTCTTGAACGTTTAGGATTTTCATGTTTTGTTCTCTTAAACTATAGCCATAAAACCCCATAGTCTACCAACGAATGTCGCATAACGCATCCATTCCGAACTGCTTCCATTGAATTTCAGCGCTATGAAAATGAAATGCCATCTCTTTTCCAAAAGCCGACTGACCCTCACCTAACCAGCACGGGGCAACATAAATAAAAGCACGTTGTAATAATTTTTGTTTGAGAAAAGCAGAAAAACATTCACCGCCTGCCTCAATCCAAAGATCTTGAATTCCATCCTGGCCCACTTGCTGAATGACTTGTTTTAAATCCAGGCCATATTCATTTTTCTCAACGGCAACACATCGAACACCGCGATCTGTCATTTCTTTTTGACGAGTCAGATCCGCTAGCTTTCCATGAAATACTACCAATGATTTTGCAGTTTTAAAAAGCGTTGCTGTAAAGGGAAGATTAAGTTCACTATCGAGGATATAAATCGGTTTAGCAATAGTCTCGTTCTCCTGACGTACGTTTAACTGAGGATCGTCATGCAAAATGGTTTTAACCGTAGTTAAAATGGCATCTGCCGCTTTACGAGAAGCATGCGTCAATTCTTGGAGCGCCTTTCCAGTAATCTGAATACGCTCACCTTCCTTGCCGGCAATCTTACCATCCAGCGTTAAAGCAATTTTTGCGGTAATGAAAGGTTCTTTTGTTCTTAACCAATGCGTATAACTTTCATAGAACGCATTAATCGTGGGCAATGGAACATGCTCACATTGAATTCCTCTCGCTTGTAATAAAGCAGCTCCTTTTCCAGCCACGTTAGGATTTGGATCAGAATAACCATAAACCACACGTTTAATGCCGCTTTTAATTAAAGCATCTGTGCAAGGCGGCGTTCTCCCAAAATGAGAACAGGGTTCCAACGTAACATATATCGTCGCACCTTCAACATCTGATGAGGATAACTTTTTTAATGCATCGACTTCCGCGTGGGGCGAGCTCGCAGCAAAGTGATAGCCTGTTGATAGAATGTTACCCTCTTTTACAATGACAGCACCGACGGAAGGATTCGGTGAACAAAAACCACGTCGAATCTTGGCAAGATCAAGTGCTTGAGATAAATAAACATTATCCTGATTGCTTGGCATTTTAATCCTTATTATTCAAACTTCATAATCATCATTAGTATTTCATGTTACTTGAAATGTCAAAAACTTTTAATGAAGAGAAGTTAATCTGTATTTTTTTACAAAATTAATCCAGGTCAAAATCTACCAACGCTCACGAGGGGAGATATCAGAATTCACTTCAATTACAAATGTATGAGATTGTAAGAAAGATTACATCCGCAAACAGGGCATTTTAAAAACCTTATTTTGCATGAATGAAAAATCAGAGCGTACAGGGATGTATTTACAACGTGTTTTTAACATGCGCTGTCTGAGGATGCAGTCCCTTATCGAAGACACGAAAAGGGACGCTAAAATTTAAATAGACTAAAGCGACTATGCAGCAGCTTCAGACTTTTCACGACCAACAAGCTCAATAATCGCCATAGGAGCTGAATCACCTTTACGATTACCACACTTCAACACACGCAGATAACCACCTGGACGTGTCATAAAATGGGGAGCCAGTTCATTAAACAACTTGGTTACCATTTCTCTATCTCGTAAACGTGCAAATGCAATACGACGATGATGCACGCTATCTGATTTAGCCATAGTAATCAGAGGTTCAATATAGCCTCTTAATTCTTTCGCTTTAGCAACCGTTGTTGTAATCATTTCATGTTTCAGCAAAGAAACCATCATGTTTTTAAACATGGCTTTACGATGACTGCTATTACGGCCAAAATATCTACCACTATGTCGATGACGCATAAAAAACCTTCCTACTCTTTATCTTTATGATTGACTGATTGCCAATGTTCTAACCGGGTACCTAAGGAAAGTCCATGAGTAGCCAATACATTTTTAATTTCTGTCAGCGATTTTTTACCTAAATTAGGTGTTTTTAGTAAATCTGTTTCACTGCGTTGTACTAAATCACCAATAAAAAAGATACTTTCTGCTTTCAGACAGTTAGCCGATCGTACAGTTAATTCAAGATCATCCACTGGACGCATGAATATCGGATTAACCGATTGTAAATCAGCACTTTCTTTCAACATAGGTGAAGATCTTAAATCAACAAACGGAGCGAGCTGTTGTTGCAATATCGTTGCTGTACGACGAATCGCTTCTTCAGGATCTAATGTCCCATTTGTTTCAAGATCAATCACTAATTTATCCAAGTTAGTACGCTGTTCTACACGCGCACTTTCTACAGAATAACTGACTCGACGCACTGGGCTGAAGCTTGCATCTAAATGCAGAACACCAATTGCGACTTTTTCTTCTTCTAAATCACGACCACGAATAGTAGCAGTTTTATAACCGCGTCCTAATTGTACTTTAAGAGTCATGTTTAGCTCAGTTGTTTCATTCAAATGCGCTATAACAAGCTCTGGGTTAATGATCTGTGTATCGTGTTCCAATTGAATATCACCCGCAAGCACAGGTCCTGGACCTTTCTTGCTAAGTTTCAATGTGACTTCTTCACGGCCCAACAATTTAATAGAAACGTTCTTAAGATTCATCAAAATCTCAATAACATCTTCTTGTACACCAGGTATAGTACCGTACTCGTGTAATACACCATCAATTTTAGCTTCTACGATAGCAGCACCAGGCATAGACGAAAGTAGAATTCTTCGTAATGTTGTTCCTAATGTATGCCCATAACCTAACTCTAAAGGCTCCAATGTGACTCTGGCACGAAATGGTGATATGGTTTCGACAGCAATTTCGCGCGGAGTCAAAAACTCATATGGATTATTCTGCATGAAATAACCTCATAATATTTAATAATTACTTAGAATAAAGCTCTACAATGAGCTTCTCATTAATACTAGGAGGCAAATCTGATCTCTCAGGCATTTGTTTAAAAGTACCTTTGAATTCAGACGCGTCCACCTCTAACCAGCTGCAGCTTGGTCTAGCTTGCGCTAAAGCAAGTGCATTTTGAACACGTAACTGTTGCTTAGCGCTATCTTTAAGGCTAATGACATCACCCACTGCTACAGAGTAAGATGGTATATTAACAACTTTACCATTCACAAGAACAGCACAGTGATTCACTAACTGCCGAGCCATCGCTCGAGTAGCTGCAAACCCCATTTTGTAGACAACGTTATCTAATCTGCTTTCTAAGAGTTTCAACAGATTTTCACCTGTAGAACCCTTCAAACGAGCAGCTTTTTTGAAGTAGTTAACAAATGGACGTTCCATAACACCGTAGGTGCGACGTACTTTTTGCTTTTCACGTAATTGCAAACCATATTCTGTTTCACGACCACGTCTTGCACCATGAACACCAGGTGCTGTATCTAACTTACATTTAGAGTCTAAAGAACGAACTCCGCTAGTTAAAGAGAGATCCTCTTTTTCTCTGCGTGAATACTTACATCTACGTTTAGCCCTTGGGCTACGATGACTAGCCATCAACTTTCTCCTACACTACACTCTACGTTTTTTCGGATCACGGCAACCATTGAATGGTATACCTGTCGCGTCTGTAATTGACAAAATCTTTAATCCTGCTGCATGTAATGATCTAATTGCAGACTCTCTACCAGGACCTGGACCTTTGACTCGGACATGTACATTTTTCATGCCAAAGTTTTCTATCGCGACTAATGCGGCTTTAGTACCTGCTTCACCAGCTGCATAGGGCGTAGATTTACGTGAACCACGGTAACCGCAGCTAGCCGCACTTGACCATGCTACTGCATTACCTTGGACATCAGTAATCGTGACAATTGTATTATTAAATGAAGCGCGTATATGAACAACGCCATCAAAAACGGATTTCTTAACTTTTCTACGCCCTTTTGCAGGCGCAGCAGTGCCGGAAGTTGAAGAACCTGTTTTAGATCCTGAATCTTCATCTCCAGTCGTCTCAGCAGCTGCAGTAGGGATTTTTGAGCCCTTCGTCGCTGCCTTAGCTTCTTTTATCTGTTGTTCTGTCATTTGAATATAGTTTCCTAAATTACTTAAATATCAAACAGTTAACTTAAACTTTGCCTTTACGCTTACCTTTTCGTGTACGTGCATTTGTGCGTGTACGTTGTCCACGAACCGGTAAACCACGACGATGTCTTGTTCCGCGATATGAACCAAGCTCTACTAAGCGCTTGATATTCATTGAAACATCACGACGCAAGTCGCCTTCGACTTTGATCTTAGCTATTTCATTACGCAAACTTTCTAATTCAGCTTCTGAAAGCTCTTTTCCTTTTGTTTGCGGATTTACTCTTGCTGCCGCACAGATTTGACTAGCACGCTTACGCCCAACACCATAAATGGCGGTAAGCCCAATGACTATATGTTTCTGTACTGGTATATTTACGCCTGCAATACGGGCTGCCATCAAAACACTCCTACTACTCTAATTTCAATATTTGCATAACTCAAAATGGCGGTCAGTTTAATATCCTACTGATAAAAAAGCAACACAGTAATCAACTTAATTAACCTTGTCTTTGCTTATGCTTTTTTTCTTTGCAAATGACTCTAACCACACGGCTTCTGCGCACAATTTTGCAATTGCGACACATTTTCTTCACTGATGCACCTACTTTCATATAACACCCCAATTAACGCGATAACCCTAAACCACCACCTCGTATATTTGTCTTTTTCAGCAATGATTCGTACTGATAGGACATAATATGCGCTTGTACTTGTGCCATAAAGTCCATGACAACAACCACGATAATTAACAGAGACGTACCGCCAAAGTAAAAAGGTACGTTCCAGGTTAATATCATCAACTCAGGCAATAAACAGACGAGAGTGACATAGATGGATCCTGCCAAGGTAAGACGTGTCATGACAGTATCAATATAGCTCGCTGTATGTTCACCTGGTCTAATACCAGGAATAAATGCACCCGATTTTTTTAAATTTTCTGCTGTTTCACGAGGATTGAATAACAATGCTGTGTACAAAAAGCAGAAAAATATAATAGCTGCTGCAAATAACAACATATGCAAAGGCTGGCCATTTTGTAAAGCAACACCTAATGCTCCCAACCATGCCATTCCTTTGCCATGTCCAAACCACTGTGCAAGTGTTGCAGGAAGCAAAATGATGCTAGATGCAAAAATGGGTGGGATAACACCCGCCATATTAATTTTTAAGGGTAAATGACTGCTCTTTGCGGAATAGACATTTCCACCTTGCATACGTCGCGCATAATTAATTGTAATTCTACGTTGTCCGCGTTCAACGAACACAACAAAACCCACAACAGCGGCAACGGCAACAATAATCAGTAATAAGACGACAATCTGTAGCTGACCTTCTCTTACTTGTTCCAGTGTTCTAGCCATTGCTGATGGCAAGCCTGCCACAATACCTGCGAAAATGATAAGCGATATACCATTACCAATCCCGCGCTCTGTCACTTGCTCGCCTAACCACATCAAAAACAAAGTACCTGTCACTAATGTTAACGTGGTTATAAAATAGAATGAAAACCCTGGATCTAGCGCGATACCGTGAGCCGCAAGCATTTTTGCCACTCCAGCCGCCTGAAACGTTGATAATATCAGTGTTCCATAACGGGTGTATTTGTTAATTTTACGCTGCCCGGATTCACCTTCTTTACGTAACTCAGCCAACTGCGGAGAAACTAATGTCAACAACTGTATAATAATGGATGCTGATATGTAGGGCATAATTCCTAATGCGAATAAACTAAATCGCATTAAGGCGCCACCAGAAAACATATTAAACAAACCAATAATATTGTTTTGTTGCGCATTAAATAATTCTTGTAACCGTTGTGGATTTAATCCTGGTACAGGAATATAAGATCCAATACGAAATACAAGAATAGCAAACAGTACAAACAATAAACGACGCTTTAAATCTGCTATCCCAGCACTTGCAGTATTTATACCGCGATTGTTTGTTCCCATTTAAGCCTCAACTTTTCCGCCCATCGCTTCAATAATGGTACGTGCACCCGCTGTCACAGCTAATCCTCGCACGACCAATGCTTTTTTCTCATCCAGTTCGCCTGACAAAATGATCTTAACATTCTGAATGTTTTTATTGATCAATCCCGCTTCTTTCAAAGCAATAAGATCTACAACTTCAGCTGTTATTTTATTTAAATCCGATAAACGAACTTCAGCGTTTTTTAATGCTTTTTGTGATCTGAAGCCTGATTTTGGCATACGGCGCTGCATTGGCATCTGACCGCCTTCAAAACCAACTTTATGAAATCCGCCTGCACGAGCTCTTTGCCCTTTATGGCCTCTACCACAAGTTTTACCTTTGCCTGAACCGATACCACGACCGAGTCTTTTAGCTGGCGTTTTTGCACCTGGCGCTGGCTGTAGCGTATTTAGGTACATTCTATATTTCCTCTACTGATAATAAATAAGATACTTTGTTAATGATCCCTCGATTACACGGTGTATCTGCAACAACTACTGTGTGGTGTAAACGACGCAATCCTAATCCTTTAACGCATTCTTTATGCTTCGGATGTCTTGCGATCAAACTACGTGTGAGTGTTACTTTTAATTGTTTTTTACTGCTCATTGTTTAATTCTCAGTAATGTCTTCGACTGTTTTACCGCGCTTAGCAGCAACTGTCTCTGGAGTTGATATATTTTCCAATGCATTAATTGTCGCTCTAACCACATTAATAGGATTAGTGGATCCAACAATCTTCGCTAATACGTTCTTGACACCCAGAACTTCCAATACTGCACGCATAGCGCCGCCTGCAATAATACCTGTACCATCTGATGCGGGTTTCATGAATACTTTTGATGCGCCATGTTTGCCTGTCATTTGATAATACAAAGTATCGCCTTTAAGCGTAATCTTCTTTGTATTCTTGCGCGCATTTTCCAAACCTTTTTGTATAGCGACAGGAACTTCACGTGCTTTGCCCACGCCTACACCAATCAGGCCCTTGCCGTCACCAACGACAATTAGCACTTTAAAGCTAAATATTCTGCCACCTTTCACCACTTTTGCATGGCGAGATACTGCAATCAATTTTTCTTGCAGACCATCACTTTTTGTTGCTCGGTCAAAACCCATAAGTCAACCCTTAAAATAATAAACCAGCTTGTCTAGCAGCATCCGCTAACGCTTTAACACGACCATGATAAACAAATCCTGATCTGTCAAATGCCACTTTTGTAATCCCAACACTCAACGCTCGTTCTGCAAGCATTTTGCCGACGAGTTGAGCAGCCTCGATGTTTCCTGTAGATTTTACTTTTTCTTGAATCTGTTTATCCAATGTAGAAGCCGATGTTAATACTCTTGCTCCATCTGCAGAGATAACCTGAGCATAAATGTGTCTAGGCGTTCTATGTACGCACACGCGTATAGCTTCTAACTCCATGGTTTTTCGTCTGCCACGTTTAGCTCTGCGCAATCTTGATATTTTTTTCTTCATCATAATTAAAAACCCTGCCTATTACTTCTTCTTGGTTTCTTTACGGATAATATCTTCATCAGCATAACGCACACCTTTCCCTTTATAAGGTTCAGGAGGACGCTTACTTCTAATAATAGAAGCAATATGACCTACTAGATATTTATTAGCACCTTTAACAATAATTTCAGTCACTGATGGCGCTTCAATTGTTATTCCTTGAGGAGCAACAACTTCAATCGGATGAGAATAACCAAGCGTCAATGATAATACATTACCCTTAACAACCGCACGATATCCTACTCCAACCAGAACGAGCTTACGTTCAAAACCTTTCGATACACCATGAACTGCATTACTAATATCCGAACGCATTGTACCTGGTATTGAGTTCAGTAATTTAGAACCTGAACCTTTACGGGTATAGCCGCCTTTAGAATTAGAAGCAATTTTAATCTCTGTTTTATCCACAACAATATGAACATGTGGATTAATCGCCAAAGTTAAATGTCCTTTGGGTCCCTTAATTGCAATTTCTTGAGCTTGAATTTTTACGTCAACCCCTGTAGGAATCGTAATTGGTTTTCTACCTACTCTTGATGCAGATGACATACTCTACTCCCCTACTCAACTACACACAAAATTTCACCGCCAACATTTTGTGCACGTGCATTTTTTGCAGTCATTACACCTTTAGGCGTTGATACAATGGCAATACCCATGCCAGCAAGAACAGTAGGCATATCATCGCTATGTTTAAAAACTCTTAACCCAGGACGGCTAACGCGTTGTATTTTTGAAATTACTGGGCGATCTTGGAAATACTTCAATGTGACATTGATATCTTTCTTTGCGCCATTTGTAATAACTTCAAAATCTTTGATATAGCCTTCATCTTTTAAAACAGCAAGTATGGCTGCCTTGTGCGTAGATGCAGGCAATGTAATATTCATATGCCCAACAGCTTGCGCATTTCTTATTCGAGTCAACATATCTGCAATTGGATCCATTAAAACACCTCTTTTTTCTAAATCCTCTCTTCTTTTTTGAAGAGAATGGGTGAGGGTAATTTATTTTCCCTCAACTATAATCATTACCAGCTTGCTTTACGCATACCTGGTATTAAACCGTTCATAACCGCACTGCGCATATGAATTCTGCAAAGACCTGTTAAACGCGTGTTAGAGCGCGATCTACCACAAAAGCTGCAACGTTTACGTTGACGAATGACGCTTGAATCACGTGGTAACTCTTGAAGTCTGTATACTGCATCCGCTTTTTCTTCATCACTTGCATTTAAATCAATAATGATTTTCTTCAGAGCCGTACGCTTCCCGTGCAATTTATTACATAAATTGTGACGTCTCTTTTCACGCATTTTCATCGATGTTTTTGCCATAATTATTGACTCATCTCTTTTTCTTTAAAAGGAAAACTAAAAGCTTGTAATAATGCATGCGCTTCTTTATTAGAATTCGCTGAAGTTGTAATCGTTATATCCATACCTCTTAATGCATCAATCTTATCGTAATCAATTTCTGGAAATACAATTTGCTCTTTGAAACCCAAGCTATAATTTCCACGGCCATCAAATGACTTAATGCTTAAACCACGAAAGTCGCGTACACGTGGCAATGCAATTGAAATTAAACGATCTAAAAATTCATACATACGCTTGCCGCGTAATGTTACTTTACAGCCAATTGCCCAGTCTTCACGAAGCTTAAAGCCTGCAATTGACTTACGTGCTAATGTAACGACTGGCTTTTGACCTGAGATTTTTTCCATATCAGCCATTGCCGCAGCAATAATTTTCTTGTCTTCCATCGCTTCACCAAGACCCATGTTTATTGTGATCTTTTTAATGCGTGGAACTTGCATTACTGATGTATAACCAAATTTGTTTTTTAGTATTTTTACTACATCATTTTTATAATATTCTTGTAATCTTGCCATAACTCACCTGTACTTAGACATCAACCACTTCATTTGTGGATGTAAAACAACGAACACTTTTTCCATCATTCATTGTTTTAATCCATACTCTACGTCCCTTGCCGGACGCCTGATCATATAGCATCACATTAGAACGATGAATAGGCAGTGTCTTGATAATAATTCCACCACGGTCGCCCGCATTGGGGTTGGCTTTAACATGTTTTTTCACCGTGTTGATTCCTTCAACTAATAGTTTGTTTTCTTTCACTAAAACGGTGAGTACAACACCTCTTCTACCTTTGTCTCTACCAGCAATTACAATGACTTCATCGCCTTTTTTTATCTTTTGCATGCTCATATTCTCTTAAGAATTTACACCTGGGTTAAATGACTTCGTCAGCCAGAGAGATAATTTTCATAAAGTTTTCACCACGTAGCTCACGTGTAATAGGTCCAAAAATACGTGTGCCAATGGGTTGCAATTGTGCATTAAGCAATACAACTGCATTTTCATCAAAGCGTATCGCTGAACCATCAGGGCGTCTTACACCTTTACATGTTCTTACGATGACCGCGTTACAAACTTCTCCTTTTTTGACTCTGCCTCGAGGAGTAGCTTCTTTTACGCTGACTTTAATAACGTCTCCAATGCTCGCATAACGACGGTGCGATCCGCCCAGTACTTTTATACACATTACGCGACGCGCACCGCTATTGTCTGCTACATCAAGCACTGTCTGCGTTTGTATCATGTCCTAACTCCAAATAGTTCAATAAAATTTATTATTCGTATTAGTTGTAAAAAATGACCGCCAATACTATCACATTTGATTATAAAATATATAAAGAAATTTAAAAAAAATTCTAAATTTTCTTTTTATTCAATAACGTCTTGTTCAGCCTTCTCTAAAACTTTGACTAAAACCCAATGCTTAGTCTTCGACAAAGGACGGCTTTGTTTGATCAATACAACATCTCCGATCTTGCATGTATTCTCATCATCATGAGCGCACATTTTTGAGAATCGTTTCATGTACTTACCATAAAGCTCATGCTTAACTTTGCGCTCTACTTCGACTACAATGGTTTTGTGCATTTTATTACTAACAACTCGTCCAACGACACTACGTCCACCGCCGCTTACTGTTTTCTGCTCTATCATAACGAGGAACCTTCTTTTTCACGTAAGATTGTTTTCACACGAGCAATTTGTTTTCTCACCTTTCTAAATAAGTGAGACAGTGGTGCCTGTCCAATGCCCTTTTGAATACGCATGCTAAATTGTTCTTTTAACAGCGCAATAAGTTCAGACTTTAACTCTTCCACCGATTTAGATCTTAATTCTATGGCTTTCATTACATTATCGTCCGCGTTTCAAATATTGTTTTTACAGACAATTTGTCTGCTGCTAATCTCAGTGCTTGCCGTGCAATATCTTCGGTAACACCCTCAATCTCAAACATCATACGTCCTGGTTGAACTAAAGCTACCCAGTATTCAACGTTACCTTTACCTTTACCTTGTCTCACTTCGAGAGGCTTTTTGGTAATTGGCTTGTCTGGGAAAATACGAATCCAGATTTTGCCGCCACGCTTAATATGACGTGACATAGCACGACGAGCTGCTTCGATCTGCCGTGAGGTTATACGACCAAATTCTGATGCTTTTAAGCCGTACTCTCCAAAACTCACTTTATTACCGCGGGTAGCAACACCACGATTTCGGCCTTTAAATTGCTTGCGAAACTTTGTTCGCTTTGGCTGCAACATGGTTACGCCTCCTGTTTACCTGAAGCTTTCTCTGTTGTAGCTTCAGTTTGTTCTTTATCACCGATCACTTCGCCCTTGAATATCCACACCTTGACGCCAATGACTCCATAGGTGGTAAATGCTTCAGCTGTACCATAATCGATATCAGCGCGTAAGGTATGTAAAGGTACGCGACCTTCTCTATACCATTCACTACGAGCAATTTCAGTACCGCCCAAACGGCCGCTAACACAGATTTTGATACCTTTGGCACCTAAACGCATAGCCGTTGTAACAACTCGCTTCATCGCACGTCGGAACATAACACGTTTTTCTAATTGTTGAGCGACTGTTTCTGCAACTAATTTTGCATCGAGTTCAGGCTTACGAACTTCTTCAATAGTAATATGTACTGGTACGCCTAAGATCTTAGCTGCACCATCACGAAGCGTTTCAACTTCTTTGCCGCTTTTACCGATAATGACACCCGGACGTGCTGCATACACCGTAATTTTAGCATTACGTGCAGGACGCTCGATTTGTATACGGCTTACGCCTGCCATTGATAATTTATCTTCTAAATAATCACGTACTTTTAAATCTGCACATAATGTATTAGCAAAGTCTTTAGAAGATGCATACCATCTTGATGACCAATCTTTTACTATACCCAAACGGATACCGGTGGGATGTACCTTTTGTCCCATTAGTTTGTCTCCTGATTCGAAACGATAACAGTGATGTGACAAGTGGGTTTTAATATTCGACAGCCACGACCTTTCGCACGTGCATGCATACGCTTATAGTTTGCAGCTTGATCTGCGTAGATCTGACTTATTCTCAACTCATCAATATCACAACCTTGATTATGCTCTGCATTTGCAATAGCGGATTCAAGTACTTTTTTTACAACACCTGCGGCTTTCTTTGTGTTAAATCGCAAAATGTCTAAAGCACGATCGACTGGTAAGCCTCGAATCAAATCGCATATTAGCCTACACTTTTGTGCAGATAACCTTGTATTTCTTAATCTTGCCGCGACTTCCATCACTGCCCCCTGATCTTACTTTTTATCTGAGTTATTATTAGGTTTTTTGTCACCTGCAGGTTTTGCTCCTGCTTCTTTAACTTTTTTATCAGCTGAGTGACCTTTGAATGTGCGTGTAATCGCAAATTCGCCTAGTTTGTGGCCTACCATATTTTCTGTAATAAAAATGGGTACATGTATCCGGCCATTATGTACTGCAATCGTAATTCCAACGAACTCGGGAAGAATTGTTGAACGACGCGACCATGTTTTAATTGGACGTTTATTCTTAGAGGCGACAGTCTCCTCTATTTTTTTCATTAAATGTCTATCGACAAATGGTCCTTTTCTAATAGAACGCGGCACTGTATAACCCTCACAATATAAATTAAATGGTATAACCTAAAATCTTACTTACCTCTGCCCCTACCACGAACAATAAACTTAGATGTACGTTTATTTTTACGTGTCTTGTAACCTTTTGTCGGCGTACCCCAAGGACTGACAGGATGACGACCGCCCGATGTTTTACCTTCACCACCGCCGTGTGGGTGATCGACTGGATTCATCGCCACACCGCGGACGGTTGGACGAATACCGCGTCTACGACTTGCACCGGCAGTACCTAATGAACGTAAGTTATGTTCTGAATTACCTACTTCACCGATGACCGCACGACATTCTGCTAACACTTTACGCATTTCGCCAGAACGTAAACGTACTGTTGCATAGATACCTTCACGCGCGATTAACTGAACAGATGCACCCGCACTACGAGCAAGCTGTGCGCCTTTTTTTGGTTTCAGTTCAAGGCAATGAATGACAGAACCAATGGGTATATTTGCTAAAGGTAAACAATTACCTACTTTAATCGCTGCATCCGCACCAGAGCTAATTTTATCGCCTACTTTGAGGCCATTGGGGGCAATGATATAACGTCTTTCACCATCGAGGTAAAGAACCAATGCAATATTAGCACTTCGATTAGGATCATATTCTACACGTTCTACGGTCGCATCGATTCCGTCTTTATTTCTCTTGAAATCTATAAGACGATATTTCTGCTTGTGCCCACCACCAATATGTCTGCTGGTGACACGACCTTGATTATTACGTCCGCCGGTTTTTTTCTTAATTGTAACTAAAGCTCCATGAGGCTTACCCTTATGCAAGTCTTTATTCACAACTGATATAACAAAACGTCGCCCAGCCGAGGTTGGTTTGGATATTACTAGTGCCATATGTTCCTCAATAATCTATGCTTTTTTGCTCTTCCTATTACATTGCCGCTCTAACAGGAGCCGCTATTATAATGATATGCAAGCAAAAGCCAACATAAATAATAATAAATTTTCAAATTTCTTAGGACTTTCCGCGATCTACAGCGATAACTCCCGTTTTGTTCATATTTTGCACACAGAGAAAGTTTATTTCTTCCCAAAAGAGAGTTTTAGATTCTCTCTTTTGGGCTACCCCACCGTGTTACGCGCTCAGTTTGAACAGGTTCAATCTTAAATGGTTGCAAAATCGATTGTTTGACCATCTTGTAACTTAACGTATGCTTTTTTCCAGGCCTTGCTCTTACCTTGAATTTGACCAAACCGTTTTGGCTTAGTCTTTACATTGACAATTCGCACTGACTGTACTTTGACTTTGAATAATAATTCAACCGCATTTTCTACATCTGGCTTTGTTGCGCTTCTTAAAACTTCAAAAACGTACTCTTGGCGTTTTTCAGCACCGATCGACGCTTTTTCAGACATATAAGGACGTAAAATGACATTCATTAAATGCTCTTGTTTCATTTAAGCAACTCCTCGAGCTGCTTAAGTGCAGCAACTGTAATCAATACTTTTTCACTGCCCACTAAAGCAACAGGATCGACAGCCGCAACATCTCGTACATCTATGTTTGCAAGATTACGTGCAGCTAAATAGAGATTCTCTTCTACGGTTTCAGTAATAATCAATAAATTATCGCCCATATTCAGTGCGTTTAATTTGGTGATTAAATCTTTAGTCTTCAGTGTTTCAAGCTCAAAAGATTCAACAATTGAAAGTCTCTCAGCACGAATAAGCTCAGACAAGATAGAACGTAATGCACCGCGATACATCTTTTTATTAACTTTTTGATCGTAACTGCGTGGCTGTGCAGCAAATGTGACACCACCTTTACGCCAAATTGGGCTGCGGATTGTTCCAGCACGCGCGCGGCCAGTTCCTTTTTGTCTCCATGGCTTAATACCGCCGCCACTCACCGCAGAACGGTTTTTTTGTGCTTTTGTTCCTGCACGTGCAGCGGACAAATAAGCCGTCACCACTTGATGAATCAGTGGTTCATTGAATGCACATGCAAAAACGCCTTCAGCAACTTCGATGTTTTTACTTTTCTTGCCAATAACTTGTAATTCCATTAGTTACCTCCGGTCTCTTTTTTGCTTTTCTGTTTTGTTTTTACAGCAGGACGGATAATCACGTCACCACCTGGCGCACCAGGAACAGAGCCACTTACTAATATCAGATTACGTTCAGCATCAATACGCACAATTTTCTGTGATTGTATGGTGCGTCTAACATTTCCCATATGCCCTGCCATCTTCTTGCCTTTAAAGACTTTCCCTGGAGATTGTCTTTGACCGATAGATCCGGGAGCTCTATGTGACAAAGAGTTACCGTGCGTTGCATCTTGCGCTGCAAAATGCCATCTCTTAATAACCCCTGTGTAACCTTTACCGATACTTGTGCCGGTGACATCGACCATTTGCCCAACAGCAAATTTATCGACGGTGAGCTCCGTACCTACACTCATACCATCGAGTGTGTCTGTACGAAACTCCCATAAACCTTTGCCGGGTTCCACATTTGCTTTAGCAAAATGGCCTGCTTCAGGCTTATTGACACGTGATCTTTTACGTGTGCCGGTTGTCACTTGGACAGCCATGTAACCATCATTTTCTAATGTTTTTAACTGCGTTACCTTATTGGGTAACACTTGTATGACTGTCACCGGAATGGAAGCACCGTCTTCGGTAAATACCCGAGTCATTCCGCACTTTTGTCCGACTAAACTGATACTCATTTTTATAGCCTCTTCACAGGGAGCCAAACCACCCTAATTATTAATCTTCAGCGTCTACGCTAATTTGAACATCTACACCTGCCGCAAGATCCAGTCTCATTAACGCATCGATTGTCTTATCGGTTGGCTGATTAATATCAACAACACGTTTATGGGTACGTATTTCATACTGATCTCGAGCATCTTTATCAACGTGAGGCGATGTCAAAACCGTATAACGTTCAATACGTGTTGGCAAAGGAATAGGGCCATGTACTTGAGCCCCTGTTCGTTTTGCTGTTTCAACGATTTCACGTGTTGAACGGTCGATTAGACGATGATCAAACGCTTTTAAGCGAATACGTATCCTCTGACTTTTTCTTGCAATAGACATGTTTTATACTCTTTTTTAGTTACTCAAGGATTTTAGCTACTACACCTGCACCCACTGTGCGACCGCCTTCTCGAATAGCAAAGCGTAAACCTTCTT
>BMAG01000024.1 GCA_014132595.1 Gammaproteobacteria bacterium | reverse complement strand
GCCCAGTCTGATGAGAAGATGGCAAGTTTACAACGCGATAAAAATTCGCGGGTAATTTCATTGTTTTGTTTGATGGAACGTGGTGTGCGGTGTGAGTAATCAGTGTAAAAACCTAAGAGTCCTGCATAAAGAGCATCCGTCCAAAGCACAAGCGGTTGTTTGCAATCTAAATAGGAAACAGGATTGATCAAAGGTGTCACCACGGCATCCACATCCATTTTAGATAATTTTTCTGCAACTTGGCGTGAATATTGTTGCGCAACAAAAGCATTACATGAAGCAGGACAACCTGTTGAATTAAATTTTGTAGGTTGCAATCCGCCTAAAGATATCGAAATTCCACCTTATATTAAATGTCATGGATTTATTTCTAAACGCAATCAAGAAGGCATGGAAAAAATAAAACGTTTATTGCAAGAATCGCATTTTTTATTTGTTCCGTCTCGCGCTGAATGTTTTGGAATAGTTTTTGCTGAGGCCAATGCCTTTGGTTTACCGTGTTTAACCTCTTATGTGGGAGGGATTTCAACGGTCGTCAGAGATCATATTAATGGGATAACTTTTGGACTGGATGCCTCGACGGATGTTTATTGCGACTATCTCATGAATCTGATGAAGGATTACGAGAAGTATGAAAAACTGGCTTTATCAGCTTTTCAGGAATATAAGACAAGATTGAATTGGAAAACGGCGGCAGCTTCTGTTATTCAGTTAATTGAAGCAATCTGAAAACATAACTACTCTAACGATCATTCAAAAAACGGGGCTACAATCCTAAGTTTTGCTTTCGAGATGGATTGCGTAGCTATCGCTCGCAATGACATCGTTGGAGCTCGCGAACAACTTAATAAAGGATTTGGTGTAAAATTGATTTGATCAGTGCCTTGATCAAGATGATAATTCAGTGGATGAAATCGCATTCCATGCATGTTCCATAATCTTTTGTAATTCTGGATATTCAGGGCGCCAACTTAATTCCTGCATTGCCGATCGTGCATCAGCAATCAGAATAGCAGGATCACCGGGACGGCGTTCTCCTTCCACGACTTTAATGGGACGTTTTGTGACTTCGCAAGCCGTATCAATCACTTGTTGCACGGAATAACCTTGTCCTGTTCCTAAATTATAGGTACAACTTTGCATGCCTTGTCTAAGCGCTTGCAATGCCAGTAAATGTGCTCTGCATAAATCAGAAACGTGAATATAATCTCGCACACATGTTCCATCTATCGTTTTATAATCGCGGCCAAAAACTGTAATTGTTTTTTGCGGATCTTGGGCGGCTTGTAATACTAAAGGAATTAAATGCGTTTCCGGTTCATGCTGTTCAGACAACATGCCTGAAGGATCTGCACCTGCCGCATTAAAATATCGTAAAATGGCATATTGCAATCCATACGCCCGGCTATAATCTTCCAACATTTGTTCTACCATTCGCTTGCTATGTCCATACGGATTGATAGGTGCAAGTGGATGGTTTTCATCAATGGGTGTATATCGCACTTCACCGTAAACTGCAGCCGTCGATGAAAAAATAAATTTATTTACTTTCCAGCGCACCATGGCATTTAATAAATTTAAAGTTCCCACCACATTATTCATATAATATTTTGCAGGATCTTTGACAGATTCACCGACTTGAATGAAGGAGGCAAAATGCATGACGGCTGAAAATTCATACTTTGCAAAAAGTTGATTCAGTAATGCAGTGTCTGCCATATCACCGCGTATTAACTTTGTATCGAACACACTCTCTTCATGACCCGTTGAAAGATTATCAAGAACAATCGGTGTGAGATTTGCTTTACGCAAAGCTTGCACCATGTGAGAGCCGATATAACCGGCACCCCCAATCACTAAAATCGGTTTAATAGGCATTTTTATTAATGAATCCTCTAAAAAATGTCAGAAAAATGATTTTAAGATCCAGTGGTAAAGACCAGTTTTCAATATAATACAAATCATATTCGATACGCTTTTCTAAACTGGTATTACCGCGCCATCCATTGATTTGCGCCCAACCTGTAATCCCTGCTTTGACCAAATGTTTTTGCATATAATGCGGAATTTGATCTTTGAATTGATTCACAAAAACCATGCGCTCTGGACGAGGACCTACAATTGACATATCCCCCAGCAATACATTTATAAACTGAGGTAATTCATCAAGACTTGTTTTACGTAAAAATCGTCCGATAAAAGTCGCACGGCTCTCCCCTTCTTTTGCCCAAACAGGTCCTGTTTTAGCTTCCGCATCGATGGGCATAGTCCGAAATTTTAACATTGAAAATTCTTTACCATTCCAGCTCACTCTTTTTTGCTTATAAAAAACTGGACCCGGCGAGCTCCATTTAATAAGAATTGCGATGATTAAAAAAATGGGACTCGTCAGTATTAAAATCAAAATAGCTAAAAGGCGATCCTCTAAGGCTTTAATTATTCGATTAGCACCCACCATGGGTGTGGAGCGGACATTGATCACAGGAAAACCCGCAAGCTGTGTGATCGAAGGATTTAGTAATCCCAAATCCATACCAAAAATATCCAGCACTAAACGCGTTGTAATGGTTTCATGTCTTAAATCATGCAGGATTGTTTTAATACGCGCTTCAGCATTCAAAGGCAAGGCCAGCCAGATTTCATCAATACTTTCCTCGCTTAAGGTAAGATAATCGTTAATGGAGTCCGGCATCGTCATGATGGGAATGCCATGGATCGATGACGGCGATACAGGATGCTCTGCAAAAATAGCAACGATACGAAATCCTGTCCATAATGCATGCTGAACCGTTTGCACAAGCTGCTGACCTAACTGCCCTGCTCCCACAATCACAATACGTCTCTCATTCAGTCCTTTTGAACGCATGAGCCGCAGCATCAGCATGATACTGCCTCTGAATATCAGCAGCAGAATGACAGTAAAACAACCCCATGTCACAAACCAGCTTCGCGAAAAATGATCACCCGTTTTTGTTAAGAAGGCTAATCCTGCTAAGAGCATAAAAAGGATAAAGGTCGCTTGCAATAATTGGCTAAGATAACGCCAAAAACCTAAGGTACGTGCCGATTCGTAGATATGAAATCCTGAAAAAACAATTAACATTAATATAGCAGCAAGACTTAAAGCGGCTATATAAGAAATGCTTACATTGAGATCAGCAAATTTATAAAAATAAGCGGATAATCCCGCCACCATGATGGCAAAAATATCCAGCCCTCGTACTAGCAAGGTCAGGAGCTGGGAATATTCTTTGAGCAAGCCTTTAGGGAGCATAATCATCCAGTTAACAGCATTCTTCCGTGGCATCATTGTATGTGAATATGCTTGCTAAACAAAGGTTTTTTAAAATTTGAATGATCAAATCAGCATCTTTATTCGCGTGCGATAATTTTCTCTCAGTTCGGTTTCTGCATGTCTCAGTTTTTCCGAGAAAAAACTGCGAACTAGCAATTTTATAGGGGTGGGGAGAGGAAGAGCGTGGCTTTCTTCAGGATTCTTTAAAAAATCATCAAATTTTTGTACCAGCATCGCATTATCTTTTTCCACATTATGCATTATGTTTTGCACAATCCCTATCGGATCTTCTGCATCGTCTCTAAATTCTTCCTCACTAAGATAGGTTTCATCGTTTGAATCTTCCTCTTCATGTCTTGCCGCAGCCCTCTGGAATGCATAGAGATACCTATCAAGCTTATGTATCGATTCATCGTTGATGAGATTGTTGATATATAAAAGCTGAATGGCAATAAAATACTCTTCATGAAGAACAAAATTAACAGCCAAAGTCATTCCCTGTACGATTTTATCTATCAATTTGATTCCTTGTGCATGGAATTCTATCAGATTCGATGCAATGAGGGTTCTTTTTTCATTGGCCATGCTTTTTACTATTTCATCGGTTAATTCAATTTTCTGTTCGTGTAGATCAATCAGAGCAAGACAGATAAACAACGTAGATTCTGGAGAAGAACTAATGAGATGTACGATTGAGAGAAGAAGAGGAACATTAAATTCCTTTAAAAAAGTAAAAGCATTGCTTGCAATAAAATTTGGCTCAGCTGCATAAACAGAGACTGCGTCTAATTCTTCTTGAGTAGCCAGTCTTTGCATCACGGTTCGGGTTGTGTTTTGTGGTTGCTCCACGTTAGTGGGCTGAAACTTTTCCTCCCTCTCATCAAGAGATGAGACTTCTGAGTACTTGCGTTTAGATAGTGCACGGGATGAGCTCATTTTAGTTTCCTGTCTGCATTTTGTTTAAATTTTGATATTCTATGAGCGTGGATTAAACTTTGCAATATTATCTAAATGTAAATTTTGATCAAAGAGTGCCATTTACTACTTTTCAAGAAGCGATTTTAATGTTTATAATCATCCACTTTTAAGAATACCTTCAATTTAGATCGCTCTCATTTAAATTGTTGCATCCTTTATATAGGACAAATACTTCGATGAAAGCAGCCATTATTTGCGATTGGCTTGTGACATATGCAGGGTCCGAGCGAGTTCTGGGTGAAATTATCCAGTGTTTTCCTGATGCTGATCTTTTTGCCGTTGTTGATTTTTTACCTCCGAAAGACCGTGCTTTTTTACAAAATAAACCCGTTAAAACAACCTATATTCAAAAATTCCCTTTTGCAAAAAAGCTTTATCGCAGTTATTTGCCGTGGATGCCTCTAGCCATTGAGCAACTCGATCTATCATCTTATGATTTGATCATTTCAAGCTCGCATGCCGTTGCCAAAGGCGTTTTAACAGGACCCAATCAAGTTCATGTCAGCTATATCCATTCTCCAATGCGATATGCCTGGGATTTGCAACACCAATATCTCAAAGAGTCAAATCTGAATCACGGAATCAAAGGATTTTTTGCTAAACGTTTTTTACATAATTTACGATTATGGGATCAGCGAACGGCGAACGGTGTTGATCATTTTGTTGCTAATTCTAATTTTATTGCTAAACGCATTTTGAAAACTTATCGACGAGAGGCAAAAGTCATTCATCCTCCGATTGATCTTTCGCAATTCACGCCTCATCATCACAAAGAAAATTACTATGTCACTGCTTCCCGTTTAGTACCTTATAAAAAAATCGATTTAATTGTTGATGCATTTTCAAGCATGCCTGATAAAAAATTAATAGTTATTGGAAGCGGACCTGAGTTTAATAAAATAAAATCAAAAGCGGCTCAAAATATTGAGATGTTAGGTTATCAGTCGAACGAACGTTTAATACATTATCTTCAACGGGCCAAGGCTTTTGTATTTGCAGCAGAGGAAGATTTTGGATTATTGCCGTTGGAAGCCCAAGCCTGTGGAACGCCGGTGATTGCTTTTGGTAAAGGAGGTGCTTTAGAAACAGTCAAAGGATTGGATTCAGAAAATCCAACCGGTGTATTTTTTGACAATCAAAATGTCCGGGCTGTATGTCAATCCGTTTTACAATTTGAAAAACATCAAGACAAAATACCTGCTGAAAATTGCATCAAAAATGCGCTTAACTTTTCTTCAAAAAAATTTCGTGAAGAATTCAAGGCATTTGTCTTAAATCACCTTCCGTGATAAGATTTCGCACCTTCTAGTTTTCAGTTGGAAAAATCATAATAATTATGAATATTGAATCGGTCGCAACGGATTTAGCCTCTCCTCTTATCAATGATAGCGTTGTCTTAAAACAACCCAGCCATTACCAGCTTGCTCTCAAAGACCTGATGAGCGGACTTAAAAAGTGGACGATCTGGTTGATGCTTGCCTATCAAGATGTCAAGCTGCGCTATCGACGTTCTATTTTGGGACCCTTTTGGATTACCATTAGTATGGCGATCACCGTTTACTCCATGGGTTATTTATACGGTCATTTATTTCATTCTAATCTTCAAACTTACTTTCCTTTTTTAGTCGCCGGTATGCTTGGGTGGTCTCTCATTTCCTCACAATTCAGTGATCTTACTGAAGCGCTCACCCAATCTGAATCTTTAATTAAACAAATCAAGCTGCCTTATAGTCTCTATATTCATCGCGTTGCGATGCGTAATGTCATCATTTTTTTTCATAATATTATTGTGATCATTCCTATTCTTGCGATTTATCATGAAGTGGCCAAAGTCAATTTCTATTCTTTGATGCTCATCCCTGGATTACTTTTGATTTATATTAATTCTATTAGCTATGGTTTAGTGCTTGGCATGTTAGGCGCGCGTTATCGCGACATTGTACAAATTGTAAAAAGTTTAATACAAGTGGCTTTTTTTCTAACACCTATTATGTGGAATCCAATCTTATTACCTGAAAAAGATCGCTTCATTATTTTATTTAACCCTTTTTATTCATTTGTTGAGCTGATTCGAGCACCTTTACTCGGCTCTAAGCCTGAATGGAGTATTTTCGCCATGGTCACAGTTGTTACGGTGTTAGGAATCTTCCTGTGTATGAGGATGTTTTCTAAATATCGCGCAAGAATTGTGTACTGGTTATAGGAGCGTTCAAGATGGCAATGATAAATTTACATTCAGTCTCTGTGGCATTCCCTGTATACAATCTTAATTCTCGTTCTTTTAAAAAATATTTTTTACGCATGGCAACAGGCGGAAAAGTCGTTGAAGATGCTAACAAACATGTCATGGTGAAGGCGCTCAATAATATTTCACTCCGATTTGAGCATGGTGATCGTGTGGGTCTGATTGGGCACAATGGCTCTGGGAAAAGCACGTTGTTACGTTTATTAGCGACCATCTACGAACCCACCGCAGGCCATCTCACCATTCAGGGCCATATTTCACCTATGTTAGATTTAATGCCCGGCATGGAAACAGAACTCACGGGTTATGAGAACATCACTATCCGCGGCAGATTACAGGGATTGACACTGCAAGAGATTAAACAACAAGCCGATGAAATTGCTGAACTCACAGGATTAGGCGATTATCTTTCAATGCCCGTACGGACTTATTCTTCGGGAATGATGGTAAGACTTGCTTTTGCTATATCAGCAAGCATTAAACCTGATATTTTATTGATTGATGAAATTTTTGGTGCTGGCGATGCTAATTTTATAGAAAAAGCTAGACAAAAAATGATTTCGCTGTTAAATCAATCTAGCATTGTGGTCTTAGCAACACACTCCGATGAATTGATCACAGAGTTTTGTAATAAAGCTTTATTACTAGAAGCAGGACAAGTTAAATTTTTTGGTGATACAGAAAAAGCATTGGAAATTTATCATAATAAGGGATGATTGAAATGATTATTAGTCGCACACCCTATCGCATTTCATTTTTTGGCGGGGGCACTGATTACCATACCTGGTATCAAGAGCATGGCGCAGCGGTACTTGCTACTACCATGAATCATTATTGCTATTTGCAATGCCGTATCTTACCTCCTTTTTTCGAACATGTTTCACGCATTGTTTGGAAGAAAGTTGAGGAAGTGCATTCACATGCAGAGATTGAGCATCCTTCGGTTAAAGCCGTTCTCGATTACTTAAAATTCGACCAAGGGATTGAAATACATCATCAAGGTGATTTACCCGCGCGTTCTGGATTAGGTTCTAGCTCAGCATTTACGGTTGGCCTATTAAATGCGATGTATGCACTGCATGGTCTAATCTCAAGTAAGCGGGAGCTCGCTTGTGAAGCGATTCATATTGAGCGGGATATTTTGAAAGAACATGTCGGTGTACAAGATCAGATTGAAACTGCTTATGGTGGTTTAAATAGAATTGTCATTAAGCCAAATGGAGACTTTGATGTCACTCCACTTGTGCTACCCCCCACTCAAATGAATCTATTACATGATCATTTGGTTTTATTTTTTACTGGTATTTCTCGCACAGCCTCTGATATTGCCGCAGATAAAATCAAATCTATTCCTAATAAAAAACAAGAGCTGCATGCTATGCATGAGATGGTTGATGAAGCTACGCGTATTTTATCGCGAGGAAAAGATATTACTGACTTCGGTCGTTTATTACATGAAAGCTGGATGTTAAAACGGCAAATCAGCGTCAGTATCTCTCCCACTTTTATCGATGATATTTATGAAAAAGGACGTAAGGCAGGTGCAATCGGCGGGAAATTGCTCGGCGCTGGCGGTGGCGGCTTTATGTTATTTTTTATAAAACCTGAAGATAAACCACAGCTCTACGAAGCACTCAAAGATTTGCTTTTAGTTCCATTTCAATTTGAGTCCAGCGGTTCACAAATTATTTACTATGATGACAAACAGCCTTATAGCATGATGGCAAGACAACGACGTGATTATGCGCATTTGTCAGCAAATGGTCATACCCGACTAAACAAATTATTGCAAGTTAATTAACAAAAAGAGAGGTTTCTATGGACAAAAAGCAACAGCTATTGAACACCATCCAAAACAATATCAAAGAATACTGTGATACCTATTTTGATTTTTCTTTCAAAAATGAAAATCCTGTGGTGCATTTACATGAACCTACGACAAGTGGTGATGAAATTTTTGCAGCTGTGGAAACGATGCTTTCAACCTATACCACCATGGGCAAAAAAGTTCGTGCATTTGAAAAACAATATGCAGACTATGCAGGCACGCAATATGGTGTCATGTCTAACTCGGGTTCTTCTGCAAATCTGTTAGCTGTTGCAGCACTTGCGAATCCTTTTACTCCGAATTATTTAAAACCAGGTGATGAGGTCATAGTGCCTGCTCTCTCTTGGTCAACCACCATCTGGCCGATTATTCAACATAATCTTGTCCCAGTCATCGTCGATTGTGATATTAACAGTTTCAATTTCGATCTTAATAAATTAGAACAAGCCATTGGTCCAAGAACGCGTGCGATTAAACTCGTGCATGTCTATGGTAATCCCTGCAATATGGATGCGATTATGTCACTTGCTAAAAAACATAATTTATTTGTCATTGAAGATTGCTGCGAAGCTATGGGTTCTTTTTATGATGGAAAATCTGTCGGCAGCTTTGGTGATGTCGGTAATTTCAGCTTTTTCTTTTCACATCACATTAGTACATTAGAAGGCGGTATTTCTGTCACTAATAATTTTGATTTAACAGAAACGATGCGTATCTTACGTGCACATGGCTGGTCACGAGAAGCGGATGAGCATCAAAAATATGTTAAAATGTATCCTGAAATTGATCCACGATTTATTTTCATTAATTTAGGTTATAACTTACGCCCTACAGAAGTGAATGCGGCCATGGGTCAGCTTCAGTTGCCAAAACTGGATGCGCTGATCGATAACCGTCGTGAAACAGCGAATTTTTATTTAAAACAATTCGCTAAATATGATGAGTTCTTCCAGTTCCAACAAGAAACGCCAAAAGGCAAACATGTCTGGTTTGGTTTCCCTTTCATTATTAAAGATAACGCTCCTTTCACAGTAAAAGAAATTACTTCTTTTATACAAAAAAATAATATTGAAACCCGTCCTATTATTGCAGGTAACATGGCAAGACATCCTGCATTTAATATGTATACGCATCGCATCAGCGGCGATTTAAATAATGCTGACACTGTCATGAATAAAGGATTTGCGATCGCATGCCATCATGCCGTTGATCAAAAAGCAAGGGAATATATTGCGCATGTGATTGATCAATTCATGCAGCCTTATGTCACACAAAACGCGAAAAGATCTGCTGAGGTTATGGCATGAGCATGAAAAAGAAAGTCTTAATTTGTGGTGCGACTGGTTTTGTCGGTCGCAACATGACAGAGCAACTAAGTCAGCTTAATGACTATGAAGTACATGCGGTACGTTTTCAACGTCCTGAGTATCCCTGCAAGAATGTGATTTGGCATCAAGCAGATTTACGGCGCCCTGAAGATGTAGAACGTGTTGTCAAAGGGATGGATATTATTATCCAGGCTGCTGCAACGACTTCAGGTTCAAAGGATATTGTCAACCGTCCTTATATACATGTCACCGATAATGCCGTGATGAACTCTTATCTATTTCGTTCTGCATTTGAAAATAAAATTAAGCACGTTCTCTTTTTTAGCTGCACTGTCATGTATCAAAGTAGTGATATGGCACTTAAAGAATCAGATTTTAATGCGAACAACCCACTGCATCCACGTTATTTTGGTGTAGGGAATACAAAGCTTTACATTGAAAAAATGTGCGAGTTCTATGCGGGTATTTCAGACACAAAATTTACCGCGATTCGTCATTCGAATATCTATGGTTCTCATGATAAATATGATTTAGAGCGAAGCCACGTCTTTGGCGCAACGATCACGAAAGTCATGCAAGCTGACGATAAAATTACCGTTTGGGGCACAGGCGATGAAGAACGGGACTTGCTTTACATCGATGATCTAGTCAACTTTGTCGATCTTGCCATTCAAAAACAGCCTGAAAAATATCGTTTATATAATTGTGGTTATGGCAAAGCAATTGCTATTAAAGAACTTGTCAAAAAAATTGTAGATTACTCGGGAAAATCATTAAAGATTGAACATGATCTTTCACAACCTACAATCAAGACCAGTCTTTTTCTAGATTGCGATCTTGCAAAGAAAGAATTGGGTTGGAAGGTTAAAACAGATTTGGATACTGGAATTCAAAAAACACTGATTTGGTGGAAAGCGAATATAGCTAAAAACATGAACAAGGTAACAGCATGAGTTTTTATAACGAAAAAAAAGTATTAGTCACTGGCGGGACAGGCCTGATAGGTCGTCCATTAGTTGATATGCTTGTACAACAGGGTGCAAAAGTCACTATTGTTTCCCTGGATGATCCCAATCGTGCGCCTCCAGGCGTCACTTTTAAACAAACAGATTTAAGGGAATTCAGTAACTGCTTGGAAATCTGTAAAGATCAGGAGATTGTATTTCAGTTAGCCGGAGTAAAGGGCTCACCCGCCATGACAGCTAAACGACCTGCCAGTTTTTTTGTGCCCACAATTACTTTCAGCATTAACATGATGGAAGCTGCACGCCGTGCTGGCGTAGAACGCTTTTTATTTACGAGTTCAGTCGGTGTTTATGCACCTGCTGAAGTATTTTACGAAGATGATGTTTGGAAAACCTTTCCTTCTCCTAATGATCGCTTTGCGGGTTGGGCAAAGCGCATGGGAGAACTTCAGGCCGAAGCTTATAAGCTCGAATACAATTGGGATAAAATCTCTATTGTCCGACCCGCCAATGTGTATGGTGCTTATGATAATTTTGATCCGAATAATGCCATGGTCATCCCTTCATTAATTCATCGCGCAATGAATGGTGAAAATCCATTAACCGTATGGGGTGACGGCTCGCCGGTTCGTGATTTTATTCATGCAAAAGATGTTGCCAATGGCATGATGTTAGCTATTGAAAAAGGAATTAATGAACCTATCAATTTGGGTAGTGGCGCTGGTGTGACAATCAAAGAAATTGCTGAGATTGTGGCAGCCAACGTTCCGAATGGACCTATCGAAATTAAATGGGACACAACCAAACCCCAAGGTGATGCTAAACGTTTGATGGATATGACTCGTGCGCAATCTCATGGGTTTAAGCCGCAAATTTCAATTCTCGATGGAATTAAAGAAACAATTCAATGGTACAAAGACAATCATGATATAGCAAACAATCGTTATAATGCTTTTACAGAAAAAGCTCATTTACCTAAAAAAGAGTTTGCCTAATGAAAAATGTAGCCATCATAACAGGTGCAAGTCGAGGTATTGGGGCCGCAACCGCTTTATTGCTCGCACACAAAGGCTATGCGGTTTGTATTAATTATAATACTGCCAAAGAAAATGCGGATAAGCTCGTCAATACGATCGTTGAATTAGGTGGGCGTGCCATTGCAGTCAAAGCAGATGTTGCAAAAGAAGAAGCAATATCAAAGTTATTTACTACAGTCGATAAAGAGCTCGGCGCTGTCACAGCGCTCGTCAATAATGCCGGTATTAATGGCGGCATATGCCAAGTAGAAAATATTACGCATGAAACTTTACAATCTGTTTTTTCTACAAATGTTTTTGGTACTTTTATTTGTTGTCGAGAAGCAATTTCGCGCATGAAAGAAAATGGCGGCGGCAATATCGTGAATGTTACCTCTGAAGCAGCACGCTTTGGTGGAACCCATCTTGCGCATTATGCTGCATCTAAAGCTGCCATCAATACTTATACCATTGCTGCAGCGCGTGAGGCTGCGGCTTATAATATTCGAGTCAATGCTATTAGCCCTGGCGTTATCGATACGGAAATACATGCAGCTTCTTCAGAAGAAAGGCTAAATAATTTAATCAAGAGTTTACCTATGAAAAGGATGGGGAGAACAAGCGAAGTCGCTGAGTTAATTTATTGGCTGCTCTCTCCCGCTGCATCTTATATTAGTGGCGCCTTGATTCCTATTACAGGATCTCGGTAATTTTGGAGGAAATAACATGAAAACGACACTATGCGTTCTTACCCTTAACGAAATCGACAGTATTAAGGTCATTATGCCTCAAGTTAACTCGTCGTTATTCGATCAGGTTCTAATCATAGACGGCGGCTCAACGGATGGTACTATTGAATGGTGTAAAGAACATGGTTACGAAGTCTATGTACAACAAAAACGGGGACTGCGTCAGGCTTATTTAGAAGCATTACCTCATATCCGAGGTGACGTCATGATAACCTTTTCTCCTGATGGGAATTCTGTCACAGAGGTATTACCTGATTTAGTGAATGAACTTAAAAAAGGGTACGATATGGTTATCGTCTCTCGCTATTTAGGCTCAGCGAAGAGCGAAGATGATAGTATGATTACTCGTTTTGGTAATTGGTTGTTTACCACCATGATCAATGTATTACATGGAGGACGCTATACGGATGCGATGGTCATTTACCGCGGTTATAAAAAATCGCTTTTTCATGATCTAAAACTCACTGAAGACTGGGCATTTACCATTCCTGAAAAATTATTTTGTACGCGTATTAGCATTGAGCCCTTGCTTTCTGTAAGAGCGGCCAGAGCTAAGCTTAAAGTCACAGAAATACCAGGTGATGAGCCAAAACGCATAGGCGGTGAAAGAAAACTACAAATTATTCGTTGGGGATTAGCATTTTTATACCAAATTTTCTTCGAATTATTTAACAAGAAATTAACGGATAGCGCTAAAATTAAGCCATCAAGGGAGGAATCAATATGATATCGGATAAAATTGAGAAACTCAGTTTTCTTACACATCCCGAACAATCACTCGCGTCTTATATGGATAAAGGCTTTTTTATCGAAGAAAATTTATTTTCTGATGAAGAATGTGCAGCACTGATCAAGGCCTCTTCCGAGCTTGAAAATGCAAAAAATGCAACTTACCGCCCGCAAATGATGCCTCATCGAACCAATCCAATCTATTTAGATGCAATGCGTAAGCCTGCACTCTCTAACATTATGAACAAATTGGTTGGCGGAAAAGCAGTTGGTTTACAAACTGAATTATTTTATTGTAAGCCCGGAACTCGCGGCTTCTCATTACATCAAGACAATTTCTTTGTACAAGCACCTTTAGGCGCTTTTGCATCAGCCTGGATTGCATTAACAGATACTTACTTTGAAAAAGGCGGCCTCATTGTTTATCCAGGTACGCACAAAGAAGGTTTATTACCTGTTAGAAAATTAGAACTAAGCAAAGATAGCGCACAAGATCCTAATGCAAATAATGAAGAAACGGTTGTTCCTCCTCAGTATCAGTTGATGAATGCAAGCGTACCTAAAGGTGCTGTTTTATTCATTCATGGTCACCTGGTGCATGGGTCTAATTCAAATCAAACAAACGAATGGCGTTATGTACTTCTCAATACCTATATCCGTGAAGGTGAAGATTTCAGACCTGGAAATTATGCCCGCAGGGAGGCTGTTCAACTATGAGCATGACTGCCACGATGACGCGCATGAATATAAACTTACTGTCTCCAACTGATAAACAAGCACTCACTCAAAACACTTACGCTAAAAAAAGCTATTTTCAAGATTTATTTACGAAAGATCAAATCGAAGTTAATTGTGAAAGTTTTTCACGTTCTTTTCAAAATGAAATTGAACGTATCTTACTTGAAAAAAATCTTATTGAAGAAGAAACTCCATTAGAGTGCTTGCATGAAGTCCTCTCCGATGAAATGAAGGCTTACAATTTTGATGATGGCGTTAATAAAATTAGTACCTACTTTTATGAAACTGATCAAGCTTTCATGAAAGTTTATCATCAATATATTCAATTTTTACGTGAACATTTTGTTAAAGAACCTTTTTGGTTTCAGGAGACACCGACGATACGTATACATTGCCCTAATGCGCGAAACAGTCATCATTATCCTCGTTACCATACAGACATTGCTTATGGACATCCACCAGAAGAAATTAATATTTGGCTGCCATTAACTGATATTCTGACAGGTCATGGATTTAGAACAATGTCGGTCTCTTCTTCTAAATCAATTATTGAAAGTTTTGACTATCATTATGAAAAATTTATTAATGAAGCGATACACAACAAAAACTTTTCAGCTTATTGTGATACACTATCAGCGCCTGCACCCACTTCTTTTGGGGAAATGCTAGCTTTTGATCCCCGCTGCATTCACACAGGTGAACCCCTAGTTTCACATACGCGCGCTTCAATGGATATTCGCATTCTTCCATTATCTCAATACAAAAAAATGACTATTGAATATCAGGGATCTGGTAGACGTAAAATTCTTTTTAGCCCTGGAAATTGTTACAACATACAAAATTCAGATTATTTTCTCGAAAACACAGGAATCTAAAACATGAGCAATCAATCGATGTTAAAATTTATCGCCGGCACTAAACCTATTTTCAATGTAGAATACGCGATTCTCAGCGCGCCTGTACGTCATGTTTTTATGATTGCAACCATCTGGTATTTAACTAAACAACAGAAAAACGAGAATATGCAAATTCTAGAAGTTGGCTCATGGGTTGGGGCTTCTGCTCTTTCCTGGGCGCAAGGTTTAAAAATACATAATGATGCTAAAGGTACTGTCACTTGCGTCGATGCATGGAAACCTTTTTTTAATCGAGAAACACATAACAATGATGTTTATATTACCATGGAACAAGCTCTTGGCAGCGAAACAGCCTACCAGTTGTTTTCACATAATATCAGCACACTTCCATCCACAATCACCTGTCAGCATTTACGTGGCCAAAGTGATAATATTTTACCTTTATTGCGCGAAAACACGTTTGATGTTGTTTTCATCGATGGAGATCATGCGTATACACCTGTTTTGAAAGATATTAAAAATGCATTAGCTCTTGTTAAAGATGGCGGTATTATTTGTGGAGATGATCTCAATCTACAATTATCACAAGTTGACAAAGAAAATACGATTAAAAATGCTGAGGCTGATTTTATCAAGGATATTAAATCTAATCGCAATTACCATCCAGGTGTTACTTTAGCCGTTGCTGAGATATTTGGTGAAGTCTCTGTTTGGGGCGGATTTTGGGCTATGGAAAAACGTGGTAATCAATGGCATAAAATTGCATTAAAAGATATGCCAGTACACTATCCTGAGCATTTTCCAGAAGGCGCTCTTAAAAAAGCAGAAGATCATTTAAACGATATCACAATCATTTAATATCAATTTCATGGACTGGAAATAAATAATGAATAATTTTTTCTTTATTACAACTTATGACAATATATCAGGAAAGTTATTGTCATCAATCATCAATAAACATCCTGATTTTTTTTGTCATGCGGGTTATACAGATGAATTTCTTCCTTCTTTTCTTCATTACACAATGGGAGAATTAACAACAGACAGAACTTATTCGTTTGAAACGCCTTTAGATATATCGATCGATAAATATATTGCCTTTAACACTCATTCACAAAAAAAATATTCCGGCGATACCCAATCTTTTACAGCTTTTGAATTACAACACAAAACTTTAATAGAAAAAACAGCTCAGCCATATCGTAAAGTTAATCTTCTAGTATCACCCATATTAAGAGTTAATTTTATATTACAAAGCTGGATGCAACTCAATTTAGCGCCTATAAAATTACTTTCTCTTATTGAGCATCAAATTGATAATCATAAACAAATTCAACATAGTACTAGTACTATTAATCTCTATCAATTTAATTATTTTTATACCCAAATAAAAAATTATGCCGCTGCTCATTTTCCTACAAAATTGAGCTCCGCCCAAAATAGATTGTTTATTCTTGCACTTGCCAAAGTTATTACTTATGACTCTGCAGACATTCCTGCTCCTGGAAAGTCTTTTTGTTTTGAGAAAATCCTCAACGATGAAAATAACTTTCTAGCTTTCCTTAAGTATATCACTCATAATGATATTGGACTAGCTCCTTCATTTTTTAAAGAAATTCCTTCATCGCTCCAAGAAACTATAAAAAACATTGATGACATGAAATTTCAAAAATGGGAAGCATGGCAGACTAAATTACTGAATGTTTTTATTAATAAACGATTATACACCCTCTATTATCCACATATTGATAAGCCTTTGATTGAATTTTACAAATCTGCAGGTTATCTCACAGAAATAAATAAATCAAAACCGCTTTATTCAAAGCTGATTTCAATACAATTAAACTCAAACCGACCTGCGCAACTTATCGCCTACTTTGATAATATTGAAGAAACTGCAGACAATCCAAAAGATATCGAAGTGCTAGTTAACATCGATATAGGTCATCATTCCATGAAAGAACTTCTTGAGAAAGAAATGACTCGAAGAAAATTCACTCTCAAATATCTTGAAACTCCAAAACCCGCTTCATTTTGTGATTTATGGCAACCTATCAATAAGTTATTAGAAATCACAGATCCAGGAAGTTATTTTCTATTGAATATCAGCGATGAAATGCTCTTTGATACCGTTGGCTGGGATACTATCTTAAAAAAATATGTGGGTTATTTCCCAGATCATTTATTTCGCTTAAGATCATCACGCAATAAATACAGAAATTATTTTGATCGGTGGGAATGCAGTTTTGCACAGGATTCCATCCCTATTACGACAAAAAAGTGGATTGATGTCGGTGGTGACTGGAACCCCTGCTTCGGTCCTGATAGTTTTCAACAACTCATCTCTTTTTATCTTTCAAAAGAAGGTATGTTTTCAAACGAAAATTATTTACGTGACATACCGCTGATTGAAATTAAATTTGCGGGTGACGTACCAGCGATTGGCATTTCTGATGAGAAACGATGGAAACATAATAGTGACCATATAAAAGCCATGGAAATATGCCAATCCTACAAAATGCAGCTTGAGGCCCGTCGAAGGGCTATTTTAATAAGAGCAAATATTTTAGCTCACAAAAATCAGCTAGTAAATTATAGTATTAACGAAAAAGGTCGCCGACGTCACCAATTACTGAATCTCCTGCTTCGAAGAAAATTGATTTATATTCGCGATCTCGACACGAATACTATCGTTGCAAAATTTGATTATCATCTCAGTAGATTAAACATCTCACTAACCAATTATTGGCGTCGATTATTTTTCTTTAACTACTTTGGTGATGGGATACAACAACGTAGAAATTTCGTTCGTGGCTGCATTAGTTACTTCTGCGCTAAATATAAACTGATATACAAAATAAGAGGTGCGTGGCAAACCTGGAAAATGCGAGCCCATGATTCCCTTCATATTCTGTTAGAAGAAAATAAAAACATCAAAGAATTACTACATATTATTAGTTCTGAAAACAAAAAATTATTAAAGAAAAATATGGAAAATTCAAATCAAACAAAATCTTCGAATTTTTCTGAACCAAATTCGACGCAATCCTAAGTTAACTTTATTCAGATCTCACCTCTTTGTAGGATCGAGGTGAATCTGGACTTAGTATTCTATTTTGCTATTAAGATACATCCTTGATACTCAATATGATTGATTGCTTTTATCCAAATGCAAGGGCCCACTTGCCAGCCTTTCATTTCTAGTTTTTGCTGTGAAAATAATGAAAGTAATTCATAAAAAGCTTTTATACTCGGGTTTTTTTCTTTTTCATATAGTTGGGTATATTTCTTTAATGCAATATCCGAGACTTTCATTTCGTCTGCTTTATCAGAAAGAAAGATTGCCTGAAAACGTGAATGCAAATCAGACAAAGACTGTTCGGAATATGAAGACAAATAGGGATATCCACCGCTTAGATCTGTGTGTAGAGCACTTATCATGACATTCATTAGAAATGGATCGATAGGTACAACAGTATTCGGATGTACTTCTATGCCAAAAGAGTGAATGCCCAGTTTTCTAGATTGTTCTTGCAAAAAACCTAAAACTACTGCATGAGGATTGGGTTGCATTATTACAGGTCTAGTAATGAATCCAAATAAAACATTAATTTTTTCATTAATCCATTCGGGACCAAATGCAGCAATACTGATACCAATAAACTGAACCCATAAAATAATAGTAGCAAAAAAGTTCCGTGCCTTATACCAAGGGCCTTTCATGAGCCCTATCAGGAGCATTCCCATTAACAACAGAGGAAAGGCGGTGGACAATTTACGAATAATATCCTGCACTGTAAAAAGCACTTCCAAGATCGGCAATATACTAACAAGCATTAAAAAAATAGCTGGAAGTATTAAAGAAAGATCTCGTTTAATTAATGAAGGATGTTTATATAAAGATAAAATACAAAGAAATAGGCTCGTATAGACAACAAAATTACCTTCACCCGTCACTTGCATGTTAATTTCACTCAACAATGATGTTGAGGTCATACGAGTAGTACCGGCGGCTACATCACCTAGCGACGTGCGGTAAATCCAACTAATGGTTTGGTAAGCAAAGGGCAAGTACCATGCAAGAATTATTATAAAAAATAAACAAAATGCGAAAAATAAATTAAAATCATTTTTTGTTTGAGCCGGCTCCACTAAATTTATTTTTAATGATCCAACATAATGAGTCCAGGTGTAAATGAACCAGGCAACAAATAATACAATTGTCCCGGACAATATGATATTAATAAAATGCGTTAGATTTTCTCGGATTACACTATCTTCTACAGGAATTTTTTGGAAATATTTTGCAGATAAAAATATAACCAATAGCGATAGCAATGACAGTCCAAGGAGAAGCATAATTTTCTGTTTAGTAAATCTCTTAAGTTTTAAACCCAAACAGATAAAAATAACCAAAACAGGAAACAAATGTATCAACATTTCTACCGGTCTTAGCAATGCAGCCAAACTAGCAAGAAGTGCAAACGCAACTGCATGCTTAAATTTTCTGAAATAGTCTGATTTAATTAAATGATAAATGCTTCCGACAATACAAGGAAAAAAGAAGCATTCTGCAAAAAACTCTACTGCTTGATCTAAAACTAAAGCTAATAGACAGATAATACTCGTGATTATTACAGAAGAATAACGTCCAACCATTAATCTCGCATATAAATAAACATAAATTGTACTAACGAAAATACTTGTGACCGCAGTCAACCCCGCTGCTAATAATAAATTCCCTTTCGAAAGAAATATAAAAGGTACCGTCATTGCAGGAAAAAAAATGGGTCGCCATCCTCTATCAAGAACCGCTCTCAACAATCCATGCCAAAAACCTCCATCAATAAATTGCTGGTATATATGATCTGCTGCCAATATAAAACTTGCTGCATCAGAACCCGGCAATTGAGTATTTTTATAAACCCAATAAATGGTAAATAACAGAGGAAGAAAAGAAGCTGCAAAAAAGCAAAATAAACTATTTTTCGGTTGTGATAATTTTTTATTGTCCATTGTTAACATTAATGACATTCCTATCTAGATTGATATACAGTGCATCTTGTTATCACCTCAAAAATATTGAATTTAAACACCTCTCTGTAATTTGGCGTCATGAGGTAGCGACGGAGGATACTGCATTCATTGGTATTTTTTGATTCATCATAAAACGCTTTGAAAGTTTATGCCTCCATAAATTAATGGGATAATCGACTGTAAAATAAAGCAAGATTGAAACTATAATTGAAATTATAATTACCATAATTCCACGACCAATTTCCCCAGTGGGTGTGAGCGCTTTAACTACATGAAGTACTAATAAATGACAAAGATACAGCGGATAGGATAATTCCCCAATAAATCGGTCAATTCTCCAGTTTTTAGTGATGGTAAACAATATAGGAATTGCAATCGCATAATTGAGAAATTTAAAGGGTTCAAAAGCAATATATAATGGACGATCCGCATTTACTTTATTTGATACTATAAGAAGAATCAATAAAGTCATTAATAACAACAGCCAATCTTTCCAGTTACTTGATTTAATCCAACCTTTAAAGAAGAAATGATAACCAGCAGCACCCATCATAAAGAGATATAGAACGGAGGGTAAAAACATATATCGCCAAGGTTCAAATCTTGCCCCCACATGGATCCAAAATAAATTAATTAATAAGCTGATCACCGCAACACTTAGAATTGCGCGCATACTTCGAACAATAAGTGGTGCTAGTAGATAAAAACAGATTTCAACGCCTATTGACCATGCTTGTGGAACATAATCATAGACTGATAAATCTGTTCCACCTGAAAATCCTGTAATAAGTGAAAACCCTTCTGAAATGTCACGAGAAAAATAAAACTGCCAATCATGCAACACCATAAAAAAATTGCTGAAAAGAATACAAATAACTGCCTCAATTGATTTTGCTCCGCCATGCATGGCTGCCCATATCCAATTATTGGGATTATCACCGTAGTGGGAAAGCAGTAACGGCGCAATCATTGAACATAATGTGATAATTATAAATATAGGCCACAGGCGCATAAAACGATTAAAGAAGAATATCATGCTTGAACCCTGACCAATATAGGTTTTATTTAAAATCATCGTCATATAAAAACCAGAGATAATAAAAAATATCATTACCGCACTTTGTGGAGAGATACCAATAATGAAAGGAAACTTCGCGACATGCGCCATAACCACACAAAGTGCTAAATAAAAACGAAGTGCTCCCATTCTATTTTTACCTCCTAATACTTAGTTAACTAGATTGACATAGAGTGTACGCCTATCTACAATCATGTAAAATTTAGGTGTTCGTTTAATGCAATCTCAACAAAAAGATTTTACATTTTATATCATTATTTTTTTAAGTCTAGTAATAGCACTTTCTCCCGCTTTCCTATCCCACAATTACTTACGACAAGATGATCTCATGTGGGAAATATGGCCATGGATGAAAATATCTGATTTTGGCTATCTTTATTACAACACCGTTTTTCAATTGGTTCGCCCTATTTGCATGATATCATTCTATACGACTGATCTTATTTCTTTGAATTTGCATCATGCCGTGTATGTAAGATTAATATGCGTAATATTGACAAGTATTTTAGGTATATTGTTGTATCGTTGGCAGCTTTTATTTAATAGAAATAGAATACTGGCAGCCACTTTTGCAATTGCATCTTTTACTCTCCCTGCTTATCAGATATTTAATGCAACAGCCAATTATTCCTTAATTATGACTGCGTTGCTTTTAACTTTTGGCGGCTTATTTTGTTGGCATCATTCATTCACCCTACCTAGAGAAAAATCTAAGAATAGATATTTAATATTAGGTTGTTTATTATTTTATGCTAGCTTGCTTAATTATCCATTATCTTCCATGTATGGTTGGACTCTGCTGACGATTTGCTACCTGAACACATTTTTGTCTAAAGCTCCCGAACTCTCTCTTAAAAGAAAGTTTTTTTATTCTGCATCCTTCCTCATTATCCTTATGATGCTTATTTATTTTACAACTATTATTCTTGTGCATTTTTTATTTAACGTCGATCTGCAAATTGGGAATAGACCTGGCACATTAGAAACTGCTCATTTATTTTCTCGTTTTCAATGGATATTCGATATTTTATTGATGCATTCATCTTTGTGGTTATGGGGAACTTCGCATTTCCAACCACCATTATCTTTAATCACTATTTGCTCCATTTTTGCAATCGCACTTATACATGTTTGTTTCCTTAATAGAACAAAAAATATCAAAGCAATTTCAATTGATATTATTAAATCTTTTGGCATTGTATTTTTACTTTTTTTTCTCGCTTATTCACCAGTACTTGCAACCTCTGAACGTTCTTACACATTCCGTTATACACTGGCTACCATGCCGATATTGCTATATGTCTTTTTTTGGTCAATCCATAAATTGAGTGACTCGCCTCACTCTAAATATTCGTTCTTAAACATTCCTAAAATGCTATCCTCTTTAATTTTCATAACAATTGCAGTTTTTGGAGTGTGTTATGCCAATTTAATGATGTCTGACGGTATCGTTGGACCTCATGAGAATGACTTTAATTATGTACAGCAACAATTAAGAGATCATGTCATACCTTTATTAAAACAAAACAAAAAAGTTATTATTCATGCCATCGATTGTGATAGTGGAAAAAATTATTCATACTCAAAGAACATACCTATAGCAAATGAGTACGGCATGAGAACTTGTCAATTTCAGCAGCAGGTTATTGGGGTTATTATTCATAGCTTATATATGATGGGATATCCATCCAACTATAACCGTCATAACACAGTTATCTATGGAAACAATGAAATGGAAGTCAAAGATACCCCATGGGGCAATCTCATAGTCAATAGCGATGAACATTCCCTGCCTGTTTCAGATAAAAAACAGACAGGTTCAATGCCCGTTGTAACAATTGACATGCGCAAAATTCCATCTTACAATCGTTTCGATTTCTATAAAGGTTTATTAAATAGACGATTAAACCAATGCGAAAAATAATAATACCTGTAAAAATACTTATTTCTGTTTTATTGCTTTGGTTTTTAACACATACTTCAAAACTAGATTTTAGTCTGCTTCCTCAACTTTTATATTCACCGGGACTATTGGCCTGCACAATGATGCTTTATTTTGCGGTTGTCATTGTAAGCGCGTGGCGCTGGTACCAGTTAAATACAGCGCAAGCCATTCAATTAAATTTTCGTCATACGCTCATTCCTACCTATCTTGGAATTGCTTTTAATAATTTGCTTCCGGGCGGGATTGGCGGGGATTTTTTTCGTTGTTATTTCCTTTTCAAAAAGACAGACAAACGAAGTGCGGTCATGTTATCCATTTTATTTGATCGTATTACAGGTTTAATGGGAATCTTTATTGCTGTTTGTTTATGTGCAGCAATGCACTTAAAACTATTTACACAGCAGAACTCTCCCTTATATTTTATTTTTATCTGTCTTATACTTTGCCTAAGTCTTTTGATCGTATTTTTTGGTTCTATTCTGCTGCCACAACAGCTCGGATTAAGCACATGGTTATGCTCTCGTTTTGCGGGTAAAAAATGGCTAACAATGGGTGTTTCCTTGATCAATTCCATGCGCGTCTATCGTAATTCAAAGTTAGCCATTTTCAAGTGTTTAATTGCTTCAGTCATCATACAACTTATGATCGTCATGACTTGCTCATTAATCGCCAAAATCATGCATTTTCCTCCTATTTCTTTCACTGACTACATGATAGCTGCCGCTGTCACACAACTTGTCAATTTAATACCGATAGCACCAGGAGGATTTGGGATTGGTGAGGCTGCCTTCGCAAATATCATCGTGCTGCTCAATCCTGGAGTTAACGCGACCTATGCTACAATTTTTCTGGCCTATAGAGTAATCGGTATATTGACTTACTTGCCAGGTCTTGCCGTGTTTATTTTCGATAGTCAGTTATTGAAGAAAAAGAACGAATTAAACGAAAATTCAATAGAAACTACATTAGCTTAATACTTTTTTATGTAACAACAAGCATCCTAGATAATCGCCGCCTCGCTCGCCTTCTAGGTTAATACAAGGACCGACAACCCATCCTTTGTTCTGAATAGTATTATTGGAATAATAAAACAAAAATTCATAAAGAACTTTGAGACTGGCGCTATTTTCAACTTGATATTGCTGTAAATAATTAGCTGCAGCTTCTTTAGATATGCGCATTTTACTAGTCAGGTCTGATAAAAATATCCCATCATATTTGTCAGTAAAGCTCTGGATAGTATCCGGAGCATATAAACTCACATAAGGATAAGCGACAGAATACAATTGTTTTGATGCAACGGCCATTGTGCTTATTAAGAAAGGGTCAACAGGCTCAGCCTCAATGGGATGCCTTGCATCAGGAGTACCGGGATTAAGTTCAAGAGCAATGGAAGTTAGATGATACTTTGCTGCCTGAACTGCAAGAAAATCAATGACAACATCATGAGGATTCGGTTTTAGCCTGATGGGTTTTGGTACAAAATATCCTATCGTTTTATTTAAGAAAGGAATGGGATCCGGAGTTTCCGGACTCAACATCAAGCCTATACTCAATCCAAAAACAGCAAACAACACCACTGTAATGCCCATTATACGTAAAAATAATTGATTACCACGTTGTAATGCCAGCATTAACAAGGCCATTAACAATGCAGGTACTGCGACGGATAATTTACGCGTCACAATCTGTACCGTATAGAACGCTTCCCATATAGGAAAAGGTAGTAACAATAACAAATAAATAAAAGGAGTCGATAAAATAACTGCACGCTTCTGTCTGTTAGAAAGACACACTAATGCCAACACTGTAATCAATACAATACCAATGACCGGCAAGACACCTTCATTGCGAAGGTAAATTTGCAATACATTCCATGAAAAATGAGATCCTGATAAAGATCCTGTACTACTTGCAACATCACCCAGTGAGGTACGATATACCCACTGAAATGTTTCAATGGCAAATGGCAAAAACCATATAAGAACCAACAACAGTGATGCAAAAAAAGCGGGAATTAGGAAGGTCTTCCTAATATTACTATAAAAGGAAGCAAAAAAAGTATAAGCGATTTGTTTAATAGGTGAAAATACTATAAAAAATCCTATTAAAAAAACACTTATTCCTGATGCAATTAAGGCATGATGAATAACTTTTGTCATTCTTATATCAAGTACGCCCCCATCAATAACCTGCACAGGAACAAAATGTATATAAGGAAGCGCCGCTAAGAACAACATAAGAAATAACGCGGATAAACAGATAAATAAAACACTCATAATCTGTTTCAGATTAAAATAGTTTGAGCGCCATCCTAAGTATAAAAATGCAGTTAACACAAAAATAAGATGGGTAGCAGCCTCAACGGGTCTCATTGTAAATGCCAACGCGAATAATGCAATAAAGCCATAAACATGTTTTTTATCACGTAAATAATCTGATTTAATTAAATGATAAATGCATCCGATAAGACAAGGCAATAAAGCTGCCTCAGCATAAAACATCACAACTTGTGCTTGAACAAACGGCAATAAGATGATGAGATTAGTCGCGATAATAGCGGGAAATCGATCAAGCTTAAGTCTAAAAAATAAGTATATATAAATTCCGCTGAAAACAAGAGAAAGAAGAGCAACTAAAAAATAAGAAAAATATAAATTTCCATGAGAAATCAACAAAAAAGGCACTGCCAAAACAGGAAAAAAAATCGGTCTCCACCCTCTTTCTAAATAAACACTTTGTATTCCACTCCAAAAACCATGCTCGCTAAAATGATGAAAAATATTGACCGAAGTCATTAAATAATTTGCAGCATCATTACCAGGAAGCTGTGTATTTAATGATAGCCATAATATTGTATAAGAAAAGGGCAAAAAAAGTCCCAATAGAATATAAGGTATTTCTAAAGATGAGCATTTTCTCAGAATTTTCATCATAGTCGTATGCTTATCCGGGAAAATGACTATGCAGTTATAAAATCATGACTTTTTGTCACGATGATTTTCTCTTCAATTGAGGAACTCTGCTTAATATAGACCGTATTTCCAATTAACTCATATGCAAATCCATGTTTTGATGCTGTAGAATGGTTAGCAGACAATTCAACCGCTTTAAAGTGTAAGCCATGCCATGGACAAGTCACTTTTGCCTCACAAAATTTCCCATTGATCAATGGTCCCCCCTCGTGCGGACAAGTGGAAGGCCATACAAGGTAGCCAGAATTGTTATTTTTGCTAACAATAAATTTTAAATTTCCAGCTTCGACCAAAGTCGGCACTTCTGTAATGCCTTCCAATGAAAAAGAAGCGCCTGCTTCTAACGACGGATAAATTGTATTTGCGCCTAATTGATTCGAATTATAGTAATCAGGACAATCGGTTTTAAAAGTATAGCCTTGTTTGCGCAATTCAAAACGACCTTGCCGAACTTGTTCATCTTCTTGCTGCAAGCGAGCATTTAACGAATAAAGTTTTTTATTAAGAGGTTTGTGCAATAGCTTAAAAAATTTATGTGATGCAATAAACCACTCATCTTTTAATTTTACATTATCACCCATTTGCTCTAATGAAATGATGGAATGAATGAAAATAATCCCGGCAATAGTTAATGATTGGTAAAATAATCCTTTTGCAACGTAGACATCAGTAACCGTTATAAGAAATGGCCAATTTTTCCATTGCGTTAGAGAAATTGCAAAATCTTGTCCCATTGCAATTCGGATCCCTTTCTCATATGTATTATGAATGGCAGGACGATGTAACTGATCCATATGATTCCATTCAATATCTTCTAATAAACATTTTTCAACAATGAGTTCAAACGCTCCTTTTGTAACAGCCATCCCTGCTGTAAACTGTTTTAGCTGTTCATATAAAGCCTCTGGGGATAAGTGTTTAATCAAATTAATTTTTTTATTCATACAAGTACTCCAATTTACCCCAGGCTTCCATCGGAAATTCTATATCTGGAAAATCGCCCTGATCATCAAACGATTTAATTATTTTTGATCGCTTATTTGGATGTATAAACCTATCAAGTTCAAATCCGATAGTATTATTAGACCAAATTCGCATAGCTCCATTCATAAAACTATTTCCATCTACTTCATTTGGCCATGGAACTTGTTCAAAATAGTTCTTCAAAATAGTCTCAACATTATCCCCGCCTTTTTCTGGAAAATACCCATTCTGCTCATACAAAATACCATGATCTTGTAAAAAATCAGAAAGCATACTTGCATAATCTGATACTGATGTTTGAGGCATTTCACCAAATGAATACGTATTATAAGCAAAAGAAAGCTTGAGATGTCTTACAAAATCTTTGAGTAGAAAATGAGGAATATTAATAACTGCATTCTGACATTGAGCCGCTTCTTCAGCATTTCTGATAATAAGCTTCTCATCAAGATCACCTTTCACCTCAAGATTACCAACATAAATATAATGCTGTTTATCAGGTAACATCACGGCCAAGTGAATTGCACTATAAATGAGACTTCCCAAAAGATCACAATCAAACCATGTGCAATTAGGGAGCGCTTTGCATAAGACATAACCTAACTCACCAGCGCCGGCCCCAATTTCAAGAATACGTGGAAATAAAAGTTCCTCTAAATAGCCTGTGATACCCGCTATATGCATTGCATTAATACGTTCTTGATTAATAGAGGTGAGACGATTCACAGGATAGCCATTAACATTCCAGCCAATTTCTCCGAATCTCGCAGGCACTTGGACATGCCATCGCTGTGATACTACATTCACTAGTCGTTCATAGCGACGAACCCAAAAGTCAGGCATAGGCGTATATTCATCATATTCATATGCAATTGATGGGAAATCACGGAATCGTGTATTAAATAAAAATGAATGATCAATCTCATTTCTATTTTTTCTAAGATATAACTCGAAAGGTATCAGACCTTTTTTTGCATTTTCCCAAAAAATACCGCCAGGGGGTGGTAACAAATTTTCTGTCTTTGCCACATCTGCGATGGCTGTAAATATTTCACATATATTACAGACAAGCTTATATTCACTATCATCTATTCGTCGATTGTTAACCAACTTTATTTTGGCGGGCATAGTCAGATCGTATATCTGAAATTTATCCAGGAATTCCGATAATTGCAACTTCACACATTATCTCCATAAGGAACATTATATTCGATAAAAAATATTTTTATATTCTGTATCAAAATATTGATGAAATTTTCGTAGTGCTCGCGGTATAACTTGTAATTTTTCTTCATCAATACGAATACCATGCCACATGAGACGGTCAAGTCCATTTAATGCAATTGTTCCATCATATAACTGAGATAAATGCATTTGCGCAGGACAAAACATATCATCAAGATCAGTATATCCTTGTTTAAATAATTCAAAAAACCGGAAAAAGAATTTCCTTTTCAAAAAGAAAGCGGTTTCCAGTGTAACACCCACTAATTCATAACCTTTATAATGCGCTAGTTCATAAAGAGCTCTTAAAGAACAGCCTTGATGTATTGAGAAATCTTTGGGTTGGACGAATTTAACATCATTAGGTATTGTTGGATTGAATTGTATTGCAATTAAATTGGGAGAAAATTCCAATAATGACTCCCATAAATAATACTCCATACCATAATTATTCAGCAATAACACTGAAAACTCTCGGGGAATTCCCATCTTTGTAAAAATACGATCAAGACTGTTTGATTCAGATAATCCATACTCTTGATCATATAATCTTACTTTAGACAAACCTTTAATTGATTTTTGAAGTTTGTTTCGCTCTACTGGGTCATTTTCTAATAAAATGCCATGCCAATAATGTCTCTCTGCTAAATAACGTGATCGACTTTGAGTGATCCCATCCCCAGCCCCTACATCCACAAAATATAAATTATCTTGGGTAATTATTGCAGCTAACTTTTCTAATATTCCATCTTCGCCGTAGCGTGAAAATACGTTTCTAGCAAACTGAGAAACAACATTTCCGGGCATCTTAAAAATTTTATCTAAATAGTAAGCATCCTCTTTCTTTAATGATGTTTTTGAACCGGTTTTTTCGTATAGATAATTTCTTGCAGCAAGTGATTTTGAAAAACGACGATATGACTCTGGCAATACCTGATAATCAGTAGGCTTTAAATCAACTTTATGCCAAAGCATTTCATCCCAAGGAGCCATGACAATCGTTCCATCATAAAGCTGAAATGCGCGTGTCCAAATTGGATGTCTAGCAGGAGGTGTATACATACTCTCAAGAGAAGGTTCTGTTTCAAAAAACAGTGAATAATATTTCTCTTCGACGAAAAAGGCATTCCATGAAGTTGCGGCTATTAGTTTGTATCCTTTTTTATTTGCTAGGTCGACCATTGCTCTTAATGAAGTACCCTGATTAACGGATAAATCACGGGCTTGAATGAATGAAACTTCTGTAGAGATGGCCGCATTGAATTCAATCATGACGACTTTGGCCTTATAAGTATTTATAGCCTCCCATACATGATAATCATTACCATCAATATCGATGACCATGAAATCTAAATTTGTTGGAACCGGTGTTTTTTCTAACAGTGAATCTAGCCGTTCATTTCCTTCATAAGAGACTTTTGTATGAAGGCATTGAACGGAGGGGGTGTCCTTGTAATAATTTTTCAGCTTTTCAAAATAAAGATCATCTGCTTCAATTAATAAAGCATTCCATCCTTCCTGATTAATCAAACGCCAAGTGTTACTTATTGTTTCTGGATCATGGGCTCCAAACTCACATACCCATTTATTTTCAGGTTTTAAGATTTCAAAAATTTTAGCGATGACACCATCTTCGCCATGCTCTGAAAATCGGTTATCAGAAAAATTAATCAACCAATTTTTACCTACCCACGTAGCATTTTTTTTGGTGGGTACAATTTCTAGGATCGCTTTAGGTTTAGAACTTTCTTTCCCTAAAGGAATCTCTAACATTTTATTTTCAATTTGAATTTCAGGAGTTGCTGCTTTAAAAAACCTAAGCTTCAGCTTCCTTGCTAACATACGTGCCTTCAATGAAATTTTAGTGCTTAGCTGCATTAATTGTTCTCATGATAATAATTAAAACGGCCCCTTAAATGCATCAATTTCTGTATTAGCACTTACTGGAGGCTCCCATGTTTTTGCTTTTTTCCCTTGAGTCATTTGATAAGCTTTCACGGCAATCGAACGCGCATCGGGGTAGAATAAATTTTCAAGTGGTTTTGTTGTAGGACATGTAGTAGGTGCAAAGCCCATACGAGCCAATGATGGAATTGAAATATCCTCTTCTTGACACATTTCCATTGCACGAGTCAGAATTTCGCTGCTCGCGCCGCACGTTAACCATGCATTATCAACCATTAACAATTTACCCGTTTTCTTGACGGATTGCATAATAGTTTCCATATCTAATGGCCAGAGTGTAATGGGGTCTATCACTTCAGCGTTAATGCCTACACTTTCTAAATGTTTTTTGGCACGTAAAGCTTCCATCACCATATGTGATACAGCAACAATAGTAATGTCTGTACCTTCCGTTAAAATACGAGCCTTACCTAATGGCACTTCGTATGATTTTGTGGGTACATACCCTTCTGTTGAATATAACAGACGATGCTCTATAAAAATAACGGGGTTGTTATCACGTATAGCAGAAATCATACAACCTTTTGCATCATGTGCATTCGCAGGGGCCACCACCTTCAACCCTGGCACATGCATAAACATGGAATGCAATGCTTGAGAGTGTTGTCCGCCCTGCCCCCATGAACGACCAATCATGGTGCGCACCACTAAAGGTACTTTTACTTGTCCGTTATACATATAATGTGATTTTGCTGCCATGTTCACTAACTGATTCATACAAAGCAACATGAAATCCATACGGATATGAACATGAATAGGACGGTAACCTGCTATAGCAGCACCTATTGCAACACCTGTCATAGCATCCTCAGACAAGGGCGTGCAAAAAACGCGGTCTTTACCAAATTTTTCCTGCAATCCTATTGTTGAGCCTTGGATACCCTTATGATCATCCACATCCAATCCAAATAAGAACACTTTTGGATCACGCGCCATCTCTTCTTCAAAAGCTTCACGCAACGCATCTACATAACGTATTAAGCGGGTTTCTGACATTTGCTCGGTTTGAGCAGGTGTTTTTTCAACTTGCGTAAACATGAGTATATAACTCCTCAGCAGCAGGATATGGACTTTCTTCAGCAAACTTTTCAATTTGTTGTAGTGTTAATGCAACTTCATCTTCTAGCTGAATACGTGTTTTTTCATCCAGCATTTTTCCTAAGCGCAAAATTTGATCATTATCTTTCCATGTCTGGTATTCCTTTGTATTACGATAGTCATCTTTGTGATCATCCAAAGGTCCAACATGCTCAAGCCAGCGATAAGTCGCACACTCAATAAAAATTGGGCCTGAACCTTTTCGTATATCAGCAAGTGCATTTACCATGGTATCGCGAATCGTGAACACATCTGCATCATCAATTTTATGCGTTTTAATACCAAAGGTAGCTATACGTTCACAAAGTTGATCTGTCGCCCAACGTTTTTCTAAAGGGGTATGAATGGCCAATCGGTTATTTTCACAAATGAAGATGATGGGTAGTTTACGTAACGCTGCAAAATTAATAGATTCATAAAAACAACCTTCTTCTGTGCCGCCATCCCCGCATAATGCAACAACGACTCGCTGTTTGCCTGTGATTTTTGCTTCATTTTGCATTGCTAATGCATAGCCTGTTGCGACGGGAATCGTTGTACCAACAACAGCGGATGCGCCCATGACCCCATTTTTAATATCAACCAAATGCATAGACCCTGCTTTCCCGCCTGCACAGCCTGTTGCTTTTCCATATAACTCAGCCATCATTTCAAAAAGATTGCCGCCTTTGGCAATATAAGTGGCATGGCAACGATAGGTATTTGATACGATATCGTCCTTTTCTAATGCATCACAAACACCAACAGCGATAGATTCTTGGCCGACAGATAAGTGCACAGGACTTTTGATCGCATCAGTGTAGTAAATTTCTGCAATCCTAAGTTCAATTTGCCGAATAAGTAGCATTGTCTTATAAAGACGGGCGGTAATTATTTGATCGTACATGTTAATATATAACCCCTGTTTGATCCAAAATAATCGCAGGCGAGTTTAATTTCCATACAATTGATTTTGCTTATTTTTAAAAGAATGACAGTCTATCCTGTAGATGCTGCGCGATCAAGAAATATCCTCCAAAAATACACTTAAAAATCCCACGGTTCATCAATTTAAAAGTCGTCTTGCGCTTCGCCGAGTTGTGTTTCATACTACGACGATCTTGCCTTTCCGCGAAGGCGGCGATTTGTTTATCATGAATCACATTTTTATAAGATCACGCGTGGGAATTTAAACATGCAAAATCAAACTCTTCCTAGGATCTCCATTATCATCGGCGTTCTAAACATGAAAGAGTATTTACCACGCACTTTAGAAAGCGTTATCCGTCAAAATTATCCTAATTTAGAATTAATCGTGATGGATGGCGGCTCTACCGATGGCACTCTTGATGTTATCAAACAATACCAACCTTTCATTACGTACTGGAAGAGCGAGAAAGATAAAGGCCATTGTGATGCCTGTAACAAAGGCATAGAGATTGCAACAGGGGATTTAATTGAACTTCTAAATGCGGATGACTTTCTTGATGAAGGCTTATTACATAAAGTCGCTCTTTTGTATAATTCAAAACCTCACGCTAAAATGATCACAACGGGTGTACATATTTTACAAAATGAAACTAACCATCAATCACGCATCACACGACAGATCAATGATACAAACAAGCTTCAAATCACGCTCCACAATATGATCTTTGAACTGCCTGCCATCAATGCACGCTTTTTTCATAAAGATATTTTCAAGCAATTTGGAAAGTTTAATCCAACACTTGCTGATGGTAGTTATAATATGACAAATGATAGAGAATTTTTAATTAAGCTTGCTCTTTCCGATGTGCAATCTGAGATAATACCCGATGTATTTTACAACTATCTCTCGCATGATCACTCTCTTACCTTTAGCATGAAAAATCAATTTCGTACTCGGCACGAACATATCAATTTAGCCAATCATTTTTTAGCTGCTTATCATTTACCCACCGCTCAACAAGCAATATTTAAAGCATGGATCGCCAAAGATACGATCTATTTATTCTTGATGTACTTACTGAAAAAGCTTCCTAAACAAGCTTTCAAAAATATGAAACAAGGGTTAAAAGCGTACGGTTATCGCTGGTTCTGCAAGCTTATCTCTGTTGCGACTACTGGTGTCTGTAAAAAAGCCATCAAAGGTATCTCTAAAAGTTAGTTTTTTCTTATTGAACACCAACATGCTGGGTTCTTTGCCATATCCATGTAAATTGTTTCTGAGAGTAAAGCGGAGTAGGAATTATCATACTGCCTAACTGATAAATAACCTTGTGATTTTGATCAATTGCCCAAGCATGAATGGTGTCATGTGATTTGAGGGATTGGGTATTAATAGCACCGCGCCAAAGTATCAGATGAGAAGGCCGTATCAGCAAAGCCCACAAAGGTTGCAGATTGGGACTTGAAATGCCAAAACCAATGATTGTGCCGGCCTTGTCTGTAAATACCATTTGCCATTGATTATTCATCGGTGTGCGGCTGTTTTCAACTAACACATTAATCAACAACCCAGAACTATGCTCAGGGCGATAATCATAAGCAACATAGATTTTAGCTTTGTCCGTTAATATTCGTTTATTGTTTTGCAACACTTTGATAGGTTGATTCATATATTGCGAGATCCAAAAAGAATAAGGGCCCTTATGTTGAGACTTATTAATCTCATTAATAAAAACATGCGGCTGAAGGTCGCCGCTAGATTGATAAATTTTTGATGCTTTTAAAAAATTCTCATCGATAGGAATTTGAGTTGCTTCTGAAATAAAAACTTGATTAAAAAAACCAAGCTCATAAGTCCCATTCGATAATTGTTTATCAATGGGAAGAAACCTAAATAATAACCAAATTGAACCCATTAATACCAAAGAGACAGAAGCCCAACTCGATTTGCGAGACAGCGAAAAATCAGCTAGCATCATAAACAAGGACATTAATAAACAAAAATCAAAAAATAATCCGACTGTTAGAAATCTCCAATCAACTGCATTTCTCATTACAGGAATAACAATCATGGATAACATTGAAAATACAAAATAACCAAAGAATGTAATTTCATAAGAAGACCTATTTCTTTTACTTAAAAAAGAAACCATAAAAACAATGCTAATAAAAATTGAAATCAAGCCAATCACTTGAGTTATAAATGTACTCTGATAAAACGCATGAATATTAAAAGAGACTGATATAATCCTGGAATATTTTTTAAAAACTTCCAGAATATATACTGGAATGGAAAATAATTTAGCGTGGCTTGAATAAGAATGAACATTGTTCATGACCCAATGATGGTCTAAATAAATATAATAATTAAAAAAAGCAAGACCTATCCAAATATAGCTATCTTTTTTTAAACACCTTTGATGAATAAGTATTAAAAAGATAATCGGCCACAAAACTACTCCGATATTAAACGTATACAACACGATATTAAGACATAAAACAGTGAGCGCAATATAGAGATAGGATGCTCGTGATAATCCAGTTTGCTTTACAACCTGGCAATAGCGGGAAAGATTGATAAACGTTAAAAGTGCAAATAAAAATAGAATAGGCCAAGTAATCTGCATTGTGCTCACATAGGTATTGACACTCATGCTTGCAAAAAGCAAAAAAAGATAGGCTCCCGATAAGAATGTTTTAATAATAATCGTGAATGCACTGGGCCGAATAATATAATGAAAAAAAATCAAAAAATTAGCCCACAATAAAATACTAATCCGATAGGGTTGCAGCACTTGCACACCGCTTGTCCAAGCAAAATCTATGAGTTCTTGGACATGCTCAATAGCAACTCGATGATCAATATAGGGAGAAAAAATCTTCCAAAAACTTTGCTTACCTAGCGCTATAGGATAAGTTGTGTTTGCATTATCTAAAATATCATCTGCAAAAGGAGAGAAGAAATAATTATGATTCGCAAAATAATGAGAGGTGTGTTCTGCTGCGACATAAAAAGCAACTAAAAAACATAATAAGGCTAAACACCCTGTGATTGAAAACAACAATCTTGATAACATTTTATCTCCAGCGTTTATTTATTCAAATTCTTCTTCTTTTGTTGAAACTTGAGTAGGATCGAGTGTAAAACCTGCTTTTAATGCGTCGTTATATAACATATTTACAGTATCAAGTGAATATTGATTTAAATCTTTTCCTACCAAAGACAGTTTCTTAAGAATGTCGTGAGTCACCGTGATAATATGACAACCGACTTCATCCGCTTGAAAAATATTCAACAACTCCCGTGGACTTGCCCAAATGAGCGCAAGGTTAGGATACGGGGATAATGCTGCAACTGCTTTTTTCATCATAATCATAGGATCCCTGCCGGTATCTGCAATACGGCCGGCAAACAGTGATAGATAGGCAGAAGGTCCGAAGGCTAATGATTCCGCGACACCACGTACCTGCTCTAACGTCATTAATGCGGTGATATTCTGCTTAACTCCGGCTTTTTTTAATAACTGTATCAAGTTCAGTGTGGACTTCCCTTTCGTATCTGACACAGGAATTTTGACATAGACATTCTCCGCCCAGCTTGCAATTTCCAGTGCCTGACTATACATTTCTTTAAAATCATCTGAAATAACCTCAAATGAAATGGGACGATTTTTGATCGTTTTAAGAATATCGAGTGCAAAAGCTTTATAATTTTTAATACCCGCTTTTCGCATTAAAGAAGGATTCGTTGTAAAGCCCTGGATGAAGGGCTTTTTATACATTTCCAGGATACCCGCCTTTTCCGCACCATCCGCAAATAACTTAACTTTTAATTCTGATATTAATTTCATCTTTACAATCCTTGTAAGAAATATCTCTCGTGTTCGCAAGCGATAGCTACGCAATGACGGCAGAGAAAAGACTACTTTCCGACTTTCGAAATTCGCAATCGTCTCCTTATACCGATTCCCATTTTGTTTGAGCTATTTTCAGTTTCGGATGCGACACCAACAAATGCCATATAACTGCCTGAAAAGCCTCTGCATGCGGTGTGGTATTTTTATGATTAGGTGTTGGAATAATGATACAAGTGTCAGCAACTGATGCAGTATACCCGCCATCCCGCCCTACAATACCCACTATTTTCGAACCGATTTGCTTTGCATATTGCAAAGCAGACACCAAATTAGGACTCACGTTTTTTTCCATATTTCCACCGCCCACCGATAAAATAAGAAGAAGATCATTCGCCTTTAATCGACTGACTTCTAACCATTTTGAAAAAACCGTTGACCACCCCTCATCATTGGTTCGCGCCGTAAGCTCAGAGACATTATCCGTCGGGGCATACGCTTCAATCCCCGTAATTTTGCGAAAATCATTAACGGCATGAGAGGCATTGGCAGCGCTCCCGCCTACACCTAAAACAAACAACCGGCCACCTTCTGCACGTGTTTTCACAAACAGATCGATCGAGCGTTCGATTTCCTGAACATTAATTTGCTCTAGAATTTGACCGGCTTCAGATAAAAATTGTTTAATGAATTGCAAATTATTTCCTATAATTTCAATTTTAAGAATGAGTTAAATAATCCGATAACAAATGGTACTCTAACTCTTTGATCCCTGCAAATGAACCGATTTCATAAAACCGCTTGGATACTTCGAAAGCAGACAATTGTCTGCAAGCTAACAACTTTTGATACAAAAGCGAAAGATCATAAGGCTCATTATTAGGCACTTGGTCAAAAGCTTCTTTCTTAAATAAACCCAGCCCATAATCAATATATTGCATAAACGCTGATTTATTTTTTTTATCGTAAACACGAATCTCATTATTTAAAAATTCAACATTGCTCGTATCCCACATACCATTGTTGCGAAACACTGTCATGAGTGCAAGCTTCTCACTTTTGATAAAAGTATGTTGAACGGCCTGATAATCACATGACAAATAAGAGTCACCATAAATAACAAAAAAAGCATCATCCAGCCAACACATGGCTTGTTTAATGGCACCCGCTGTACCTAACAATCGAGGCCCATCAAAAGAGTAAATAATATTTAGGCCAAATTCATTTCCATCGCCGACCACTTCTTTTATTTGATTCCCTAGAAAACCAACACAGATGACAACATCCCGAATACCCTGCCGTTTGAGCAACCGCAGCTGATGAGCAATAAAAGGCTCACCATTCACTGGGATTAGTGATTTAGCTACTGTGTCAGTCAAGGGCCGCAATCGAGTCGCAAGACCACCTGCTAAAATCACGGCTTGGAATAGTTCTGACTTCATGATGAGGTAATCACCTGAGTACCTGCAAAATCAAAACGAAAACGCACTTCATGCAATCCAGCTTCACGCATAGCGTGACGTAATTTCACTTTATCCTCCGTGTAAAACATCAAAAAACCGCCCCCGCCTGCTCCAATCATTTTCCCTCCAAGGGCGCCATTAAGACGCGCTAATTTATACCATTCATTGATTTCTGGATTACTGATATTCCCTGAACGTTTTTTCTTATATTCCCAATGAACATTCATGATTTCTGCAAACTGATAGAGGTCCCCTTTTTCTAAAGCATCCTTACTTTGAAAGGCTAATTCTTTTATGTAATGCAAATTCGCTATTATCTCTCGATCTTTATTTTTACTTTTCTTATCTTGTTCTTCAAGAATCGATGACGCCGAACGTGAGTAACCTGTAAAAAACAATAATAAATTATCTTCCAGATTATATAAGGTCTCTTGATCCACTTTCAGCGGTTCTGTTTCAACTTCTCCGTTTGGTAAAAAATGAAAACAAGTAAGCCCACCATACGCTGCAATATACTGATCCTGTTTCCCAATCGGTTCTTTTAAAAGATTCAATTCAATATGACAAGCTTCTTCTGCTAATTCACGCGGATGTATGAGATTTTTTTTTAATGTATGAAGTGCTTTTAATAATGCAGTAGTAAAGCTTCCCGATGAACCCAATCCTGTACCTGCCGGAATGTCTGCCATACTCGTCATTTCAAGACAAGGTTTTGTGATTGCATGATGTTTCAAAGCTTCACGAATGATAGGATGATTCACTTCATCAACGCAGGTCACTCGCTCTAATTTGGAGTACTTAATAATAAGTTCTTGCGCAAACGTTTGATGTAAAGTGATATAAACATACTTATCAATCGCACCTGCAATCAAAAAACCGCCATGCTCACTATAATAGGAAGGAAGATCGGTACCTCCTCCACCAAGCGAAATACGCAATGGACTACGGACGATAATCATAATGAGACTTCCTGTAAATTTCTTCCACAATTTTTAATACCGAATAGGCATCTTGAATACTCGCTGCAGGTTGACGTTTCAGTCTAATATCGTCGATGAATTCTGAAATTTCTAAACCCCAAGAATTGTCAGCCAGCGGATATTCCCACTGAAATGTTTCAGGAGGACCCATACTGGGTAACATCTTATAAAAGATAAGACGCTCAGTCCCATAACTACCGCCTAAGCCTTGAATATCAATTTTGCCTTTACGTCCATAAATTTCAAAGGAAAATAGATTTTTCCATTCCGTGCAGCTTGCGTGTAAGAATGCAGTTTGTTGTCTTGCTGTTTTTAATAATAAAAAACCATTATCTTCGACGCGCATATCCCAAAAATACGTATGCGCATGTCCTTGCACATCATTAAAATCACCTAAAAACCAGCGTGCAAGATCAATTAAGTGAATGCCTTGGTCAATCAACTCACCGCCGCCCGAGAGCTCCGGTTGCGCGCGCCACTCTTTATCATAGCCGATACGACCGCCATGTCCGTATCGCGCTCGAATAAACATAAGTTCGCCTAATGCATCTTCATCGACAAGTTCGCGCGCTTTACGAAAAGCAGAATGGTAACGATGATTAAACCCAATACGCACTAACGCATTTGAATTTTCAGCAGCCGCCATCACAGATTCCAGCTCATGAGAAAATCGCCCTGCTGGTTTCTCAATTAAAACATGCTTGCCTGCTTGCACCGCAGCCAAAGCAATTTCAGCTAAGGCTGCATGCATGGTAGAGATAATAACCATCTCTACCTCTGGACGTTGAATCACGTCACACCAATTTGTCACTGCAAGTGCGCCTGGAAATAACTTTGCAAGTGCCTGCGCTTTTTCAAGAACAAGATCCACGCAGGCAACAAGCTGACAATCTCCTAAAGCCGCGGCTCGTTTTTGCCCTATCACACCGCAGCCCACAATAACAACATTCATGAATTTTCATCCCATTTCTGGCCGCGATCCTCTGGCACAATTCGACGTAAAGTATAAATATCTGAATTCATTAGCTCATCCCTATATTGAGTCAGCTCACGCCAAGGGTCCCACACAGCACTGATAAGCTTACCTGTAATTCCATCACCTTCCTTCGATGCAAGTAGCATACACAACTCAGCTGCTCGTTGGATCACTGCATGATCGGTGGATGTACTATTTTTTAAAGCATTAAAATATTCTTTTTGACCCGCTTTTTGGGCACCTGCCAGTATCACCTCTTTTAATAATTCAGTATTCATCATTCCCGGTGCAATACAATTCACACAAATACCCGTTGCTTTTATTTCTTCTGCTAATGTTTCACTGAATCGAACAAGACCTGCTTTTGCAACCGTATAAGCAGAAAAATTTGCACGTGGATTTGCCGCTCCACCGCCTGAAAGATTAATAATTTTCCCTTTCTGTCTTTCTATCATTTGAGGAACCAACGCACGACAGAATTCAATGGGCGCCAATAAATTAACTTGCAATGTCCTTTGCCATTCTTTCCAATCATTTTCCCAGCAAGGACCAATAGGACCATGCACAGCCGCATTATTAATGACTATATCCACTTTTAATGTGGTCAGATGATCAATCAAATTTTTCACAGCTATGGGTGAAGATAAATCAGTTGTAATAATTTCCACAGTCTGAGCAGGATGCACACGCTTCAACAAAAAATCAGCACAAATTTCTTGGAGCTTCTCTTGAGAACGCGCCACTAAAACAACATTGGCTCCAGCACGCCATAATAAACTTGAAATTTCCAATCCCAAACCACGAGAAGCACCTGTAATGACGGCTGTGTGGTGATAGAAAGAGTCTTTTATCGTATATCTAATATCCATGCATTTTCACTCAAGTATTTAATGGTTTGTATGACACCTTCCCGTATACTCAATCGAGGCTTCCAACCTAACTTTTGTATACGTGCCGTATCCAGAAAAATAAACGGATTATCACCTATCCAACCGCGTTCTCCACCCGTAAAAGTACGCTTAGGTTTTAGACCTAAATACTCACATATCCAATCGATAGAGTCCGTCACTTGACAATACTCATCCGCACCCAAGTTGAAAATGTTGATTTTGTCTTTTGCATTTTCAATCACGCTCATCATCGCATCAAGACAATCCTCTACATAAAGATAAGATTTACGTTGTTTCCCATTGCCTAATATTGTTAATTGATCAGGGTTTTGTAATAACTGTTTATAAAAATCAAAAACATGTCCGTGTGTATAACGTTCACCTAAAATAGAAACAAAACGAAAAATGTACGCTTGAAAATCAAAACCTTCACAATAGGCTTGGATTAATCCTTCCGCCGCTAACTTAGATGCACCATAGAGTGAAGTTTGTATTGGGAAAGGCGCATGCTCTGGCGTTGGAATAGTTTCCGCTTCGCCATAAATGGAACCTGTGGATGAGAATGCAAGACGTTTTACTTGATTAGCACGCATCGCCTCTAGCACATGAAAAGTTGCAATGGCATTTTGCTCTAAATCCTTATGAGGATGATGAGTACCAAAACGGACATCGGCATTTGCTGCGAGATGAAAAACAAAATCGATATGCGACATGGAGTCAACCAGCGTTTCTTTATCTAATAAATCACCTTTGATTAAAGTAAACTGGGATGACTGATTCGCTTTCCGAAGAAATTCTGCAAAACCCGTAGAGAAGTTATCGTAACCTACAACTTCATGACCTGCGCTTAACAATTTATCCGTTAAATGACTACCAATAAACCCGGCACATCCCGTTATAAAATAACGCATTCCCTTCTCTCTCCCTGAGCAGTTTTTTATGCAGCACGTGGAAATACCCAATAACGCAGCAGCAAATAACTGATATTAATTGTAATACCGATAGAACATAAAATACCGAGATAAGGTGATAAATGAAATACCTCCACCACCATTCGAGTCACTACCATTGTTGTGATATAATTGATAAAAATCATGGTGAGATAACGCGGCATTTGCAGCAGAAAATGCGTATGATCACTCTGGAATGTCAACTTTCGATTCGCAACAAAATGCACGACAACCGACAATACATAAGCTATCGAGACCGCCACTTGATAATTTAAACCAATCCACTTCCAAAAAATAGTAAACGAAGCAAAATTCACAGCAGCAGACAAAGTTCCTACCAATAAAAATAGAAAAATTGATTTTTTATTCGCAAGAGCATATTGATAAAGACGCGAAGCAAATTGTCGTATAACTTGCGTCTGTGAAACTTTCATGAATTTTTCCTCGTTATTTTTCATTCAGTATCTCAACTGTGACTTGTCTTTCCGAAAAAGTCTGCGTTTGATGAGTAATGATTTTATCAATAATAAAGAGCGGTCGTTTTTTGACTTCATCATAAATCCGCCCTACGTATTCTCCCATCAACCCCAAACAAAGCAACTGAACACCTGAAAAAAAAGTAACAACCAGCACTGTCGTTGATAGTCCTGGCGTCAACTGAATTCCTATTAATTTTTGTATAACATACCAACTTCCCAATAGAAAACTAAAACCCGCCAAAATGCCGCCCATAATCGACATCATTTGTAAAGGTTTACTGCTAAAACTAATCAATCCGTTAAGGCCAATTTTTAATGAACCTGTAAAACGATTATAATTACCTTTTCCCGCAAAACGTTCATCACGATCATATTCAATAAACGCTTGCTTAAAACCGATATAAGCCACAAGCCCGCGTAAGAAACCATGCGTTTCATTTAAATTTCGCATCTCATCGATGACTCGGCGAGTCATAATTCGAAAATCACCTGTATTTTGGGGAATTTTTATATCCGTTAATTGATTAATCACTTTATAACCCAGGTATGTTATCAATTGCTTAATCTTTGTTTCACCTTTTCTTGATCGTCGTTTTGCATAAACAACTTCATAACCCTCACAAAGCTTCGTATACATTTCGATAATCAACTCAGGCGGATCTTGCAGATCGACATCGATCACAACACAAGTTTCTCCCTGACACGCCAAAATACCTGCCATTGTAGCTGCAGGCTGCCCAAATCGACGGGAAAAAACAATCAACTTGATATTTGGATTACGGTTAATTTCCTGCTGAATAATCTCTTGCGTGTTATCAGGTGATGGATCCAGACAAAAAAGAATTTCGTAATTTAACCCCATTTTTTGCAAAACAGGCTCGATACGCGCTAAAAATGGCTGAATTGTCAGAGCTTCCTTATAAACTGGAACAATGATGGAGATTGCCTTAAAGCCAGTTTTTTCATGATTTGTCATACATTAACACCTAATTTTTTAAGATGTATGCGCAAGAAAAGGTAAATTATAGGCTCGAACCCATAAGAAGGCAAGTTTACTTATTGAACACTCCGTCCTTAGGACGCAATGTAACCCCTATACATAAATTCAAATGTTTCACTGGCAACATCAAAGGAAAATACGAACATTTCTCAATGGAAAAATACCTCCCCAACTCCTCAAAAATCTCATGCGGGTGATTCACATGTTCTCGCTCAATAAACCATTGATACGATTGCTTGTAACGGCGCTCAAATAATCGTTGCGCTGATATTTTCCTTGCCAACGAATAAACCCATCCTCCCTCACAAGGAATCACAATTGAAAAAACACCCCTCTCTTTATGACAGACACGGTACACTTCTTTAATTGCAGAGGGCAAATTCGTTAAATGTTCCAACACATGAATGGCAATCACACGATCAAAAGAATTGTCCAAGAAGGGTAACTTTATTTGACAATCCCCCACATACACTTTGACATCAGGATACTGTTCCCTGATTTTTTGCGCCATATTTTCTCGTAATTCAAATGCAACATAGTTTTGCCTTTGCTGCTTGGAAAGTTTTTCATAGGCTATATGCTCACCCAGACCCGCACCCACTTCCAATGTATGCACAAATTCTTTGGATACAGTGTCGGTAATAAACCCATGATTAAATTTTTCAATCCAACCATAACGAGATTTTGACGCCAACACTTCATGCCAATACCTCATAAAATCATCACGAATTGCTTCCTGTTCTTTTGATAAAAGCGGAAAAACCTTAGGCCAACGCATCTCATCCATTCGCATCCTTTCCTTTACAAAAAACCTTATTATTGTTACAACTCTACCCTAACTTTGGACTGAAAAGATAACAAAATAAAATTTTAAGGTAACGTTATGAATCTAAATGGCAAAATTCTGATTACAGGCCACACTGGCATGGTAGGTGGTGCATTGGTTCGATTATTAAAACAACATCGCGATCTCCAATTACTCACTCCTTCTCATAATGAATTAGATCTACGCGATCAAGCTAAAGTCATGAGTTATTTCAAAGAACACTCACCCGATTATGTCTTCCATTTAGCGGCGATTGTAGGCGGTATTCATGCAAATAATACCTATCCTGCCAAATTTATTTATGATAACACCCAAATGCATTGCAACATCATTGAAGCGGCATCTCGATATAACGTTAAAAAACTTTTATTCCCAGGTTCCGCCTGCACTTATCCTAAACTTGCGCCACAACCTATCAAAGAAAGCTCATTTTTAGACGGCCTAATTGAACCCACGAATATTGCTTATGCCGCCGCAAAAATAAACGGCATTATTATGTGCCAAGCCTATGCACGTGAACGCGAACTCAATGCGATTGTACCGATGCCCACGAATGCTTATGGCGTTGGAGACAACTTCAATCCAGAGGCATCACACGTCATTCCTGCACTCATGAAACGATTTCATGATGCAAAAATGAATCATTTAAAAGAAGTCGTTTTATGGGGCACTGGCACTCCATTACGCGAATTTATCTATGTCGATGATCTATCCGATGCCCTCGTTTTTTTAATGGAAAATTATCACTCGCCTGAGATTATCAATGTCAGCACCATGCAAGAAATCACCATTGCCGAATTAAGCCATGAAATCGCAAAAACAGTAGGGTACCCAGGAAAAATCATATTAGATACAGCAAAACCCGATGGCGCACCCAGAAAATGTCTGGATTCAAGCCGCTTAACGACATTAGGCTGGAAGCCCAAAACGACATTAAAAGAAGGATTACAAAAAATGTATGCGCATCATTTTAACTCTTTGGAATGTATCATAAATTAATTCTCATCTAGGCTTAAATTAAGATTACCTTAAGTTTTGAATGATATAATCCTCCTAAGATCTTGAAAATATGAGGATAGCTGTCGTGAAAATTACAAGAATTCCTTTACTACTTTTAGGCCTTGCCTACGGCGGTATCATCAACACATGCCTACTCGGTTTAGGGTATGGAATATATGCGTTCTGTGCGACGATAGCAGCGATTGGGGGAGCCCTTGCTGAATCTAACTTGGATGGCTGCTTTAACGGCGATGATGAGGTAAGCAAAATCATCGGTGCTATTGTAGGAGTGGCCATATTAGCTATCATTGTGGGCGCTGCTACCATCGGTTTTGCTGGAGGAATTCTGTATGGGTTCCTGACTGGATCATGGCATTGTGGTATGGATTTTTATAACAACGGTATTTTAAGAGGATTAAGCTCTCCTTTTAGATTTTTATCCGCTCGCTGGAATTATGATATCAAAAACAGTACGACTGACCTTCAAGCCTATTATGAATCCACGCGTACGGATTTTTGGGCAGAAGGACAAATTAAAGCAAAACACTGCGTTGAAAAAAGATCGGAAGAAATTCATATTGCTATAAATAAGGAAGTTGCACCCAAAGTATTCCCAGCCAGAATATCACAATTAATAGCAGCGCTTGAGGTATCTCCAGATGAAATGGATGTCAGCACTGCTGCTGATACCGTTAGTCAGATTACAGATCAAGTAGAAAATTTTTCATTTTCTCAATCTGTAAACGCACACCGGCATTTAAAAGTATCAGACTTTTACACAACTGATCAAGCCGCTTCAATTATTAATGACCACGCATTTTTCAGCGAGTCAAAAGGGCATGCTGCTAAAACAACTGCCCCAAAATTCCCATCGGCCAAAGAAACATTACGAATGTTACGAAATCATCGGTGGTAAACAATTTATAACAACCGTGCTATCGCTCGCAATGACGGCGGTGATTCAGGAAGGGCGTTATTAGGCAGGGTGACAAACAAAAGAATGAAAATCCTGTGACATCTGCGCATAATCTTCCGGCACGCCGATATCAATAAAATAATCATCCACTACAAATGATTGTGCTTGTAGCTGCTTCACTTTCGTAAATAAAAAATCTTTTTCAAATGAGAATGATTGCACTTCAACTGGAAATTTCTTAAAAAGCAAAGGATCGATTAAATAAACGCCTGCATTAATTAAACCAGCAGAATCGCATCCCTTCTCATCAAAAGCGACGATCTCATCGCCTTTCGTTAACACCACACCATAACGATAACAATTTGCAATTTTTCTTAATGCCATGGTGATAATCGGTTTATTTTTTTGATGCTGTGCATACATCGTCCGATAATCCAGCCTTAAAAAAGTATCGCCATTTAAAACAAAAACAGGTTGAGTAGAATCCACTTGATTTAATGCAAGAGCTATCGCACCACCCGTCCCTAAAGGCTGGTCTTCAATGGCATAATGGATATCAATACCCTGGTACGAATCTTTAAAATAATCTTCAATTTGTTCTCGCAAATAATGTACCGATAAAACGATTTGCGTGATGCCCTGAGACTTTAAATACTCGATTAAATACGCTAAAAATGGTTTGCCATGCACAGGCGCCATCGGTTTTGGGCAGTTTTTTACAACCGATTGCAAGCGTGTACCAAAACCGCCCGCTAAAATAATCGCTTGCATTTAAGCCTCTATCGCTTCGACTTGACGCAGTGGGTTATATTCCGCACCATAAATACTTTCTTCGATCAACGCACAAATAATATGGCCCAAGAGAATATGCCCTTCTTGAATCTTTGGCGTTTCTGAAGAAGGAATGTTAATGACCCGATCACAACGCTCTGCCATCATCGGCGCCATTTTTCCTGTTAAACCAATCGTAATAAGCCCGCGCTTACGTGCAGCATCCAGACCTTTTAAAATATTAGGTGATTTTCCTGAAGTCGATATGCCTATAAAAACATCTCCCTTTTGCCCCAACGCTTCTATTTGACGAGAAAACAAATTTTCAAACGCATAATCATTACCAATGGCAGTCAGTGCTGAAGTATCGGTCGTCAATGCAATTGCTGCTAACGCAGGTCGGTTATAGCTTAAACGGCTGACTAATTCTGCAGCCAAATGCTGTGAATCCGCAGCACTGCCCCCATTACCTGCCAATAAAATTTTATGCCCGAGACGTAAAGCCGCAGCACAGGTTTGAGCAATTTCTTCAATCTTATTCAACAAATCCTGATCACTCACTATTTGCTGCATCATCGTTTGGGTTTTTTGAATTTCGCTCTTAATATAGTGCTGCATAAATTTCTCCTTAACGTACCAGAAAATCAGCGGATTGATTGACACGTTCACGCCAGTAGTCTAATAAATCCTGCATCGTTTGTTCAAAGGTAATCACAGGCTTCCAACCCGTATGTTTTTCAAATTTTCGTGTATCAGGCACTTGTAAATCGGCATCGATAGGACGTAATCGTTCGCTATCGGTTTCAATCTTAATTTTATCTTTAGCGGTGGAAAGCGAAATCAGATGATTCAGCATTTCCTCAATCGTACAGGAGAACGTTCCACCAATATTATAATATTCCCCTGGAACAGGATTATGGGTCACTAATAAATAGTAAGCACGCACCGCATCACGAACATCTGCAAATGTACGTAATGAATTAAGATTACCGACTTTAACAATCGGTGAAATCAAACCCTTTTCAATCATTGCAATTTGTTTTGCAAAAGTGGATTCCGCAAAAACATCACCGCGTCTGGGTCCTGTATGAGTAAACATGCGGGTTGTCATCACAGTCATTTGATAAGCTTCCGCATAATAACGTCCCACTAAATCCGTGCCTACTTTTGAAATGGCATAGGGAGACGCCGGATGAAAAGTACATTCTTCATTAATGGGTAATTTTTCTTTAGGTACACGACCAAACACTTCAGAAGAGGCACAAATATGGATCACGGCGTCTTTTTTATGTTTACGTAAGGCTTCCAACACGCGAGAGGTACCCTGAATATTGGTTTCATAGGTATCCAAAGGTGCTGTAAAACTGGTTTGTGGATAGCTTTGCGCCGCCAAATGAAAGACATAATCGGGTTTTGCTAGTTTAACGGCATGATCAATGGAATCCGAATCACGTAGATCACCATACACTAAATTAATTCTTTGTTTTTTATTAATAGCGGGTATCAAATGAGCAAGATTGTCCAAAGGACTGCGCCACCGGCAAAGTCCCGTAATATCCCAATCCGTATTCTCCAATATAAAATCCGCTAAATGCGAACCTACCATCCCGGTAATACCCGTAATAAATGCCCGTTTCTTTGTCATGTGATATAGTTGCCTCATGCTCGCTTAAGAGATATATTTCTAGGTGTCCTACTCTAACGAAATTCACGATGAAGTCAACGAGTTATGAAGATTTTACTGATAACAGATCAACATTCACCTCACGGTGGTGGCGCTGAAAAACAGTTTTTTACGTTGAAAGAATTGTTGAAGAATCAGCCAGATATCACGGTATGGAGCCTTGGATTTGGCCCCAAAGCTATAGAGGGCAATGACTTTATCATACTCAAAGAAACCCGCTCCAAGTGCTTGAGGCAATTTTGGCGAATGTTTGTCCACCCCCTGAAATATCTCGAGCTTCACCGCTGCATTAAACGGATCAACCCTGACATTATTCATTTACATAACATCAAGAAATATACGCCTGCGCTGCTCAAAGCTATTCGAGGTTATCCTGCCATTCAGACTGTCCATGATTTCAGCGTGATCTGCCCAACTCAATGGAATGTGCATCAAAACTTGCAACCTTGCCAAACAGGTTTTTCTTGGCGATGCTTCTGGCAGCATCGAAGAGATTACAATGTCTTGTCCTATCTTGCGTTGGTCTTTTCATTTCTACGTATGCGAAAATTATTAAAAAAATCAGTCACGCAATTTATTACACCCTCTCCGTTTCTAACGGATTATTTAACAAAAAATCATTTCCAAAATGCCTCTTTTATTTTTCCGTTTCATTCAAAATATCCTTCTAGCACTCATGAAGAACCGCAAGAAAATCATTTTCTTTTTCTTGGGCAATTAGAAAAACAAAAAGGGATACATGTTTTACTCGAAGAATTTCATCTGGCCGTTCAAAAAAATAATCGCCTGAAATTGACTATTGCAGGGAAGGGTTCTCAAAAAAATGATTTGAAAGAAAAAATCAAACAATGGCATTTGGAAAATAACGTAGAACTTATTGATTGGTGTCCTCACCCTGAAAAACTCTATGAGCAATGCAGCGCCGTTATTTTTTCCAGTATTGGATTAGAATCCTTTGGTTTAGTAATCACAGAAGCCATGGCACACAAACGAGCTGTACTCGCTTCAAATCGCGGACCAGCACAATGGTTAGTGGACCATGAAAAAACAGGCTTATCATTTGATCCTCTGCAAAAAGGGGAACTTGCTTCTCAGATGCTTAAACTATCAGCGCACAACGCTAAAACATTAGGAGAAAATGCCTATCAAAAATGGAATACTTTCTCAAAGAATGCCGAAGGATTAGAACAAATTCTAGAAAAATACTACCAATTACAAACGCATTCCCGCAGCACGGATGAATCAACACAAATTTCGCCTAGCATATCCCTTCTCCCGCCAACGAAATAATACAAGAAGATACATCCTGATTGCGGGAGAGGGTTAGGGTGAGGGAAAACCTGCAACCTACCCTCACCCTAACCCTCTCCCGCACTCTAAAACATCTTTTAAATCATCTCTTATGGGCGGGAGAGGGGATATGCTAAGCAAAATTTGTGTTAAGTGATAAGCAGCGCCGGAACAGTCACCCGAAAAGCCGCTTCTTACAAAGAAATGAAATGTTATGCGATGACACGTCCATAAGCATCATCAAACCGTACAATATCATCCTCACCTAAATAATGCCCTGATTGCACCTCAATGATTTCAAGCGGTTCATCGGAGGCATTCGTCAACCGATGCTTGACACCTTGCGGAATATACGTCGATTCATTAATTTTAATCGTAAAAATTTCCTCTCCTCGCGTCACTTCAGCGACCCCTTTCACAACCACCCAATGCTCAGAACGATGTAAATGCATCTGCAACGACAAACTTGCACCTGGATTCACGGTGATATGCTTCACTTGGGAAGAAGTGCTCTTATCAATCAATTCATAGCAGCCCCAAGGACGATACACTTTTCGATGCAAGTCAATTTCAGTACGTTGTTGTTGTTTTAAATTCGCAACGATTTCTTTGACATATTGACTGTGATCTTTATGAGCTACTAAAACCACATCCGGTGTTTCAACAACCACATGATTATCAAGCCCGATCACTGCTAATAATCGACTCTCAGCACGTAGATAACAATTATTGACTCGATGCGTAATCACATCACCTTGCAAAACATTTCCCTCTTGATCAGCCTCCATGACATCACACAAAGCCGACCATGAACCGATATCACTCCAGCCAGCATTCAAAGGAACAAGTATCGCATTTTGTGTTTTTTCCATCACGGCATAATCGATAGAATTACTCGGACAGTTTGCAAAAGCTTCTTTATCCAGACGTAAAAAATCCAGATCTTGTATCATTCCATTCACAGCAAATTCACATTGTTGCAAAATAACCGGCGCATATAATGCAAGTTCTGCTAAATACGATGCCGCCTCAAACATAAACATCCCGCTATTCCAATAATACTGTCCAGAATCCAAATATTTTTTTGCGGTTGCCTGATCAGGTTTTTCTACAAACTCCAAAACAGTGTATCCTTGCACATCATTCGCATGCCCTGCCGTTTTAATATACCCATAACCCGTTTCAGCACGCTCTGGCACGATCCCAAAAGTGACTAACCGACCTACTTGTGCATTTTTTACAGCGAAAGCGACCGCCGTCATAAAATCTGAAATATCTTGAATCATATGATCTGCAGGCAGTACAAGTAGGGTTGGATTGACACCCTGCTGATTCAAGTATAAAGCTGCAATCGCCGCTGCAGGTGCTGTATTTTTACCCTCAGGCTCCAAGATAATAGACGCATCCATGACCCCGATTTGTTTTAATTGTTCTGCCACTAAAAATCGATGTTCTTGATTACATATAACAAGAGGCGCTGCAATATGGGGAATAGATTGTATACGTAACACCGTTTCCTGCAACAAAGTGCGGCCGCTGACTAATGGCAGCAATTGTTTGGGATACGCACTTCGAGAAAGCGGCCATAAACGACTTCCGGAACCACCTGCTAAAATCACAGGTACAATCATGTGACCACCTCTTTAAGAATATAACGTTGTTGTTTCTATACCGCATTCATTCATATACAATTGCGCTATTCTATTCAATTTTATCTACTTTGACAAAGCACAATGAGAATTGGAATCGGCAGTACTAAACTTGAACCCAGTCTAACACAAGGCCGCATTGACGGCATCGGTGTCTATGTACAATCCTTGCTAGAACAGTATCATGAATTAGGTCATGATGTTTTATCAGTCAGCTATCCTCCTCTACAAAAGCCATGGCAAAAACCCGTGTTGCCAAAAAGTACGAAATTTAGCACCCCCTATTCTTTTGCAACAGCGGCTGCATTTACGCCTTTTGGCACATTACTCAATGCTTCTTTAGAAAAAAACATCGATCTTTTCCACGCAACCGATTATCTCATTCCGCGATTTCGCAACATTCCAGTCGTAGCCACCCTTCATGATGCCATCATGTTAAAACATCCCGACTGGTGTAATGGACGATTCAGAAAATTAAAAAATTCTTTAATCAAGCATTCTTTAGCCTGGAGCGATCATGTGATTACGATTTCAAAAGCCATGATGCCTGACGTAGTGGAATGCTGGGGCGTCAACGAAAATAAAATTAGCATCGTGCATCAAGGCATTTCTGATGGATGGCTTGAAAAAGTTTCAGATAAGACAAGACAAATTGTTTTAAATAAATTTAATATTCAGGGAAATTATGTACTTTCCGTCGGTACCTTACAACCTAGAAAAAATTTCAGCCGTATCATCAAAGCTTATGAATTATTACCTCAACACCTACAAAAAGAATTCAAGCTTGTTTTAGTTGGAAAGGACGGATGGCAATCCACAGAAATACGCCAGGACATCCTGCGAATGGTTAGTGAAAATAAAGCACTTTGGTTACAATATGTCACTCTGGAAGAATTACGTGTTTTATATCAAAGCGCAAAACTACTTCTCTTTCCATCACTTTCAGAAGGCTTTGGTTATCCTGTATTAGAGGGCTTTGCTTCCAATATCCCGGTCCTTACATCAAACACAACCTCTCTGCCTGAAATCGCAGGTGATGCTGCCTATCTTGTAGATCCCTACAATGTCGAAGAAATCTGCCATGGCATTAAAACCCTTTTAAACAATCCCGCTTTATGTTCAGCATTAATCAATAAAGGCCAAGTAAGAGTCCAACAATTTACATTAGAAAAATGCGCAAGAGAAACTCTTAACATTTACAAAATGTTATCTAAATAACAGATTATTTCATCGTGAACGTGAACGTTTGCAAGGCCGCCTGCGTCTTTTTCATATCATAAAAAAAGGGTGCCTAAGCACCCTTTTAAAATCGCTCATACAAACGAATTAGCCAATAGTCAATTGACTCTTAACTTTCTTCATTTGCTTAGCGCTTAAGTTCAAACCTTTAATTTTCTTTAAATCTTCAACTGTTGTGAAGTTACCGTTGTCTGTGCGGTACTTAACAATCATTTCTGCTTTCTTCTTGTTTAAGCCGTTAACTTTAGCTAAATCTTCAGCGGAAGCTGTGTTGAGATTAACTTGAGTTGTAGCGGCAGGAGCAGCTTTAGCATCTGCTTGATCAGCTTTAGCTTCTGTAATCGCTTTAGCAGGTGCAGCAGGTGCAGTTGCAGCGGTTGTATCAGCAGCTGGGCTTTGTTGTGTAGCAGCTTCATCAGCAGCAAATACAGAGGTAGCTAAACCTAATGCAGCAACAGCCGCGATTAACTTAGTATAAAAAGACATTGTCGAACTCCTTAAACTTAAAATATAAAAAATTAATTTGTTTCACCTATCTGCACCTTAAAAGTGACAGCATAAGATAGCAACTTTTTTTACCAGCTTTCGCCGTGTAGTATTGACAGAAATATCAACAACAACAGGCTTTTTAACCCTGAAATAGGGTGCTGGCAAGATGATGAAGTATACCTATCATGATTAGCTTATCAAGCAGTTAATTTGACTATCAATGATTAATATATATCCAATTTTTAGCTAACGACGTAAAAATATTCATCTGTCAGCTTGAACATCTCTTTCCCCCTACTTTTTTTATGGTAAACTCATGCACTTCCGTAAGACACTTTAACCTAGGGACAAAACCATGCGGCACAATGCAATCTCAAAATTAGTATGTTCAGTGATGACCTTATTTGTTAGTACAACGACACTTGCAGCCACAACCAATACCGTCATTCCCATACCTACTCAGCCGCAACAAGCGATTATCACCCCAAGCGCCCCTAGCATTGATGCCAAAAGCTATATTTTAATCGATGCCAATAGCGGTAAAGTCTTAGCTGAAAAAAATGCCGATACGCATTTAGCACCGGCAAGCTTAACCAAACTGATGTCCCTGTATGTCATCTCAAGCACTCTTAAAAGCGGCACGATCCATCTCGATGACAAAGTACGCATTAGCACAAAAGCATGGAAAACAGACGGCTCGCGTATGTTTGTCAAAGCAGGCGATGAAGTGCCTGTCAAAGATTTAATGCAAGGTATCGTTGTCGCCTCTGGCAATGATGCAACTGTTGCCATGGCAGAATACGTGGCGGGCACCGAAGAAGCTTTCACCAGTATCATGAATGCGCAAGCAAAAAATTTAGGAATGAATAACAGCCACTTCTTAGACAGCACCGGCTTACCTAATCCGCTTCATTATTCCACTGCCCGAGATCTTGCAACCCTCGCTCAAGCGATTACCCAAACCTTCCCTGAGGACTATAAATTATTTTCAGAAAAGTCTTTTACCTATAACAATATTCACCAATCAAACCGCAACCGATTACTCTGGCATTTCCAATATGCGGATGGTTTGAAAACAGGTCACACGGACGATGCGGGTTATTGCCTCGTTGCCTCCGCTCTCAAAGATGGAACCCGATTAATCAGTGTGGTGATGGGCGCACCCAGTGATCAAGTTCGTACCGAAGACTCCATCCGTTTATTAACCTACGGTTATCGTTTCTTCGAAACCCATAAATTATATAGCGCCAATACTGAACTCACTCGCGCTCGCACCTGGAAAGGTACTTCCAAAGAAACTCCCCTTGGTGTCGCTAAAGATTTTTATGTGACCATGCCTGCTGGCCAAGCAAAAAATATTCAGACGAATATCAACTTAAACCAACCTATCAAAGCACCGATTGTTAAAGGTCAATCTTATGGTACATTAAATATCGTACTGAATGGTCAGGTGTTAGCATCAGAACCCCTTATCGCTCTAACTAATAATGCAAAGGGTGGTTTATGGCGCAATATGGCTGATTCAATCAGTTATAACTACAAAAAAGTATTTACACATTCAACTGAAAAAGCGAATAATGGTTAATCAATCCCCTCCTAAAAAGCCCTCTGTTTTAGATGAAAAAAAAGGAGGGCTTACATTTCCTTGTGAATTTGTCATCAAAGTGTTTGGATTAGCGACCGATAAATTTCAAAACCACATTTTTGCACTTATCAAAAAACACCTACCCGCTCTTTCTGAAAGTGCTATAAAAAATCGCCCCAGCAAAGATGGTAAATATCACGCATTAAGTGTGACCGTCTATGTAAGCAGTCAAGAACAACTGGATGCGATTTATCGTGATTTAACAACAGATCCCGAAGTGCTGATGGCATTATGAAATCAGATACCGTTATTGTTAGAAACCTTGGTTTACAAGACTATATTCCTACATGGCTCGCCATGCAGCAATTTACGAACCAGCGTGATCAAGGAACGCCGGATGAGCTTTGGGTTTTAGAACATCCGCCTATTTTTACACAAGGTCAAAGTGGTAAGCCTGACCATATTCTTAAAACAACGGATATTCCCATCATACAAACAGATCGCGGCGGTCAAGTCACCTACCATGGTCCTGGACAATTGATTGTTTATACATTGATAGATCTCAAACGCAAAAAACTCAATTCACGTCAAATTGTCACTTTACTTGAACAATCGGTTATTCAGCTTTTAGCAGACTATCAAATAAAAGCAAATGCAAAATGTGAAGCTCCCGGTGTTTATATTGACCATAAAAAAATATGTTCTGTGGGATTGCGCATTCGACGCGGCTGCGCTTTCCATGGACTTGCGCTCAATGTGGCTATGGATCTTCACCCTTTTTTATCCATTAATCCCTGTGGATTTCCTGACCTTAGGATGACTCAACTCACTGAGATTGATAAAACAGCTACAGTCGCGTCTATTAGCTCAAAACTTGTTGAGCATTTGATTGCAAATTTAGGTTATACTAACAAGCTTATTTCATAGGTTAGATATGGAACAAAAAAATCCAAATAATAAACAACGCGGGGCTGAAAAACTAGCACGAATTCCTGTTAAGATTGTGCCCGCCGACAAGCCCTTACGTAAACCAGACTGGATACGAATTCGTGTACCCACTTCCAATGCCGTTCCTCAATTAAAAAAAATACTTCGGGAAAATCATTTAGTCACCGTTTGTGAAGAAGCCTCATGTCCCAATCTCAGCGAATGTTTTAGTCATGGTATTGCGACTTTCATGATCATGGGAGATAAATGCACACGGCGTTGCAGTTTTTGTGATGTCGCCCATGGCAGACCAGATCCTTTAGACCCTAATGAACCCATTAATTTAGCTAATACCATTGCACAGATGGGATTGCGCTTTGTTGTGATTACTTCAGTTGATCGTGATGATTTACTCGATGGCGGTGCAAGTCATTTCGCAGCCTGTCTTAAAGCGATCCGTGAAAAAAATCCTTCCATTAAAATTGAAACACTCGTACCTGATTATCGCGGACGCATGGATGTCGCACTCGCTGCAACCTCACAAGAATTACCGGATGTCTTCAATCATAATATTGAAACCGTACCCCGTCTTTATAAACAAGCACGTCCCGGTTCAGATTATGCTTATTCACTCAACTTGTTAAAGGAATTTAAACGTCAGTTCAAACATATTCCAACAAAATCAGGTATCATGTTAGGTCTCGGCGAAACAGATGATGAAGTTAAACAAACATTGATTGACTTACGAAACCATGACGTTGATATGTTAACGATAGGGCAATATTTACAGCCGAGTCAATTTCATATGCCCGTTGCCCGATATGTGACACCTGAACAATTTCAATCATTTGCGGTCTTTGCCGAAGAACTGGGATTTAATAACGTAGCAAGCGGACCTATGGTTCGATCGTCTTATCATGCGGATAAACAAGCCGCAGGAGAACATGTTTCATAGCGTTCTAATAAGGATGTAAAAGAATTATATGATCGACTTTGCAAGCCCTATCTTACAATGGTTAAATAATAATCCGCAATTAGCCGGCTTTGCTACTTTTCTTATTTCAGCAGGAGAATCCGTTGCCATCATTGGAACGATTGTTCCAGGTTCTGTCATGATGACAGCAATTGGTGCTTTAGTCGGTGCAAGTATCATTCCATTTTGGTCCACCATGATTTGGGCTATTTTAGGCGCCATTGCAGGTGACAGTATCAGCTACTGGTTGGGTTATCATTTTAAAAATCGGTTGCATACCATTTGGCCTTTCAGAAAACACCCGGAGATTTTAGCGCGCGGCAGAGCCTTTTTTGATGCCCATGGCGCAAAGAGCGTGTTTATCGGACGCTTCGTAGGCCCCGTTCGTGCGCTTGTTCCTGTCATTGCCGGCATGCTAGGTGTCAAGCCGCTGCGTTTTACGTTAGCAAATATTGCATCCGCTATCGGCTGGGCACCTATGTATATGCTGCCAGGTATTTTATTAGGTGCTGCATCTGTCGAACTGCCTTCAGAAGTGGCAGCACGTGTGATCTTTATGTTGGTGCTCACTGGGCTTTTTATTATCTTGTGTTTGTGGTTAATCAAAAAAACCTTCGATCTCATTCAAAACGAAGTAAATCAGTTCTTAACCTGGCTCTGGCAGGCTTTAAAAGAATCCCATTTTTTTTATATTATCACCGCAGCACTCAAGCACCATGATCACACTAAAACACATGGTCAATTAACCTTAGGTTTTTATTTTCTCCTCACCCTCTTCGCTTTCTTCTACCTCTTTACTTTTGTTTCATATGAAGGTCCTCAGCATATTTTTATCAACAGTGTCATTTTTCATTTATTCCGCAGTTTGAGAACACCTGCTGCCGATAATATCATTCTCTATATTTCCTTCTTGGGAGAAAAATTTGTATTACTGCCTCTTTCTCTCACATTGTTTGTCTGGTTTGCCTGGACAAAACGCATGCATACCGCATGGCATATATTGGGATTAGGTATCATTGCAGCAGGAGGCATTGAAACGGTAAAGCTTTTTACTCATTCTCTACGTCCTTGGGGAATTGTAGATGGAGATTATGGCAGTCAATATTCATTCCCCAGCGGTCATGCTGTGTTAGCCGTCATGTATTATTTCACGCTTGCTTTATTGATCATCAAAGCTTATGAAATTAAAAATTATAGACAACCCATTTATTTTATAGCGGGAATCATCGTAGCCGCCATCTGCTTATCTCGTTTATATTTTGGCGTACATTGGTTAACGGATATCATTGGCAGTCTTTTATTCGGGACCGCCTTACTTTTACTGGTTATTTTATCTTACAACCGAAAAGCAGAAAAAAAATTGAATGCAAAAGGATTTATTCTTACGACACTTTTCACTTTGTTTTTATCTTATTCACTTTCCGTCCATTTTACGTTTGATAAGTTCAAAGCGTCCTACAACATGTTGGAATGGCCCACCCATACTGTCACATTCAACGAGTGGTGGCTCCAGAAAGGTAATCATTTCCCTCTGCGTAGAGTGAACCGTATTGGATTGCCTGTTAAAATATTTAATGTTCAATGGAATGAAAACATCGATACAATTAAAGCATTGCTCTTAGAAAATGGATGGGAAATCGCACCCAAAGGCGACTGGATTAGAGTGCTCTACCGTGTTACCTCGGTCAATAGCACAGAACACTTACCTTTAGTTTCACCCACTTATTTAGATAATGCGCCGGTGCTTGTCCTCATCAGACGACAGGATAAAAGTAATAAATTATTAGTGTTACGTTTCTGGCGCTCCTATCTTTCTATCATAGATTCTAAAAACCCCGTCTGGATGGGATCATTAGAATACGCACCAAGCACCTATAGTTGGCTGTTTAAACATCGTCACTCCAGTGAAGTCACCTTGACACCTTCATTATTATTTGCGACAAAACCCGCCAATTACGAAATCAAAGAAACGACTGTCACGGTGATGGACCATAAGAAAACTCTTTTCCAGCCAGTCCTTCTTATTAAACCTAAAACAACTTAGCGGAGAAAAAAAAGCATGTCCGATTCTCTTTTTCAATTACTCTTATTTTCAGCAAAAGCTGTTCTTATTGTAGCCTTAATTTTAATCTTATTTGCGGGGATCTTAAGTTTAATTGGCCGCGGAAAAGAAAAGCTCAACGGTAAAATTCAGATTAAAAATCTCAATAAAAAATACAGAAAAATAAAGGAGGTTTTACTTGAAGAAATGCTCTCAAAAAAAGAATTAAAAAAATATTTCAAGGAAATAAAAACACTGACAAAGGAAAAAACGCTTGCTCACGAAAAATCCCCACAAAAAAATGTTTTTGTCATTCATTTTGCAGGAGATATGAAAGCATCGGCGGTTGCTGAATTACGTGAAGAGGTCACCGCGATACTGGAAGTCGCAAAACCCACCGATGAAGTGGTCGTTTGTGTAGAAAGCCCAGGAGGCATGGTGCATGCTTATGGTCTTGCCGCAGCACAAATGTCTCGTTTCAGAGAAAAACAGATTCCTCTCACTGTAATTGTTGATAAAGTTGCCGCAAGCGGGGGTTATTTAATGTCCTGCGTTGCCAATAAGATTCTCGCAGCACCCTTTGCAATCATTGGTTCTATCGGAGTTATTGTACAACTGCCTAATTTTAATCGTTTGCTAAAAGAAAAAAATATTGATTTTGAACAGGTCACAGCCGGACAATTCAAACGCACGTTGACCATTTTTGGAGAAAACACCGAAGAAGGTCGAGATAAATTACGTGAAGAAGTCGAAAAAATTCATCAACTATTTAAAAAAATGATTCAAGACCATCGCCCGACTCTCAATATTGAAAAAGTATCAACGGGAGAAATCTGGCTAGGCACAGAAGCACTTGAATTAAATTTGGTGGATGGTATTACCACAAGCGATGATTATCTCTTATCTTTGCAAAACGAGGCTAACCTTTTTGAAATTAGCTATCAGGTTAAAAAATCATTCAGTGAAAAGATTTTTTCGGGCGGTGCTAATTTATTAGATAAAAGCAACTTAAAGGAATTCAGTTCCGCATTGCCTTTTTATGCAATGCATTCTGGTCATTTAGGGATGACAAAGGAAAGCTAATGGGGGATCTAGCTGAGGCAAAGCTCATATTCGTGCCTTCGATGGAGGAACCTTACCCTCATCGAAGGCACTAAAAAGTTTTAAAGCGACATTGATTTAATAACTTCATCAACTCCCTTAAAATGCGAATTCAATAAATCTAATTCTTTTATTAAAAAATCTTTTTCTTCAGCCAGTACCTTTTCAGATGATGCATTTAGTACTTTTTCACGAACTAACATTAAACTTGTATTAATGCTATTGAGATGATCACAGAGAGTATGAAACTTTCCATCTATAAGATCCGCTTTTTCAGCCCGCTTTTTTAAGAAATCATTTTTTTTATTAAGCTCATCCTGATTTTTAACTTGCTCTGCAATCGTATGATGAAAACGTAGTAACATTTCCGTATGATTTTTATCAATGCCGCGTAATACACGCCAAACTAATATACCCAAAAACAACATCATAAAAACAAATACAATAAAATAATGATTGATGATTTGTGTAAAAGGATAACGATTAAGGAGAACTTCTTGACCGTCCACATTACCCACACGTAATAAATCCGCAAGAAAATAATGATGCACTCCAATATAGACAATGCCGCAAAAAATTATCCAGAGCACACTTAATGATAATAAAACCTTAGTCGGTGAATGCATCCTTAACCCTCTTCTTTAATAATGCTTCCTTGTTTTTGCAATAAAGTGGCACACGCATCTTCACTCAGCGGCGGACTAAAATAATATCCCTGCATTTGTTCACCATGATGATTAAACAAAAATTCAACTTGCGCTTGTGTTTCAACCCCTTCTGCAACAACCTGTATACCCATTTTTTGTGCCAAATAAATAATAGTTTCAATCACAATATTTTCTTTAGGGTTTGATTGAATATGCTTAACAAAACTTCGATCAATTTTGACCTTATCAAAGGGAAAAGCTTGTAGGTAATCTAGATTTGCAAAACCTCGACCAAAGTTATCCAATGAAAACCGCATGCCCAATTCTTTTAAGCGATTCATTTTTTGCAATATATCCGAGGTCTCCATCAACATAGGATGTGCTATCACTTCAAGCTCTAAATGGCTAGGGAGCAGTCCGGTTTTTTTAAGAAGCCTTTGTAAGAGTCCTTCAAAGTTAGGTTGACAAAATTGATAACTGGATATATTGATTGAAATAATCAAACCAGCATAGAGGGTTTCTTGCCATTTTTTAACTTTAGTTAACGCTGTTTTTAAAACCCATTCACCCAAACTGGCAATAGCACCGGTTTCTTCTGCCAGGGGAATGAACTCTTGAGGATATAATAAACCGAAAACAGGGTGCTGCCAGCGAATTAATGCTTCTACACCGATAATCTGACTTGAATTCGCCTTAACTAAAGGTTGATAATGAAGAACAAATTGATTTTTTTTTAATGCTTGTGGTAATGAAATCATTAATTCCGCGCGGCGAAGCATCGCATCATGATAATTCGCACAATAAAATTGAATTTTTTTCTTACCCAGTATTTTTGAATAGCTGAGCGCAGTTTCTGCTTTTTGCAATAGAGAGCCAGCTTCTTTGCCATCCTGAGTAGTAGCAACGCCGCTATGCATCGAAACAAAAAACGAATGTTTATCAATCTCCAATGGCAATAAAAATTCAGCCGATAATTTTTCAATTTTTTGAATGAGAGCTTCATCGCTTGCTTGATCCGATAAAATAATAGCAAATTCATTATGACTCTTCCGAATTAACGTCTCTGCTGAGGTGCAATTCGCTTTTAATTTTTCTGTTATTGATTTTAATAAAGCATCAACGATGTGGCACCCAAATACAGTTTGAATTTCTGATAAATGATCCACAAAAAGCAAGGCAATGCCCACAGTTGTTCCACGTTGTTCTGCTTTAACAATGGCATGCTCAATACATTCTTTTAAAGACGTAACGTTACCAAGACCTGTTAAAATATCATGCGTGTATAAATATTTTATTTTTTCTTCTAACGCATTAAATTTTTCTTTGATTTCTGTATTTTTATCTGCATCTGTAGAGATATATAATACTAGCTGGCGAATCTCATTGATATCGAAAGGTTTATTTAAAAGAAGAAAGTGATCTGGACGTTGTAATTTCTCTGTCAAACTCTGCCAGGAATAGGTTGAATAGGCATTGCATAAAACAAAGCAAACTTCGGGATCTATTTTCCATATATGCTGAATTGTTGATATGCCATCTGTATCTGAAGCAAGATCAATAAAGATGAGAGTATAAGGATGCTGCTCTTTTATCGCATCTTGCACACAATGAATTGCTTGTTCACTTTTATAAGCTGAATCGATGACGTAATGAGGAGTCTGATCAGAAAAGATTTTATGAAAATCTTCATGAATGGCTGGATTGCTATCCACAATTAAAATCCGTTTTAGTGCTTCATCCATAAGCTTATTCCTAAAATATCATGCTCATTTACAATAAACATAGCATAGGACGCACCTCTCCCGCCCCCAATCTTTCACAAAAACATCCATCATAATGGCGGGAGAGGTGCGTCCTAAGGATTATTCAAAACCTAGTCCTTGCAGGAGTCTTTCATTATTCGTCCAATCACTTTTCACTTTCACCCATAATCTTAAAAATACTTTTTTATCAAATAACTTTTCAATATCTTTTCGCGCCAAAGTCCCTATTCTTTTCAAAAGTGCGCCGTCCTTCCCAATCACAATCGGCTTTTGACCTTCACGCTCAACCCAAATAATAGCACTGATATTTAAAAGATTACCTTCAAGTTTCATGGATTCTACGACAACGGTTGTACTGTAAGGAATTTCCTGTTCCGTCAATTGTATCAACTTCTCTCGAATCAATTCGGCAACCTGAAAACGCTCATCTTTATCCGTCACTTGTTCATCTGGAAAAAAATGTGGACCTTCTGGTAATAAATCCATAATGACTTTTTCTAATTCCGCCACATTTTCATATTTCTTCGCAGACATCGGCACAATTTTGGCAAAGTTATATCGCTCGCTTAAGCGGCTGATAAAAGGAAGAAGGCGGCTTTTATCTTTTACTTTATCAATTTTATTAATGGCTAAAATAACAGGCGCTGTCACATCAGCCAGTTTTTCCAAAATGGCATCATCTTCATCATACCATCGCGTGGCATCAACCATAAAAACAACGACATTGGCATCTATAATCACCGCATTTGCCAGACGATTCATATAACGATTCATCGCTCGTTGTTCTGTTTTATGCAATCCGGGGGTATCAATATAAACCGCTTGCACCTCATCCACCGTTTTGATGCCCAAAATCTGCTGACGTGTTGTTTGTGGTTTTGGAGATACAATACTGACTTTTTGTCCCACCAAATCATTTAATAACGTAGATTTCCCTACATTGGGGCGCCCAATGATTGCCACATAGCCACATTTTTCAATTTTATTCATTTTTTTATCATTCCCAACATAAGTTCTGCTGCAGCCTGTTCTGCACGTCGTCGACTTGTACCTTTCCCGATCGCCTCTTTTGCCGTTTTCGGTATAGTACAGCTTACTACAAATAACTGATCATGTGACTCACCCTCTAAGGATAAAACCTTATATTCGGGTAGAGAGCCATGAATACGCTGCATATATTCTTGTAATTGGGTTTTGGGATCTTTGCGGCTTGCTGATTTCTTTAAAGTGGTTAAAAGAGGCGCATACCACCTTAAAATACATTCACGAGTTACATCAAAACCCGCATCTAAAAAGATAGCACCGATAATGGCTTCCATCGTGCAAGATAAAATAGACAGACGTTCATTCCCGCCGCTTCGTATTTCACCGGGGCCTAAATGAATAAAACGTCCTATTTTCAATTCACGTGCTAAATTCCCGAGCGCATCCCGATTAATTAAACTGGCTCGTGTGCGGCTTAAATCGCCTTCTTGCGCCCGAGGAAGCTGCGTATACAAGGCTTCTGCTATGACAAAATTTACAATTGAATCGCCGAGAAATTCAAGCCGTTCATTGTTCGCCGTATCACTGCTGCGATGTGTTAATGCCAATTTCAGTAATTTGGTATTTTTAAATGAATAGCCTATGAGGCGACACAATTCTTCACTCATATAATCGTTTTTCCAATTCGATTCCAGCGAACGTTATATTGATTACCATCCCAGCTCATCCAGATCAGTTTTGCTTTACCCACAATATTTTCATCCGGTACAAAACCCCAGTATCGGCTATCTGCACTGCCATCTCGATTATCTCCCATGACATAATACATGCCTTTGGGCACGACAAATTCTTTCACATCATCATTAGGATGATCTTGCATTTGATAAATAGCATGTTTAATGCCTAAGAAATCTTCTTCTTTTAAAGTCACATCAATGATCGAACCGCCATCATCCAGATCCGTTGTGTTTTTAACGAATTGTTGTGATGCTTTTTGTCCATTCACATAAAGTGTTTTGTCGATATAACTAATGCGATCACCTGGCAGTCCGATAACACGTTTAATAAAATCGATGGATGGATTATAGGGACAACGAAATACCATAATATCCCCCCGCTTAGGCTCACCCCATGCAAAGATTTTTTTATGAATCACCGGTAAACGAATACCATAATCAAATTTATTCACCAAAATTAAATCGCCGACATCTAATGTTGGTTTTAACGAACCGCTTGGAATACGAAAAGGTTCAAACAAAAATGAGCGCAGCAGGAAAACTAACAACAACACAGGAAAAAAAGAACGCGCGTAATCAATGATCATCGGAATTTTTTTCACATTCGCGCGCTGTCGTTTTTTGGCGAGGAAAAGAATGTCGAATAAAGAAATAAGACCGCTGATGACAACGGCATAAAATAAAATTAATTCGAAGTTAAAATTCATGTTTAATACTCACTTTATTTACATTTAACTGTTTGCTCTATTTCATTGACGTTAATGTCGTCATTGCTGTCACTGTCATCCTTAATCTCACTGCCGTCACTGCCGTCATTAATCTCACTGCCGTCATTGCGAGCAAAGCGAAGCAATCCAGCTTTCAAGCAAAGCTTAGTAACAGCTTTTTGAAGCAATGCTTTCAAGGTGAATTGTTTCGCTTTGCTCGCAATGACGGCATCAAAATTCACTTACAAAATCGTTACTTCTTATCCACCTTCAAAATCGCCAAAAACGCTTCCTGCGGAATCTCCACATTACCCACCTGCTTCATCCGCTTCTTTCCTTCCTTTTGCTTCTCCAACAACTTACGTTTACGCGAGACATCTCCGCCGTAACATTTCGCCGTCACATTCTTCCGTAAAGCTTTCACTGTCGTGCGTGCAATCACATGCGCACCGATCGCGGCCTGAATAGCCACATCATACATCTGCCTAGGCACTAATTCCTGCATTTTTTCTGCAAGCAGTCTGCCTTTAGATTGCGCCTGATCGCGATGCACAATAAACGCAAGCGCATCCAGTTTGTCGCCATTAATTAATAGATCAAGCTTCACCAAATCCGCTGTCTGAAAATATGAAAAACTATAGTCCAATGATGCGTATCCCCGGCTCACCGATTTTAGTCGGTCAAAAAAATCTAAGACGACTTCATTCATCGGTATTTCATACGTCAAGGAAACCTGATTTCCTAAATAGAGCATGTGCTTTTGCACACCACGCTTTTCAACGCATAAAGTCATCACATTACCTAAATACTGTTGGGGTACTAAAATATTCGCTTTCACAATGGGCTCACGAATTTCTGCAATCAAATTAGGTACCGGCAATTTTGCCGGATTATCAATGGATAACACTTCTCCTTTTGTCGTGACCACCTCGTACACAACCGTCGGTGCTGTTGTAATTAAATTAAGATTATATTCACGTTCAAGACGTTCCTGCACAATTTCCATATGCAGCATGCCTAAAAATCCGCAGCGAAAACCAAATCCTAATGCTTCTGAAGATTCCGGTTCAAAAAACAATGCCGCATCGTTTAAACGTAATTTAGAAAGTGCTTCACGAAATGCAGGAAAATCATCTGCACTGACTGGAAATAAACCTGCATACACTTGTGGTTTTAACTGTTTAAAACCCGGTAAAGGCTCAGTCGCCGCATGCATAGAATGCGTAATCGTATCACCCACAGGTGCACCATCAATTTCTTTGATACCTGCAACCACATAACCTACTTCACCCGCCCGCAAAATACCCGTTGGTTCACGTTTAGGAGTAAAAATACCAATGCCCATAACCTCATGATTACGGCCAATCGACATAAGCTGCATTTTTTCACCCACTTTCAACGTACCATTTTTTACACGCACTAACGACACAACACCTAAATAGCTATCAAACCACGAATCAATAATCAAAGCTTGTAAAGGTGCCGATGGATCGCCGGTAGGCGCAGGAATTTCAGAAATAATTTTTTCTAACATGTCCTCGATGCCAATTCCTTGTTTAGCACTCACACGCAAAGCATCTTTTGCCTCGAGTCCAATAATTTCTTCAATTTCATGAATGACACGTTCAGGATCTGACTGAGGTAAATCAATTTTATTTAGAACAGGAATGACTTCCAGCCCCTGTTCTAACGCTGTATAACAAACCGCAACAGTCTGCGCCTCAACGCCTTGTCCTGCATCAACCACAAGCAATGCACCTTCACACGCCGCAAGCGACCGAGAAACCTCATAAGAAAAATCCACATGTCCTGGTGTATCAATAAAATTCAGCTGATAACGTTGTCCATCACGCGCTTTATAATTGAGTGTAACACTATGGGCTTTAATAGTAATACCACGCTCGCGCTCTAAATCCATAGAGTCAAGCACCTGTTCTGCCATTTCACGCTCTTGGAGACCGCCACACAGTTGGATCAATCGATCGGCAAGCGTCGATTTACCATGGTCGATATGAGCAATGATGGAAAAGTTACGAATAGATTGCATAAGATTGTTCAACTACCATAAAACGGGGAATCTTAACGTATTTTTACGGCTATTGCGAGAAAACCCGCAACTTACCCCTCTCGCAGTAAACGTGAACGCAGCAGTGTTCACATTCACGAGTTCTTTTTCTTTTCAACTTTAGAGCATCTCAGCCAAACCATCAATTTTCTATACATTTCTTTATCAACCGAATCCTTAAAAACTACACAAGCCGTTTTCCTTCGCTGATCCGGCACCTTAAAACGCAAAACACACACGAGGGCAGTCACCGTACTTGAACCGTCAATCTCTGCTGCTATCGTATTCGATGAAAAATATCGTAAATAACAGCTTTCTTCCTCTAAAAGCTGCAATCCCACCATTGAAGCCGCACTCATTAAATAAATTTCCTTCCAAAAAATCCAGGCGCCATAAAATAACACACTGATAATTAATATTATTTTCAAACTCCATGCCACCGATAAACTAAAAATACACAACAGACAACCAACGAGAATCACCATTAACAAATAGATAAATAATCTAGAAGGTTTTAAAGAAATGTCTATTTTTTGCATAAGAAATTCTTCCAATTTTCAATAAGTTAGCCTCTTTTTTAAAATAAATCTTGTCTTTGGAGTTTAATTTGAATATAATTTGCTCATATTAAAATTAATGAGCCAATTAAAGATCATGCCGCTATTTAACGCTGACAAAATTACGATACTAACCATTGCAACTGCCGCCATGCTATTACTCTTTAAATGTCCGGCTTCTTTCGCTGTATCGCCTTGTGACGACAGTTTACATGCCTGTAATTTAATCTGGAGCTCTGATAATAATACCTTCCTGAGTAAAAACGTCGTCTTAAATGACAATCACGTAGGTACCGTCAACTGCGATGTACAGCGCGATGTTAAATTAAGTAAAGATAATAAAGCAGTCACCCTGCATTATTCTCGTGAATCCTATCAAATTAAAAATACGTGTTATACCGCCATCCATGGTTTAATCAATGAAAATAACAATAATAACACCCACGGTTATATTGAAGCAGACATCGTTTTAGATAATGATCTTGAAGGCGATTTAAGCTGGCAAACATGGTCTGCCTTTTGGCTTGTTGGAACAGACGGAGCCGAGTGGCCTACGGCAGGTGAAATTGATATTGCAGAAAGTATGCTGTCTGTGACAGACACGATTCTCCATGGCTATGCAACTCTTCCAATCCCAGAGGATTGGTATAAACATGATCATCCTGAAGGCGGCATTACGCCCGGTTTAAATGACAATCACCAACATCATACCTACGGCATGGAATGGCAATTATTAGATGATGAAAATACATTAAGTCTTAAAATTTACTATGATGGCAATTTTCAATATGAAATAAAACATCCTACCGATGACAGACCCTATGCACAAGTTAAAAAAGGACTTAAAAATGGAAATATGGTCATCATGTTTGATGCCGATCAAGGTCCTGAGTGGAGTTGGGCTGACAGCATTAAATACAGCATGACAATTTCAAACCTGAAAGTGTATAACTTTAAATCTTAATTATTTCTATTCTCTGCATGATGCCGAATCATCTGAATCATCTTATTCACTTCAGGTTTTTCAGCAACATTTTTCCCTGTTAACCATAAAAACAAATCCTGATCATTCTCCTCTAATAAATCGATAAACAAAGCTTGATCCTCATTGGACAATCCCGGAAAAGCTTCATTTAAAAAATTGCCTAATAATAAATCAAGCTCAAGCATCCCCCGTCTGCAAGCCCACTGTAACCGTGCCGGATTCATTTTATTCATAAAAAATACCTATCTTATTAAAAATCACTGTTATACTTAAATTTAGGATGCATTTATTATCATAAAAAGCAGGATGGATGATAACCATTAATAATGAGAGCACACCATGACTAATAAGAAGCCAGAGAAAAAAGTCAATGCAAAAGAAGAATTCCTCAATGCATTACGCCCCATCGGAAAAAAAACAATGCTCACACGGAATCTTATCAAGGTGCTCGAAAAAAAACAAACCAAGATGCCTTCGGGTAAAAACTCAAATACAGAAAAATTTATTTTAGGATTGTCCGTTTCTTATTGCTTGTTCAACAAAAATAAAGCCGCCTTGTTAAAACATGGGGATCCTTTAAAACAATATACAAAAAATTATGCAGAACGCGTGCCCGCCACACAAGCTGATCTCGTCACCGAAAAATTCAATGAACTTCTTTCTAAAAATAAAAAAGGCCGATAATAATTCAATACAATTGACAGCAGCCGTCTTGTTCCTTCATGATGCAATATATAATGGGTATATAATCGTAATGTTATTGCATAAATCAGTGACAACATCAACACCGTCATTGCGAGCGAAGCGAAGCAATCCATCTTTTAAGCAATGCTTAGAAATAAGAACTGCCCTTTGAAGCTTTGCTTTCGAGATAGATTGCTTCGCTTCGCTCGCAATGTCGGCACTGATGCTGTTTACGGATTTATGCAACGCCAAAATCGCAAGGGAGATGGCATGAAAAAATCTTTTTTAACACATTTAGCGCGTGAAACTGAACAGTTGAAACAATCAGGATTGTATAAAACAGAGCGTACCATTACCTCTCAGCAGCAAGCGTTAATTACTATTCAAGACGGCGCAGAAGTCTTAAATTTTTGTGCGAATAATTATCTTGGCTTATCAAATCATCCGACTCTTCTTGAAACTGCTAAAAACAGCGTTGATCACTATGGCTTTGGCATGTCTTCTGTACGTTTTATTTGCGGCACTCAAAATATTCACCAAGAACTGGAACAACGTCTCAGTCAATTTTTAGGGATGGAAGATACGATTCTTTATTCTTCGTGTTTTGATGCAAATGGCGGACTCTTTGAAACATTGCTGGGCGAAGAAGATGCCGTTATCAGTGATGCACTCAATCACGCAAGTATTATTGACGGCATACGTCTTTGCAAAGCAAAACGTTTTCGCTACAACAATAATGATATGGCGGATCTTGAAAAAGCATTAAAAGAAGCAAAAGATTGTCGTTTTCGCTTAATTGCAACGGACGGTGTCTTTTCCATGGATGGGATTATCGCAAATTTACCGGCGATTTGTGATTTAGCCGATCGATACGATGCAATCGTCATGGTCGATGATTCACATGCGGTTGGTTTTATGGGGAAAAATGGACGCGGAACACATGAATATCATAACGTGATGGGTCGTGTTGATATTCTAACCGGCACCTTAGGAAAAGCATTGGGCGGCGCCTCTGGTGGATACACCAGTGCAAAACGTGAAATCGTGACCTGGCTGCGACAACGCTCTCGTCCTTATTTATTTTCTAATTCATTGGCGCCTGTCATCGTTGCGACTTCCATCAAAGTATTAGACTTACTTGAGAAGAGCCACGAGCTCATTCAAAAAGTTCATGAGAATAGCGCTTATTTCCGAAAAGGTTTAACACAACTGGGCTTTAATTTAATTCCAGGTGAGCATCCTATCATTCCTGTAATGTTAGGTGATGCTAAACTTGCAAAAACCATGGCGGATGAGTTATTAAAACAAGGTATTTATGTCATTGGTTTTTCATACCCGGTCGTGCCACATGAAAAAGCCCGTATTCGTACACAAATATCCGCGGCTCATACTCAACAACATTTAGAAAAAGCACTGACAGCCTTTAAAAAAGTAGGACAGCAATTGGGAGTGATTAAACAACATGAAAGCCTTAGTTAAATTAAAAGCTGAACCGGGTATCTGGCTCACGGATGTACCCGTTCCCGAAGTCGGCCCCAATGATGTTTTAGTTAAAATAACAAAAGCGTCGATCTGCGGTACAGATGTGCATATTTATAATTGGGATGAATGGGCACAAGAAATTATTCCAATCCCTTTAGTCATCGGTCATGAGTTTGTCGGTGAAATTACAGAACTCGGTCATGAAGTCACCCATTTTAAAGTCGGTGATAGAGTATCCGGTGAAAATCATGTGGCTTGCGAATATTGCCGTAATTGCCGTGCTGGCCGCCGGCATATTTGTCGTAAAAATGAAACGATTGGAGTGACAAGACAAGGTTCCTTGGCAGAATATTTATTGATACCCGCTGTCAATGTTTACCCTATTCCTGCCAATATTTCTGATACCATCGCATCCATTTTAAATCCCTTAGGTAATTCCGTGCATACCGCTCTCGCCTATCCTTTACCCGGGGAAGATGTCGTCATCACAGGTGCAGGACCCATTGGGATGATGGCTGCAGCCGTCGCACGTCATGCGGGTGCAAGACATATCGTTGTGACAGACATCAATGATTACCGTTTAGGCATTGCAAAAAAAATGGGTGCCTCGCTTGCCATTAACACAACAAAAACTTCATTAAAAGAAGCCATGGATATATTAGGCATGCGCGAAGGTTTTGATGTCGGCCTAGAAGTGTCAGGCAGCCCGATCGCATTCAACGCGATGTTAGAATCGATGAACCATGGCGGCAAAATCGCCTTATTAGGTTTTTTACCGCAACAAACGCAACTTAACTGGAACCATGTTATTTTGAAAGGATTAGAAATAAAGGGTATTTATGGAAGACAAATGTTTGAGACATGGTATACCATGATTGCGATGTTGCAAAGCGGGTTAGATATTTCTCCAGTCATTACAAATACACTTCCCATTAAAGAGTATGAAAAAGCTTTTGCCGAAATGCGCTCGGGACAAAGTGGAAAAGTGATTTTAGATTGGTAGCATAGGGGGAATGGCTCCGAAGGGTGATAGTTGGAATAGATAATCTCGATGAGATCTTATTAAATTATATTGGCATACTTGCAACTTTCCAGCGGTCGTTGAACAGTGAGTATCAAAAGTCCAAAAAATTCCTACACCTGTTGAGCCATCCTGATTTTTTCCTTCAATCAAAGAACATTCCTGAGTGGTATAAGAACGTTTTAAGATAACATCCTCATCACCATAACTACACAAAACATCTGCTACTAAAACCGAAGATGAATTTTCGAAGAGAGTTGCATGATAAGCTTCGGTTGTTTGTTTAATCATAGTGCTCTGCAGAAAAATAGAAGTACTATTCGGTTTATCAGACACTACAGTCCAATTCGGATCACTTGCTTGCCAATGCTGTCCGTAGGTATGAGAAATCTTATCGATCGTCAAACAGGTGTCTGTTCCTATAATCTCATCGCTATTATATTTATTTAAAAATTCTACGATTTTAGAATGACTATAAGAAGGTTTATCTAGTGAACGAATTTCACCGATATTAATGGCTGTTTCATAACCATACGCTTGATTTAAAAAAAATAGAATACCAATAAAATTTCGTATTTTCATTGAGGATTTTTATTTTTGAAATCTGGCCGCGAGATAACTAAATAAACCCCGCAAAGCCATCGCTTCCCCTCCTTGAGGCCTGCCGGCACGGGTTTTAAGATTCCATGCCATCAAGTCAAAATGAAGCCAGGGTATTTCATCCGGTACAAATTCTTTTAAAAATAATCCCGCCGTGATAGCACCTGCATATCCATCTGCATTATTATTATTGATATCAGCAATGGGGCTATTCAAAGCATCACGATAAAGCCCAAAAAGAGGTAATCGCCAAATAGGATCTGCCAAACGGTTAGCATGAGCTATTAAATCTTCCACCACAGGATCTTGATTAGCAAAAACAGCGGGTAATTCACTTCCCAGAGCAATACGCGCAGCCCCTGTCAACGTTGCAATATCTATCAGCAAATCAGGTTTTTCGGCAACGGCAGCACTCAAGGCATCCGCAAGTACCACTCTGCCTTCTGCATCTGTATTTCCTACTTCAATCGTAATTCCTTTATGACTTGTAATCACATCTCCGGGTCTATAGGCATTTCCAGAAACGGAATTTTCTACGGCAGGAATTAACACTCTCAAGCAAATGGGTAGTTTCGCATCCATAATCATCCGCGCCAAACCCAATACATGAGCCGCTCCCCCCATATCTTTTTTCATGAGCAACATGCCAGAAGCCGTTTTGATATCCAAACCACCCGTATCAAAACAAACCCCTTTACCCACTAACGTAACTTTAGGATGTTTTTTATTGCCCCAGCGTAAATCCAATAAACGCGGCGCATCATCGCTGGCCCTGCCAACCGTATAAATAGAAGCAAAATTTTGCTTCAATAATTCTTTTCCAACAATTTCCTTAAAAGTTGCTTTAAATTGTTTTGCTAAATGGGAGGCGGCGGCTGACAATTCAGAAGGACCCATATCATCTGTTGGGATATTTATCAACGTTCGTACTAAATAAATAGATTCCACCATATTTTGAATATAATGTTGATCCAACTCTTTTGACAGTACTAACTGCGCAGGCAAGCGCATCGGCTTTTTATAACGCGTAAATTGATAAGCTCCAAGTCCCCATCCGATAGCAAACTGAAGATAATCATCTTGAGATAACTCAAAATAATATTGACCCTCAGGCAAACTTAAAGGCAAAGCTCCCGCCGCCCAAAAATTTTTAAAATCAGACACAATACAAATCACTTGCGCTAAATGCCCCGTCTGATTGGGTATTAATCTGACTTGTCCGACTTCACCTTGAAATTGCGTTGTCGTCAGCCAATTTTTTATAAAGGGCGTTTGCTGCTTTAACCACGCTGCAAAGTTTTCTTTGATAATAAAATGAATAGGAATAGCCGTTTTTTTTAACTTTGTATTAGCAAAACAATTTAACATATCTTGTCACTCCTAAATTTTACTGCGAATACAAAGCAAGCTTAGGCACAACTTGCTTAATTCGTACATAGTCCTGATCGTTAT